>ACOK01000096.1 GCA_000174895.1 Ruminococcus flavefaciens FD-1
GCGGAAGCGATTTTTCCCCTTGACATTTTGCGATTTCTGATGTATAATTAATGATAGTCTGTGGGCTTTATCCATCATGGGCAGCGCATCTGTAATGTTCAGAGCGTCTTATAAATTTTAATATTTGCTTGTGTAGCACAGTTGGTAGTGCAGCGAATTTGCTGAGCAGACGACCGCTGCCGGCGGCAGAGGAAGGGAGCCTGTGAAGGAAAGAAATATGGAGCAATGGGAGCGAAAGCGAAGCAGTGCGACTTATTTCTGACCGACAATGAGCAGGTCTCGGACTGAAAATAAAGCGACAACCGTGCAGCACCCTTACAAAATTCAAAAATTTAATATGCTTGTGTAGCACAGTTGGTAGTGCAGCTCATTCGTAATGAGCAGGTCGTGGGTTGTCGATAAAGAGACATCCAAAATAGTCGGACATACAAACCTTACATTATAATAAATATGCTTGTGTGGCGCAGCTGGTAGCGCAATTGATTCGTAATCAATAGGCCGTCGGTTCAAATCCGATCACAAGCTCTTAAAACCGTTCAGAATAACTGAGCGGTTTTTATTTTCAACAGTTGCTTTTTCGGGCAATATAAGTTATAATATAATAAACAGTAACAGAAGGAGGCACAGCAATGGGAATATACCTTAATCCTGATAATATGGATTTCCAGGAGGCGTTGAATTCAGAGATATATGTTGACAAGACAGAACTGATCAAGAGAACCAATAGTATAATTCAAACTAAAAATAAATACATATGCGTAAGCCGTCCCAGAAGATTTGGAAAGTCTATGGCAGGAGATATGCTTGCAGCATATTACAGCAGAGGCTGTGACTCTAAAGAAATGTTCAGCGGTTTCAAAATTGCATCTGATGCGAATTTTGAGAAGCATCTGAATAAATACAATGTTATTCATCTAAATATGGTGAGATTCCTTGGAGAAGCCAAGAATATTGATGAAATGATACAATTCATATCCGAGGATATTATCGACGAGATAACCGAACAGTTCCCCGAACTTAATATGCCGAGAAGAAAGACTCTGCTTAATGTTTTGAACAAGGCATTTGCTCAGTATAAGATACCTTTTGTATTTGTCATAGATGAATGGGACTGCATATTCAGAGAGATGAAAAATGATAAGGGATCTCAGGAGAGGTATCTTGATTTTTTAAGAGATATATTGAAAGACCAGAGTTATGTCGCTCTTGCGTACATGACAGGAATACTGCCGATAAAGAAATACGGAAAGCACTCAGCGCTGAATATGTTCACGGAGATCGCAATGACGAATACCCGTGAATACGCTGAATATACCGGCTTTACCGAAGCAGAGGTCAAGGAGCTTTGTGAGAAGTATGATATGCCCTTTGATGAGACTAAGCGGTGGTATGACGGCTACAATCTGAAAGGAATCTCCATATATAATCCTCGTTCAGTTGTAATGTCAATGACGGGACACGACTTCGACAGCTACTGGACTTCAACCGAAACATACGAAGCGTTAAAGGTCTATATCCAGATGAACTTTGACGGACTCCGTGAAAAAGTTATCGATATGATCGCAGGAGAAAAGGTAAGCGTAAATACCGGTAAATTCCAGAACGATATGAGCACCTTTTACAGTGCTGACGATGTATTGACCTTGCTGATACACCTCGGCTACCTGACATACAATGAGGGAAAAGTATGGATACCCAACAGCGAGGTGCAGCAGGAGTTCATCAATTCTATAGAGGATGGCGGCTGGGAAACTGTCATGAATGCGATACGCTCATCTGACGAACTTATCGAAGCGACGATAAATGGCGATGAAGAAAAGGTCGCTAAAATGGTAGAAAAGGCTCATGATGAGAATGCGTCTGTCATTGGATACAATAATGAAACATCGCTTAGCTGCGTGATATCGCTTGCCTATTATTCGGCAAGAAAGGAGTACATCATTCATAGGGAGCTCGCCACAGGAAAAGGCTTTGCAGATCTTGTCTTTATCCCCCGAAAGACTTCTGATAAGCCGGCTATGGTCATAGAGCTTAAATGGGATAAGTCCGCAGATACTGCAATCGAGCAGATAAAGCGCAGACAGTATACAGACAAAGTATCCGAGTATACAGGAGATATCATTTTGGTCGGTATCAGTTATGATACTGAAACCAAAAGTCATAGCTGTATAATTGAAAAGATAACTAAATAATACTGCTTTCAAACCGTTCACTAATGAGCGGTTTTTCTTTTTTGCAGTTGATTTTTTCTATGATATAGGGTATAATAAATATAATAAACGGAAAAGGAGGCACAGCAATGGGAATATATCTTAATCCTGATAATATGGATTTTCAGGAGGCGTTGAATTCAGAGATATATGTTGACAAGACAGAACTGATCAAGAGAACCAATAGTATAATTCATACTAATAATAAATACATATGCATAAGCCGCCCAAGAAGATTCGGAAAGTCTATGGCAGGAGATATGCTTGCAGCATATTACAGCAGAGGCTGTGACTCTAAAGAAATGTTCAGCGGTTTCAAAATTGCATCTGATACAAATTTTGAGAAGCATCTGAATAAATACAATGTTATTCATATAAATATGCTTGATTTTATTGATTCAAGGGAATCGATAAATGAAGCTATAGATTATCTTTCAAGGCGACTTATATATGAGATAAAACAAGAAAATGGTGATGTGAACTGCTTTGACTGGAACGATCTGATGTCGGTTCTGGCAGATGTTTTCCATGAGAAAAAAGTACCGTTTATTTTTGTTATCGATGAGTGGGACTGCGTATTCCGTGAATATAAAAGAAATACGGAAGGTCAGAGCGAATACCTTGACTTTCTAAGGCGAATACTCAAAGGTCAAAGCTACATTGCTCTTGCATACATGACGGGAATACTGCCGATAAAGAAATACGGAAAGCACTCAGCGCTGAATATGTTCACGGAGATCGCAATGACCAATACCCGTGAATACGCTGAATTTACAGGATTTACCGAAGCAGAGGTCAAGGAGCTTTGTAAGAAGTATGATATGCCCTTTGATGAGACTAAGCGGTGGTATGACGGTTACAATCTGAAAGGAATCTCCATATATAATCCTCGCTCAGTTGTAATGTCAATGACGGGACACGATTTCGACAGCTACTGGACTTCAACCGAAACATACGAAGCGTTAAAGGTCTATATCCAGATGAACTTTGACGGACTCCGTGAAAAAGTTATCGACATGATCGCAGGAGAAAAGGTAAGCGTAAATACCGGTAAATTCCAGAACGATATGAGCACCTTTTACAGTGCCGACGATGTATTGACCTTGCTGATACACCTCGGCTACCTGACATACAATGATGGGAAAAGTATGGATACCCAACAGCGAGGTGCAGCAGGAGTTCATCAATTCTATCGAGGATGGCGGCTGGGAAACTGTCATGAATGCGATACGCTCATCTGACGAACTTATCGAAGCGACGATAAATGGCGATGAAGAAAAGGTCGCTAAAATGGTAGAAAAGGCTCATGATGAGAATGCGTCTGTCATTGGATACAATAATGAAACATCGCTTAGCTGCGTGATCTCACTTGCCTATTATTCGGCAAGAAAGGAGTACATCATTCATAGGGAGCTCGCCACAGGAAAAGGTTTTGCAGATCTTGTCTTTATCCCCCGAAAGACTTCTGATAAGCCGGCTATGGTCATAGAGCTTAAATGGGATAAGTCCGCAGATACTGCGATCGAGCAGATAAAGCGCAGACAGTATACAGATAAAGTATCCGAGTATACAGGCGATATCATTTTGGTCGGTATCAGTTATGATACTGAAACCAAAAGTCATAGCTGTATAATTGAAAAGATAACAAAATAATTTCAAAGCCGATCTTGTTGTGAACATGATCGGCTTTTTGCATATATAAGGACAGCACAGACGATTTCAGAAAGGTTATACATAAGTCCCCCCAGCGCCAACGGAGAAGCCGTTTCCGGGCACGTCAGCGGCTCCGACAGGAAAGACAGCATATCCTCGCAGAAGCCGAAGCAAGCGCCGTCGGGAGCGTATAACATCGCATAAAGAGGACTATGCAGCAGCGCCGTTGTATCATAAACAAATCCTACGCACAAGGGTGTAGTCTGCCCAAATGACGAAACTGATGTCTCAGCTTTCGGATCGGGAATTAAGTGCCTCAGCGGAGAAACATCTTCTTGAACAGAATGGATTTTACGTTAGGTTTATTCTTAACCCCTGTTGTTCAGGACAACACCCCCTGTTGCCTGAGACAACAGGGGTAATTGAATATACCAGTTTAATATATATATTAATAGCAAAAGAAAGAATATATTGTAAGTGATTTTTGAATGAAAAACAGATAGTTATTTTAATACTGCTGATAATAAAGCAAGTGAACTGTTCAGTTGGGACTGCGTAAACAATGAATTTCAGATAGAAAGCCGTGAAGATCTTTTGCGTCTGAATCTACTGGTGCAGCGGATCGATGAAATGAATGAACCGGAGGAAGCAAAGATGTTTGCGCTGATGACGAAATATCCGAAGGCCGATATCTCAGAGCTTCTCGCAATGACATACGGGCTTGACAGCATAGAAGCTTATGTATGCTGCAACGATGACGAGCTGACAGAGCTTGCTTTCGACAATGACTGGCTGCCTGTATTTGAGGATTGCCCACATGATATTATTGATTATCTGGACAGTGAAAAAGTTGCAGCCGAGATAAATGACAACCGGGAGGGATATATGTACAACGGCTATTATGTTGAACCTGAAGGCTTCATCGCTCCTGACATATGTACAGAACTTCCTGAACCTGTGAAAGGCTTTTTCCGTCTGCAATTGGCGGCTGACTGCGACGGAAGGATCGACAGAGACAAAGCAGAGTGGCTGATACTGCCGTGCAGCAAGGATGAACTGATAGAATTTGAACAGCGGCATGGCACAGCTATCAACAGGATGATATGCATAAAAGCGGAGTCAGCATTGCCGATGATATCTCCCCACACCGTAACACAAACAGATATTTCCGAGTTGAATAAGCTGGCAGAAAAGCTTTCCGTACTGAGCAAGGATGAATTCATAAAGCTGAAAGCAGTAATGGAAATGGGAGAGGTCAGCGGAATTGACCGGACTATGGATGTGGTCAGCCCGCCTGATGAATTTGATTTTGATCCCAATCCGATGGATGAAAGTGTTTTCGGAAAGATATTTCTTTACAACACTCTTCCTGTTGGCTTTGATACAGAAGTATTTTCAACAGCGGACCTGGGCGAATTCGGTATCAGTATTCTTAGTGCCAAAGGCGGCATGATGACTTCATACGGAGTGGTCTCAGGTCAGGGACAGGAGCTGTACACCTCGATATATTCAGATCAGAGTCAGACCGAAGATGAGGAAATTAATGAAGAAACGGAGATGATATTGTCATGAAAGACAGAATAATTTTATCAATGAGCGCAGAAAAACTATCAGCACTGGAGATGTATCTGGCACAAAAGAATACCACACTGACGGCGGAGATCGATAAATACACAGAACAGCTTTACACAAAGATCGTGCCTCAGAACGTCCGTGAATACATAGACCTGACAACCGAAAACAGATCCGTGCACAGAGAACGTAAGAACAAAAACTCCGAGGGCAGAACGCCTTCGGAGCAGTAACTATTCTATTGCAAGATAAAGCTGCGCAGTCGCAGCGTTCACAGCGGACGGCAAAGCCGACCGCATATCGGGGAAATTCATACTTTTCATTTCGGGGTCGCAAATGAGGATGATTTGTAATTTCGGAGTCGTATCTCCGCAGATGCCTGTTTACAGGTAAAAACTCAGGAGTCGGAGGCATAAAAATGGCATTTGACAACAAAATAAAATTTCCGCTGTGGATCTATCCGCAGACAAAAGAAGATGTGAAAAATCATTACAAATATGACAATTGTAAATCGCAGAGTGAGTTCATCGAGAAAGCGATATCATTTTACATCGGTTATCTGGATGAAGAAAGATCAGTCAGTTATATCTCTCCCATGATAACAGAAACTGTGAAAGCTACGATAAAAGGAACAGAGCAAAGATTGTCACGATTGATATTCAAGGTCGCAGTTGAGCTCGGAAAAATTTCAAATATTCTTGCGGCAGTAAATGATATCGACGACGAAACAATACGTCAGCTTCAGGCAATGTGCGTCAATGAAGTGAGAAAAATAAACGGTATTATCAGCTATGAAGATGCAGTTGAAATACAGAGGGAGTAAACAATGCCGAGGTTAGTTGTGGTCAGCCGTTACCTTAAAGGCGGCAGTAAAAAAATATCGAACTATGTAAAATACATCGCTTCCCGTGAGGGAGCGGCAACAGTGAAAGAGAATAACGGAACAGCTCCTGCTACGCAAAAACAGCAGGAGCTTATTTTGTCTTTGCTGAAAGATTTTCCCGAAAGTGAAAAAAGTATCGCATATGAAAAATACAAGAACGGTTCTACTCAGAAAAATGCTTCTGAATTTGTTTCGGAAACTATCAGACTCCACGCTGATATTGCGGCAAACAAGAAAAACTATGTGGGCTATCTTGCAAATCGTCCCGGCGCTGTAAAGTTCGGATCTCACGGATTATTTTCGCAGACTGACGAGCCGATCGATCTTGAAAAAACAGCAAAAGAAATTTCAGAGCATAAAGGAAATGTGTGGACTCATGTTGTATCACTGCGCAGAGATGATGCGCAGAAAATGGGATACGAAGATCTGACAGCATGGCGGGAACTTGTGAAAAGACAGATACCAAACATCGCAAAGCAATCGAAAATAAAAATGGAAAATCTTAAATGGTATGCCGCATTTCATGATAAAGAAACAAATCCCCACGTTCACATTGTTGTGTATTCAACAAATGAGCGTGAGGGATTTTTAACTAAGCAGGGATGTGAAAAAATACGAAGCGGATTTATGAATGATATCTACACTGATGAACTGAAACATCTTTACCAGCAGCAAACTGATGTGCGTGACCTTCTTAAAAAAGGAAGTGCAGAGCTTATGGAAAAGCTTAAAGAAGATATTTCAAACGGAAGTGATTCAGATACAGATGTTATTGAACTTATAAAAAAGCTTCACGGACAATTACGGAATACAAAAGGAAAAAAGGTTTACGGCTATCTGAAAAAGGATGTAAAGAAAACGGTCGATGAAATATTTTTCAGGCTTTCACAGAATGATTCCATACAGAAAATGTACAAGCTATGGTGTGATATGGAACAGGCAAAGCATGATTTTTATTCTTCCGCAAAAGTTGAATTACCGTCAATGGTTGATAACGAACATTTCAGATCGGTGAAAAATATGATAATTCAGGCAGCGAACGAAATTCATCCTGAGTTGATCGTGGAAGAAAACAGCGAGATCATTTCAGATACAGTCAACCTCTCTCCGCCGGAAGATAACTTGCAGATATATTCCGATGCTGTTCATGGACTTCTCGTCAGTATGAGCTTTTTGCTGTATGATGACTACAGCAAAGAACAGCGACAGCTTCAGTCAAAAGTTGATAAGAAGCTTAAACAGGCTATACGCAGAAAGAAACAGGAACTTGGTGTGAAGGTGGATATCGAGCATGGATTATAAATCCGAACAGGCTATTGCGATCGCAATAGCCTGTTATCGGAATGTCATTTTACTTTCTTTGGCTGTTTAGGCTGATACATTCCCCAAACAGATGCAGAATTACAAGAAATCTTTGCCATCTTGTCAGCAACATTTTTGATTACTACTGCTGTAGTTGTAGCCTTCTTATTTGCTTTCATGTTTTTCCTCCTCTCGTATTAACTTAGATACTACTACTAATATATGAATATATATAATAGTCATAATTATAAATAAACCTATATCAATATTGTTCCTGAATAAAATCCATCCAATAATGGAAAATGTATGAGATAATATCAAAGCAGATATTTTGTATTTCCATACACATTCATCAGGAATCGGTTTATTTTTATTTTCAACAGGGCAGTACACCAGTATAACTAAGGATGATAGCAATATGTGAACTATAAAAGTAAGTGCTATAAAATAGCTATGTATAATTTCATTGCTGAATATATCAAGAATAAATACAATACACATTGATAGATTGCATTTGAAGTATGTACTTGCGTGAAAACCGCCTGTTAAGTGCCTTAGGCTTATAAAAACAGCTAAGAATACTATCGCATAATTTATTTTATGTAAAGCAGTACCTAAGCATAATATGAGAAAGATATTCAGAAAAGATGATATTGTTATTTCAACGCCATATTGATAATATTCTTTATCATCATTAGAGTTTGTGATAGCACCCATATTCACAAGATATGATACTATCAAAGCGCTTAATGGCCTTATCATAAAAATCAGCTCCAATGTTTTAGTATGTTTACATAGTAGCTAATTTAGGAAAAATAATCAAGTGATTTGGCAGAAGGTGAAAAAAAGTGGCACCAAAAGCTCAAAAGATCATAGTTTCCTTTTTAATATGACACTACAGCAAAACTCTTTGTCTTCTTCATAATAATCGACCTTTCCATCGTACTTTGCGGCTATAGAACGAATAATTTTTACTCCCATTCCATGATTATCTTTATCACTTTTAGTGGTTATCAGATCAGGATTATGCTGTAAAACTGATTCAGGGATAGAATTTTTTACGCAGAAAACATATTTATATTCGTCTGAAATAATATTGATGAATATTCTCTTACTGTCTATTTGACAATTCTTGCAGGCAGTTATAGCGTTGTCCAGTATATTGGATAGCAAACTACAGAGATCTACGTCATTAATATCAGAAAAATCCGTCACACACATACATATTACATTGATGCCATATGTCTTTGCAGCAGACAGCTTTGAATTTATAATTGCATTGACTATATCATTGTTAGTTTTGATAAGCGGCTCTGTTTCTGATAATTCATCAAGGTATTCTTTCGTGTATTCAAGGGCTTTTTCATTGTTTTTCTGCTGAATAAGTTCATTAACTACAGCCATATTATTTTTGAAATCATGGCGAAGTTTCTTTATGACTTCATACTGTGAATTGGCACTTGTTATATATTGCTGACTGTATTCCTGCTTTAGTTTCAATACTTCATTCTCACGAATAGCTGTATTCATTTTACTCAGATCCACTACAATATAAAATACAAGTATATTGATTATTACGATTCCTAAAAAGGATAATACAATAAAATATCTTTCATCTATGGAATGAATCTGTAAGGATATTAAATTCAAGAATGTGGAAATAATAATACTTATCAATAAAACGCTGAAAATCAGAATGCTCTCTCTGCGATTCAACCGGTTACGGCCATTCTTCTTCAGTATTTTTAACGATATCAATGATAAATAAACTATCATAACCTGAGTTGATATTATTGCGATAAAACGAGGCCAGCTATTTTGAGATAGTATTTCTTCAAGTGATAATCCAAATAGTACAGCATAAAAGTTTGAAATAAATGCAGATGATATGATAATTACTAATATTGGTAATACAGATGCCATGATTTTTTCTAAAATTGTACCGTTAAGTTTTAGTAACGTATAAATAAACAATACAGCACAGTATAGAAGTGCCCATAGATGCTCGAAAAATGTCACATAATTGAAAAAAGTTATTACAGATGCCAATAAAAAGCTAAACAGAACACCAGAACTTTTAATGAAGCCCTTATCTCCTTTATTGCTTAAATACTTGTATGAGTAAAAGCAAAAAGCAAATCCTTGAAATATATTGATAAATATTTCAAATACTATCCATAATACTCTATTCATATCATCGCCCTCAAAAACATAGTATATTTTTCATCGACTTCGTGTTTGTAATTCCTGCTCATCGGTAAACGCTTATTGATTTCGCCTATCGTGATTTCGTAATTTTTATTATCAATATTGGATAAAAATCTTAGATTTACAAGATATCGCTTATGTATCCTAACAAAGAAATATGTCGAATATTTTTCCAATAGGTCGCTGATATTGCCACGCATTTTTATAGGTAATTCTTTTTTCAGAACATGATATAATACATAATGCTTATCACTTTCTATATAAAGTATATCCTTAATGTAAACAGCGCTTCTTCCAGATATTTCATCTTCTAGAACGATTTTTTTGTTTTGCTTCATGTGACGCATCAGCTTGCATATTATTTTATCAACACTTTCTTCAATCGGAATGCCGCAGTTTTTCCTTATAAAATTAAATGGCTGAAAGTCAAGGCTTTCATAAACAAGCTCGGAATGGTTGGTTATAAAAATGATAAAACACCTTGAAAAGTCATCACGCAGTATTCTGGCAACGTCGAAGCCTGATAAATTAGGCATATCAATATCAAGAAAGATAATATCAAATTCGTATTTTTTGTGCTTAGTCAATAATAGATTACCATTTGAAGCGGTCGAAATATCAAAATCGGATGTGTATTTTCGCATACAATTGTCCACTATTTGGTTAAAAGCATTTAGAAAAACAACGTTATCATCACATATAGCAATTTTGATCATGTAATGCTCCTTTCTTATAAATAATACAGAACACCGTATTATTTATAATAGCAAAATGTAAAAAATTAAGAAAACTATCATAAAACATAACAGTTTTGACAAATTTTTTGTATTATTTTGTATAATTAAGAAAAAGGTTAATAGAGGAGTGCTAGAATGAAAAAGGATCATGCAGCTAACATAACTGGCTCTATCATTTCTGATTTAAGAAAGAACTTTGGACTTACACAAAAACAGCTTGCCATAGCTTTTAATGTTAGCGAAGCGACAATTGCTCATTATGAACAGGGAATATCAGTTCCCCCTAACGATATGCTTAAAAGATATGCAGATTTTTTTCATGTTTCCACAGACTATATTCTTGGGAGGAATATGCTTAATAAAGACTATTCAAATTTGAACGAATTATTGTATGAAAATATGAAGATAGCCGATATGGTGCAATATGTTCTTTCCTATTCTAAAGATAAGCGGCGATATCTTTATAATACAATTATTATGTTAAATAAAACAGAAGAAAAGCTAAAATAATAAACGCATTATATAAGAAAGTTTCTCTACTCTTATATTACCATTTATTCTGGAAAATGTCCAGTGTTACACCTAATTTTCGGCAAATGTCGATGTTCTTTATGAACATTGGCATTTTTTATTTCTGTTAAAGCTTTAACGATGATACGATTGTTCTGACATCTTGTGCCAGTTTTTTACATAATTTGCCAAAATGCTTGAACTGAAATCCATCATCTTGTATAATTAAGTTAACATCATACAAAAGATGTTATCAGCTATATGTAGCTGAACAATCTATGTTCATTATAGAAGCAAAAGCCGGCTCTGTTTCTGTTATGTATAAAAACAACGTATGGCGAGTATAAGAGTATTATAATACTTTATTTCGCCTAATAGAAAGGAATGGTTTTATAATGAAAAAAATAATATCTTCTTTAGTAGCATCAGGAATGCTTATTGCTGCAGTAGCTCCCTCTTATGCATCTGCAAGTAGCATTACTCCCCTCAATGAACTCTCAGTTGAAAGTTCAGTTCTCACAGAAGGAATCACAGTGGACGGCAACTACATCCCCTCAGGTTCATTAGCAGTTACTGTTAACATCAGTAACAATACGGGCTTTGATAATTCTAAGACTGTTCTTGAAATTGATGATGCATTTGATATTATTGAAGATAATGATAATAATCCGCTTATCGTTAATGGTTCAACTGCTGAAGATTCACTTGTGTATGCTGTTGAGGCTAATAATGTACTGACAGTTGTAAGTGCCTCTGCTGATGTTAAGCAAAATGATGGTTCACTGTTTACTTTCTATGTTAATGCAGATGAAAGAAGCAACAAAAGATCAATTAGTATTCTTGATTTTTCTGAATCAATTGCCGAAGCTTCAGATAACGCTCCGATAAATAATAGAACATATTATAGACTTGGAGATGTTAACTACGATGGTATTATTGATGGAAGAGATGCAACAAAGGTTTTAACTGTTGTAATGAACGATACTGAGTATACAAGTCATAGATTACCACTTTCATATGTTCAAGATAATATTACAACTCTTTTCCCAGCTATTCCATCTGCATTAATACCTGATACTTTTATAAATACAACATATGATGAAAATGGCCAACCTGTAAATAATTTATATGTTATCTCAAAAGAGGATGCATATGATATTTTATCATATTATGCAATTTCAAGTTCCCCTGAAAGTGGTACAACCTATAATGGAAGAGTAGGAAGCTACATTTGGGTATGATGAATAAGTAATATAATATAATAACGAGGATAAGGCAATGAACTGCTTTATCCTTGTTATCATATTCTAATGTATGTAATAAAAGAAGTGTGTAAAAAGGAAAACGAGCAAATAATAAACACACTTGAAATTACGTTGAAAAAGAATCAACTAAAAGATAAATATAATAAATGATTTTCTTCAAAACAAAAAAATAACAGGAGGAGGAATAGATTATGAAAAAAGCATTAACATCTATACTTGTTGCACTTACCCTTATATCTGCAATGCCGTTATATAATGTAAATGCAGCCGAAAATCCTGATTTACAAGCTCTTGCAAATTCACTTGGCGCTGAAACAGATCATTTCAATTTTACTAATTTTCAACGAAGCGAAGACTTCCGTCCATTAAATTGGGATTATTTTGATAACTTTTATAAGACTTGTACAAATTGGACAGCCTATTCAGGAGAATCTCGTTATCTCACATCAGGTCAAACAGTAGCTTTAGGAATGAGCATTCTCGAAGTGCTTTCACATAATGGTGTAATACGTCCGTCAGATATTCTTCCGAATGCTCAAACTCTTAGTGAAATTGATTTTTGTAAAGAAGCTGATAAATATATCACTCTTTATCAGATGTTACAAGAGCATCATGAATTTAATTCAGCTTACAGATATAAATTGTTTCAATGGTCGCCGGAACAAGAAGTTGAAGATTTATGTAAAATTGCAGAAAATAATATGATTAATAATCGATATTTTCTTATATTTATAAATTGTAAGTCAGAAGAAAACCTTCCTGTTATGTTAGCTTCTGTTGGAATAGGTATAACTGACGGAGAATGGGAGTTTAACGGAAAGAAATATGATAAGTGTATTTTAACACTTGACCCAAATGGAGTTGCCCCCGATTCTTCACCTGAATCACCGATACCCATGCCATTCAAAGAAAGTGTTTGTATATATGTCAATTCTGAAACAAATGATTTTATTTGTCCGGCTTATTTTGAAAAAAATTTAAGCAATTTTAAAATTGCAGCAATTGATGATGATTCAATTTTAAACTATAAAGGTGCTATAAATCCATCGAATGAAATAAATGAAAAGTACAGTACATTAAATTGTGTTTTAAAGAACGGAATGGAATATGAAGTTGAAGCTCAAAAATCTGATGGAAGTACACAGATTATCCCTGACGGTTATAATATAAAAGGCAGATACATTAAGGGTGAAAATGATAATCTTAAAATAAAAAGCACAAAAATTTATGAACCTGAAGATAAAAGTGAACCTTTACCATCAGAAATAACATATGTTGATGAGCGTGGGCAAATATCAATGGCATCATCAAAAGAAGCAGTATATACGATAGAAAAAAATAAATACACATTTGAAGGTGATAATAATTATAGTTTTTGGTTCTTTACTGCTTTAAATGAAGGATTTTATAATTATAGTCCAAGATATGAATGGCATATTCAAGGAGATGTAACTGATAATATATGCTTTGAATATCTTGATGATGGTATTCTTTTAAGAAGTGATAATGAAATGAAAAATATTTTTTTCACTTCATTTGATTATAAGAAAGGTGAAAGTGGTTTACCAATCAAGTGGCAGCAAAACGGAAAATATTTAAAGTTTGATTCCAGGAATGACGTTATGATATCACTTGATGATAATTATGAATTATATCTCAAAATTGATCCTGATAATGATGGTGTATTTGATAAAAAAGTAGAAAAAGGTGATTATAACAGCGATGGTATAATTGATGCCAGAGATGCAACCGCAGTTTTAACCAAATATGCTGAATTATCTGTAAAAGAAGATATGTTGAACTTAGGTGAAGATTTAAATCATGATGGAGTGATTGATCTTTACAGATATGGCGACTTTAATAATGACAATATTATTGATGCTCGTGATGCTACTGCGATATTAACTTATTATTCCAAATCATCTGTAGAATAATGAGTTGGAGGTGCTATTATAATGAAACGAACTATTTCAATTGTTTGTTCACTCATTTTTACTTCTTTTTTAGATATGAATTATATTACCTACGCAAAAGAAACAGACCTTTCATCAATAGCATCCTCCCTTGGAGCTGATACTGACTATCTTGATATTCCAAATTATAAGCATAGTAGTGAACTACCTTTTCCAAAATCTGTTTATAAAGACTTTTTTTCAAAATGTACAAATTATGAAGCAAGTAGTCAATCCGAAGAAGTTTTTTGTTTAGAATTGGCGTCCGGTACTTGTTATGGCATTTCTGCTATAGAAGTACTCTCACATAATGGCATAATTTCACCTTCTGATATAATGTTGAATGCCCAAACACTTAGTGAGATACAATTAAGTCAAGAAGCCGATCATTTTATTTCAGGATATCATGCATCGCAACTACATTATGAAAATGATTATTATAATCGTTATTTAGTTACACAACTTAATCACCAAAGTCAATGTAATGAATTGATTAGAATTGCTGAAAAAAATATGGCTGATGGAAAGTACTTTATTATAACCTATTATGGTGATACAGCTCATGCAGTTTGCGGAATAGGAATTACAGACGGAAACTGGAATTATAATGGCGTTGATTTTGATAGATGCATACTAACACTTGATTCAAATGCATTTGATGATGATACTAATAAAGGACCGTTCAGCGAAAGAAGCTGTATATATGTTAATTCTCAAACTTGTGATTACTATATTCCAAAATATAACTTCGGATCAATTCCGACAGCACAACAAGTACAAATACTTGCTAATGATAATATAAATATAATTAATTATAAAGGCGTATTTGAGCCAACAAAAGAATTAGATTTTGATTTTACCGATACAGCAAGAATATTTTTTACCCAATCAAGATTTAAAAAATATGATGCTATCGTAAAAGATAAAAACGGAATGTACACTGATGTTATTAAAGAAGGACGAAAGTATGAATTTGGTAATGATGTTGGTTATTATATAATAGGCAATGAGTTCCATATAGAAACGGACAATAAACTATTATTAGGCGAATCTCAGAATGATAAATTTAATATTATGAATCAACGATATTATTTTGAAGGCGAAACAGAAAATAATCATGGTATTTTTGATATCAGTGATACTGAGTTTAGTGTTGCCACAAAAAATGATAAAGCCTTAGTGTATGATATGAAAATTAAATATAATGAAGGATATTATTCATGTTCTCCTCACTTTAATTGGACATTTAATGGAGAAACCGACCACAATTTTAAATCAATACTTGTTGATAAAGGAATGATACTTCAAAGTGATGGAACAATAAAAACTAGTATTTCTACATCTGATGTTCTTTTAGATGGACAAGACAATATTACCGATATAAATATAAATCCAAATGAAACAACAATAACTGCTGTAAACGATGTTTTCGTAACATTTAATGAAAACAATAAGCTTTGCTTTTTTATTGATCCGGATGATGATGGAGTGTTTGATAAAATCATAGAAAAAGGCGATGTGAACAGTGATGGCGTTATAGACGGGCGAGATGCAACATCGGTGCTGTCTGCATACGCTGTCGCTTCTGTTAATAAAAATATTGTTAGTTACTTAAACAAAGACTCTGCCGATTATAACAGAGATGGTATTATTGATGGCCGTGATGCAACTGAGATACTTACTTTATATGCATATAATTCCACAAATAAACAAGAGGTGGGAACATGAAAAAGATTATATCATTTTTGTTTTCGATTTCATTGATTTTAAATATGTCTACAAGTAATAATTCAAATGCAACAGATATAATCGATATTAAAGAAATAGCTAATTCTCTTGGGGCAGATACTGATTATCTGAATATTCCCAATTTTGTATACGGGGAAGATAATTTGCGACCATATCCTATGGAAGTTTATGAGGAATTTATTTCAAAATGTTCTAATTATGAGGCAAGTATATATAATTTTGAGGAATATAAATATAATCTTTCAACCGGATCGTGTTTGGGTTTGTCATTGATTGAAATATTATCACATAATGGCATCATTTCTCCTTCGGACATTAAACCGGGAGCTAAAAGCTTGAGCGAGATTAGTTACAGTTCTGATCTTGATAGGTTTATATTAGGTTACAGTGCAACACAACTTTTTTATTTAAATGAATATTATCTATGTTCAGATATACCAAATTTTGATCAAAGGACTCAGATAAATGAACTAATAAGAGTAGCTGAGAGAAATATGGCTCAAAACAAATATTTTCTTATTTCTTATTACGGAACAACTGCTCATGCAATTGTTGGCATTGGAATTGCAGACGGATACTGGAAATATAATGAGAAAGACTTTGATAAGTGTATACTTACTCTTGATTCTAATTGTGTTAAAGATAACAATCACGCATCTCCCTTTAATGAGAATAGTTGTATTTACATTAATTCTGAATCCATGGATTATTATATTCCAAAGTATAATTACGGCTCATCTTCAGATAATTATAAAACTGTTATTGTTGCATCAGATGATGATGATATTCTTAATTATAGAGGGGTTATCAATCCAACAAAACAACTAAAATGCGATTTTTCAGGCACATCTGATTTTGTGATACCAAAAAACAAATTCAAAAACTATGTTTTTACTATAAAAGATAAAAATGGAAATATTATCGATGTATCAAAGAACGGAAAGAAATTTGACTGTCCTACACAAGATGTATTTTTCGTAAACAGCAGGGATTTCCATATTGAAATTGACAATAAATCTATAATAGGTGAAGCACAGAATGATTCATTTGAAATGTCGAATATCCGTTATAAATTTAATGGTGGGACTCAGAAGGGACACGGTATATTTGATGTGAACGATCTTGGCTGCAGTGTAACAGCAAAAAACGAAAAAGACATGATATATTACGTCAATATAAGATATAATGAAGGTTCATACCCATATACTCCTCATTTTAATTGGAAGTTCAATGGCTTAACCAACAAAAATTTCAAGGCTACAATAACAGCTAATGGAATGCATCTCAGCAGTGATAGCATAATTGAAACTGTAATATCTACTGCAGACGTTAAGCTTAATGAAGACGGAACTATTGCTGATGTGAATGATAATACTAATGAAGTAAGAATAACCGCAGTGAATGATGTCCTTGTATCATTTGGTGATAATAAAAAGCTTTGCTTTTTTATTGATCCAGATGGTGATGGAGTATTTGATAAAATCATTGAAAAAGGAGATGTGAATAGTGACGGAGTTATAGATGGACGTGATGCAACTTCAGTACTTACGAACTACGCTAAGGCATCTGTCGATAAAAACGCTGTCAGTTATCTGAATGAGTATTTTGCTGATTTTAACGATGATGGTGTTGTTGACGGCAGGGATGCCTCTCATATTCTTACATATTATGCTGAAATGTCTATTATAAACAACAGATAATAAGCATTAGATATCATATTTGCTAAAGATAAATAGCCGGCAATTTAACTTTGGCAATATGTTTATCAACTATAAATCATGTGTTAAAAAATAAATTTACGAAAGGAATTATTACTATGAAAAATTTATTTAAGAAAATGATATCATCTATAATATCAATGTCTATGATTGCAGGGACAACCATCGCCACTTCTGCTAATGCTGCTGAGTATGACAAGGATGCTACTTATCAGGAAACACTTGAAATGTTTGATGAAATGACTAAAAACAAGGATAGAACTCCACCATTCTATTATCAACCATATGATTCATATGATTCATCACGTGTTGCCCAATCACATCATTATCTTGCGGCCGTTGCACCAACTGGAGCATCATTACCATATTTTTTTGATGTGTATTTTTATTTAGATAATACAATATCATCAAATAATTCGGCAGACATAAGTAGATTTGATTGTAATTCAACTTTTAATACAATATATGCATCAATGAACGATTATTCACCAAGTGTAAAGAGCATATGTGCTACATTTACTCATATAAATTCCACTATTCTACCTACATGGGTTTTTAATTATGATCTTGGAAATGTTGAAAATAATAGCTACGTTACAAGTGAATATAATTTACATTGCAGAACCAGTAATAATTATTATTCACCTTCATCTACGCTTCCTGTAAGCACTGGCGAAACCTTTACTAAAATAATTTATTCTATAGGTGATGTAAATCGAAATGGAAAAATTGAGGTAGCTGACGAGCAACTCATACAGAAGCATATTCTTGATCTTGGATTGCCATTCCCAGGAAGAACAGCATCTGATGCAGCAATTGATAAAATTGCATTTGAGCTTGCGGCTGATATTGACCAAAACGGTATAATTGATATGAGTGATGTATTAGCAATTAGTTCACTTATTGAACCATAATAAGCAAGAATTAACAACATCATTTTTAATTATGATTTTTGAAACAATCTTCAATATATTAATTTTATTGAAGATTGTTTCAAATTATATTTTTATTGTTGCTTGAAAACACTTTTTTACAATAGTTATAGTCTTTATGTTACTATTCATATTCATTGAGGGGGCCACTAGTAAATTATTGTGGAATAGTTGGCACAGAAATATATATAAGCTAAAGAAGTGTTAGGTAAATGTAAAATTTGAAATATAGACTAAAAATAGAATTAATCATTATCAAAAATCATAATGCCAATTTTAGATGTTATCATATAAATTCAATTAACATTTGATAATACTTTAAATATACAATATGAAAGGAACAAATACACCAATAAATGAACTCAAAAACTGATCTCGGTCAGTTCATTTCCGAAAAGAAACGAAAAAAGAAACTCCAGAGTCAGGAACTCGCAAAGATACTGGGAGTATCAGTACCGTATCTCAGCCAGATCGAGCACGGAAAAAGAAAATGTCCCGATCTTCGGCTGATAAAAAAGATGATAGAGGTATTTGAGTTGACTATGGAAGAAACAAACGTCTTTTATGATCTGTACGCAGAAGCGTCAGGGCAGCTTAGTCCTGATATAACAGAGTATCTCCAGTCCAATAAAAGCGCTGTTAAGGCGATAAGGGCTGCCCGTGATGCTTCTGCCACAGATAAAGACTGGGAGAGATTTATCAAATATCTCCGACAAAATGAACAATAATTTTTTGCGGCTGCGGTCGCAAAAATTATTGAATATATGTTTAGCTGTAAAGCTAAAAGAGAGAGGGAAAAACATGATTTTAAACAAGAAGAAATACCGATGTCCGTACTGTGAAGGCAGATTGTTCGATTACATCTGCATTTACAGAGAACCGCTCAGTGATATCGGACCTATCGGATGCTATCCGGCGATAAGAATAAAATGCTGGAAGTGCAGAATGAAAGTAAAAATTACATATGAAGACTTAGTATGAACACCACCGATTAAGTAACGAGTAGGAGTTTGACAAGCTTTTAAAGCGAGTCAGACTCTTATTTTTTTGCCCTGTTCTGCTTTAAAAGCAGAATGGGGTCTTATGTTTTTATCGGGGAAATGGCTGTGTTTAGCTGCAAAATATCCATAGTCCTTCGATTTGATCCAAGAACAAAAATCAATCAAAACGGAGGAATAAAAAATGGCATATAATCATGCAGCAGAAGAAAAGAAATTCAAGGAATTATGGGACAAAAAGGAGAAAATTTACCGGGAAAGCGGTATGACTGATGAGCAGATAGCCGCTATCAGGGAATACGACGTTAAGATGTTCAATCTGGACAGAGCATTTTACAGGAGAACAACTTTGCTTGCAGAGCCTGAATATGCAGCAGATGTAGCATATGACGATCACTCAGATACATATTTAGAGAATTACTGGGCTGAACTTATTGACAGCGATGAAAAGTACCGCAGACTTATGGAAGTTCCGCCTGTAATGAGAAAAGCTTTCTATATGTATAAAGTGCTGGGATACTATCAGAAAGATATTTCGTCAAAATTATCAATACCGCAGCGGACTGTCTCATTCTGGATTGTTAAAATCGCTGAAATTATCAGATGAGTTGCTGAGAGATCCTGTTTTCGTGGGCTGTATTTATGTAGGGGGATTTAAGCCTTTACGCAGAATCTTGAAAACAGAATAGCAGCAGTAAGAATACTTTGAACCTGTGCCGGACTAAAATCAGGCAGCCAAAGAAACCATACGCTTGCGGTATTGCTCCGCCAATTAAACATTGTCAAAAAGGCGAAGACAGAGAGGAAAATTATCAAGGAAGGAAAACGCAGAAATGCTGACGCATTTCAAGTTTTTCTGACGCTGAGAATTTTTCTTTATGTCAAGCATTTGAAGGCAAGGTTTAGTTGGTGGAGAAATGTATATGATGTTTCAGAATACAGAGCAGCTCTCTGTAAGGCGATGAAAGTAGGTACTATAATGATACTTCCGTCAAGTCACAGACACAACCAATGATGGCGGCTCTATGCGAACCATAGAGGGATGAGACTTCCATGAGGTCATGAAGCTGATGACCGTTCTTACTGTTCCGATGTGACGGGGCGGGTGCAAATATCACAAAATGTCTGATACTAACGGATCAGACGAAGGCTAAGAGTTATTTTGATCTGCGCCTGACATAAAAGTCAGGCGCAGATATAACATAAGCATATAAGCACAGTTATATGTTTATGTTATAGATATTTATGAAACAAGGAGCGTGATAGATTGCAGAAAAAACTTAGCTGGGACGAGCTGAGAAAACGGCTTAAAACAGCTAAACTAAAACCCGGATATAAGTGCAGAGGATGTGTCTGGGCAAACTCAGAATCAGGTTTTATCTTATGCACAAAATATAAATGCGTAAAGGAGCAAAGCAATGAAAAATACGGGCAGTATGAATATATGTGTGACCTTGTAATGCTTTTCTTGAAACAAAGTAAAAAGCTAATTGATCAGCAGGAAACTATAAAAAATAAATGCTGTGGTAAGAGTGCAGTATCAGAAGGAGGCTGAAATAATGGTAAGATTTGTTTTAGGACTTATTGCAGGCGGTATTATCGGAGTATTCGCTATGTGCCTGTGTCAGGCGGCAGGGCAGAGAGATGAGGGAAAGGTGATCAATGAACCAAGAGAAAGATAAGACGAATGAGAAAAATAAGGAAATTATTGTACATCCGCTGTGTATGAATGATCCTGATGTTGTTGCAATGGAGCATAATGATACCGTAATAAATGGAGTTACATACAGAGTATGGTCGGCGTTTGAAGAAAAGAAAGATATTGAGGAATCCCTCAGTGAACTAATGCTCAGACAGTTAGAATCAGAGGAAGAAGAAGGAATATCACTTGTTTAGTGGTGTTTCACAAAAACGAGACAGCGTTTTATCGGTTGTTACGAATTTTATGGCAGCGGTCAGAAATACTGGAAATATCGCAGAAAAAGTGGTATAATAGATACGTAAGGTTTGTGTGTCCGACTGCTCAGAAAGGAGCAGAGCATGAAAGCAAAGCAGAATTATAATGCGGCACTGTATTGCAGACTTTCAGTCGACGACGGAAATTACGGCGGAAGTGTCAGCATTGAAACACAAAAAATAATGCTTGAACAGTATTGCAAAGACCACAAAATAACCAACTATATCTTTTATTGTGATGATGGTTCGTCAGGAACTAACTTTGAAAGGCCATCATTTCAAAGAATGTATGACGATATCAGTCAAGGTAAGATTGATCTTGTTATAGTAAAAGACCTTTCACGTTTCGGAAGAAATTATATTGAAGTAGGTTCATATGTTGAAGAGTTCAAGGACAGCGGAGTCAGATTTATTGCTGCAGATGACAGTTATGATTCATTGAATAACAGTGATGATCTGATGTTTCCGATGAAGAATGTTATCAACGAAATGTATGCCCGTGACGTGTCAAAGAAAACAAAGGCGGCAAAGAAAGCTAAAGCCCGTGCAGGGCAGTACATAGGCTCAAAGCCACCATTTGGCTATAAGCTTGATCCCAACGACAGACATCACCTTGTAGTGGACGAACCTGCGGCAGAGACAGTCCGAAGAATATTCAGATTGTTTGCACAGGGCTGCGGCTATAATAAAATGGCTAAACTATTCCGTGAAGAAAAGGTGCTGACTCCAATTGCATACTTTAATCTTCATAACCCCGACTATTTCAAGTCTGATTACTGGCGAAAGGAATTTGACTGGCACGTTACGTCTATCAGAGTTATACTTGAAAATGAGGTTTACTTAGGAAATCTCATTTACGGCAAACAGCGTAATAAGTCAATGAAAAGCAAGCAGAAAGTCAGAAACGACCGTGACGACTGGATAATCGTTGAAAACTGTCATGAGCCGATAATCTCGCAGGAACTGTGGGATACAGTACATAAGATCATGAAGTCCAAGCATCGGCCTTCAGGTACGGGGCAAACGCAGATATTTGCAGGACTTCTCTATTGTGCAGACTGTGGTCACGCCCTCACCTACTCGCAGAAAAAACGCAGAGATGGAACGTATCACGGCGCTTACTCCTGCTGGATGTATAAAACGCACGGAAAGGAATACTGTGCTTCGCACTACATAACATATGACACGATTTATTCGCTTGTTCTGAATGATATCAAGCGTATTCTTGCAGGCTATTGTAATGATGAGGAGAAATTCAGATCATTCCTTGAAAAACGATATAGATGCTCGGCACAAAAAGAAAATGCTAACCTGAAAAAAGAATACGAACTGAAGAAAAAGCGATACGATGAGCTTGATAGAATAATCAGCAGATTATATGAAGACAGTGTACTTGGAAAAATAACCGAAAGCCGTTTTGAGATAATGTCTGAAGAATATGAAAGTGAACAGGAAAGGATACGCTCTGAAATTCCTGAGATAAAAGACAGGATCGCTAAACTCAGCTCAGATAATAGTGCAGCGGATAAGTTTATACGTGTTATCAAACAGTATACAGATATCAAAGAACTTAATGCCGCATTGCTTAATGAGCTGATCGACAGGATATTTGTTCATCACAAGGAAAAAACATCAGACGGTAATACTATTCAGCAAATTGAAATATTCTATCGTTTTGTGGGAAAACTTGACAAATCGGAGTGATACAGCGAGGATCGGCAGAACTTTTTCTCTTCGCACCTTGCTATTCTGCCGATTCTGTGTTATAATACTGGTAACATCAAGAAAGGAGGCAGTAATATGACCTATGAACTCCGGCACTTTGACACTCCGCTAATGCGGTTCACAGCCACTGAGGATACAAGCTCGCCAGAGGTAGAGATCATCTGGATCAATGAAGATAAAAAGGAGTTTCTGCCTCTGGATATGACACCTGACAGTGATAGCGTATCACGTTGGCTAAGGCACAGGACAATCCCGAAAAACAGAGCATATGTTCACAACTTTCTCAGTAAATGCGGCCTTAATCTCAACCGCCCCATGAGTATACTGAGCGTGTCAAAGGGACTATCTCTCAACGACTGCTACTGGGTAACAGAAGAAGGCTTCAACGGAACATTTGCTGAATATGATCTTTATGACAACAGATTCAGCCGCATCCTCGGACTTATCGCCTTTACAGGCTATGGCAGTTCCGTGAGGACTTCGCTGGCATCATGCCCGGAATTCACGACCAACGGTATGCTGCCGAAATGCTGGCGCAGAGAAAACGGTATTATCAGGCTCTACAAGGGCAGAACGAGCGGAGCTTCAAATACGGGCAATGAGCCTTATTCGGAGTTTTATGCCGCTCAGATAGCAGAGGTGCTTGATATCAGTGCTGTCAGCTATGGACTGTCAAAATGGCAGGGCGAATTATGCTCCACCTGTGAGCTGTTTACAAGCAAAGAATACTCATTCATGCCCGTAGGCAGACTTGTCACCAAAGGCGGAATGAAGGCTGTTCGTGAGTATTATGAGGCGCTTGGCGAAGACTTCGTCAGAGCACTTGATGATATGCTTGTACTGGATGCCGTTATATGCAATGTTGACAGGCACTTTGGCAATTTTGGATTTTTAGTCGATAACCGCACGAATAAGATCGCCGCTCCTGCACCGCTGTTCGATCACGGCAACTCACTTTTCAACCTCGCAGGCAGGGATGACCTTGCTTCGGATAAAGCGCTCAGCGAATATGCAGATACACTTGTCCCCTGCGTGTATGATGACTTTATCGGAACGGCTAAAAATGTGATGACCAACACCCACAGGGACGGGCTGCGCAGGCTTCTTGATTTCCGATTCAAGCGCCATTCAAGGTATAATCTCGGCAGCAAAAGGCTGAAGCTCATAGAGGAACAGATACACAAACGGGCAAAGGAACTATTGAAATAAAAAACGGCTATTTTACGCCATTTCAGAAGAATAATAAACGTCTCTTTAAATACAGCCCATGGTCGCAGGTTCGAGTCCCGTCACAAGCTTTTTATCTATGTTACAATACAGATCACAAGCCAAAAACTCCCGAACTTTCGGGAGTTTTTGCATATAAAAAGCAAAATTCTTTATGTGTTGCTGCAGCTCCCAAACCATAAAGATACAACCCGACCGCATCAAATTGCAATATAATAATTATATATAGCATATTGCATTTTTATATTGCCGTCTGCTGAGAGTTCCGCCTCGTTAAATCTACTAATAAGTATAGATATGCGGAAATCATTTCTCTTCCCGAAAGAATATCTGCACACGGGAGTAATATTCCGCTGAAAAGGAGGTTTATTTATGAAACACAGAAAAATAATATCAGCAATAGCAGCTATCGGTATTGCATCAGCTGCCTGCACAATGGCTTTAGGAGCGTTCAGCGCAGACGATATCACAACCACTCCTGCTGTTACGGTTTACGAAACTACCACCGAAATCGTTACGACACACCCTCCGTATTATACGGAAATAGGCCCGGATGTCAGAAAAGGAACGTGTTCAAGCGGCGAGAATATAGTATGGGAACTCAGCGATGACGGTACTCTCACTATCAGTGGTAAAGGTGTCCTTTGCGATTCACCGTGGCAGAATCATCTCAAAGATGATATCAAAAAGGTCGTTATCGGTGAAGGCATCACAAAAGTATCGCTTTCCTCTTTTGCTCTTCCATCACAGGTCAGTATGTTCCGTGGATGCAGTAATCTCGAAAGCGTTGTGCTTCCAAAGTCACTTGTAAACTTCGATGGTCAGGCATTTGCTGACTGCGAAAAGCTCAGCTCCATTGATTTTCCCGAGGGACTTGAATATTTGACGCTTATGTCCTGTCCTGCGATAAAAAGTGTGACTATACCCGATACAGTAACATATCTTCATATCTCGTGCTGTGATTCGATAACAGAGCTTGATATTCCCGATTCTGTCACGACTATTAACTCACTTGCAGGCAACACTTCTCTTAAAACTGTCAGTCTGCCGTCAGAATTAACGGAATTAAATACAAATTTATTCGATGGTGACATATCACTTGAGAATATTATTCTTCCTGAAAAGCTGACTGTTCTCCCAAAATGTACTTTTTATAATTGTACTTCGCTGACAAGTATCAAGCTTCCAGAAAATCTTACAAAGATAGGCGATAATGCCTTTACATCCTGCTCATCACTCAGATCAGTCGTTATTCCTGACAACGTGACCGAGATCGGACGTGAAGCTTTCAAGAACTGCGAACAACTGGAAACAATCACCATACCTAAGTCGGTCAGGACCATAGGTATGTATGCATTTGAAAACTGTCCGTCTCTCAAAGCAATAAGAGGCTACAGAGGAAGCGCAGGTTTTATCAAAGCCAATTCTCTTGATGTGAAATTCATTGATCTTGAAAAAATCAATTACGGAGATGCAAACTGCGACGGAACTGTTGACGTTTCCGATGCCGTTATCATCATGCAGTCGCTTTCAAATCCATCCAAGTATAAGCTCTCAGAACAGGGCAGGACTAACGGCGACTGTGCAGGCAGCGGCGATGGTATCACAAACGCAGATGCACTTGCTATCCAGAAGTTAATGTTACAGCTTGTAGCAGCACTTCCTGTAACCACAGAGACATCAGTCGAAACTCAGCCAGTACAGACTACAGCTACAACTACAGCTGAGACAGTTATTACAACAGTTCCCAAAACAGAGATAATCACTTATATAGTTACAGGTGCAGTCGGACCTTCTCCCGATGACAGTATTTTTTCAACTGCTGTTGTAGTCGGTCAGAATTATCCGGATGACTGGTATCAGAAAGAACTTGACGAAAGACGTGCAAAGTACGCAGACTGGAGAAGCAGCCGTTATTACGGCAGCTCAATAAAAACAACAATAACCAGATGATCCCGGATAAGCAAAAGTCCCCTATAAAGGGGACTTTCGCTATATTTGGAGTATGGAGAAGTTGTTGTTATTCAACACCGAGAAGTTTCTTCTGGATGTTAAGGGCATCTGCATTAGTTATTCCGCCGCCGTCGGAATCGGCATTTATCCTGCCCTGTGCAGTGAGTTTATACTTAGCGGGATTGCAGATAGTCTGCATTATCAGCACTGCGTCGGATATCTCAACATCCCTGTTGCAGTTAGCGTCACCCATATACTCAATGTCGCCGCAGTAAATATAAGTCGCATTGCTGCCACGTTCTGATGTGCGGAGTACGCCTGATACAACATCGCCTTTTTTCATTGTTACGCCTGTCCAGTCAGCACGCATACCTGCATCTGCATCATAGTAGAATGCCTCATCTATTCCGTCGAAATTAACGTATACAGGGCCGTTCTTTACTTCGGCTTCTGTAACTCTTGCGTTTTTCAGCTGAACATATCTTGACGGATCCTCAGGGTCATCAATATACACATTGAATGTGAGATTGCCTGCACGGACGATGTATTTGCCGTCTTCAAGAGTAGCGAACTCCTTTGCGGTATGCTTCTTTACAGAAGAAACAGGGCCTGTCAGAGTTATTTCCTCGGGGGCTATCTCTGCGTCTTTTCCGTCAGCTGTTTTGATTCCGCTGAGGTCAAGTTCTTCGCCTTTCTGATAAACTATCTTTTCGGGCATTCCTGTAAATTCATCTGCGGCAGTTATCTCTAACTGAACGCTTACCGGGAATGCACATCCTTTTGCGGCGGCATAGAAGCTTGCTTTGCCCTCGCTGAGTGCGGTCACTATTACATAATTCGTGCCTTTTTCGTGAGTCACCATGATATTATCAGTAGCATCTCCCACATAATAAAGGTCGTCAGCTGTACCTGTTTCGGGATGTTTGAAGATTATCTTTCGTGTAGTTCCAACTTTCATAGGAGACTTGTCATATTCGGCAAGTGTTCTGTAGTCGATATGGATAGTTGTGGTAGTAGTTGTTGTTTCCGTCTCTGACATAGAAGTATGTGCTATAGTTGTCGTAGTAGTTTCCAGATCATACCACCACTTATCAACAGTGCTTACAGTTGATTTTGAAGTAGTAGTCGGAACGTACTGAGTACCGCCTGCAACTGTTGTAGTTGTTCCGGTTCTGATATCGGTCTCGGGTTCTTCGGGCACTTCCACAGGAGGCAGTACCTTTATCTTTTCAGTCAGTATACGTCCGTCGGAAGCATAAACCGTAACTGTAGTCTCGCCCTCTTTCAGGCCGTCAAGTGCAAGCATCTTATTTGAAGTATTTGCTGTGCGGATATTTGCTATTGATGTATCAGCTACCTCATATTTCACCTTAGAAGCCTTCGCACCTACGAGTTCCATCATTGTGCCTCCGCCGCTGCGGATCTCTATAGCTTCTGTGTAAAATTTAAGATATAACGGAGATTCAGCCGCTTCTTCCATATCATATACCTTGACAGGGATGTAGCTTTCTATTCCCTTCATGCAGATATCATAGTCTCCGTCAGGCGGTGCATATCCGGGATTAAGGGATGTGTGGTTATCCTTTGTGGTAAATGTACCGACTGCGCCTTTCTTCGGTCTGACGATCACCTTATAATCTCCGGGAGTATTCATATCCACCTGAGATGTGTCAAGGGTGTACATATCCGAATAAAGTCCCGAACCTACGGTAAATTCGCAGTGATATAAGATTGGATTACGGTAATTGTTGTCGTAGGAAGAATATGTTACAAGTTCAAGAGGAATATTGCTGAGGTCAAGCTTATCGCCTGCGTACATCTCGCATCCGTTTACCCGCCCCATAGGGAAATAAACGTCGCCGTAGATGGTATTGTCTTCTTCATTGATGTCAGTAACAGAGGTGTCTGTGAAGTCTTCGGCATATACTGAAGCAGGATAGGCTGCAAATGATGTCAGGCCTAATGTCAGTGAGAGGAATGATGCCAATAGTCTCGCTTTTTTCATAGTAATACCTCCTTTTTGCTTTGGGATGGCGCTTCACCGTGCAGATACCCTTTCGGGCTGTGAAGTACCTGTTTTCGTCTTCTTACTTATTAGTCTGTTTTTACAGAAGAAACTCTCAGCAATCACGCATATATATAATCAATCTTAATATTTGATTTTTATATGTAATTCTGTCTCCTTGACAAACCCCGTTCAAGGTTATATAATTATTACATTGAATAATCATGAAACGGAGAGAATCTATGCTTAATAAAATGCTGGACAAGCTTGAACGCAAATTCGGAAAGTACTCCATATCGGGGCTGATGCTTTTCATAGTCATCGGAATGGCTGCGGTGTATATTTTCGACCTTGTACTGTCGATGAACCCCGATAACACCACTTTCATACAGCCTATGCTGACATTTGACCTTGAAGCGATAAAACACGGTCAGGTGTGGAGGCTGATATCATTCCTGATACTTCCGCCCTACAGCGGTAACGTCATATTCACGGCATTTGAACTTTACTTCCTGTGGCTTTACGGTGAAGGCCTTGAACAGCAATGGGGAAGCTTCAAATTCAACATCTTCTACCTCATAGGAACTGTAGCCACAATCATAATCGGTATCATAACAGGCTTTGCAACAAACGTCTATCTGAATCTCAGCCTTTTCCTTGCCTTTGCCATAATTTATCCCAATTTCGAGATACTGATATTCTTCCTCATCCCTGTAAAGATAAAGTGGATAGGCCTGCTTGATGCGCTTTATCTGGTGTATTGTTTTATAATAGGCGGTATCAGTGCAAAGCTGCTGATACTTGTGGCTTTTGCGAATATCATCCTTTTCTTCGGCAAGGACTTTTTCAGCGGCATCTATTACTTCTTCCGCCGTCATTACCACAAATTCAAGAATAAATAATAACGACTGAAAAAATGTTATTTCATCAACAGTAAGCGGGCGAGCGGAACTCGCCCCTACATAAATATCCGATTTGTAGGGGCGCTTTCCGAGCGCCCTGATTATTTATATTCCTCAAGATGTCGTTGAAGACTGAACAAAAAGGGCGCACAATGTGCGCCCTTTCGTTATGCTCTTTTCTTTATCGTTCTCTTGACGATGTGTTTAAGTCTGTCGCAGGTATCCTTCGGGAATTCCGTTATGAACCTGATTGACTGTTCATGTGCTTCATCATGAGGCAGCTTCAGGAATTTATGGAAGAAGGTGTACACCTCTTCAAAGCTGGACATTATCTCGTTTACGGTCTCCTCGCCCTCGGGAGTAAGCACCACGCTGTTGCAGAAGTCCTCATAGACATATCCGCAGTTTGCAAGGCATCTCAGCATTTTGCTGACGCTGGGGCGTGAAACTCCGAGATGACGGGATATACTTACGCATCTGACATATTCATCCTTATCCGTAAGTTCTTTTATGGCGATCAGGTATTTTATCTGTCCTGCACAGTGTTTCATTATTATCCTCCTTATTTATCTGCATCTATAAGATGCCAGTAGCCTTTAAGGTAGATCACGCCTGAGACTACAGTAAGAATAGTTGCTATCCACACAAGTATCGGTGTTATGATATCGTTGACTGCTGAAACAAAGCCTTCGGAGAAGCCTATGTGGAAATCTCCGCAGAGGCTGAGCCAGAGGAGTATAGCGATTATAGCCACCATAGTGAAAGCGGTCTTCAGCTTGCCCCATATTCCTGCTGCCACAACTTTACCGCTGTTTGCGGCAAGGAGTCTGAGACCTGACACCATGAATTCTCTCGCTGATATGATTATCAGCGGAATAGCACCCATATTTACCTCGGGCAATTCCACGAATACTGTAAGCGCAGCGATGACCAGCACCTTATCTGCCAGCGGATCAAGGAATTTTCCGAAGTTGGTGACCAGATTGTTCTTTCTTGCTATTTTTCCGTCAAGAGCATCGGTGATGGACGCTGCTGCAAATATGGCAAGTGCTATGAGATAATGACACGGCACTTTGACATACATGAAAAACAGGAAGAAAGGGATAAGTATAACTCTTGTAAGAGTCAGCTTATTTGGAAGGTTCATTTGCTTATCACCTCTCCTATAAGATCGTAATCCAGAGTATCGGTGATCCTTATTGTAACGTACTGACCTATTTCAAGGGGATCATCCGATGTGAAGAACACCTTTCCGTCGATATCGGGAGCGTCAAGGGGAGTTCTTCCGAAATAGCATTCGCCGAATTTGTCGAAGCCTTCAACAACTGCTTCAAGTTCGCATCCCATAAGCTTCTCGTTGTTCTCACAGCTTATGAGCATCTGCTGTTCCATTATTATATCTGCACGGTGAGCGGCGGTCTCCTCGTCTATCTGATCGGGGAATTCAGCAGCCTTTGTGCCTTCCTCACGGGAATAAGGGAAGCAGCCAAGTCTGTCGAAGCGGACACGCTTTACGAATTCTGCAAGTTCATTGAACTGTTCCTCTGTCTCTCCGGGGAAACCTGTTATCAGCGTGGTACGGAGTATGACTCCCGGCACTTTCTCACGGATATGCCTGAAGAGAGCCTCCAGCTTTTCAGTATCTCCCCAGCGGTTCATGCGTGAGAGGATATCGCCGTTGCAATGCTGTATCGGGATCTCCATATACTTCACTATCTTGTCCTCACGGGCGATAACGTCAAGAAGTTCATCGGTTATGCGCTCGGGGTAGCAGTAGAGAGTGCGTATCCATTTAAGTCCGTCTATCCTGCAAAGCTCGGTGAGAAGCTCCGCAAGCTTCGGCTCACCGTAGAGGTCCTTGCCGTAGAGAGCGGTATCCTGTGCTATCACTACTAATTCGGTAACGCCGTTTTCAGCGAGGAAACGTGCTTCCTTCAGCACATCCTCCATGGGGACGCTTCTGAACTTTCCTCTGATGAGGGGGATAGCGCAGTAGGTACAGCAGTTTGAACATCCTTCAGCTACTTTGAGGTAAGTGAAAAAGGGAAGTGTGGATATTATTCTTTCGCCTGAAAGCTCAGCATCGAGCTTGGGAGCGAAACAGACATATCTCTCGTTTGCAAGCACATGGTCGAGGACATCGACTATATCCTTTGTATTGCCGATACCGATAACAGCGTCAGCTTCGGGGAACTGCTCAGCAGCCTCTTCCTTGTAACGCTCAACGAGACATCCGGTAATGATGATCTTTTTAAGAGTGCCTTCCTCCTTGAGCTTGCCCAGTTCAAGGATAGTTTCTATAGCTTCTTCCTTAGCCGATTTTATAAAGCCGCAGGTATTTACCACAGCCACATCAGCAAGTCCGGGTTCAGTCACAAGCTGATAGCCGTGAGATTTCAGCTTATACAGCATTCTCTCCGAATCTACCAGATTTTTTGAACATCCCAGTGACACCATGCCGACCTTTATTGCCATATCAGTCGTCCTCCTCATATATGCTATTCTCAAAATATTCCTTAACGGCACGGTTTATATCGGAGAAATCGTATCCGTACCGCACCAGTGCATTTTTTACTTTTTCGATGCTTTTTCTGTCGCTGCTGTCCGTGAGATAACGTGAATGCTTAGTTTCCAGCAGTTCCATTAGGTTCTCGCTGAATCTGTCATCGTATACTGCAAGGGCATCCTCAGCGGTAAACTGATCGATCCCTTTCAGCATTATCTCACGCTTAGCCCGTCTGTAGCCGAATTTACGTGTCTCCACCAGCTTTCTCGCCATGCGCTCGGCATAGCGTTCATCGTCGATGAAGCCGTTTTCTTTCAGCTTTTTCAGCACCGCACTGCAAAGAGTTTCACTTTTGTATGTCTTTATCAGCTTTTCCGTCATTTCCTTTGCGCTGTAGTCACGGTAATCCAGCAGAAACAGCGCTCGCTGGTAGGCTCTGCGGAAGTTTGAAGCATAGACTATCTTCCTCAGTTCCTCACGCTCAAGCTCCATGCCTGTGCGGACGGAAAAGTCTGTGATAATATCTATATGCAGGTAGAGCTTGCGGCTTTCGTCGATCTCCACCTCATAGGTAGTCCCCTTATATCGGGAAACATTGGTAACTTTCATTATTCCTCAGCAGGAGTGAACTCCTCGAAATCCTCATCGATATCAGCAAGGATATCGTCGCTGCTGTCGTTCTGCGGTGCTGCATTTTCCTCAGCAGGAGCATCTTCAGCGCCGTCCTTCTTGCCCTTCTTGCCCTTTGGAGCAACGGATTCTTTCAGCTCGTCCTTGCGGGCAAGTATCTGCTCCTCGATCTCCTTCATGAGAGCCTCGTCATTCTTCAGCAGTTCCTTTACATTGTCACGACCCTGTCCCAGCTTCTGATCCTTGTAGCTGAACCATGAACCGCCCTTCTTGATTATATCAAGGTCAACGGCGAGGTCAAGAACTTCGCCTGTACGTGAGATTCCGCTGCCGTACATCAGGTCGAATTCGCATTCCTTGAAAGGAGGAGCGACCTTGTTCTTGACGATCTTGCAGCGTGTGCTTGCGCCGACAATATCTGTGCCTGACTTGATTACCTCGCCCTTGCGAACTTCGATACGTACCGATGAGTAGAACTTCAGTGCACGGCCGCCGGGGGTAGTTTCGGGGTTTCCGTACATAACGCCGATCTTCTCACGGATCTGGTTGATGAAGATAGCGACACAGTTTGACTTGGATATAGCCGCTGTGAGCTTTCTCATAGCCTGTGACATAAGTCTTGCCAGCTGACCAACGTGGAGGTCGCCCATTTCGCCGTCGATCTCGGCACGGGTAGTCATAGCTGCGATGGAGTCAAGTACGATAACGTCGATAGCGCCCGAACGGATAAGAGCCTCAGCGATCTCAAGAGCCTGTTCACCGCTGTCAGGCTGTGATACCAGGAGATTCTCGATATTTACACCGAGAGCCTGAGCGTACACAGGGTCGAGAGCGTGTTCAACGTCGATGAAGGCAACTTCGCCGTCCATCTTCTGAGCCTGAGCAATGATGGAGAGGGCAACAGTAGTCTTACCTGAGCTTTCGGGTCCGTATATCTCAACGATACGTCCACGGGGAACACCGCCTATACCGAGAGCCATATCCAGTGTCATAGAGCCTGTGGGGATAGCGTCAACGTTGAGGGTCTTGGTCTGGCCGAGACGCATGATAGCGCCTGCACCGTACTTCTTTTCTATCTGCTTAAGAGCGCCGTCAAGGGCAGTCTTCTTGTCTTCTTTGGTAGCAGCTTTTACTACTGTAGGTTTTTTAGCAAGTTCCTTCTTAGCCATTTTTTACCTCCGTTTCTGAGCTGAAGCAGTGCGGAATATCCCCGCAAGGTCACGGCTCAGTGTAATATTATCAAAATCGTTGTCGTTCAGTATCTTTTCAACATCGTTCTGCTGACCGTCGCCGTATTCATAGAGCAGCCAGCCTCCGTCAGCAAGGGAATATTTCCACAGCGCAGTCATGGTGCGGTAGAAATCCAGACCGTCCTCACCGCCGTAGAGCGCCATTTCAGGCTCGTAGCGTACTTCCTGCTGAAGCTCCGCCATTTCCTTTGCGGTGACATAGGGGGGATTGCTGACGATTATATCCATATCACGGAACATATCCGCAGTTTCTTTTTTCAGCACATCGCCTTTGATAATGCGTATATCCGCATCATTCAGCGAGGCATTTTCCTTTATTATATCCAGAGCGCCGCCGGAGAGTTCAACAGCGGATACCTCCGCAAGGGGGAGTTCCTTTTTCAGCGTTATGGCTATGCATCCGCTTCCTGAGCAGAGATCGGCTATTTTCGGGGATCTCATGCCCTTTCTGCGGCATATCTCCAGCACGTTTTCGATGAGAGTCTCGGTATCGGGGCGTGGTATCAGCACATCCTCACTTAATCTGAAAGGGTAGCCGTAGAATTCCCATTCGCCCAGCAGATACTGGAGCGGATAGCCGCTGCTGCGTCTTTCTGTCAGCTGACGGATGGTCTTTTCGTCCTCGCCGCTGACTTCTTCGGCAGGTCGGAAAAGCGGATATTTGTCGTGAAGGATATCCTGAAAAATGCACAGGGTATCGAACTCCCAGTCCTCATTTCCCGAATTTTTCAGTATCTCTCCGCATATGTCATAGAGTGCTTTCCTCTGCATTACCACTTGTCCTCGGACTTATCCTCAGGGATGCAGGGCTTGAGAGCGGCAATTGCTATTTCTATCATGCTGTCATCGGGTTCACGGGTAGTTATCCTCTGCATAGCAAGTCCCGGAGCGGAAAGTATGCGTGTAACGATATTGTCGTTGTTGCCTGCAAGGCGGATGAATTCGTATGATATTCCCACTACCAGCGGCAGAAGCACCAGTGAAGCCGCTATTCTCTGCCATGTTACAGTGAACGGTACAAAACACATCACGAATATGCCTACCAGCAGTACAAGGAAAATAAAGCTTGTGCCGCATCTCTTGTGGAAGCGTGTCTGTTTGCGGACATTTTCCACAGTAAGCGGAAGTTCAGCCTCATGGCAGGCGATGGTCTTATGCTCTGCGCCGTGGTACATATACTGTCTGCGGATGTCCTTCATAAGGCTTACCAGAGCCATATACGCCACAAACAGCGCTATCTTGACGATACCCTCCAGCACTGAGCGGAGGATACGGTGTTCTTTCACGTCGGGGATGAATCCCACGATTATCTTAGGCAGGAAGACGAAAAGTCCCACAGCCATGACTACTCCGACGAGTATGCCGATATACATGAAGATATCGTAGATGCTGCTTTCATCTTTGTCCTTGCCGTCTTTTGTATTATTCTCCTCCTGTTCATCTTCGGGGAGCTGTTTCTCTGCGGATTTCATCATGTACTTGTAGCCCTTGACAAGGGAAGTCACAAATGAACAGCATCCACGGACAAGGGGAGTTTTCTTGTACCAGGGAGCATTCTTGCCGTTGTTTTCCTCCCATGTTTCAAGGTCGATAGTGCCGTCGGGAAGACGGCAGGCCATAGCGCCTGTAGTCGGACCAAGCATCATTATGCCTTCGATGAGGGCCTGTCCGCCTATTTTTGATTTGAATTTCTCAGCAGTCGGCTGAGCGTTGGATTTATTGCTCATAGTCACTTATCTTTCTTTGCGGGAAGGGTTATGGTAACGGTAGTGCCCAGTCCCTCGCCTTCGCTGTCGATGGAGAGAGTACCGCCGTGCATACTGATTATCTCGTCAGCAACGGCAAGTCCGATACCCGAACCTCTTCTTGTGTGGTTGGCTTTATAGAATTTTGTCTTAACCTTGGCAAGGTCTGACTGTTTGATACCAACGCCTGTGTCCCTGACGGAGACAACTACGTTATCTCCCGATTCATAGGCTTTTATGGTAATTCTGTCACCTGCTGAGGAATACTTCACAGCGTTGTCGATAACATTGATGAAGACCTGGCGTATGCGGTTCTTGTCGCCGAAAACGAAGGGAAGCATCTCAGGCTCGTCGTAGATTATCTCCTTGGTCTCTTTTCTTGCTTTTTCGCTGTATATCAGCACAGCGTCGCCCAGCTCTGCAAGGATGTCCATAGTTGCGCTTTGCAGGGTGAAATGGCCGTTCTGCATACGTGAGAAGTCAAGGAGCTCCTCTACCATCTGCTGAAGACGCTCAGTCTCGTTGACGATGACGCCGACGCCTTTTTTCATGGTGTCAGGAGAAGTACCGCCGTCCAGCATGAGAGTTTCTGCCCAGCCCTTGATAGCGGTGAGGGGAGTTCTCAGCTCGTGGGATACAGAGGAGATGAACTCATTCTTCATAGCCTCAGCAGTTGAAAGCTCGTCAGCCATGTGGTTGATGGCGGTGCAAAGCTCACCTATCTCGTCATCGCTGTCATTCTCGATACGTACCGAGAAATCGCCCATTGCGAATTTACGTGCGATACCGCTTATCTGACGGATGGGCTTGACGATAGAGCCTGCAAAGTAGAGGCCTATGGTGATTATGACAAGGATAATAGTCATGAAAACTACCGCTACTGCCAGAATATAGGTCTTGATGGTGTTGTCTATTTCCGTCATGGAAGTTACCATGCGGACAGAGCTGTATTCACTGTTTATGGAGGAGATGGGCACGGATACCGCCAGCACCTTTTCTCCGCCCTGAAGCCTGTACACCTTGGAGCCTTCGCCTGATTCCATAGCCTGAACATAGTCCGGCATGATATCATCAGCATCGGGCGAGAATCCCGACGAGGTAAGAACAACTCGTCCCTTGGAATTTATCGCCATAAGCTCTATCTTGTCCTTTTCGTTGAAGGTCTCAAGCATCGTCCTCATCTCCGCCGAGAAGTTTGCGGAGCTGTCCTGGGAATGTATGCTGAGCACGGATGTTACCGCATTCAGCTTTGATATGAGGTACTGCCTTGCCGAGACGTAGAAATAATTCTGTATAGCGTAGACTATGGCCATACTTATTATAAGAAGCGCCATGACAACGATACCGAGGTTATTGATTATCCAGCGCTTGGTGATACTCTTTTTAGCCATTACTGAACATCATTCCATTTATAGCCGTAGCCCCATATAGTGATGATATACTTGGGATTCGAGGGCTCTTCCTCTATCTTCATACGTATACGTCTTATATTGACATCAACTATCTTGTCGTCGCCGTAATAGCTCTCGCCCCATATATGGTTAAGGATGCTTGCACGGTCAAGGGCGGTGTTCTTGTTGTTCATGAAGAATTCCATTATCTGGTATTCCACCTGAGTAAGCTCGATAGGCTCGCCGTCCTTGGTAACGGTGCGGCTTTTCAGATTCAGTGTGAATGGGCCTGACTCTATCACAGACTGCTGTTCATTCTTGATGAAGCTCATGCAGACACGGCGGTATATAGCGTCAACACGGGCTGTCAGCTCTGACGGAGAGAACGGCTTTGTGATATAGTCGTCAGCGCCTATCATAAGACCGCTGACCTTGTCCATTTCCTGAGTCCTTGCTGTCAGCATGATGATACCGATGGTAGAGCTTTTTTCACGTATCTTCTTGCATACGGTAAAACCGTCGATACCGGGCATCATGATGTCGAGAAGAACAACATCGAAATTTCCGTGTTCTGCTTCAAAAGTCTTGAGGGCGTCCTCTCCGCAGTTTACATCCACAACGTCATAGCCTGCACGTTTCAGGTTTATGACGACGAATTCACGGATAGTATCCTCGTCCTCGCATATGAGTATACGTTTCATTTATATTCACTCCCTTGTTTCAATTCGGAATTCATAATAATAAATAGTATGGATGAGCGAAAGCAGACCTGCCTTTTTGCAGAGAATAAGGCGCTTGCGCCGGATCGTGACTGCGGCGCCTCCCAACGGTCGCACGTACCCTCTGTCCTTCGGACATCTCCCTGTACTACATGGAGTCACTCGCTCAGCGGCTACTCTTTAAAGTGGAAACCTACAGCCACATCTCCTGCTGTAGGAGTAAGTCCGTCGCCCTCGGTATCGGGAGCTGACGGTATATAGGCGAGATAAGCCGAATCGCCCTTGGTATGGAGAAGCATATAGCCGTTTGCAAGCCTGTCCTCACGGGATGGCTGATCCTCGGCAAGATATATCCTCAGCAGTTCACGGCCGTCCTGACCGCCCTTGTAGCTTCGGAAAACTATCTCATCGTTGATGGGGTCACGCTCCACTTTTATATTGTTCTCCCAGCGCTCGGGGAATATGAATATATAGCCCTCATTTACGCTGTAATAGGAGGTGTACTTCTTTTTCAGCTTGTTATCCTCGCTGACGTACATCCATTCGGTTATCTTCATCTGTTCGCTTTCGGAAGATTCCGCATAGCCCAGCGATACCTTCTGAACCGGTATCTCGGGGATGCCGTCGCTGTCGATATCGAATGTGGCACATCCCGACGGACGCTTTGTAGCCAGCGATTCAGCAGCGGTATCGAATACCTTGTTCAGTCCGTTCTCGTCCATGTAGATAATATCGGACTGGATATTTCCCGCACCCGAACCTGCATCGATGTAAAGGCCCTTGCTGCCGTTGCCTAAAAGGCCGTAGCTGGGTTCATCGAATTCCATGAAGCTTCCGCTGAGTTCCTGGGAATAGGTTATGTATTTTCCCTGATCGGTCAGTCTGTAGACACAGGCCATTGCAGGCGAACTCGATGATGAACCTTTCAGCAGCAGGAATTCATTCTCGCCGTCTGTATCAAGGTCGGTAACGTCAAAGAAAGAGTAAGGCGCTGTACGGAAAGGCTGCTGTATCTTTCCTTCAATATAGTTGTATATGGAAACGTTCTTCTCGGAACGGTTTATCTGGCTGCTGCCGATGATGATATTCATTATGTCGCTTGAACCGAGCTTCGAGATCATTACCTTTTCGATCTCAGAGCCGTCAACGGGAGTATCGCACACCGATCTCCATTCGCCGTTATCCTTGTCGAGGATATTGATACGCAGGGTATTCTCCTCAACAGCAAGGCTGTTCTTCTCATAGAATACCAGCGCTTCATTGCCGCCGTCGCCGTCCACATCCTCAACGATGAAGGCGGAAAGATATTTACCGGATTTCGGGTATTTCAGGCTTATGGAATTGCCTGTGGCTGCGGTAAGGGCGCTGTATATCTGCTCCTGCTCCACACTCAGCTTGGGCGGAGACATGAGCGTGTCTATACTTGCGCCGAAGGTACAGCCTGTAAGAACTGCCGCCGCAAGGGGAAGCAGTATAATTTTCTTATTTATCATATCAATCTGATGTTACACTGCGCAGGGCGGATATGCTCCGCCCATGCCTATGCAAACAGCTTTCCGATCACTGTCTGTCGGCAAGCTTTACGTATTCGTGTTCCTTGGCGATAGCCTTGTATGCAGGGCGTATGATACGGTTGCTGGTGAGTATCTCCTCCATGCGGTGAGCAGCCCATCCTGCCATACGAGCGATAGCGAAAAGCGGAGTAAACAGCTCGTCAGGGATACCCAGCATACGGTATACCAGTCCTGAGTACATATCAACATTTGCACACATAGCCTTTGTGCTTCCCTTTTCTTCGAGGAAGATCTCCGGAGTAAGGCGCTCGATGGTAGCGAGGAGGCGGAATTCAGCCTCTATCTCCTTGCCCTTTGCAAGCTCAAATGCCTTCTTCTTGAGGATGAGAGCTCTCGGGTCTGAGATAGTGTATACAGCGTGGCCCATACCGTAGATAAGACCAGAATGGTCATTAGTCTCCTTGCGGAGGGTCTTGCGCATATAATCAGCAACTTCGCCTTCGTCTTCCCAGTTCTTGATGTTAGCCTTGAAGTTGTCAAGCATATTAATTACCTGATGGTTAGCACCGCCGTGGCGTGGTCCCTTCAGTGAGCATATAGCTGATGAGTAAGCTGAATAGGGGTCTGTGCCTGATGAAGTAAGCACACGGCAGGTGAATGTGGAATTGTTTCCGCCGCCGTGTTCAGCCTGAAGCATAAGGAGACGGTCCAGCATCTGAGCCTCGTCCTTGGAGTACTGTCTGTCGGGACGGAGCAGAGAAAGGATAGTCTGAGCGGTATTCTCCTCATAGTTGATAGGATGCATGATCATGCTTGCGTTGTCGAATACACGGCGCTTTACCTGATAGGCATTCGCCATGATGACAGGAAGCTTTGCGATAAGGCTGATAGCGGTACGCATCTCGTTTTCCAGCCCCTTGTTCTCACATTCGTCATCGTAGGAATAGAGAGCAAGTACTGAACGTGCAAGCTTGTTCATAATATTCTTTGAAGGAGCTTTGAGTATCATATCCTCAACAAAGCCGTTGGGGAGGTCTCTTTTCAGCGAGATGTATGTATTGAAATGAGCAAGCTCCTGTTCATTGGGGAGATGGCCGAAAAGGAGAAGAAAGGCTGTTTCTTCATAGCCATAGCGGTCCTCAGCTTCAACATTCTCCACCAGATCATTGATATTGTAGCCCCTGTAAATGAGCTGACCGGGGATAGGCTCCACCTCACCCTCGTTGAGCAGATAACCGTGAACGTTGCAGATATTGGTTATACCTGCGACCACACCTGTACCGTCGCTGTTGCGCAGACCTCTCTTTACGTGATATTTTTCGTAAAACTTAGGATCTATAACGGAATTTTTCACAAGTTCACTGCATAAATCTGTAATGTTGGCACCCGAAATAAATGATGGCATTACTTATCACTCTCCTTGAACATATTCATATTAATTATACACCATATTTCGGACGGTGTCAAATGAATTTAAGGAAACAACAGTGACGTTATCGTGAAGATTATGTATATTTAGTGAGAGTATAGTGTTATGCAAGTGAAATATTAAAAAGGAGGACTGAACATGAAAAAATACATAGCAGCGGTTCTGTTCATTGCAGCATTCATCGTCATAGTGCCTGCGCTGCCCGTGATGACTTTCCGCAGCGGCAAAGACAGCGCTTTCCCGAAGCTGAAGGAGTTCCGCTTTGATGATGACGAGACCGGGGAGCCGTACAAGGTGCTTGACGTTTCCACCGGCGAGATAATGGAAGTGCCTGTCAGGGAGTACGTCATAGGTGCAGTCTGTGCGGAGATGCCTGCATCTTTCCACTCCGAAGCCATAAAGGCTCAGGCAGTTGCTGCCCACACCTACGCAGAGAGACAGCGGCTCCACGAAAAAGAATACCCCACAGCCGAACTGAACGGGGCGGATTTCTCCAACGATGTGTCGAAATACCAGGGATACTACACCGAAGCGCAGGCAAGACAGGTCTTTGGTGCTGATTTTGAGAAAAGCTACAGCAGGATAAGCGAATGCGTTGACGAGGTGCTTGACTACACCATAGTTTACAAGGACGAGCCTATCATCTCAGCATTCCACTCCATGTCATCGGGAGTTACAGAAAGCGCCGAAAATGCGTGGGGAACGGCTGTTGACTATCTCGTCCCCGTGGACAGCGGCTATGACGTAAACGCTCCCATGTACACAAATGAGGTGCGCTACAGCAAAGAGGTCATGCAGTACAAGCTGGAAAGCGCTTTCCCCGGTGTTGAACTGGGCGAGAATATGGTGGGCTGGCTGGTTGTCCGTGATGTGTCGGAACAAGGAACAGTGCTCAAAGCGGATGTGGGGAATATGTCCGTAACAGGTGGTGAAGTACGTACCGCCCTTGCCCTGCGATCAGCCTGCTTCGAGGTGAAATACGAGGGCGAGGAAGCTGTGATCACCACAAAGGGCTTCGGCCACGGCGTGGGTATGAGTCAGTACGGCGCAAACTCCATGGCCGCAGAGGGCAGATCATGGCGTGAAATTCTTGAGCATTACTACACAGGCTGCTCTGTAAAATAAAAGCCGCCTTTATCCGTGGTACTCATACAGCAACTTTATATGTATTTATCGGGGGGCGCGGGATGCACACGGCGGGAGAGGCAACACGGGCGCTACGAGCCCTCCAAGACTGGCGCCAACACCTGCGCAGAGGCGCCACGCGAACGCCGCCCACGCAAGCCTCTCCCCGTGGGTCTCCAGAGCCCCTCCACGGTGCTCCTCGCTCTCGTCGCAGCCAACGGGTCGCACGGGGCCCACAACCGCGCGCCAGCCCCAGCTCCGTCGGCGGGGTTCCTCCCGGGTGCGCGCCGGAACCGACCAACATTGAGGGCACCATGGACAAAAAATGCATTTACGACATCGCTATTAACTCGGCTAGCAGCTGACGCCCACTCTGACCGGTCTCGGTGCCTGAGTCGCAAGGCGGCCAGGCGAGCGGGGCGGGGGCGCGAGCCAAAGGCCGCGTCCCGCGCTTCGACTCGCGAA
>ACOK01000095.1 GCA_000174895.1 Ruminococcus flavefaciens FD-1
CGATAAATGCGTATAAAGTTTCTATATGAATACCGGGGTTATGTGCGGTGTTGCCTTAATTATAATTACTTGCCTGCAAATTGCATTACAAGTTCTTCGGCTTCTTGCTGAGAAAGCGGACGTCCCCACAGGAAGCCCTGAATATAGTCGCATCCGATGGTACGCAGAGTTGTAAGCTGAGCGTCCTCTTCGACGCCTTCGGAAATAACCTCAAAACCCATGATATGGCCTATTGAGATGATAGCAGCTACATACTGCCTTGAAGAATCGGTACTGTTCATCTTGTCGATAAACGACTTATCGATCTTCAGCATATTTGCGGGGAAGCTGTTAAGGTAACTGAGCGATGAATAGCCTGTTCCGAAATCGTCAATAGCCAGCTTCACTCCCATCTTCTGAAGCTCACTTATGCACTTCAGCGCCTTGTCAGCGGAATCTATCATGATAGATTCGGTTATCTCGATCTCAAGTTTATCGGGACTTATGCCGCTTGATTCAAGCAGTTCACGCACTTCATCGATAAAGCTGTTTTTCATCAGGTGACGGACAGAGGCATTGATGCTGAGAGTCAGGTCAGCTCCCGTCTTTTCAAGAAGTTCGCCGAAAAATGATGTGGCTTTTCTGAACACAGCGGAATCCACCTTATCAATAAGTCCCACCTTTTCGGCAACGGGAATGAACTCTCCAGGATTGATATTCTCACCGTTTTCGTCCTTCATTCTCGCAAGAGCCTCAAAACCACGGAGTTTATGATCCATATCAAACTGAGGCTGGAGATTGAAGAATATCGTATCTTTTTCAAGAGCCTCCCTGATCTTGCCCTCGATCTCGATAGTACGCTCTATCTTCAGCAGATCAGGAGTAAATCTCAGGATATGATCGCCACTATTAGCACGTTTCACCTCATGCAAAGCTGCATCAGCATAAGCAAACACCGAATCTCCCCTGCCTGCATCAACGGGATATTCCGAATATCCGAAGCTTGCTGTTATGTAGAAGTCGCAGTTGTCGATGGTAAGGCGGTTCTTCAGCGCCGCTTCATACTGCCTGATGGTATTGATAATATCTTCGTCTGAATGATAATTGCGGATTATCAGCACGAACTCATCGCCGCTTGTGCGTGTGATAAAGTCGAGAGTTCCCGAAATACCTGTATCTGCTATAGCTTTCCATCTTGAAGCTATCTCGATAAGGACTTCATTGCCTGCCTCAAAGCCCATAGAACTATTGATACTCTTGAAGCCGTTTATATCAATGGAAACAACCGCAAACCGCTCGTCATTCTTTGTCAGTTCTTCGATAAGCTCTGAACAGGCAAATCTGTTGGGCAGCCCCGTAAGTCTGTCCGTGACCGCCTGATCACGCACCCTTACCTGATATGCATCCAGCTCCTTGTTATTAAAATAGATGATGATTATGGTGACGAGTGTCAGGAGATTTCCGAAAACACCCGGCAGATTGTTAAGATTATGGTGCATGATTATCACCGATATTATTACAGGAAATTGTATCAGGATCGTGATCAGAGCAGTATAAAATCCCCATTTGCCGAAAAACAGTGTCAGAAGTATCAGACATATATTTGAAAGCGAGGATAAAACTCCTGCAAATGCGGCAATGGGAATCTGACTTGATCCTATTGATATTGTTTCGTGGGAACCTGATGTTACTCTGATGATTATCGAAACTGCAATATACAGAAACGCCAGTATGAAAAACACATACATCGGTGCACCGTGGTGTTTTATAATGCTGTCAAGAGTGTTCTGAATTATCTTTTTTTTGCTCATTATTATTTCCTTTAGTATTCATATCCTACCCCTTCCTCGGCAAATCTATATCTGTTGCCGGAAGTATATTTCAGATCGTTTGCTGCATCCTTTAAGCAATACTATAAACTATCCGAACCGATTGTTAAATGAAGAGTCAAATCGGTTTTTCTATCTTTCTTTATATGTATATTATAGCTTATTTGCACGAAATAAACAATAGATAAATTGTAAAAATTCCTTTTTTTCATCACTTTATATAAAACCATAACACATCTATATATATTTTTTATATCAATATGATTTCCAATCACTGATGTGTGTACTTCGTTTTGCGGCTGAAACGGCCTGAGAGGCGGAATATTCTGATATAAAAATCTAATAGCAAACAGTAAGTCGAATTAAATTACACCGTTAGCGATTCGCAACAAATGAATTGACTTTTATCAATAAATGTTATATAATAATAAAGTCAGTGATTTATTCATCTGATATTAAATTTTTAAAAAGGAGGGTAATTATATATTATAATACCATGTGGTATAGGAGGAGGTACATGAAAAACAAATTTTTTGCATTTATGCTGTGTGCGGCTTTGGCTTTTACGCCGTCAGTGGGATGCGGCGAGAAATCACAGGCTGAAAAGCAGACATCGTCTGCTGTTTCTGAGACAGATACCTGCTTTGATATCGAAACAGCCAGAAAAAACATCTCTGTCAATGGGCAGAATATTGAATTGCCTATGAAGCTTTCTGAACTCGGTGAAGGATGGAATTTCGAGATCGTTGATACAGACAAAGAAGGCTTTGCTTGTGTTATTATCAAGTACAAAGGAGATGAGATCTTCAGCGGTACTCTGGCAGAATGTGAAACGGGGAATGAAGAAAACAGCATTCTCTACAACTTGTCGGTCAATTCTGATAAATGCAGTGTTGACGGCTTTACACCCGATGTTTCAGTAAAAGATGATATCTTAAAAAAATACGGCGAACCTGTAGATTCAGAGTTCTACGAAAAACAGAACTGCGAATTATGGAATTACGGTGATATCAAAAGGTTCAAATTCGGAACTTATATCCTGAAAAGCCGTGGTATTGTCTTTAATATTGATGCAGACGGTATTGTTAAATCAATATCAATCACTTATTGGAACTACGATTAAAGAGCGAAAGGAGTATAAAAAATGGCATACTTTGAATACCAGGACGAAGTACAGGAAAAACTTCAGGACCTTGTGGATGATTATTATGAAGGTAAAGAAGCCAAAGATGAAGGCGAATTAAAACAGTTTGTCACAGAAAAGATCATCGACATCGCCCTTGATTATTCTACAGATCACTCAGAAGAAATATTTGAAAAAGCATTTGGCAAAGAAGCAGTCAAAAAATCACGTATCCCTGTAAGCACCATCAGAGAGGTATATGATGGACTGAATACGATCTCCGACGCAGCAGACATTGGCAGTGATATAGCCGATCTGATCGATGCTGCCGGTGATCTCAACTTTGGAAATATGTCGAATACATCCGTTGAGTATCAGGAAGCTATGAAGAAACTGACTTCCAGTATGTTATCGCTGACTGATACACTTGTTCAGAAGATCCCGATTTGCGGACCTATGGCAAGCATGATAGTTAATGAGCTCGATCAGTGTTTTGAGAAAGGTTACGATATAATCACAAATCATATCGCTCAGCTTAAATATGTAGATGCAATGTGCGATTACTACACAGGTGCAATCTCAACATCTGATCTGGTAGATAAATTATCCGATATAAAAGGTATCGATCCGCAGGAGCTTCAGCAGTACAGAATACTCGCAAATATCGAGGAGAAGCTTGCTAAAAAAGGATACAAAGCAGATCACAAATCGTCTTCAGACTGGGATAGTATTGGTCACGATGTTTACGGCGATATGTCCTCAGATGAGAAAAAAGATTATGGTGACGATGATAAGTGGTCAGACGGCGGCAAAGACGGAAAAGGCAAAGATGGCGACGGAGACTGGCAGGGCGATACCACAGACAAAGGCAAAAAAGACAACGACACTGACATGGATGATGCTGCCCATACAGAGCCAAAGCGTGATCCGCTTATCATTGATCTCGGCGAAAGAGGCATAAAACTCAGCGGTGCAGACAAGGGCGTATATTTCGACCTTGACAATAACGGAACCGCTGAAAAAACCTCCTGGACCACAGGCGAAGACGGTTTCCTTGCCCTTGACAGAAACGGCAACAATATTATCGATAACGGAAGCGAACTTTTTGGCGACAGCGTTATCATGGCAAACGGCAACAGATCATCCTCCGGCTTTGAAGCACTCAGCGAACTCGATGAGAATGAGGATGGTGTGATCAACGAGGACGATGCTGTATTCGGTGACCTCAGAGTATGGGTTGACGCAAATAACAATGGTATCACTGATAAGGGCGAACTCAAGACCCTCGCTGAAGAAAATATCACCTCAATTGCTCTCGAACACGATAATTCCGAAAAGGTTGACGGCGAATCAGGCACAGTCATCACAGAAACAGCTTCTGTTACATTCGGCAACGGCACTGTAGGAGATATCAGCGAACACTGGTTCAGAGTCAACGCATATGATACAACTGACAGAACCACTTTCAGTGATGATGACAGAATATCTTCTATCGATTCATTCGGTAATATCGTTTCTCTGAACAACGCTATCTACAATGACAAGTCAGGCAAGCTTCTCAGCCTTGTGGAAGATTTCAAGCATTCCGAGCAGTATATGGAGAAGAGAATCCTTGTCAAGAAGATCCTTTACACCATCACAGACGCTGAATCTATCGAAGCTGATTCAAGAGGAACTGCTATTGACGCCCGTGATCTTCACGTTGTTGAAGAATTCCTCGGCAGAAAATTCAACGGAACTGAAGGCAATTCTATCCCTAACTCAAATGCAGCTGATATCCTCAGAAATATCTACACAAACGTTGAGAATATGTACTTCAATCTTCTCAATAATGAGTCAAATATCGGCGAATACATTGATACTATCAGCTACGCATGGGCTGATGGCGAGAAGTACCTTGATACTTCCCTCTTTGAATCTACAATAGAAGGCATGATCGCAAACGGCGAAAATCCTGAAAATGTGATCATGCTCGGAGCTTCATGGCTTTATGCTTATGATAAGGCTTTCGATAAGGATACACTCGAACACCTCAAGGAAAAGTTTACTGATTACGCTGACGTTATGGACGCTATATCAAAGGCAACTGTTGTTCTCGGCAGTGAAGAAAATGATGAACTCACAGGAACAGCAGGCAGAGAGATCATATTCGGCGATCTCGGTGACGACACTATCCATGGCGGCGCCGGAAACGATACTCTCTTCGGCGGCAAGGGCAATGATACCCTTTACGGCGGCTACGGCAACGATAAGTACATATTCAATGCAGGTGACGGTTCTGATATTATCAACGAAGATAACTCAAATTCAGCAGCTGACAGCATCGTATTCGGTGCAGGCATCGAACCTGATGATATCAAGGTTATCAGAGAAGGCAATGACATGATCCTCAATATCGGCACTGAAGGCGACAGCATCCGTCTTGTAAAGCAGTACAACGACAGCTGGTACAGAGTTGAAAACTTTGAATTTGCAAACGGCAAAAAGCTCACAGCTGACGACCTTTACAATAAGGGACTCACCATTACAGGCAGCGGTGAGATCAAGGATCATACAAGCGGCTACGGTTCAAGAGACACCACTCTCATCGGCGACAAAACTGACGATACGATCTACGGCTATAACGGCGATGATACTCTCATCGGCGGTCAGGGCAATGATGTTCTCTACGGCGGCTACGACAACGATACCTATATCTACAACAAGGGTGACGGCGCTGATACTATCAACGAAGACAATTCAAATTCTATTGCCGACCGTATTGTATTCGGTGAAGGCATTTCTGCTAATGACATCACTGTTACAAGAGACGGCAATGACATGGTTCTTCTTATCGGTGACAAGGGCGATAATATCCGTATTGTAAAGCAGTACAATGACAGCTGGTACAGAGTCGAAAACTTTGAATTTGCTGACGGCGAGATCATCAAGGCCGATGATTTCTATGATCAGAGTCTTACAATCAGCGGAAGCGGTAAGTTCGGCGACTACAACAGCGGCTACGGTACAAGAGATACAACCCTTATCGGTGCTGATACAGATGATACTATTTCAGGCTACAACGGAAACGATACACTCATCGGCGGTCAGGGCAATGATGTTCTCTACGGCGGCTACGGCAACGATACTTACATCTTCAATCTGGGTGACGGCGCTGACACTATCAACGAAGACAACTCCAACTCAGCTGCTGACCGCATCGTATTCGGCGAAGGAATTACCGCTGAGGATATCAAGGTCATCAGAGACGGCAATGATATGGTTATCAACATCGGCACTGAAGGCGACAGCATCCGTCTTGTAAAACAGTACAACGACAGCTGGTACAGAGTTGAAAACTTTGAATTTGCAAACGGCAAGAAACTGACAGCTGATGACCTTTATACCGCAGCTCAGACGATACACGGCAGCGGCGTGATCAAGGACTACACAAGCGGCTACGGTTCAAGAGATGCTACACTCATCGGTGACAAAACTGACGATACGATCTACGGATACAGCGGCGATGATACACTTATCGGCGGCGAAGGCAATGATGTTCTCTACGGCGGCTACGGCAACGATACCTATATCTTCAACAAGGGCGACGGCGCTGATACTATCAACGAAGACAACTCCAACTCAGCTGCTGACCGCATCGTATTCGGCGAAGGAATTACCGCTGAGGATATCAAGGTCATCAGAGACGGCAACGATATGGTTCTCAACATCGGCACTGAAGGCGACAGCATCCGTCTTGTAAAACAGTACAACGACAGCTGGTACAGAGTTGAAAACTTTGAATTTGCAAACGGCGAGAAACTGACAGCTGATGACCTCTATACCGCAGCTCAGACGATACATGGCAGCGGCGTGATCAATGATTACACAAGCGGCTACGGTTCAAGAGATGCTACACTCATCGGTGACAAAACTGATGATACGATCTACGGCTATAACGGCGATGATACACTTATCGGCGGTCAGGGCAATGATGTACTCTACGGCGGCTACGGCAACGATACTTACATCTTCAATCTGGGTGACGGCGCTGATACTATCAACGAAGACAACTCCAACTCAGCTGCTGACCGCATCGTATTCGGTGAAGGCATCGGACCTGATGATATCAAGGTTATCAGAGACGGCGATGATATGGTTCTCAACATCGGCACTGAAGGAGACAGCATCCGTCTTGTAAGACAGTACAACGACAGCTGGTACAGAGTTGAAAACTTTGAATTTGCAAACGGCAAAAAGCTCACAGCTGATGACCTCTATACCGCAGCCCAGACAATACATGGCAGCGGCGTGATCAAGGACTACACAAGCGGCTACGGTTCAAGAGATGCTACACTCATCGGTGACAAAACTGATGATACGATCTACGGCTATAACGGCGATGATACTCTCATCGGCGGTCAGGGCAATGATGTTCTCTACGGCGGCTACGGCAACGATACCTATATCTACAACAAGGGCGACGGCGCTGATACTATCAACGAAGACAATTCAAATTCTATCGCCGACCGTATTGTATTCGGTGAAGGCATTTCTGCTAATGACATCACTGTTACAAGAGACGGCGATGACATGGTTCTCAACATCGGCACTGAAGGTGACAGCATCCGTCTTGTAAGACAGTACAACGACAGCTGGTACAGAGTCGAAAACTTTGAATTTGCTGACGGCGAGATCGTCAAGGCCGATGATTTCTATAATCAGAGCCTTACAATCAGCGGCAGCGGTAAGTTCGGTGACTACAACAGCGGCTACGGTACAAGAGATACAACTCTTATCGGTGCTGATACAGATGATACTATTTCAGGCTACAACGGCAATGACACACTTATCGGTGGTCAGGGCAATGATGTTCTCTACGGCGGCTACGGTAACGATACCTACATATTCAATCTGGGTGACGGTGCTGACACTATCAACGAAGATAACTCCAACTCAGCTGCTGACCGTGTAGTATTCGGCGAAGGCATTACTGCTGATGATATCACTGTTACAAGAGACGGCAACGATATGATTCTCCTTGTTGGTGATAAGGGCGACAGTCTCAGGATCACAAGGCAGTACAATGACAGCTGGTACAGAGTTGAAAACTTCGAGTTTGCCAACGGCGATGTAGTTACAGCTGATCAGTTATATGATCAGAGTCTCACAATCAGCGGCAGCGGCGAGTTCGGTGACTTTAACAGTGGCTACGGTACAAGAGATACAACCCTTATCGGTGCTGATACAGATGATACTATTTCAGGCTACAACGGCAATGATACTATCATCGGCGGCAAGGGCGAAGATGTCCTTTACGGCGGCTACGGCAACGATACCTACATCTTCAATATCGGCGACGGTGCTGACACAATCAATGAAGATAACGCTAATTCAGCTGCCGACCGTATCGTATTCGGTAAGGGAATCACTGCTGAGGATATCACCGTTACAAAAGACGGCAACGATATGGTTCTCCTTGTTGGTGATAAGGGCGACAGCATCCGTCTTGTAAGACAGTACAACGACAGCTGGTACAGAGTTGAAAGCATCGAGTTTGAAAGCGGTCTTGTAAAGAGCGTTTCATATACTGATTTCGATATAATCCAGGATATTGCAGCACAGGCTAAGGAAGATGCACTTCTTGAATCAGGCGTTGATGCTCTCAATGATATCTACAGCGAAGATGGTATCGCTTCTGATCTGATAGCTGAAAGCGACAATACAATAATCGCTGATGTTACAGACAGTACAAGTGTTTCCGATGAAAACAACGATATTGCTGATCTTACCGATCTCCAGACAATGCTCCTCGTTGAGAATATGTCTGCATTTGCTGATGATACAAAGGTATCTGAAGGAATCAAGATCGACGATATCACATCTGAAACTGCTTCTCTTGATCAGCTCCTCGTAAGCTCTTCAATTCAGTGATATAGAGCGCAGAAAAACGGGAATTTCGACGTATTATTAGTATACCTGCATTCCCGTATGTGCAGCAGTGCATAGACACTGCTGCACCTTTTTGCGTAATTCGGAGGGAAAAAATATGAAAAAGCAAGACAGCGGACTGTCCTGTTTTATGATAGTTATGAAGTTCCACGGCATTCCCGTAACAAAGGAACAGGCGGAAAATCTCGCAGTTCTCGATCCGGGAAAAAAGACAAGCGAGATCGAGATAATCCAGTCAGCCAGGGAACTGAAAATGAAAGCAAAGCTCTGCAAGCTTAACATCTACAAACTGAAGGGAGTCAATTCTCCTCTTATCGCCAAAGATTTCAAGGGCGAATTCTTTATCATCGCAAAATCAAAGGATGACAGTTTCATGGTCCTCAGACCCGAGAAAACTGCTCCGGAAGTAATGACCCGTGCGGACCTTCTCACATTCTGGGACGGCACGGCTGTTATCATAAGCAAGAAGGGATTATCAGATCAGGAAGCTGTTTTCAGCTTCAAATGGTTCATACCAACTATACTTAAATTCAAGAAACAATTTATACAGGTGCTCATAGCTGTATTCACTATACAGATCCTCGGTATCCTTACTCCTGTAATGACACAGGTTGTAGTAGACAAGGTACTCGTACACAGAAGTATATCCACTCTGAACGTTTTAACAGCAGGTATAGTAATAGTATATATTTATGAGCTTATACTCGGACTTGCCAAGAATTACGTTTTCACACACACCACCAACCGCATAGATGTCATACTGAGCTACAGACTTTTCAAGCATCTGTTTGCACTTCCGTTGAAATATTTTGAGTCAAGGCGAGTAGGAGAAACTGTTGCCAGAGTCCGTGAGCTCGACAGCATACGAAGCTTTCTTACAGGCACTCCCCTATCCTCGATGATTGACCTTATTTTCATCATCGTGTACATAGTTGTACTTATGATGTACAGCCGACCGCTCACTGTCATAGTCATCTGCTCTATCCCCGTCTATGCGCTTCTTTCCGCAATAGTCACACCATTATTCAAAAAACGGCTTGATGAAAAATTCCAGACAGGCGCAAACACACAGTCATTCCTTGTGGAATCCATAACAGGAGTACAGACTGTAAAGTCATACGCCCTCGAACCAACCTTCGAGAAAAAATGGGGCGAGCTTCAGGCTGACTATGTCAAGGCAAGCTACAAAACCTCTATGGTATCATCCGCCGCAGGAACAACAGGTCAGTTCATACAGAAGATATTTGATCTTCTCATTCTTTTCTTCGGCGCAAAAGCAGTAATGGACGGCGATTTCTCTGTCGGACAGCTTGTTGCATTCAGAATGCTCTCAGGCAGAGTAAGCGGACCTGTTCTGAGGCTTGTACAGCTCTGGCAGGAATATCAGCAGGCTTCCCTTTCCGTAAAGAGAATAGGCGATATCTTCAACACTGCTACAGAACCCGTGCTCAATTCGGGACAGACAAGTCTTCCGAGACTTAACGGAAAGATCATTTTCAGCAATGTACATTTCCGCTATGATCCGCAAGGTGCCGAAGTCATAAAGGGCATGAGCTTTGAAATAAAAGAAGGCTCTGTCGTAGGTGTAGTCGGACGAAGCGGTTCCGGCAAGAGTACCATTTCCAAGCTGATACAGCGCCTCTATATCCCGGAAGGCGGCAGGATATCCATTGACGGCATGGATATCTCACAGCTGAATCCTTCAATGCTGAGAAAACAGATCGGAGTGGTGCTTCAGGAAAACTTCATGTTCAACGGCACAGTAGCCGAGAATATCTCCATACACTGCCCGTCAGCAACAATGGAACAGATAATAAAATGTGCCCGGATCGCAGGTGCTCACGATTTTATACTCGAACTGCCCAACGGCTACGATACCGTTATCGGCGAAAAAGGCATGGGACTTTCAGGCGGTCAGAAGCAGAGAATCGCAATTGCAAGAGCCATTCTCAATGACCCGAGAATACTTATTTTCGATGAAGCAACATCTGCTCTTGACTATGAATCCGAAAGCATAATCCAGAATAATCTCAAAGAGATATGCCGTAACAGAACGGTTATTATAATCGCCCACAGGCTTTCAACTTTAAAGGACGCAGACAAAATAATGGTTGTGGATAAAGGTGAGATAGTCGAATATGACACTCAGGAAAAACTCCTTGCATTGAACGGTCTTTATGCATACCTCCACGATCAGCAGCAAAGGGGTGCGGTAGATGGATAACAAAATGACAGATTACATTCTCAGGCACAGCCGTAAACGTGACGAGGAACTGAAATACGATTTCATGCCTGCCATGCTTGAGATAATTGAACGTCCTGCACATAAAGCAGGATCGGTAATAATCATCGGTGTTTTCACACTTCTTATCGCCGCTGTGATATGGGCTTGTCTTTCCAAAACAGACGTAGTGACAACTGCTTCGGGAACTATACAGCCTGTAGGAAATATAAGCTCCGTAAACGCTTATGCAAGCGGCACTGTCAAGGCAATAAACGCTGAAGAAGGCGCTTATGTAAAAGCCGGCGACGTCCTCATAGAGCTTGATACCCAGAGTATCGACATCGATATCGACAACATAAACAATCAGGTGGAAGTTCTGAAAGCCCAGAAAAAAATATACGATATGATATCCGCAGGCAAAGACGTTTCTGATATCTCTGTCACACATTACAGTTCCTCTCTTCAGCCTTACATCACAGCGATAACAGAAACAGACAAAGCATATCACAATAATCTCAGTATTCTTGAAAGCGCAAAGGAAAACGCAGGACTCACCCGTGATATCGCCAATATCAAGCTTGAGGAATTTAAGAATAACGATTCTGTTTCACAGGCTGAATATGACGCACAGAAGCTTGTGGTAAAACAGGCTGAAAATGATTACATCCAGGCAGAAACCAATGTGCTGAAAGCTCAGATATCCTACAGTGAGCAGATAAATTCCCAGATATCCGAGATAACGGGTAAGCTTAAACAGGCGGAATTTGAACTGGAGAAATACAACCTCTCCATTGAAAACCAGAAAATAACTGCTCCCGTAAACGGTTACATCAACACTATTTCTGTTAACAATATCGGTGATACAGTAACTGCCGCACAGCAGGTGATCACTCTCGTTCCTGCTGATATTCCCGTTGAGATGGTCTGCTACATCAAAAATATGGACATAGCAGATATAAAGACGGGAATGGAAGCGGAGATAAAACTTGAGGCTTATCCGTACAATAAATACGGCACCGTAAAAGGAACAGTCAAGTATATCAGTCCCAGTTCATTCAACACCGAAAAAATGGGAAGCGTATACCTTGTAAAACTTGATGTTGAAAATACCAATCCTGATATAAATGTAATGTCAGGTCTTTCGGGAACTGTCGAAGTGAAGCTTGACAGAAGAAGCGTCATGAGCTATTTCCTCGAACCTATCACCAAGGGATTCAAAGAAAGTCTGAAAGAAAAATAAAGGCAAAACCGTACGGGAAGCGTGCGGTTTTCTTATTTTAGCAAGACTGTCGGGGCTTTTATCATGAGATGCTGTACCGGTAAGGTATGGCATTTTTTCTTCAGGCATTGAAAAAAGCTGTCTCAGATGCTATAATATAAAAAATTATATTTTAACTTAGGGTTTTGACGTGAACAGAGCGTCTAATAAGCAGAAGACCAAAACTTATACTAATCCACTGAACGTTAAGGCAGCACCGCACAAAGATTGTGCTGAAGATGCGCCGACAGATTTTTCGTCAGATTGTATAGAAATTTCGCAGGCATACTTACGTATGTCAAGGGATTTCTGTGCAAGATGACGGAAAATATGCAAGCAGATTCAGCGCAAAGCTGTCAGGTGTGCTTTGTGCGGTGTTGCCTTAAGGATGGCAAGCAGAAATTTTGTCGGCTGCTGTTCAGGGGATCAGTATTATACAGTGAAAGGAGTACCAAATGGATAACGGTGCAAGTAGCTACCGCCGTTTCCTTGATGGTGATGATTATGGTATGGAGGAGCTGATCCGTGATTATAAGGACGGGCTTGTACTGTACCTTAACAGTTATCTGAATGACTTCAGCTCTGCCGAGGACTGCGTACAGGACACATTCATCAAGCTGGCTGTAAAAAAGCCTAAGTATCGGGGCGGCAGTTCATTTAAAACATGGTTGTATACCATAGGGAGGAATACCGCTCTTTCTTACCTGCGAAAGCGGAAAAGGAAAAATGATATTCTGATAGATGAATGCAGAATGATAGCTGCGGAAGCTGATCTGGAAAGAGATTATCTTAAAGAAGAACGCAAGATCACCGTCAGAAAGGCTATCCGCAGACTGAAAACCGAATATCAGCAGGTACTGTATCTCACTTATTTCGAGGAATTCAGCTATGCCGAAGCTGCTGAGGTCATGAAAAAGTCAGGGAAGCAGATCGAGAATCTGCTCTATAATGCAAGGAAAGCGCTGAGATCAGAACTTGAAAAGGATGGGGACAGTTATGAAGAGCTATAAAGGATATAAGGAGATGACAAAGTGTGTGCTTGCGGCACGTGATGAGCATCTGAAAAAGAAACGTCGCCGTCAGGCTGTGATCAGACGATGCGTTCCTGCTGTATCATGCTTCTGTCTGGCCGCAATTATCGGTCTCGTATCCCGCAATAATATCGCTAAACCGCCTGAGATCGTGAATATTCCGCAGATTTCAGAAGTTGTGACCGCAACAGGAAGTGAAGCTGTTTTCTCCCGTAAAAATGAAATGATCACAACGTATTACACTTCATCCGAATCTGCGCTGACAACTTCAGCTGCCCCATCTCAGCAGACAGCTTCCGAGGCCACAGATACGGAAACAGAACCGACTGCCGTTCATTCTGATACATCAGCAGTTCATACCGCAATATACGGCGAGCCGCCTGAAACGACTGCAATCATCACTTCTCATGTAACTGAAACTGCGTCTTCTCAGGTCACACAGCAGACCACCGTTGTCGACGGAGATATCTCCGCAGGCACCGGTAATCAAAAATATCTGCACTGGGACGAAATGACGATCAATCAGCAGTATTTCATGGCGGAATTCAGAGACACCATGATATCCTATTCAACGTCCGAAAAGGAAGTTTCTGACGGCGATGTGGGCGAGTTCATAGGTGAAGCATATATGAGCGGCTATGACTGGTATGATCAGATCTACTATCACTGCGATGCAAAAGCATATAAGATCAAAGGAGATGATAATGGGGAAACTATTGCAGTTAAATTTACCGAAGACGAAAAATACTATCTGTACACCCTGAATCCTGTCAATAATAAAGATCAGCTTTCCGGCTGAAAAAGGAGTGAATTTTATGAAAAAAAGAAGAATAACAGCGGCTGTTACATCCGTTATATGCCTGCTGGGAGCACTTTCCGTTCCCACAGCAGTATGTGCATCCGAAAACAGAGACAAGGTATATGAAACTTCTCTTGTACTGCCCGAAGATATCGCATATCCATTGGAGGCACTCAAAAGTTTTCTCTGGGACAGCGAAACTCAAAGACCAAGCATGGATGCCTTCACCGAACTGGACGATAACAAAAAGATAATCATTGTTGCTGATAACGAGGACGTTCTGGCAATAGTCAAAGCTTTTGTAAAGGAAAAAGGACTTGACGAAAACCTTATCGGTTACAGGATAGAAAGCTTTGAAAATATGGTTCCTTCCGGTATTGCAGATGATCATGTATATCTTCACTGGGATGAGATGACAATTGATCAGCAGTATTTCATGGCGGAATCAGGCGATCCTGTAATGACCTATTCAGCCGCAGAAAAAGAAGTTCCGGCTGATGATGTCGAAGATTATATCGGCAGATTCTATATGAGCGGATACGACTGGTATGAAGCGATATACTACCATTGCGAAACAGATGCATATAAGATCAAAGGAAATGATAATGCAGATAAAATTGCGGTCAGATTTGACGGAGACGAAAAATACTATCTCTACACTCTGCAAACATATAACGCTGATGAAGAACAGCTTACGGGCGGCGGTATTATTGAAGGAGATGCCAACTGCGACAGCGAAGTAAATATGTCAGACTCAGTCCTCATCATGCAGTCACTTTCAAATCCCGACAAATATATGATATCCGAGCGTGGAAAGAAAAATGCCGACACAAATAATGACGGCATAACAAATGCAGACGCTCTTGTAATACAGAAGAAGCTTCTCGGACTCTGAGTGGGGCGTGTATTCAACAATAATCAACGGACACCATCATAATTATTTCAGACAGACTGAAGGCCGGTTAATTCCGGCCTTTGTTTTTATGTCAGGGTCTGATCCTCATTCAGACAAAAAAGAAAGATCCTCCGAAAAACGAAGGATCTCATTAGTGCGGATAACAGGAGTTGAACCTGCACCGGGTTGCCCCGACTAGCACCTGAAGCTAGCGCGTCTGCCTATTCCGCCATATCCGCATATTTCTCCGCAAGCATTACCGCTCCGAAGTACCTTAATATTTTATCATATTTATTTGCATTTGTCAAGCGTTTTTCAAAAAAATTTTTCCGCTGAAAAAAAGGCCATGCACCTGAGCAGTACATGGTCATCTTTTTTTGCGGAATTTCGGCATTATCCTGTCTTTGTAAAGCTTATAGCTAAAGTCAAGGTTAACATCATAAAGCAGGAAAACTATATTTGCAAGCCCAAGTATGATGTATCCGCCGTATTTGCCCAGCTCCTTGAATTCATCCATTACCTCGTCCATTCCGAACAGAAATACCGTTGTATAGAAATACGCCAGCACACATACATTGAATATGACGAACTTGACGATCCTCCTGATGAAGGAAGGCTTTATCTTCTGTATCAACATCCTCAGTATGGGGTAGTGGCCGAAGAACATGATGAAGATAAGCGCCGCTTCCTTATCAAATGTGATGAACAGCGAAAGAAGGCTGACCGACACATATGTAAGTAATGCCCAGCCCTTGTTTACCTCCAACGCTATTATCATAAGCAGAACTCCCGCAATCATCGGCAGGATCAGATAAAAGGCCGGCATTACTCCTGCAAGGAACATCACCACGAGGCACAGTGCTGAAACTATGCCTCCCAGTGCAACTCTGTAGCTGATATCTCTCATTGGCCGCCGTCCTTGTTATTGAGTTTGGCGTGTTGTATATTATAAACAACAGCCGAAAGCAGTCTGTGCGGCACAAACTGTGAACCAAATACGCTTAGCTTCACGCCAAGAGAAGGGATAGCAAAAAGCTTTCCTGCAAGGGCATTTTTCAGTGCGCACTCTGCCGCCATGTCAGCGCTTATGGGGCGGACGCTGAATCTGACGCCTGCACGGTTATTGAAATCGGTAGCAACAGGTCCTGGGCATAACAGCGTTACCGTAACGTTTGACCTGTCACGTCTCAGCTCCTCGTATATGGCAAGTGTCAGTCTGACAACGTAATTCTTGGATGCATAGTATGACGACATAAGCGGCCCGCTCATGAAGCCTGCGGCAGATGCCACATTGAGGATGATCCCACGGTCCTTTTTCTTGAAATCACGCAGAAACAGCTTTGTGAGGATATGGAGAGCCGTTATATTGACGCCCAGCATATTCAGTTCATCGTCAAGGTCGATGTCTTCACATTTGCCGAAAAGTCCGTATCCTGCATTGTTGACAAGCATATCCACATCCTTGTCCTTACAGAATTCATACACTCTGAACACGTCATCCTTTTTCGCAAGGTCGGCTGTGATTATCTCAGTACCGCTGCCAAGCTTAGACTGCATCTTTTTCAGTACCGCCTCGTTTCTGCCTGTGAGAATGAGTTCCCAGCCTTTCTTGCCGAGCTTTCTTGCAATGCTCATGCCAATGCCTGAGGTCGCACCTGTTACCAAAGCTTTCATATCATAAACTCCTTTAACTTGATATTCCGCTGAAAAATCCGGTATTACCTATATTCTCTATACCGAACAGAATCAGCGTCTGTTCATAATCCGAAACGTCAACATTATCGCTGAGCACACCTTTCATATGCTCGGGCGAGACAACTGTTATCCTGCTGAAATGCTGTGTCAGGAAAGGGATGAAGCAGTCAGCATAGCTGTCCTTTATCACAAGCAGCTTTCTCTGATTGTTCAGTGATGTCTCGATATCCAGCACAGGAACCTCCTTGCCGAGGTACATCCTGTACATATCCGAAGTTTCCAGCATATCCATATCGTAAAGACTGCTCTCAACTGTATGCCCATCACCATCCGAAGCCATACAAGCCGTTACCTGCGCACCGTCGGGATATTCGTAAATATCCAGCAGATCGGGCATAATATCCTTGTAAAGTGTGCGGTTATAGAGGTTTCCCCTGAAATTATCGGACACATGGAGGACAGTGTATTTATCGTAGGTGGTAGGAAGGAATCCCAGCTTCTGAATGACTGTACGGTATACACAGTATGCCCCGTAACTCGTCCATTTAGTATCGCTGCGGTAATAAATATAATTATCCCTGAGCATTCTGAGGATATTGTAGGCATCTATCTTTCTCACGCTTCCGCTGAGAGAATCATAGAATCCCGATATCTGCTGTGCTTCCGAATCGCCGTGAAGATGATAGGGGAGTTCATCATCGTAAACTCCCGATGACGACGGCACTGCGGCTATATAGACTGTTCCGTCATATCCTGCCGCAAAATCATTTATCTTTTCAGCGGCAGAAGGATCGGGAATACGGTCGGATATCCCGCAGTTAAGCAGCCTGTCCTCGCCGATATATACACCGTTCACAATGCTCTCACCGATTCGTGGCTGAATATCCGATTCAAAGCTCAGCCATTTGCTTCTCAGCATAAAATGATCGGTGAAATGCTTCTCTGCCTGCTCCGGGAAGCTTCCGTCAAACATAGCGGAAAGGCTTGCCTTCGGGAAGTCCGTCAGCGTTCTTGCCTCATCTGCCGATACCTTTTTCCCACGTGAGAGAAACGTTCCGAACGCCATAACAGCCGCAAAACCGAGAACAGCAGCCGCAGTTATTTTTTTATAACGATCCATGAGTTTCCCTCCTTACAGTTTTATGAACAGCTGATCCGATCTTCCGCCTGATGCCATCAGCGCAGTACAAAGTACAAGCATCACCAGAACAGCAGCAGGTATCACCAACGACAGCTTTTCGGCCGCTTTCAGCTTTTTCACCTTGCCGGCCAGATTTTTTGAGATGCCGCTTGAGAAAAATGCTGCAGCGATAAGCAGCAGTGTGTACTCCTTCAGCATATACAGTGACGACGAGTCGGCAAGTCCGTCCATACCGATAAGTGAACCGATCTCACGGAAAAATCCGTGCAGGCTTTCCTGTGAGAATATAAGTGCGCTCATTCCCGATATTATCAGGGTGTAGACCACTCCCGTTATCCTGAGAGTATTTCTGCTCCTTAACCTGTTCTCTATGAGTATTGCCGCACCGAGGAAGATACCCGCAGCAACACCGCTGAGGTCAAACGTATACCAGAAGCCTGTGAGCGCCCATGCGAACAGGAATACCACTCCCCTTGCGAAGCCGCTTTTTGCTGATATAGTCAGCGGCCAGAGTATATACCTTTTGAACCACATCACAACAGGTGTATTCCATCTCATTGCGTAATAGTTTATCCTCTTGCTGAATATGGGATATCTGAAACATTCGTGGAAGCGATAGCCGAAGCACAACGACGTACCTGCCCCCATATCGGCCAGTCCCGACATTTCAAAGTAAATGCCCAGCAGATACGCCGCTATTCCAAGAATTGCGCTGACAGCAGGCACCTTTGTGTCATCCGAAGCGTAAACGGCAGTATACAGCATGAAAAGCGTATCCGCAAGAATGACCTTCTTTGCCAGTCCCTTTACGAAAACAGCAAGTCCCTTTCCAACCTGAGCGGCACCTGTCTGTGGATGTGCCATAGCCTTGCGGAAAGTGCTGTACCGCATAACAGGACCGATAAACAGCCTCGGGAAAAACATGATGTACAAAGCGTACCTGATAATATTCTTTTCCGCCTTCTCATTGCCCTTGTAAACATCCACCAGCGTACCGATCGCCGAAAGTGTGAACAGTGATATGCCGACAGCGTAAATTCCCTCGGGCGCACGTATCATCCCTGCAAACCAGCTCATATACGGTGCTCTGAACGAAAACAGCACGGTGATATCCAGTATGACAGTAGAAGCCATCGCAACTTCTGCGATGCTCTTCTTGCTTTTCAGATACTCCGTTATCCTGCACATGGTATAGTTGAGCAGCACATATACTGCCATGAAGATCAGATAGTACAGGCTGAAAGAAGCGCAGAAAACTCCGCTCAGCACCAGCAGTACAGCTTCACGGTGCTTTTTCGGAACAGCATAAAATATCAGCAGTGCCAGCGGAAGGAAGCCGTAAATATACAGCAGACTGCTATATATCATCTGATCCCTCCTTCACCTTTGCCACAGCTTCGGCAAGTTCATCGCTGTTCATCATGGTACACAGCACCTCCACCAGTGCCGATGCCGAAAGCAGTCTTGGAAGCCCCAGGCTGACCTGTAGCTTTTCCCTCAGTTCACGGCTGTTGCTGCCGCCGCTGAGTCCCAGTTCATACAGCGTAAGCTTTGTGATATCCGACCTTTTCTCGCTGTGTGAAGCGGTTATGCCTGCCTTTTCAAAAGCCTCCATGATAAGCTTTGAGTTCACTCCCTCAACGCCCAGCTTGCCCTCAGCAGAAGGCTTTGTCTTGCGCTTTTCCTTGCCGAAGATATCGGGGATGTACACATTCCTGATATTCCCCTCGCCTACTGCGCCTTTGATGTATCCACGTATTTTTCTGCCTGCACTGTCGGAATCGGTGAGAATGATGATCCCCGTTTTCTTTGCGTAATAGCGGATCAGTTCCAGCTTTTCGTTATCCTTGAATATGCTGAAGCCGTTTGTCACTATTATAACAGCATCTACCAGTGATGAGAGCTTTATCTTGTCGTATTTGCCCTCAACTATTATAGCTTCATCTATTTTTATCATTTAGTCCTCCGCCGATCGTCGGAAATGAGCATAGCTGTCACCATCTGCTCCAGCACTATCTTCTCATTTCCGCCTGATGAATTCAGCTTTATGTTAGTGTCTCTCAGTATCTTTATGCATTTCCTCAGCCTTTCAAGGCTCATGGATGCACCGCCCTTGTAAAGCTTGTCTATGGCGAATCCTCGGCTGTAATATGCGAAATCCTGCTTTACAGCGTCAGCGTGTTTACCGCATCTTCTTGCCGCCTGAACACGGTACATATCGAGGAATGCAGACGTTATAGCCGCAAGGACCGCACCTCGGTTATCCTTGTCAGCCATCAGTTCGTCCATGGCTTCAAAGGCAGTTTTCCTGTCGGAAGCCGCAACTGCGCTTGCCAGATTATAGGCGGTAACACCGCTTTCGTGGTGTACCATGTCACCTATCAGCTCAGAGGTTATCTCCTTGCTGCCGGCATAGGAACAGAGCTTGTCTATCTCATTCTTGATGGTAAGGGTATCGCACTGACACAGCTCAGCCAGTTCACGGGCCGCATTTATGGAGATGAAGCCTCCTCTTGCCGATACAGCCGAGGCGATATCCTTAGCCATATCCTGAGCCGTCTTTACGGGGCATTCCACAGCTGTGCCGTGCTTTGCGGCAAAATCCGCCAGCTTCTTGTTCTTGTCCTTGATGACGTTCTGTTTCGCCTTGTAATCGTACTTTATGGCTATCTCAAAGCCTGTGACGTTGAATATCACCACCGTCTGCGGAGGCACATCCTTTATGGCTTCCAGCAGCTTTTTAGTGATATCGTCTGCCCTGAGACCTGCCATATTCTCACGGGGGCGCTCACAGTTGTAGTCATTGATGAGGATGCAGTTGTAATCCGACATCATGGGCATCATCTGCACCATGTCGTACAGCTCGGAAAAGTCCAGATAACGTCCCTCAAGGCGTGTCAGGGCGAATTCCTCATTGTCGCCGACAGCCGCCTTTATTATCTGCTTTGTCAGCTTATCCACCTCGGGGATATTCTGTCCGTAGATGTAGTAAATATTATCCAGCTCACCTTTTCTGAGCTTTGCCGTTAGGCCTTTGGGGTCAGTCTGAGGCATTATAAACTCCTTATACTGCTGCCGTTTTCCGACAGTATCATTTCAAAACAATTGTTATGTTCATCCAGCACGATATCCTTCACTCCCGGAGGCACGGCTATGCTTTCGGCATTGCTTCCGCAGCGTATTGTATAACTGCTTGTTTCGGGGATATCGGCCTGTGAGGTCAGGAATACAACATCCTCACCCATTCCGCTGACAGTAAGTACACCGCTGCGGTAGGTTATGGTGTATTCGTCCCTTTCGATGGAAAAGCCGTCCTTGCCGAAGAAATACACTCCGCCGTCCCGTACTTCATTACCGTCCGCCATGAACATTTTCCCGGATATGCCGATGAACTCAAATTCCTCCAGATAGGACAGCCAGCGCTCCTCCGCCTTATTCGTCAGCACCAGATGTGAAACGTTGTCGTAACCGTTAACAGTCAGGTAGCGCTGAACATACCGTGGATTCTTGTAATGTCCCGTCAGGTCGATAACATCAGCTGTGCCTTGATAAGTGACCACAGCTGCGGCATTCTTTCCCTTGCCCACGACCGCAACTGTCAGTTCATTCCTGTGAATGTGCATAAGCGAAGCTGCGGTAATGCCGTACACTGCCGCCGCCAAAGCTGTTGAAACCGCCACGGCTTTACGGGAATGTGCAATGAAGTAAACTCCAAGCACGGCAAATCCGAGAAAAATGAGCAGCTGCGCCGTAAAGTCAGAGCCGTGGGGCAGATGGAAAAGCCGTACATCGGCAAGTCTGCGGCTTACGGCAATGACGAAGCCTGTCAGTATCTTTGCGGGATAGAGTATGGGAAGCACTCCGCCTGTGATGACGAATATGAGACCGTTTACCATTGATATGGTGCACAGCGGCACAAGCAGAACATTTGCCGCCGGCGATATCATCGAGGTCTCGTCGAAGAATATCATGCTTATGGGAAAAACGGATACCGAAGTGCAGAGGGCTGTCATCAGGTCCTTTGCGATTATCTGCGGTATGGTCTCGTACTTCATGTTCTTTGTCATGAACGGAGCAAATACGGCTATCCCGAATGTGCCCGACACCGACAGCAGAAAGCCTGCATCGAATATGGCATAGGGCTGTGCTGTCAGTATTATCAGTGACGCTATGGCAAGAGAATTCAGGGAATTATTCTGTCTGTGTATGAGCCTTGCGCCGTGAAAAAGGTCCATCATTATTGCGGCACGTATGGCGGAAACAGGATAATTCGCCATAGCCACAAATGATATCAGCATCACGTTCATTATACCGTAGGAAATGAATCTGTTCACGTTTGCCTTCCTCAGTACACTCATTAGCAGAAGTGCGATGATGGACACGTGAAGTCCCGAAACCGCAAGGATATGGCCGATTCCGCTGCGGTAGAGCGAGGTCTTTATCTCGCTGTCGAGTTCACGCTTCTCGCCGAAAATCATGCCTGCAAGAAATCCACCCGCATCCTCATCGGTCTCAGCTTTCAGCCTTTCGGTCATATAGCTCCGGAAATCTGCAAGCTTGTTTCTGATTAAGCGGGTATGTGTGTGAGTTATACGGACATTCTCAGCGGAAGTCGCTGAGAGGAATATCCCGTCAGCCTTGTAATATAACTCGCTGTTGAAGATGTAGTCATTGCTTGGTTTACGGAAAGTACATTTTTCTATACTTACAGTATCACCATAACGTGCATCGGGATCGTATCCGAAATATGTTATCTTCGCATCAGTCACACCGTTTATGCGGCCTTTCAGCACATATCCTGCCCTGTTGCCGTCATATCGGGTTATTTCAGTAATGCTTCCTGTGAAGCTGCCCTCTGTCCCGTCATATGCCACTACAGGCTTATAGCTCACAGCAGTATACGCCGAGTACAATACTATACCAACAGTAAAAGCAATTCCCAGCAGCAGTGAGTCGGTCCGTTTCCAGCCACGTTTTCCTCCGAAGATCAGTACCATTGCCACCGCCGCCGCACCCATCAGCCATGCACGTACATCGTTAAAAAAGGAAGCGAAGAATGATCCCGACATATATGCTGCTGCCGCTCCGATCATTTTTCGCTTCATATTATTGACCTTATTTGAAGAAGAGCGGTAATTTCTCGAGGAAGATAATATCGTCTCTGTCGGCTGCGTCGCCCTCTGCAAGGACTGCTGCCTCTCCTGCTATATTGCCGCCTGCTGCCTCTGTAAGTGTCTCAAGCGCCTTGAGAGATTCTCCTGTGCTGATAACATCGTCAACGATAAGGACTTTCTTTCCTTTCAGCATTGCGGCCTTGTCTGCTGCCAGATAAAGCTTCTGAACATCTGCTGTTGTGATGGACTTTACTTCAACCTCAACAGGGTCAGTCATGTACAGCTTGACGGACTTTCTTGCTACAACGTAGTTTTTGCCGCTCTGTCTTGCCATTTCGTAAGCAAGGGGGATTCCCTTTGACTCGGCTGTGATAATGATATCGAAGTCAGGGCACTTCTTCAGAAGTTCCTCAGCCGACTTTACAGTCACCTCAACATCCGAGAACATAACGAATGCAGCAATATCAAGCTTATCACTTACAGGACAGATAGGGAGTTCCCTTTCCAGGCCTGCAATGGTCATTTTATAGGTATTTGCCATGGTCTCCTCCTTATTCGATCCTGCCCAGTGACTCAGGGCCCCAGCCCATTTTTACGCCGCCGAGAAGGTGGAAGTGGAGGTGCTTTACTGTCTGGCCTGCATCGTCGCCGCAGTTGTTGATGATACGGTAGCTTTCACAGCCCTGTTCCTTTGCGATCTTTCCTGCTGCCTCGAATACCTTGGCAACAAGTGATGAATTCTCTTCGTTTATGTCATTTGCACTTGCGATGTGTGCCTTTGGTATGATGAGAATATGCATAGGTGCAATGGGAGCGATGTCCTTGAATGCGTAAACATACTCGTCCTCATATACCTTAGTGCTTGGTATTTCTCCGTCGATTATCTTGCAGAATAAGCAGTCCATATTTTTACTCCTTTTCAAAAATTCATAATATGCGGCGCAGCCGCCTATCACCAGAGTCCAGAGAGGTGTAGACCTCTCTGGTGGGGGTGAACGAGGGGGCAAAGCCCCCTGACAAAGCAGTAAAGCAAGCGAAGCAATGCTTTACGGACGGTTTAGTAATAATGTCGGTCAAGCCGAGGAAAGTTCTTGATAACCAGCCGTGAGACATCGCTTCGCTTGTCTCACTACTTCTCAGGGAGGGCTCTGCCCTCCCTCGCACACCCACCTGCCAAAGGGGAGTACATCCCCTTTGGAATCCCAATGTGCGGCTTCGCCGCTTTTTTATTTTGTAGTTTTTACTATTTCTTCAAACTTAGCCAGTGCTTCGTCTACCTTAGAAATATCGCCTGCACCTGCCATAGCGCCGTCGGGCTTTCCGCCGCCCTTACCGCCTGTTACAGCTGAAACTTCACGAACGATCTTGCCTGCGTTTCCGCCCTTAGCAACAGCATCCTTTGTGCATACGCAGTAGAATGTGCCCTTTTCGCCGTTTACTGCTGCAAACAGAGCGATGATAGCTTCGTCCTTGTCCTTTACGCTGTCGCCCAGCTTTCTGAGAGCATCGGGAGCTGTTCCGTCCATACGAGCGGAAACCAGCTTGATTCCGTCAACTACCTTTGCATTGTCGAACAGTGCAGCTGTCTTTGCGTTTGCCATCTGCTGATTGAGGCTCTCAAGCTGCTTGTCCTTTTCCTTTGACTCTGCAAACAGTGCAGCACACTTCTCAGGGAGCTCGTTCACATTTGCAAGCTTGATAGCCTTTGCTGACTTAGCGATAGTCTCCTTGAATTCATTGAGAAGTCCGATAACGCCCAGACCTGTTACAGCCTCGATACGTCTTACGCCTGCGGCTACAGAGCTTTCTGAAACGATCTTGAACAGACCGATCTGCGCTGTATTTGAGATATGTGTACCGCCGCAGAATTCAACTGACTTGTCAGCAGTTACTACACGAACGGTATCACCGTACTTTTCACCGAACAGAGCCATAGCGCCCAGCTTTCTTGCCTCGTCTATAGGCATTTCCTGCATTGTTACAGGGAGTGCAGCCATGATCTCGCTGTTTACGATCTCCTCGACCTTTGCGATCTCCTCATCAGTCATAGCGCTGAAGTGGTTGAAGTCGAAACGGCAAGCCTTTTCGTTTACAAGCTGACCTGCCTGATGAACGTGATCGCCGAGCACCTGACGGAGTGCATACTGAAGAAGATGTGCAGTTGTATGGTTTCTCATGATAGCCATTCTGCGGTCCTTCTCGATCTGAGCAGTTACATTGTCGCCCTTGCGGATGATTCCCTGCTCGACGGATGCGATGTGGAGGAAGTGACCCTCTGACTTGATAGTATCTGCAACAGATGCGATGTTTGCGCCATTGATGAGTACACCTGTATCGCCTACCTGTCCGCCGCTCTCAGCGTAGAAAGGAGTTACGTCAAGAACGATAACAACGTCGTCGCCCTCAGTTGCCTGTTCAACTTCCTGACCGTCCTTGTAGATAGCAAGGACCTCTGCTCTGTCAGCTTCAAAGTCGGTGTAGCCTGTGAAGATAGTTGCAGGAGCGTCGATCTTGATGCTGTTGTCAGCCCATGATGAACCGGCCTTTGCAGCGTGGTCAGCCTTAGCTCTTGCTCTCTGCTCCTTTGCAAGCTCGGTGAAGCGGTCACGGTCAACGGTAAATCCCTGTTCCTCGCACATTTCAACTGTAAGGTCTATCGGGAAGCCGTAAGTATCGGAAAGCTTGAATGCGTCGTCGCCTGAAAGAGCAGTCTTGCCCTCAGCCTTGAGAGTGTTTGTGAAGCCTGTGAGAAGTTCTGTACCCTTGTCGATAGTCTTAGCGAACGCTTCTTCCTCGACACCGATGATCTTCTTGATGTAGTCACGCTTTTCAGCAAGCTCAGGATATGCGCCTGCGTTCTCGTTGATAACAGTATCGCAAACCTCTGTAAGGAAAGGTCTCTTTACGCCTAAGAGTCTGCCGTGACGGGCAGCTCTTCTCAGCAGACGGCGGAGAACATAGCCTCTGCCCTCGTTTGAAGGAAGGATACCGTCGCCGACCATAAGAGTTGTACTTCTGATGTGATCGGTGATAACACGGAGAGAAACGTCTGTCTTAGCGTCCTTCTTGTACTCAACACCTGCAATGGATGAGATGTGCTTCATGATGTTCTGAACAGTGTCAACTTCAAAGATATTGTCAACGCCCTGCATAACGCAAGCAAGTCTCTCAAGACCCATACCTGTGTCGATGTTCTTGTTCTTCATTTCTTCGTAGTGGCCGTTTCCGTCGCTGTCGAACTGGCTGAATACGAGATTCCAGATCTCGATAACTCTGTCGCAGTCGCTTGCCTGCTCGAAGTTCTCGAAGGGGCCGTAAGCCTCGCCACGGTCGAAGTGTATCTCGGAACATGGGCCGCATGGACCTGAACCGTGTTCCCAGAAGTTGTCCTTCTTGCCGAGACGGATTATTCTGTCGTGAGGAATGCCGATCTTGTTTTCCCAGATCTGCTCAGCCTCATCGTCGCTTTCAAATATAGTTATCCACAGCTTTTCTGCCGGTATCTCCAGTGTCTTTGTGAGGAACTCCCCATGCCCACTCGATAGCCTCAGTCTTGAAGTAATCGCCGAATGAGAAGTTGCCCAGCATTTCAAAATATGTACCGTGACGTGCAGTCTTGCCAACGCTCTCGATATCGGGAGTACGGATACACTTCTGGCAGGTAGTTACTCTCTTGTTGGGAGGTGTAGCCTGTCCGAGGAAGAACTTCTTCAGAGGTGCCATACCTGAGTTGATAAGAAGAAGGCTCTTGTCGCCCTGAGGAATGAGAGAAGCGCTTGCCATACGGGTATGGTTCTTGCTCTCGAAGAATGATAAATACTTTTCACGTAGATCGTTAAGACCTGTCCACTGCATAAAAAAATCTCCTTTTAATTAATTCGTAATTCGTAATGCGTAATGCGTAATTATTGTTTTCAGCTCAGCTGATACGATTATCAAAAATTATCCATCCGGCATTACAAATTAAATCGGACTCGGTGTACCGTACAGGAATTGAACCTGTGACCTCCGACGTGGAATCCACAAATGCTGTAACCGTCTTATACAAGACGGACTATTGGCATCGGCGTTCTTACACTGAACTAACGGTACATTTAAAATTTGATTGACTTTCCGTAAGCGAGCTTGCGAGCGGCAGCGTGAACTGCGCCCGCCCGCTCGGCGGTGGTGCGCCGTGCAGGGATCGAACCTGCGGCCTGTGTGTTAAAAGCAAGGATTGCTGTTACCGTCTTAATACAAGACGGAATTTTCACTGCTCTACCAACTGAGCTAACGGCGCTTTTTTTCAATGCGTAATTATTATAGTGTCACATAGCTGATTACGCATTACGAATTAAGCATTACGCATTAATAAAAAAGGCCCCGCCGCCATAAATGGGACGAAGGCTCTCGTGGTACCACCCAAATTCAAAAGGGGAACTTCCCTTTCCTCGGCTATCCTTAACGCAGAAATACGCTCCGCTTTCGCAGAGAGGCTCAGGGGTAGCACCTGTCTGTGATACGAAAGCTTGCACCGGCCGCTTTCTCTCTGAGGTATCACGCATACAGTCAGTCCCGTCACTGCCATACATTAGTATTATAACGCTGTTTCCGTGAAAAGTCAATGGTTTACAGATATTTTTCAGAATTTTTTGAAAAATCCCTTGACAAAATTATATTTATGTGATATCATAATGATATCAAACACATACACCAATACATCACGAAAGGAAATACTACCATGAAAGAAAAAATTTTATCAACTAGGAAAAACGGTGCAGCTGCTCTGCTGCTCATCACACTTCTCTATCTCAGCGCCGCCCCAATCACAGTAATCAGCTTCGCAGGCGGAATGCCGCTGCTTGGCGTTCTCGGCGTAATATGGCTCTGTGTGGGCTGGATACCTTACTGCGGTCTTAAAATATTAAAGCCGCAGGAAGCTCTCGTTCTCACACTTTTCGGCAAGTACAAGGGCACTCTCAAGGGCGATGGCTTCTACTGGGTAAATCCGTTCTGCACAGCCGTTAACCCTGCCGCTTCCACTAAGCTTCGTCAGAGCGGTGATGTGGGCGATTCACCTATCCCTTCAGTTCAGGCAGCAGCTGTACGGGCACAGGCAAATGCTGCTTACCCCTCAAAGAAGATATCCCTTAAAATAATGACACTCAACAACAACCGCCAGAAGATAAACGACTGTCTCGGTAATCCTGTTGAGATAGGCATTGCCGTTATCTGGAAAGTTACCGATACTGCTAAGGCTGTTTTCGATGTTGACAACTACAAGGAATACCTCTCGCTCCAGTGCGATACTGCCCTGAGAAATATCGTTCGTCTTTATCCTTACGACGTTGCTCCAAACGTTGATACCACAGGCGACGGTATAGCTGACGAGGGAAGCCTTCGTGGTTCAAGCGAAGTTGTAGCCGCACGTATCCGTGACGAGATACAGGCAAAGGTTCAGAATGCAGGTCTTGAGATCATCGAAGCACGTATCACTTACCTTGCATATGCTCCCGAAATTGCCGCAGTAATGCTCCAGAGACAGCAGGCATCCGCTATCATCGACGCAAGAAAGATGATCGTTGACGGCGCAGTAGGCATGGTTGAAATGGCTCTGGAAAGACTCAGCGAAAACGAAGTAGTTGAGCTTGACGAGGAGCGCAAGGCTGCTATGGTATCAAATCTGCTTGTTGTACTTTGCGGAAACCACGACGCACAGCCTATTGTAAACTCAGGAAGTCTCTATTGATATGGCGGCTAAGAAACAAGTACCGCTCAGATTATCGGAAAAGCTGTATAACGATATCGCCGCATGGGCGGAAGATGACTTCCGTTCGGTCAACGGTCAGATAGAGTATCTGCTGACCGAATGTGTAAAACAGCGCAAGAAAAACGGGAAGTATGTATCTGATGAGATCGACGCTCCATTGGACGTTGATGTTAATGATTTCGGGAAATAATAAAACAAACAAAAAAAGCGCCGAAGGCGCACATCACCAGAGTCCAGAGAGGTGTAGACCTCTCTGGCAGGGG
>ACOK01000094.1 GCA_000174895.1 Ruminococcus flavefaciens FD-1
ATCAAAGCTCTTGCAAGTTCACTTATCGGTTCGGACGTATGGTATTTCTGGTGGGACTAATATGCAATGTTATTGCCCCAAATTGCAGCTTTATCTGCAATTTGGGGCATTTCTTCAATAATCATATAGATGATATGGCTTTTAATAGCGCACGCCCTTCGCAGGTGCCGCATACGATTTGACATACAGTCCCAGATATTATATAATGTAATATACAGGATATTATATACCAGGAGGAATATTATGAAAATCAAAAAAACAATTTCAGCATTGCTTTCACTTGCCATGTCAGCAGGACTAACAGCAAATGTTCTCAGTACTTCGTATCTGAATGTCAATGCCGAAACCAACACAGCAAAAACTGATTTTCTGCTCGGAGATGTAAACGGCAACGGAATGGTCGATGCAGTGGATGCTTCGTCTGTTCTGACCTATTACGCCCAAACATCTACGGGAAAGGACGGCGGATTCACCAAAATTCAGATGAAAGCCGCTGACATGAACGAAAACGGCTTGGTCGATGCCACCGATGCTTCGGCTATCCTGACATTCTACGCTAAAAGTTCAGTGGATAACGGCGGTTCGTCGGGAACAGTCGAACTCAGTAATTTCAAGGCAAACGTCTGGGATATTTACATCAACACGGAAGAAAACGTAAAGTTCACAGTTGATGTTACCTCTGATGAAAAGCTTGCGGAAAGAGCAGTCGCCCTCTACGATGACAGCGATAATTTAGTGGCGTATATGAATGATGACGGCAAAAACGGCGATGAGAAGGCGAATGATGGTGTCTATTCTGTGGAAAAACTGCTCAGCGCTGATGCCCCTGTAAACATCGATTATTACGCAGCTGCTGATAATGTTAAAAGCGATGACTACAGAATTGTTTTTTATCGTGATCTTACAAAGGAGGATTTTGAAGGTTTTGATGCTGTAAGCGACGATCTCGTCGGCCTTTCTTTTGATGAAGTGTGCGATTATCTGGAGCATTCTGATAAGATCGAATCATACAGTATCGATAACGATGCAGGTACTATTAAATACAGAACTGTTTATTGCATCAGCGGACTCTGGGAAAAGCCATCATCTGACTCCACAAAAACCTGGGGCGGTAATGGTTTAACCGTTCCGTTTAATAATGAAGAAAAATTCGATCAGGCATACAAAAATGCCGAGTCAGCATTTACAAACGGACAGCTTATGCCAAGAGACCTGAACGGAAAGGGCGTTCTTTTACTGCAGCCTGCTGCAAGCACGATGGGAGATGAGTTCGGCAAGGAAGCGGCTAATTGTTTAGCAAAAGTATTGGATTGCAATGTTACTACTTTTCAGGATGATAAAGTTGATGTTGAGTTAATGACGAATCTTGATGGTTACGATATAGTTCTCGTTGAATCTCACGGAATTGTTCATTTTGGAACAGAATATATTGAAACAGGAGAAAAATATAACTATTTTATAGATGGTATAATAATGCTTGAATCATTTTCTTCAGCTCCGTTTTCAGGAGAGATCATAGTTCCTTCAAAGGAGGATAAGAACTCTACCGAATATAGAATCTCAATTAATGCAAAAAAGTTTTTTGATCTGGTATATGGATTCCAAGACGAGCCGTTCAAAGACTCATTATGGTTCTTTTCATCTTGTCACGGAATGGAAAAAGGAAAAATGGCTCAATAAATTGTGAATCATGGTGCAGATGCCGTTATCGGCTTTTCAAATTCAGTATCAAATATTTATTATCAAAAAATGCTGTATGAAATAATGATAAACGGCATGGTATTATCAGGTGATACTTTGGGAAACAGCATTGATAGAGCAAAAGATTTACACGGCAAAAATGATCCCAATGTAAAATATGCTGAATCAGAGATCCGTTTAAAGGGCAATGAAAACTATTGTCTGACAGACAGGATTGAAATAGATTTTGATTTTCCGGAGGATACTCAGAATACAATAACGACAACAGTGCCGGTAGCCACAGCGACCACGATAACCACAACAAAAGCAGCGTCCGAAATGCCGCCCGATATATTTGGCGAAAAAGTTTATTCCATGCCCGGGCCTATCTGTATATCGTTTTCTCCTATTGATGCGGGAACCAACCATGATCCGAGAACGCTCGATATAATAACAAAGCTTTACAACGAGCTTGACGATTCCGATAAAGCAAAATACCATTCTTATTTAGGAGATATGCACCTTGTCTTTGAACGTAAGCACACAAGAGATAATAGAATCGTAGGCGATTACGATTCGGTAAACGAGATCATAGAATGTGCAGAATCAATTGATAATACTCTTGAGCTTTATGGAAAACAAGAAGTTTTTTATAACTTTTCTGATAATCTAGTACCCAATTCAACAACAAGTTATTTTAAAGATGTGAAATATCGTGCTGAACATGACAACGAACAATTTAATCTTTGTGCTGCTTTAGCTTATTCAAGTGATCTTGAAAAAGATTTTATCGGAGACAATCATACAATAATCACTATAATAAAAGATAACTATTATTATCTATCTCATCAACCTTTTAAAAATATTACTGATTATATTACCACGGAAGAGAGAAATAATAACTACTTCATTAATCATCTGCAAAAAAATGGCAGTAATGGTAATGTAAGTACTGTATATTATATAATTGATATGCGTTCGGATTCAGTCAAGGATGAATATCTCGACAATATATGCAAGGAATCAGGCGGTAAATACATACAGTATTCAGAAGAAAACCTTGATAATCTGATAAAACTGATAAATGCAAGACGAGCTTATATTGATGAGTAATCACGACAATAATTCGTGAGATGAAATCATTAGCGGCAATACCGGAAATGATAAACAGGTATCTGCCGAAAATGGAGTACTTGCTTACGATCAAACACAAATTCGGAAAGAATGCCGCTCTGAAAGGTACGAACTTCACGGAGGGTGCAACAGCGAAGGAGCGTAACCGGCAGAGCGGCGGACATAAGGCATAGAAAGGACAATGTATATATGAGATATACTGAAATCGACTTGCAAATTGAAGATATTATGTGGTTTGGAATAGATTTGAATGGTTATATTTTCTCTTGCACAACTGCTGGAACTGCGAATGTTCCTGAATTTGTCTGTAAAAGCAAGGAGCAAACTGAATTTCTTGCGGATTACTTCATAGAAAAACTGGAAAAGACAACGGCAGAAACCCTTGAAACATCTTATATCGATAATCCATTGATGAACGATGCGGTATTGCTTGCTCAAAAAGGAGTTTTTGTATTCGATGCTGTGACCAATAACATCGAACATAACGGAGAATATGGTAAGATTGTTTCTCCAAAGACACCGATACAATATGTCGCATTACCTGATGATATTAAAAAGCTCCTGCAAGATCACATAGTTCCAGTTGATGCAGCAAAAGAAAAATATATTTGTGTCAAGCACGCATACGAGAAAGACTGAGTATTATGGATAACTATGAAGATATAAAGCACCTCACCCGTATTACTACCACGGCACAAAGGAAAACACAGTATGAAACTCACAATGCTCGGAACAGGCAATGCACTTGTGACGGAGTGCTACAACACCTGTTTCATTCTGGACGATAACAGACAGTATTTCATGGTGGACGGCGGCGGAAATGCCGTTCTGACACAGATAAAACACGCTGGCTACAACTGGATGGATATGCGGCATATTTTTGTGACTCACAAGCACGTCGATCACCTCCTGGGTATACCTTCAACAGCATTCCGAATCATGTGGATGTGGCTGCTATCAAGTTGAACTGAAAACTAATAGCTAAACACCAGCAGAAAAATGAATAGTTAAGAACCTGTTCCTATGTGGACAGGTTCTAAGAAAGACCTGAGAAATGTTCACACCAGCATTTCTCAGGTCTTTTCTATTCAGGCAGATAGTTTTCCGCTCTGCAGGCTCGGACGGCTCTGAGGGGGGATCTTCGTCTGATGGCATAGGAAAACGCTTTGCAAACCGGATATCTTCCTCTGAAGCATGGTAAGGCACCATTTCCCAGCGTTGGGTCTTATCGGGAGCATACATCGCATATTAAAGGCAACACCGCACAAAGCACACCTGACGGCTTTGCATTGAATCTGCGGACATATTTTCCGTCATCTTGCACAGAAATTCCTTGACATACGATAGTATGCCTGCTAAATTTCTATACAATCTGACGAAAAATCTGTCACAGCATCTTCAGCACAAGCTTTGTGCGGTGTTGCCTAAAACTTGTCATCAATATAATAGAACGATACCTCATATTCAAAATCAGCAGCAGGCTGTATCAGATAAACATGGCCCTGATGCAGGGAGAAGCGAAATCTCGGCTTTGTCATCAGGACTGATAATTTCTGAAATTATAATTATATAATAGAATTCATGCTAAGAAAGATGTATTGGACAAATACGCAGTAATCAGCTATAATAAACACATGAAAACACGAAAGGAGAGAAGAAATAATGATAGTGCTTGATAAAGTCAGAAAAAAATTCACGGCACAAGGAAAAGAAATATATGCTGTGGATAATGTAAGTCTTCATATCAAAAAAGGAGAAATATATGGCATTATCGGTTTTTCCGGTGCAGGAAAATCCACTCTTGTACGATGTATCAACCGGCTTGAAAAACCGGAACACGGAAGTATATTTGTTGACGGTGAAGACATTGTAAAAATGCATGGTAAAAGTTTGCGGAACAAACGCAGAAAGATAGGAATGATATTCCAGCATTTCAATTTGTTTTCTTCCAGAAATGTATATCAGAATGTATCTTATCCGCTTAAATATCAAGGCATCAATAAAACTGATATTGAACGAAAAGTTATGGAACTGCTTGAAATTGTTGATATTGCAGAAAAAAGAAATGCATATCCTTCACAACTCAGCGGCGGTCAGAAACAGCGTGTTGCAATTGCAAGAGCATTGGCTAATGACCCTAAAATACTGCTTTGCGATGAGGCAACAAGTGCGCTTGATCCGCAGACTACACTTTCAATATTGAAGCTCTTACGCAAAATAAACATGACACTCGGAATAACCATTGTACTTATCACACATGAAATGAGTGTCATTAAAGAAGTCTGCGATCGTGTTGCTGTAATGGAAAATGGAAAAGTTGTTGAGGAAGGTGATGTGTTCGGTATCTTTTCAACGCCTGAACATCCCGTGACGAAGCGCTTTATCGAAACTACCACAAATCTTTCTAAAATAAACACAATGGTTGATGAAGATTCTCCGCTGCTACATCTTCATCCGGGTCAGAAATTAGTAAGGCTTAAATATCTTACTCCCGGAATTTCTGAAGCACTTATCTCGGAACTGGCGGAAACATATCATGTCAAAGCAAATATTATATTTGCAAATGTAGAGATAATCGGCGAACATCCGCTTGGCGGACTTGCCGCAATACTCACAGGCAGATCGGAAGACATCGAAGAAGCATTTAATTATCTGGAAAAAAGGCAGATAGGAGTGGAGGTGATAAAAGATGCAGGAATTATTGACACAGTTGTTTCCGAATGTAATGGAAAAGCCTGATAAATACTGGGATAGTCTCTCAGATACGCTGATAATGACAGTATGGAGCGGAAGTATCGCTTTTATTATCGGAGGGATATTGGGAATTATGATAGTTATAACGAGAAAAGGCGGTATACTTGAGAATAACGTCATTTTCAGAATACTTGATGCCGTTATCAACTTTTTCAGATCCATCCCGTTTATAATAATGCTTGCGGGACTTATTGGTCTTACACGTTTTATAATGGGAACAGCGATCGGTGTTAAGGGAGCAATAGTTCCGCTTGTATTTGGCACAGCACCATTTTACGCACGTCAGACAGAACAGGCACTTTCAGAGATCGACAGTGGTCTTATTGAAGCGGCACAGTCAATGGGGGAAAGTGTTCCGAAAATAATATTCAGGGTATATCTGAAAGAAAGCGTACCGTCGATCATACGAGGAACAACACTTACTGTCATCAGTCTGATAGGACTTACTGCAATGGCAGGAGCGGTAGGCGCAGGCGGTATAGGAGATTTTGCAATACGCTACGGTTATAACCGTAATCAATTTGATGTAACACTTGTATCGGTTGTTACACTTGTCATTTTGGTCGGAGCGGTACAGCTTATCGGTGGATTTATTGTGAGAAAAACTTCAAAATAAACCAAAGGAGTAATCAACATGAAAAAAATAAAGAAAAACATATTTATCTGTTCAATACTTGCATCTGTATCCCTTCTTCTGACAGGATGCGGTGCTTCTGAAAACACACAGGGCAATTCTGCAAATCATCAGCTTAATAACAAAAACTCCGCAGAATCAAAAGAAGAACCCATTATCGTAACTGTCGGAGTTGTCGGAGAAAACAAAGAAGAATGGGATAAGGTAAATGAAAATCTTGCCTCCGAAAATATACAGGTCAAGCTCGTTGAGTTTTCGGATTACAATACACCAAACCGTGCGCTTAATGATGGCGAGATCGATCTTGATGCTTTTCAGCACTATGCATTTTTCAATAATGAGATCGATGAATTCGGCTATGATCTTGTATCTATTGGTGATACAATGATAGCTCAGCTAAATCTTTATTCAGATAAAATTTCTTCTCCGGACGAATTAAAAGAGGGCGATTCCATTGCAATTCCGAATGATGTGACAAACGGAGGCAGAGCGCTGAAAAATATTGAGACTATCGGATTGATAGAACTTGATCCGAGTGCAGGCTATACTCCATCTGTGGACGATATAACAAAAAATGATCTGAAACTTGAATTCGTTGAACTTGATGCTTCAACGATCGTTCCTGCACTTCCTGATGTTACAGCGGCTATCATCAACGGAAATTATGTTGTTGACAACGGAATGGATCCGTCAGATGCGATATGGCAGGAATCTCTTGCGGATCTTAAACCTGATAATCCGTATAAGAATCTCATCGCAGCACGTACAGAGGATAAGGATAACGAGATATATCATAAAGTGGTTGAAGCATATCAGCAGAAAAATGTTGCTGAAGTTATTCTGAATAAGTATAACCATGCTTATGTTCCTTGCTTTGAATACTAATAAAATGAGGGATAGAAATGTCAAAAAAAATCAATCTTGAACTTGACACACCTCAAAACCGAGAAATGCGTCTGGGTTCGATCATTGCATGGGATGGCAGTGCATCTGAGCTTGTGGAAGAATCAGATTATTCAAAAAGAAGCTGTGCAGGAAAATGCGGAAAATCATGTCGATTATGCGAGCTTAGTGTACCATTTCAGCAGAGCAGTATGTGTTCACAGCAAATTGCAACTTGTCAGGCAGGCAATCTTACGGATTGTATACTTATACATCATTCGCCTATCGGATGTTCAGGAAGAAGTCCGATATATGAACAGACATTCCGCAGAGGATTAAAAAGAAAGGGGATAGACCCGTTCAGTGTACGGATAATATCAACAAATCTTCTTGAAAAGGATATGGTATTCGGAGCGGCAGAAAAGCTGCGCCGTACCGCAAGAGAAGCATTTGAACGCTATTCACCGAAGGCAGTATTCATCAATATGTCCTGTACGACTGCGATCATTGGTGAGGATCTTACAAGTATAGCTGAAGAACTTGAAGATGAACTTGGTGTTCCTGTTATCCCGCTTCACTGTGAAGGATTCCGATCAAAGCACTGGAGTACGGGATTTGACATCGTTCAGCACGGGGTCGTGCGTCAGATTGCCAACAAAAATCCCCAAAAGCAGAATGATCTGATAAATATTATCGCATTATGGGGAACAGATTATTTTACTGATATGCTAAAACCTCTCGGACTGAGGGTGAACTATATCATGGAAATAGCATCATTTGCAGAATTACAGCAGATATCGGAAGCTGCGGCAACAACAACATTCTGTCATACGCTCGGTTCATATATGGCAACTGCTCTTGAGGAAAAATTCGGAGTTCCGCAGATAAAAGCATCTCAGCCATATGGTATCAAAGGAACAGATGAATGGCTTCGTGCGATCGCAAAAACTGTCGGAAAAGAAGCCAAAGCTGAAGAATACATAAAAGCCGAGCATGAACGTATAAAACCTGAGCTGGAAAAGCTGCGCTCGCTGCTGAAAGGAAAAACAGGCTATGTACTGACAGGTTCGGCTTATGCACACGGTCTGATATCTGTTCTTCGTGAACTTGGAATGGAAGTTCCGGGATCGCTTGTATTCCATCATGATCCTGTATATGACAGCGGAAGCGAAGAACAGGATACATTAAAAAACCTTGTAAATAATTATGGTGATATACCGCATTTTACTGTAAGCAAGACACAGCCATTCCAGACTCCGCAGTTATTCCGCAGAACACCTGTGGATATTGTTATAGTTCGTCACGGCGGTATAGCACCCGATCTTGCAAAGCAGGGCATAGTTTCTTTTGTAATGGGCGACGAGCATCTGCCTTTGGGATATGATGGTATCCTCAGGCTTGGAAAAGCGATACTTGCCACACTTCCACGTCGCAGATTCAATCAGGTACTTAAACGTCACGTCAGCTCTGTATATACTGATTGGTGGCTTTCACAGGATGACCCGTTTCTTTTGTCAAATCATCCTGAAGTACTGAAGGAGGAAAATAAAAATGACGAATACAAAGCGATCGGAGCATAGTATAACACATTCGCATTATGGATGTGCCCTTGCTTCTGCATATACAGTACTTGCTATCCCGGGAGCAGTACCTATATCAAATTGCAGTCCCGGATGTGTAGATCAACAGATAGCGATAATGAATACAGCAAATGGATTTCAGGGAACAGCAGGTCTTGGATGCAGCGGTATTCCCGGTTCGAGTATCGGAGAAAAGGAAATAGTATTCGGAGGAGCAAAAAAACTTGAAGATGTTATAAATGCAACACTGAAAATCGTTAAAGGCGATCTGTTTGTTGTTCTTTCGGGATGCGCTCCTCAGCTTGTAGGAGATGATACTGATTCCATAGTCAAAAGATTCCGTGATAAAGGTGTTCCGATAGTTCATGCCGAAGTTCCCGGATTCAATGGTAATAATCTGTACGGACACGAAAAAGTAGTAAAAGCCATAATAGACCAGTTCGTCGGAGAATCAAAGGTACGTAAAAGAAAAACACTTATAAATCTCTGGAGTCCTGCACCGTATTTTCATACCTTCTGGAAAGGTGACCTTATTGAACTGAAACGTCTGCTTACGGGATGTGGATTTGAGGTAAATGTTTTCTTTGGCTCTGAAAGTAAGGGGGCTGAGGAATGGAAAAATATACCAAAGGCAGCTTTTAATCTTGTTGTATCACCGTGGCTTGGACTTGATATTGCAGAACATCTGAAAGAAAAATATGACCAGCCATATCTTCATATCCCGTCACTTCCTATCGGTGAAGAAGCAACCTCTGAATTTCTGAGAACAGTTACTGAATTTGCAGGAATATCACCTGTAAAATGTGAAAATCTTATCGCAGAGGAATCACATCGTTATTACTATCATCTGGAACATTTTGCGAGTTTCTTTTCAGAGTGGCATTTTGATATTTCCTCAGCTTTTGCAGCAGTAGGTGATGCCGCATACACACTTAGTATAACTAAGTTCCTTTCCGAGCAGATAGGACTTATACCTGAAAAACAAATAATAACTGACAATACTCCCGAACAATACAGAGAGACTGTACAGAATTATTTTTATAATATAGATTCTGATAATGAAATATCAGTTGAATTTCATGAAGATGGCTATCAGGCTGATGAAGCACTTCGGGAAGCAGATTTCCGATATGGTCTGCCATTGATACTTGGGTCAGCCTGGGAAAAGGATACAGCTGATGAAATTGGCGCATTACTGATAGAAACAGGCACTCCGATCACATCCGAAGTGATATTGAACCGCACATATATAGGTTATAACGGAGCAATATCTCTGCTTGAAAATATATACAGTGCAACTGTAAAAAAGTAAGAACCTGTCCACATAGGGATTCATGCACGTCTTTTCGTCAAATTTTGCCGGTGACTGCGTTAAAAATCCTTGAAGGGCGACAGCCCGTCGGCGGATTTTTGCCTTGTCACCGACAAAATTATGCCTGATAATCCGTACATTCACCCTATGTGGAAAGGTTCTAAGACAATACAGTTGAACGTAACCACTGATAAATTTAGATCAACCATAGTAAAACAGCCAATATCATTGTGATGTGAAATGATATTGGCTGTTCATTTTTTACTTGTAATAATTAACCGGGAAATAATTGCCGAAATTATTCATGTGGTGAATACGGATGTCCATTCCAAATATGTCATAAAATAGATACATTTTTCAATCGTATCTCTGTGACGATGTAAAGAAATTCCCTATAATTCATTCTCCTCTTTTATAAAAATAATACCTGCTGCAAGTATATTATAAAACGGAAAAAAGGTCAATGAATTGTCAGAATGAGAATAAATCGGAAATCTCAGCAGATAATATTACCGCACCAAAGAACTTGTCTTCAACAAAAATTATGCTCAAAAATCCAATCACCATACTTGTGAAGACAAGTTCGGAATTTACGGAGGTATCGTCTCGTTTCATGACGTTACCTCCTTTGTTATTTTCAGTTTGGTTGGCAGACCATTACTATTATAACATGGGAGGTTCTCTTTTTCTACTCATAGCTAAAGCTCCTTTGAACCCCTGGCAGAGCCAGGGTTTTTCGGGATAAAAAAAGAAAAGGACTGCAAATACAGTCCTTTACGATTATATTGATATCAGTGCAGCACACATTTTTCACAAGGAGTAAGACCTGCGGCAAGTGCTTCTTCGTAAGTACATTCATAGTAAGTTCCTGAGCCGCATGGGTTCTCATAGTGGAATTTCTTTCCTGATTTTGTGCGATATATTGTTTTACCTTCAGGCACTCCGGTGAATACAGCGGATGCTGTTGTTGTGGGAGGTGCAGTTGTTTTTGTTATTGTTGTTGTAGTCGTGGGAGTGGTTGTTTTAACTGTCGTAGTAGTCGTATTTGAGGTAGACGTGGAAGTTGTAGCTGTAGATGTCGAAGTAATAGTTGTTGTTGTTGTTGTTGTTGTTATTTGCGGCGGATAAGAAATTAATTCTTCAAGTCCTACATCGTGTCCTGTTGAAGTGTAGGCATAGTATGTCAGGATAACAGTAGCATCACGACCGTCAAGGATATTATCCAAAGTAACGTCGCCGACTTTAAGCTGTTCCGGTGTAACTGATGTACTTCCCACCGAACTTTGAGCGTAAAGGGTAAGAACTCCAGATGCGTCACGGCCGTCTATTACACTGTCACCTGTGAAATCGCCAAAAATCAGTGATGATGGCTGATCTGCAATAGCAACAAATGGCAGTCCGTAAGCTGAAGCGTACTTTTCGGCTTCACTTCCGCTGTATCCATAAATAGTTCTGTCATCATTTTTCTGACCTATCGCTGCACGGCCAAACATTGTTATACTCTTAGGAACAGTGATCTCTTTCAGAGCAGTACATCCGTATAAAGCGCCTTCGCCTATGTATTCAATACTGTCAGGAAGATCAATTGATGAAAGACTGCTGCAGTTGATAAATGCACAGTCTGATATTAAACGAATTCCTTTATCTATAGTAACTGTTGTCAGGTCAGAACAGTCTGCAAATGCATATCTGCCGATATAATCAGGATTTATTGGAATATGTATCGATTTCAGCTTAGTACATCCTGAAAAAAGCCTCTCTGAAATAAAAATTGTACTTTCAGACAATTCTACAGTTTCAAGATTTTTACAGCGGATAAATGCTCCTGCACCGACGTAATATACGCTGTCAGGAATTGTTATAGAAGAAAGACTCTCACAGTCTGCAAAACAATAGTCATCAATACTTTCGGTGTTCTCAGGAATATTGATCGATGAAAGGGAACTGCATCCGTAAAATGCCTTCTTTTCAATTAATCTGACAGTATCCGGAAGATTAACAGATGTCAGTTCCTTACATCCATAAAATGCATAATCATTGATCTGAAATACTCCGTCAGGAACGGTTATTTCGCTTTCTTTTCCTTTATATTGATAAAAGATCCCACCGATAATTATCATATCATCACACTTTGTGTACCACGGAGTACCTGAGAATGCGTCTATTCCTATTTTTAGTATGCCGTCCGGAATACTTATTTCACTTAGGGATGAACAGTCCTCAAAAGCATAGTCGCCGATTGAGACTATTTTTTCGGGAACTGAAATTGATTTTAGAGATGTACATTTTTGAAATGCGCTTCTGCCTATTTCAACGACGCTGTCAGGAATAGATATTGACGAAAGAGACGTGCAGTCCTTGAAAGCATAATCCGCTATTTCATCTACTGTGTCAGGGATAATAACATCTGTTGCTGTGCCTTTATAACGCATTAAGATGTTATCTACTATTATCATATCGTCGGCATTATTCTTGTACCATGGAGTATCCTCAAATGCGTTCCAGCATATATAATCAAGATGTTCAGGGAAATTGATCTCAGAAAGAGAAGTGCATCCCCGAAAAGCATACATATCTATTTCGGTAACGGTATCAGGAATATCAATTGATGTAACCATGTAACAGTCATAAAAAGCATTAGTAGCAATATATGTTACACCGCTTTCGAGAACGACTTTCTTTACCTCCAGGTTTGCCCAGGGAGCAAGGTCTGTGCCAAAAGGATACATTTCTCCCTCGCCGCTTATTGTAAGAGTTCCTTCTGAGTCAAAGTTCCATCTGAGCTGATTACCGCACATTCCGCTTGTTTCGTTGTTGTCGGTTTCTGCTGAATCTGTAATTCTGCCATCTGTAATGTCTATTCCGAAAGCCGCATACGGAGTAAGCGAACATCCGAAAGAGATAACTGCTGCTAATGCTATGGATATTAATTGATTGCGTTTCATAGTGACCTCCTGTATATCTGATGTAATAATAATATCACTGAAATCATTATATCTCATTAATATTACATGGCTATTAACAGCGCAGAAAATCAGCAGATTGTATACAAAAAGGAATTTTTTGATGTGCAATTCGACTGACATTTGGCTACTCTCCGTGAAATGAGGGCTGAAGATAACATATGGTATATTTCATATGTTTAATATGAAAAAGACTGCCTTGTCGTTCTCGAGTAAAGCAGTCTTTTTATTATTCAGGAAAGTTGATATTTGTATCAACTTTCTGATTTTATTGTATCCCGAAAAGTCCCCGGAATTAGATTCCGAGGACTTGCTTTTTGAAAAATATATACTCTGAATAAATGACGGTTACAGTTCGTGATTATTATTTCTTCTCAGGTAATTCGGTAATAAGTGAAAGCTTGTATTTCTGGATAGCAAGTGCATCTGCATTAGTAACACCATCACCAACATTGCAACAGTCGGCATTGACTTTTGCTAAATCAGTTAGATTGTATTTTGATGGATTTGATAAAGACTGCATTATAAGTACAGCATCTGATATGTCAACATCGTTATCACAGTTTGTATCTCCATAATTTGGTTCAACAACATTAACTGTAATTGAAGCGGTATCTTTAAATTGGTTAATTACCGTAATAACAACAGTACCTTTACTGATTCCAGTGATAATTCCCTTATTAGAAACTACGGCAATATCCTCATTTGACGATTTATATGTCAAATTACTTTGATTAGCTTTTAGCGGATGCTTTTCGCCGGCTTTAATAAATATTTCTGTTTCTGACAGGCTTAACTCGTTTTCTTCTCCGATGTTTGTTGTAGTTGATGTTGTAGTAGTAGCGGCTGTCGAAGCTGATGTAGTTGTCTTAATTGTAGCTACAGCAGAAGATACTACGTTTACACAAAAGGAAGCTTTCGGCATTGAATATTCATTATAATAGTAAGGCTTTTTGTACTGAAGATTTATCGTGTATTTACCTTTAATATTTGGATTGTAATCTGTAGTCAAATCCAAATCTTCCGAAATCATTTCAATATTTTCCGATTCTTTTACAACGACATAGCCGCCGTTATCATAACAATGGTTGATCACTTTATACCGTACAAGTCCGCCGCTCAAGTCGTACATTTCACCTATACTGAACTCAGTTTTGTCAGGAAGTTTAACTATTTCTAATCTGTTTTCATAACTTGTCGTAATGCTGTACGGCATTTCGGTTGTCGTAGTTGTTGTTAGCTTATTTGTAGTAGTTGCCGTAGTTGTTATTTGTTGTGTTGTTCCAATGGCTTCAAACGTAATAAGTTTTCTTTTGGCATATGTTTCCGCATATGATCCGGAATAGCCTTTAATTATAAAGCTTTTATTTGTATTAGTAAACGCACCCGAACCAATACTTGTCACACTGTCTCCAATTATAATTTTCTTTATATCAGCATTATTTTGAAATGGATAAAACGGAATAGACATTTCATCATAATTCGTCATTGTTCCTTTACCGCTGATTGTAAGTGTACCATCATCATCCAGTATCCAATTAAGATTATCACCGCAGGACCCGCTAATTGCAGCATTTGCTTTAATTGACATTTGGGACATAGTCGTCGGCGTAAGTGGTACACTTGCTGTAACTAATCCTGCTGCAAGTAATAATGAAAGAGCCTTTTTTTCGTTTTCATACTTTTCATATCTCCTTGTATCAACCTTCTGTTTTTATTGATTCAATAAAATCGGTGAGAGTGCCAGTATAGCCTGTAGAAGTCTTTGCGTAGTATGTTAGAATAGCTGTTGCGTCACGACCATCTATAATACCGTCATTGTTCACATCAGCAGCTTTCTTCTGTTCTTCAGAATATTTTGAGTCTTGTCCAGTTGAGGTTTTAGCGTATTCAGTGAGGATGTCTGTTGCATCACGTCCATCGATAATACGGTCACCAGTTACATCGCCTAATGAATATTTAGCAATTTCAGTGAATGTTGTAGCTGCCTTAGTTGTTGTTGAAGTTGTAGCGGGTCTTGCTGTAGTTGGTCTTGCTGCGGTTGTTAAAATCATAGATGTAGCCGTTGATTTAGCTGTAGTTGGTCTTGCTGCGGTTGTTAAAATCATAGATGTAGCCGTTGATTTAGCTGTAGTTGGTCTTGCTATGGTTGTTAAAATATTAGATGTAGTCGTTGATTTGGCTGTAGTTGGTCTTGCTATGGTTGTTAAAATATTAGATGTAGCCGTTGATTTGGCTGTAGTTGGTCTTGCTATGGTTGTTAAAATCATAGATGTTGCAGTTGATTTAGCTGTGGTTGGTCTTGCAGTGGTTGTTAAAATATTAGATGTAGCCGTTGATTTGGCTGTAGTTGGTCTTGCTATGGTTGTTAAAATATTAGATGTAGCCGTTGATTTGGCTGTAGTTGGTCTTGCTATGGTTGTTAAAATATTAGATGTAGCCGTTGATTTGGCTGTAGTTGGTCTTGCTATGGTTGTTAAAATCATAGATGTTGCAGTTGATTTAGCTGTGGTTGGTCTTGCAGTGGTTGTTAAAATATTAGATGTAGCCGTTGATTTAGCTGTGGTTGGTCTTGCAGTGGTTGTTAAAATATTAGATGTAGCCGTTGATTTGGCTGTAGTTGGTCTTGCTGCGGTTGTTAAAATAATTGATTTAGCTGTAGTTTGACGGGCAAATGTTGTAGTCGGCTTCGTTATGATATTTGTAGTAGTGGACGTTGTAGTCGTAGTGGTGTTTGGCTCAACGACATCAATATAGAAAGTTTCTGAAGCATCTGGGCACAATGGATTTCCTTGTGAATAAACTTTTAATATAACTGGATAGGTTCCTGCTTTCGTAAAATATCCAAGTGGATCGATTTCAACATTAGAAAAATCAAGCATATAACCATAAATTCCGCCTATACCTTCGGGTTCACTGTTCGTAGCAACCCAAATATCCGAAGAAGAACTTGCTTTCCAGTCCCCGTCACTGAATGCTATCTGAGGAGGCAATCCGAATTTGAACAATGAATATGTTTCATCATCGGTTGAATCGATTTTTCTTGCACTAAAACTAAAATAACCGCTAAGTCGTGATAGTAGTTCTTGCTGTAGTTGTTCATTAACATAATAAGTTGCTTTTTGCGGAGGATCTAATACTTCAATATATAATTCATAATTATTTCTAATGGTTTTAATACTTTCAGTAGTTGTTATTTGATTTTCTGTAGTATAAGTTGTAGTTGTCAAATGCTCTTCATCTATATCTATATATTCATAATCATGATTATTTGATTTTGCAAAAGATTCTGCATATGAGCCTGGAGTACACTTTATAACTAATGAATCACAGCTTTCAAAAGCATATTGCTCAATGAGTTTAACCGAATCTGGTATAGTAACAGATGTTAGGTTTTTACAGTTAAAAAACGCATAATGATCAATTCGTTTAACAGAACTTGGGATAACCACTTCTGTTAAACCATCGCAATAACTAAAAGCATACTGACTGATACTTGTCACAGAGTCAGGTATTGTTATTGATGCAAGACTTTTACATCCCGAGAAAGAATAAGAACCAATATTTTTAATAGTTTTTGGTATATTTATTGAAGTTACATTTGGGCATCTTTCAAAAAAGCCAACTGTACTTGTTAATGAAGCCGGGAAATTGAGTGAAGTAAGATTATCACAATATGAAAAAGCACCAAATCCAACACCTTTTATCGAATCGGGAAGAGCGATTGAAGTAAGACTGGAACATTGACGAAAAGCGTAATCACCTATACTTTTTACTGAATTTGGTATATTTACTGATTCTAAGTTAGTACAATGAGAAAATGCCCCAGTACCAATATTTATAACCGAATCTGGTATATTTACCGATCTTAAGCTTGTGCAATTAGAGAATGCCTCAGTACCAATATTTATAACCGAATCTGGTATAGTAATTGAAGAAAGATTACTACAACTACGAAAAGTGCAACCACCGATATTTGTAAGATTATTAGATAGTTTCACGTTTTCGAGTAGCTTGCAAGAATCAAAAACAGACCCTCCCATATTGATGACAGAATCTGGAATAATAACCGACTTTAGCTGCTTGCTTTCTACAAATGCTCTGCTACCAATATAAGTAATAGTATCGGGAAGCTCAATAGACCTTATAGTAGAGGATCTTTGAAATGCATAATCATCTATTCTCGTTACTGTTTTTCCGTTTATAGTAGATGGAACGATTACATTTTCTTCTTTTCCTGTATAAGAATATATAGTAACTGTTCCATCAGGATTTCTGCTGGTATTATAGTATTTTTCTTGTAAAGTTGTATCAGCTGAAGCAATGATACTGTTTCCATCATAAGTTATAACGTTATAAGAGAGGAAAAGGGTTAATGAAAGTACGGCTGTTGCGAGAAACGCAAAAATCTTTTTCATAAAAATACCTCCGTAAATAATCTTCAGAATGCCTTACACGATTCAAAACAAAAAGCTCACTGTTAATAATATCATTATACATTACAAATGTTACATAGAAATTAATATTAAATACAATCGGCGATTTGTATACATAATTGAAAATTTTCATGTGCAACTCTACAAAAGTATTTCTACTAAGAGTGAAATGCATTTAAGTAAGAACAAATAGTATAACCAATATCTTGACAAATTCTTACACGCACTGTACAATAGAGTTAAAGACTTTAAACGCAAACTGCTTTTTATTCAAAAAACAACTTTAAAATGCAGCGAATGAGGCACTTTTTATCTTGCATTTTAGACTTTACCCTATTATGCAGAAAGGACTTTAAGAAAATGGCAAATGTAGCATACATAAGAGTGAGCACAGTTGAACAGAACGAGGATCGTCAGCTTGAAAATTTGAAGCAGTATCAGATCGACCGCATTTTTTCAGAAAAAGTATCTGCAAAAGATACAAAGCGTCCTCAGTTGCAAGAAATGCTGCGGTACGTGCGTGAAGTAGATATTGTCTATATAAATGATTTCAGCCGACTTGCAAGGTCAACAATGGATCTGCTTTCTATCGTTGATCAACTTCAGAGCATGAACGTTCAGCTCGTCAGCCTGAAAGAAAACATTGATACAAGTATACCGACAGGGAAGTTAATGCTTCAGATGATAGCAGCCATCAATGAATTTGAAAGAGCCAATCTTCTTGAAAGGCAGCGAGAGGGGATAAGGTGCGCTAAGGAACGTGGAGCTTACAAGGGGCGAAAGAAGATATCCGTTCCCGAACAGGAGTTCTCAGAACTGTATCAGCTTTGGCTATCCCATAAGATAAGCAAATCTGAAATAGCCAAAAGGCTCAATGTTTCACGGACTGTTGTCGAACGGATGATCAAGAACAAGGAATAGTTATTATTCTGAAAAAAAGTCCATGAGACTTCCTGAGGATTCAGTTTCTTTTACGCTTTCTACATACTCTTCAAGAGTGCCAGTATAGCCTGTAGAAGTCTTTGCATAGTAGGTAAGGAGTATAGAAGCATCTCGTCCATCAATCATGTCATTTCCGTCGATATCACCATAACCATTATTTTGCTTCAACTCTGCGATTTGTCGTGTTAATTCATTGATTTCAAGATTTAAAGAATTTATAGTATCATACGGATTTGCATACGGTTCACCGAAAGGTATTTCTATTTCTTTATCGAAAACAGTAATGATCTGATTCGTTTTTAGATAATCTTCTTTAACATAAAAATCCAGTTTCATCAATGTTTTGCCTAATAAGTCAGAATCGCGAGAAGCATACATCAAATCATACACAAGTGTATCTTCATTATAATTTAATGTATAACCAGAATAACTAAATCCATTTCTATCAAACGATGAAGTTCCTGCATAGCCGCTTGTATCAATTTCGGATATCATAGAATCATTAATAATCACACTTCCGATTTTCTTAATATTACTGCTCCAAGATGTATAACCTTCACACTGTATATCCATATGAATGTGTCCGTTATCATAACACTTCATGGCAGCGGAAAAATCCCATCCCGTTTGAGTAGTAGTATTGACGGAAGTACGATAAACAAGAGTTTCTGGTGCTGTGGTATCTTCTGCATTAGCAGTAAGATTAAAGCCCATGGTGTTCATAATAATTGCCAAACCTGCAATGCTTGATATTAGCTGTTTTTTCATAAATAAACTCCTTTCTGAAAAGAAAACGGTGAAATCTCTTTATTATTATCCCTTATAATCCCCATAATTATCGAAATACTCAAAGTTATTGTAATCATGAGTAACATTATCACGCATATTATCATTGTGAGCTTTCTTTACGCTGCTGTCAGCATTGCAGAACTGCCTCAGATGATTAGTCACATAGTTTATCATATCATCGTTAAGTACGTCTGGATTTGAATTGAATATGCGAGAGAATACGTTTATCATTGCATAACGGTTGAATACATAACCGGTTTTGCTTGATACTTTGATCTCACTCAGCTTGCATCGTTCCGAAAAAGCTATGAGTGAAAAACAGGGGATACCTTTTAAGTGATACTGTACCGCTTCAATGTGTTTCTTGTTTTGCTTTATGGGATTATAGAAAGTATTGCTTCTGTTAATTGAACCAAATGGCGTAGAATCTTTATTGCCTATATTCCAATTATTATCAAATTCATTTCCGCTTATTGTCCCTGAGTAGTTTTTGCTTTCAATTACAAGTATCCCTTTTGAGCAGACAAATAGTACATCTACCTGAGAATACTTTCCGTCAGCAGCAGGGATGTAAAGGTCATGCAGAATATTGCCTTTGTAATTTTTCGCTTTCATCAGTTCAAGTTAAAAAACAGTCAGTTTTTCACCGTAAAGTCCATTCACTGTAGAATCCTTTGACCAGGCTTCGGATACAGTGCAGCACTTTTCTTCCACCATATTTAAGAAGTGCTGCCGTAACGTCAGGTATCTGAGCTTGTTTTGATTTTGCTCAGTAACATATTTCTCTTTCATTAATTCGCTTCTGAAAAAATCACTTGTGATACCCATACCTGAAGCAGAAGCTTCAATAGATTCAAACATTTTATACATCATTTCCATTGATTCCTGGAATGTGGAAGCTCTTATGTTATTTTGATTCGGTTTATTTGCATATATCTGAAATGATTTTAATATTTCGCTACAGCTGTTAGGATTGTTTGAAAATTCTTTTTTTACAGGTTTGACTGGTACAACACCAGAATATATAAATTTACCTTCAGGAAAAGGTTTTCTTGAAGGACGTGGAAAGCCATCCATACTTTGTCCGATACGTTCCTTATAAGCTTTCTGTCTTTCCCAGGATTGTATTTCAACATCTTGAAGATGATCCCAAAATTCTTTTTGCTGTTCTTGACTCTTTATGAATTTTTGATATTGTTCTTCATACTTCTGCTTATAAATTGCCATATCACTTTCGTACTTCTTCATGGCCTCAGCATATCTTTTTTCTTCTTTCAGCTGTTCCTCTCTTATACGATTTGAGCCGAATTTAAATGAAGCATCAGTTCTTTTCTGAGCCTCTTCATAAATGTTCTTTATTTCTTCATCTGTAAGTATTCTGAATTCAGGCATTAAATGTCACCGCCTTTTAATATAATCTACTATCATTCTATCATTTATTTATTATTTTTTCAAGCATTTTTTACAAAAGTTCCCCAAATGCTATCTGAAATATTATCGTAAAATCTTTTTTTATTGAGTCAATTTTTAAACAAATCTTCCAATAAACTTGAAGCATAACTATTGAATTCTGAGCTTAAAGGTGTTAAAATAATAATTGAATAATAAAAAGGAGCGTGATAGTATGCCATATACAGTTGATGAATTTCGTGCATTGGATGACCTCGGAGACCGAGCAGAACTTATAGATGGTATCATATATGATATGTCTCCGTCAACGTCGATCAGGCATAAGAGAATCTCAGGCAGATTAAGCACGTTCATCAGGAATTATATCAATAAAAACCACGGAAAGTGTGAAGCCTTTGAAGCGCCGACCGATGTTAAGCTCAATGAAAAAACTGTAGTTATACCTGATATTTTTGTAGCCTGTGATCCCGACAATTTTGACGATCAGCAGTACAACGGAGCGCCTGACTGGATAGTTGAGATCGTCTCACCGTCAAACGCTGTACACGACTTCAAAGACAAGCTTTTTCTTTATAAGTCATCAGGAGTCAGAGAATATTGGATTATTGATCCAATGAACGAAAAAGTTCTTGTTTATCGCTTTGGAAATTCAAATGTAACTGAATTCTATACTTTTGATGATACTATTACCGTAGGCATTTACAGTGATAATTCAGAAACGCTTGACATATGCATAAGAGATTTATAAACAAAAAAGGGAAAGCCGCAAAGGATTGCGCCCATATAGAAGTTTTATCACAGCTACTATAAGCAAGACCTTTACAGCAAGCTATGAAACAGAACAGGCAGAGTCGGAATTGACTCTGCCTGTTCTTAGTTATAAATAGATTATTTTTTACTTGCAGATTGTCTTGGATGTGAGTCAATTATAAACAGAAATCGCATCAAGCAAGCCGATCATCATATTCGATGAGCCGACCAGCGGACTTGACCTTGCCCATATGAAACAGGTAGCAGACGAGATATTGAAGCTTCGTGACATGGGGAAATATTTTTTTATTGTGACGCACGATCTTGAATTTATACTCTCCTGCTGTGACCATATCGTTAGATTTGAAAAAGGACAGGTGGTCGAAAATTTCGAACTGAATAAGGATACAGGTATCAGGCTGCGTCAATTATTCAAAAAAGAGCTATAAATTTCGGCACAATATATATTTCATACAGAAGAGATCATAGAAAGTCGTTCAGAATTGGACGGCTTTTTTCTTGCGGCAACTTGCAATTCAAGTTAGCATATGCTATAATATAATTATTAGTTTGTCAATACTAACCATTGCGTGACTAGAGGTCATAGTAATGAAAAAGGTACGGTCGTTATCAAAAGAGAAAATAGATGAGATCTCTGCCCTGATTGGTGTGTCGTCCTGGGATTATCCCTATGAACCTGGCGAAGGCGGATTGAAGCCGTTCTTTCCGTCAAAAGCAGCAATGACGGAATACATGAAGTCATTTGTCATCGCAGGCATGGAAAGCGGAGCTTTTTGCAGTACAGATCATGGCGAAGGATACATCCTCATCACCGATGCGAAGGGAAAATGCGACCGTTATGTGCATCTCGGCATGAAGCTCGTTCAGACACGAACGGCGGAAGGCTGTATGATATATGACCTGATGTACAGCAAGGGCGGTGTGAACTGATATGCGTATCTCTGTTATTCTCGTTGAAATGGCTGTATTTTCCGTGTTGTTTACGATCATGTGCTTCAAAACCACAAGCGGAAATAATACAACTCAAGTACACAACTATCCTCCTGATATACAAGAGGAATACTTCAAAACGCATGAACGGATACCGACAGAACTGTTCTCCAAGAGAGTGGTTGCTGTAAAGTCGATCCCACTGCTTGTATTTGCTGTGATTCTTGATATCATGGCGCTGCTTGCCGGAGCGAAGTCATTTACACAAGGCTTTCTGTTTGCATTCGGCATGATGGCGTGGGTCGGAGCGTATGATACTTTCTTCATTGACTTGATGCTTTTCGCCAATATGAAACGCTTTCGGCTTGAGGGTACAGAACATATGGACAAAGCCTATAATCAGAAATGGTTTCATCTGAAAGGAATGTTGTTTCCCGGATTGGCGTTTGTGTTTTCAAGAATTTAGGAGGCTGCTATGAACTGGTCAAGAACGATTCTGGACGGTATTGTCCTGAGTATCCTGTTTAATGCGGTGGTCGGATTGTTTTTCTTTGTCGTACCGCAGGCTTATGCAATGATGTTTCCGAAAGGCATCAAAGAAGCTGCAAAGCCGTATGTTACACGGAAAGAACTCCGTGTCATGCATCTTGTTCTGTATGGGACTTATGAAGAAGTTATTTAGTCAGACAAGAAAACCCGAAGGGGCACTCGGGAAGTCCGATCATCATCCGTCAAAGCCGTGGATCACTGTGATCGCTAAGAAATCATGATTCATCTGAAAGAAGGTACAAAATGGTGTTGTCGATTCTGTTTTCCATCATGATGATGGCAGGACTGTTCCTGATGCTGTGGGGCGGCGTCGGTTTTATTCAGGATAAGCAGTTCTTTTCTTCTGCCCCGAAGGAAATCGTTGAGGTCGTGCCGGATAGAAAGCCTGAACGCTTCAAAGGACAATATACGATCGGCTGGCTGATGATCGGACTCTCGTTTGTATTTATGCTGGGTGCGATCGTTCTGGGTGCCTGGGACGGGATCAGGAATGATTACGGATTCTGGCAGTTCTTCCTGCGATTTGTGATCATGCTGCTCGGTCTGAAAGCATTTGACATCGGTTTCTTTGACTGGGTACTGCTCTGCAATAACGGATTTCACTTCTTTTCCCATTACTATCCGGAAACAAAAGGTGTGTACGGCCGTCACCTGTTCGGATATAACCGGAAAACACATCTTACGCACATCGTGCTCAGCTTTCCGTTCGCAGCATTGCTGTCATGGATTTGTTCATTGTTCTAAAAACAGTAAAAACAGTTTCTATTGTAGGAGGAGGTTAAGGTGGTACTGATACTTGAATGCATTGTGATCTGTTTTATTCTCTTCATCCCGTGCGTAATCGCAATTGCAAACGGAGCTCATAACGGAGTATTTCTGTATGAAAAAGATGTGCAGGAGCGGGTGGTTCAGAGGGGGTGATCACCAAAGAGAAGATCGCCCGTAACGCAAAACTGTTTAAGGGCATCACATTACCTGTGATGATAGCCTTCGTGATCTGGGCAGTCTACGGCATCAACGGAGCAAGAGGATTTCTGGCGCCTTTTCTCCAGATATATGCCCTGACCATGGCTGAGGGCTTGTTTGACAGATTGTTCATAGATGCCTATTGGGTAGGTCACACGAAAGCATGGACGATTCCTGGTACGGAGGATCTGAAACCGTATATTCCAAAGAAGACATTGCTCATAAAATGGCTGACTGTCATTGTCGGTAATCCGCTGATAGCTGCATTTTTAGCAGGTGTTATGCTGCCGTTTTTCAGATAGGGCTGGCTATGATTCTGAAAGTGTGAAAGCATTAAAATTGCGGTGCTGTATGGATGATATACAGCACCGCAGCTTTTTATTACAGCTTGCTGCTTTCTGTCTTTCCATATCGGCAGGTACTGCTGTAGGTTTTCGTGTTACTATTTGAAACGAGGATAGCTGTGTTTTTTATATGTTCTGTTCATCTCCGGACGGGTTTTCTTCAGGCGGTGCAGCGCCGCAGCAGCACCCTCTTTCCTTTGCATCAGCTTTCGATCCTGCCGTTTTCAATATGCAGAATATGTGTGCAGCAGCGGTCGATCAGCTCCATATCGTGCGTTACGATGAGCACTGTGATATCCTTATCCAGCGAACGCAGAAGCTCCGCCGTACATTCCATACTGCGGAAATCAAGTCCGCTTGTCGGCTCGTCAAATACGAGCAGTTTCTTTCCTGCAAGCAGTGCCGAAGCGATTGCCGCACGCTGTTTCTGTCCGCCGGAAAGCGACATTGGATGTCGGCCTTTGTATTCTGCGATATTCAGCTTTCCGAGAATATCCAGTGCAGTCTGTTCTTCGGAATCATCAGTACCGAGCATGACTTCTTCCAGTACCGTTTCTGCAAAAAGCTGATGATTCACGTCCTGCATGACCATGTATGAAAGCCGCATAATATCCTTTGAACGATATGTTTTCCCGTTGATATGGACCGTGCCTTTGAAACGCTTTTGCAGGCCGCACAGACATTTCGTGAAGGTGGATTTTCCTGCACCGTTGTGACCGACCACTGCAATGACGGCACCTTTCGGTATCGCAAGCTCCGGAATATGAAGCGCTTCCTGATTTCCGTAGCTGTATGCGAAGCCATTGAGCGTTATTCTATCAATGCCCTCAAATGGCATTATCTGTGTCAATCCTGTTTTGCTTTCAAGGTAATTCTTGGCTGTCAGAACCGCACGAAGCCCCATACTGCTGAGCTTTTCCGCAGGCAGAGAAAAGAAGGCTTCCCCTGCAAATTCTGCGGAAATCCCGCCGTTTTCCATATATATAACCCTGTCACATAATCCGCTGAGCCAGCCCAGCCGATGTTCCGCAATGACAATCGTTTTGCCCTGTGCCTTCCATTTCCGGATGATCTCACGCAGCTCGACTATTGCGTCAAGGTCAAGGTTGGAGGTAGGCTCATCCAGTACGATCAGTTCCGGCAGCATCGCTGCCACGCCTGCACAGGCGATCTTCTGCTTTTCACCGCCTGACAGATTGAAAATGCTCCTGCCGAGCAGCTTTTGAATAATCATGTCCGCAACAGTGTTGTCAATTCTCCGTCGGATCTCCGCTTCCGGCAGACCCATATTCTCGCACCCGAATGCGATCTCAGCCGTGGTATCCACGCAGAAAAACTGGCTCCTCGGATTCTGGAACACACAGCCGACAATGCCAGCAAGGTCCTCGATGGCAGTCTCACGGATAATTCTGCCGAAAACAGACACATCGCCCTCGAGCGTTCCTTCATAATAATGGGGGATCAGTCCGTTCAGCAGCCTTGTTACCGTTGTTTTTCCGCAGCCGGAACTGCCGCTGAGCAGAATACATTCACCCTTTGGGATTTTCAGATTCAGACGATGCAATGCGCCCTCATCGGAATTTCCGTACTGAAATGACACATCTTTCAATTCAGCCGCAATTTCGTTCATTCTATCACTCCGATCATTCCGAGAATCCATAACACATAGGGTAAAATCGTCAGAAGAAGAACGATAATATCCTGTATATGAAAACCGATCTTGCAGATATTTGTCCGCTTGACTTTTGTGCCGAGTCCACGGGTCAATGCAGCCGCAGACAGTTCACTGCCGATATTCACAGAGCAGACCATGAGCGGCACAAGGCGGTACTCTATGAACTTGCCTGCATTTCTGCCGCCGATGCGGATGTCACGCATTTTCATCGCAGTGTTGATCGCTGTGAATTCCTCCAGTACGGTCGGAAAGAAACGGAACATCACAGACAGCGGTATCGTGATCTGCTGCGGAATGTGCATCCGGTGCATCGCTGCAATAAATTCGCTGACGGTCGTTGACGAGAGCATATATGCGCCCATGATCAGCTCCGGCATCAGCCGTACAAAGATCAGACAGCACAGTCCGATGATGCTCAGTGCCGCACCAGTGATATGCGGCACAAGAAACACCTCAGCCGATTTGATCGACGCATACAGGAGCCCGAACACCGCAGCCTTTTTGTATTGCTTTGCAGTCATGAGAAGAATCAGAGGCAGAATGCTCACAGCGGTTGTCCCGTATCGGACTGCTGCTATATCGCTGCCTGTACCGCCGAGCGCAAACACCACAAGCGTTATCATCACAAACAGCTTTGTCCGCGGATCGAGTACAAGACCTCTGTTTTCGATATCTGCCGTAAAAAGTCCTGCCATATTACAGTCTCCACGAAGCGGCTTCACGCCTGCTTTCCACGAATCTCCGGTAGATGCCGTCCGACTGCATAAGCTCATCGTGCGTTCCCTGCTGTGCGATATGTCCGCCGTCTATGACAATGATCTGATTGGCGTTGCGGACAGTCTTCAGCCTGTGTGCGATCATGATAATGGTCTTTTCTCTGGTCAGTTCGTCGATCGCCTTCATCAGGTCGGCTTCGTTTTCGGGGTCAACATTGGCAGTTGCTTCGTCAAGTACTATGATCGGAGCATCTTTCATGATCGCACGTGCAATGGAGATACGCTGCTTTTCTCCGCCCGAAAGACTTGCGCCGCCTTCGCCGATGACGGTATCATAGCCATCGGGAAGCTGCATGATGAAATCATGGCAGCAAGCCTTTTTTGCCGCATCTATGACCTTTTCCATAGGTGCATCAGGTTGTCCGAAGCGGATATTATTCGCAATCGTATCCGCAAACAGATAAACACGCTGGAACACAAAACTGTAATTCCTCATCAGTGCGTCCATACTGTATTCCCGCACATCTCTGCTATCAAGACTGACTTTGCCCTCGTCAACATCCCAGAAACGGGAAAGGAGCGAAGTGAGCGTGGTTTTGCCGCCGCCCGAAGGCCCGACGATCGCTGTGGTCGTATGCTCCGGGATGTGAAGCGTTACGCCGTCAATAATCTTGCGTTTCTCATAGGCAAATCCGATATTTTCAGCCGAGATATCAAAATGCTCAGGCTGAATATCCTGCCCCGAAATATCCATCTGCGGTGTTGCAAGTATCTCCTGCGCCTGTTTTACGCATACGTCCACTGTCCTCAGCAGAGCGGAATATTTGCCTGCATTGTCAAGCTGTGCATAGATCAGATAGGAGCTGATGATCATAATAATTGTTGTGAGTAAGTCCATTGTCCCCGCCTATATGCAGCAGAACTGATACCAGCACAATGACCGTTCCGAGCGCTTTCAGCCAGAAGCTTTGCAGTGTCATATATGGAATGAGCTTTAACTCCTTAGCCGAATTTGCGTGTTCGTTCTCATCTATTGCAGTGTTGAGATCTTTACTGCGTTTGCCGGTCAGGCGAAATGTCCTGACCTCGAAAATCCCCTGAATATACTCGATGGCCTTGGCAACGAGTGCCGAATCCTTCTCGAATTTCTGCTTCGCCATACTTGCCGATTCTTTCATCATACCGCTGTTTATCAGGAAGAATACCACAAGTCCGCCGCAAAGGATCAGTCCAATCCGCCAGTCGAAAAACAGCAGCATAACGGTAATGACCGCAGTGGAAAGCAGTCCCGAGCAAACCAGCATGACGACTCTTGTGGCTACATTTTCGAGATTCTGCATGGTATTTGTCGTCACCGACATGATATGCCCAAGGCTGTTTTTGTTATAGTAGCCCATGGGCAGATAGCGCAGATGCTCCGCAAGCTGCATCCGCTTGTTTGCACAGGTGTTGTAGCCGCCCTCAGTCTGAAGCATGGTCGCTTTGCTCTTTACAGCCCCTGCGCCGATCACGCTCACCAGCATGATACAAAGGCAGGTCAGGCAGGTTTTTGAGGTAACGTTATTATCAAGGAGTGCTGACACCATACAAGCGATGGCAGGTATTTTCAGCGCTTCAAACATCGCCTGCAAAAGGCTGAGGACAATGGAGATATAAAAGCGTTTTCTGTCCTCCGCATTGCAGAAATCAAAGAAGTTTTTCAGTATCTTAAACATTGTCTTCACTGTCCTTTGCTGAAATATGTGCCGCCCACATTTTGCTGTACAGACCGTTCTTTGCAAGCAGTTCTTCGTGCTTGCCCTGTTCTGCGACTATACCCTCCCTGATGACATAGAGCCTGTCGGCGTTCTTCACAGTCGAGAGCCTGTGTGCGATAACAATAAGCGTTTTGCCCTCTACAAGTTTAGCAACGCTCTTCTGTATCACCGCTTCATTTTCGGGATCTGTGTAAGCTGTTGCTTCATCGAGAATGATGATATCCGCATTTTTGAGCATGGCTCTTGCGATAGAAATTCGCTGACGCTCACCGCCCGAAAGATGTCCGCCTGACGAACCGACAACTGTATCGTAGCCGTTTTCAAGGCTCATGATAAAATCGTGACAGCCGCATTTCCTTGCAGCTTCTTCAATTTCTGCATCTGTTGCATTCTGATTGCCGAGACGGATATTCTCACGGACAGTCAGATCAAAGAGGTAATTATCCTGCGAAACATAGGCGATCTTGTCGTTATAATCGTCAAGCGGAATATCCCTGATATCCACACCGCCGAAAGAAATACTTCCGCTGCTGATATCCCACAGGCTTGCGATCAGTCTTGCAACGGTGGATTTGCCGCTGCCGGAAGGTCCGACAAGTGCGATAAATTCGCCCTTATGAATCGTCATGGAAATGCCGTGGATGATCTCCTTGTCATCATAGCCGAAGCGGATATCATGCAGCTCAATGTCGCCGCCGCTCATCGTTTTTGTCAGCTTTTCGGGGCGTACCATTTCAGGTGCGTCTATGATATTTCTGACCTCTGTCACGATCGTATCCATTTGAGCTATGTCATCGGAATAGGACATGATACCGAGCAGCGGTTCGATGAGACCGACCGTGAGAATGATAATCGTAATAAAATCGGCTGTGCTGATTGTGCCGTGCATGGTCATGATACCGCCGATAGGCAGAACGGAAAGCATTGTTGCAGGCATGATGCACATGGCAAAGGTCATATACACGTTGCATTTGCGCATCCAGTCCACAAAACTTGCGGCACTCTCTTTAGCGGCGGCAGCGAATTTCTCATAGCTGGATTGTGCCTTGCCGAACACCTTGATGACCTCGATGCCGTTTATATATTCCGTTGTGACAGCGTTCAGCGCCTTTGTGGCACGGACAGTCCTGCCGTAATTCTCCTCATATCCGAACATCATGAGCATATAGCAGATAACCCCTAATGGCACTGTGATGAGCGCTGCAAGTCCCAGCTTCCAATTGATCACAAAGGTATAGATCAGTATGATGATCGGAGCTCCGATGCCGGTCGTGAACTCAGGCAGGATATGTGCAAGCGTTGTTTCAATGCTGTCGATACGCTCCACGATCGTGCATTTCAGAGCGCCTGACGGCTGACTGATGACATTTCCGAGGGGCATTTTCGCCAGCTTATCAAGGGCCTTTTTGCGTATCACCGCAAGGGTGTGAAATGTTGCAAGGTGCGAATTTGCCGTACTCAGCGCATGAAAGAGTGCGTGTCCCAGCCACAGCGCAAGTATCACAACACAATTGATGAAGTATGCGCTCTTGTCAGTACTGCCTGCTAGCAGGTCTTTTACGATCCTTGCAATAAAATAGTACGGCACGATACCGCAGAGCATACTGATTGCCGCAAGTATCACGCTTGCGGCAAACTTTCCTTTTCGCTCACCCGACTGCCTGAGCAGCCAGCCGAAAGAGCCGTTCTGATCCTTCCCCATTAGATATCCTCCTGTCTGTTGCGATAATTCTTCGGTGACACGCCCATGACATCACGGAAAGCCGACGAGAACTTTGACGCATTGTCATAGCCGAGCTGCTGTGCAATGTCAGCGATATTCATTCTCCGATCAGAGATCAGCATTTCCGCCGCTGTTTTCATCTTGTAACTTTTTATGTACTGATACACAGGTGTGCCGTATACAGCCTTGAACACCTTTCGCAGTGATGCAGGCGGCATACCCGATATTTCGGAAAGCTCCTCCACGGTGAATGTCTTATCAGGTTTGCTCGTGATCAGAGAATGTATCTTCTTGATTTTAGTGGTCTGGCTTGCGGGAAAATACTGCCGCTGTTCTGAATTTGCAGCAGTGTCAAGGGTAGAAAGCAGCAGAAGCAGCTCTGTGATCTTCACCCTGAAATAATCAAGCTTTAAATTCTTCGGTACATGATATAACTGAGAAAAAACAGTATTCAATGACTCATTTGTTCGGAGCAGAAATTCCTGATTCTCAGGGCAGAACTTTTTGCCCAGCATATCCGGATCAACCGAAAGAAACGGCATCTCATGCCGGAGCGATTCCTGCGCAGCCCCTTGCATAAACCCTATGGTTATACCGTGATAGTGAGAAAGCGGCAGCTCTACCTTGCCTGCGTGATGCACACGCTTGTCGATACGCAGATCGCCTGCCTCCATATAGTATCGCTCGCCGAAGGTGTTTTCATGTTCGATGCGTCCCTCCCGGCAGTGGTCGATGCAAAGCACCGTATCCGCATTCTGATATTCCGATACACAGTGCTTCATGTGAAAATCATTATACATCAGATAAATACCGTCAAACACACGGTACATCGTCATGAACCCCTCGCCCGATTCATCGTCAAGCCGCAGCACACGGCACTCGCCCTCGGCTGCTATCTCGTGAACATTAGAGCCGAAGCCGGCTTTATCCAGTGTGTCAAAAATGTCACGGCTCATGCGATTCCTGCCTTTTCAAAATGCTTTTTCATCAGACGTCTTCCAATCAGTCCGCCGATGATGCCGCATACAAACGCTGCAATAAATGTAACCGGACACATCCATGTCGGCATCAGTTTCGTAACGGTGTTGATGTAATCCTGTCCGAAATTCTGACGGGAAGCCCAGTATTTCTCCGCAGCGAAAAACAGCGGCAGATAGTTCGCTGCAACCCACAGGCTGAATACGCCGTTTGTGATGACAGCTTTTGCAGAACTCTGATAGTTACCGCTTTTATAGATAAGCTCTGCGATCAGTCCGGTGAATACCGATACCACGAGCGGCGGCCAACTCATTCCGGTCAGAAGCATAAGAATTCCCATGATGACGCTCATGATCCATATCATACCGAATTTCTTGACCTTTGTCAGGAAGAGCATAAACGGGATACCGCCGAATATCGGGACAAGCACCGACAGCAGCGGCAGAAAGATCGGTATCATGCCGAGCATAGCGATAATGAACACGATCGCAAAATAGATTGCTGAGAAAATACCGATGTTGATCAGATCTTTGCCTTTCATAATTACCTCCGATATGGTTAGACTTAGCTAACCTAATATCATAAAATGTAGTCTTGCGTCCAAGACCATCATGTATTATATCACAAACACAAAGAGGTTTCTACTCCATTTTGTTTTTGATACTCCGATCTGATAATTTTTAGAAAGTGTAAGTCTGATCAGGCAACAGTTTTTTTCCTGACTATAAAAAGAAAAGTGTTTTGAACGACATGGCTAAAACGCTTCGCTTTTTAAATTTATCATGTATGTCGGTAGGTACTGCATGGGGGGCGTGTCAATACATTGGGAAAAAGTAACAGCGGAACATACAAGAACATCATTTGTGAGCGTGTGGATTCAATAGAAACAACTTTGGCTCACATCATACCGGAGGTTTTGTCGTCGGCTTTTGTTCCTGTTGCACTTATTGTTTACATGATGACGATAAACTGGAAACTCACACTCATATCTTTGTTATGTGTACCTGTTGGAGCGGCGTTTTTCATGCTGATGATGGTGGGCAGTCAGGAAAGCTATGAAAATACGGTCGTAAAAACAAAAAAGCTGAATGATACAGCCGTTGAATACATAAACGGTATCGAGGTAATCAAGGCATTCGGCAAGCCTTGATGTCATGGCAGGATTCTCAGCACTGATTCGCAGCGTTTCAATCTGCGTAGATCAGGCAAATGAGATATTTTCAATCCCCGAAATGGATATTGAGGGCGCAGATATCACACCTGCAAGTCACGACATTGAACTGAAAAACATCACTTTTGCTTATGAAAACAGAACAATTATTGATGGCGTTGACCTGAGAATTCCCGAACACACAACAACTGCAATCGTCGGACCGTCGGGCGGCGGAAAGACAACACTTACAAACCTTATGGCTCGTTTCTGGGACGTTAAAAGCGGTGAGGTGCTTCTCGGCGGACGAAACGTAAAGGATTACAACTTTGACAGCCTGATGCGGAATTTCAGCTTTGTTTTCCAGAGGGTGTATCTCTTTGAGGATACCATCGCAAATAATATACGCTTCGGTGAGCCTGATGCACCTATGGAGAAGGTCATTGAGGCTGCGAAAAAGGCTCGCTGCCATGACTTCATCATGAACCTGCCTGACGGCTATGATACAGTAATAGGGGAGGGCGGTGCAAGTCTTTCGGGAGGAGAAAAGCAGCGTATTTCCATTGCAAGAGCGATAATGAAGGATTCGCCTGTTATTATTCTCGATGAAGCGACTGCAAATGTTGATCCCGAAAATGAAGCAGAGCTGACTAAGGCGATAGAGGAACTGACGAAAGAAAAGACGATCATCATGATCGCACATCGCTTGAAAACAGTTGAACACGCCGATAATATCGTTGTCATTGACGGCGGAAAAATCGTGCAGCAGGGAAAGCATAATGAGCTTATGCAACAGGACGGCATTTACCGTATATTTGTAACGGACAGACAGAAAGCGGCAAGCTGGAAGCTTTAAGGCAACAGTATATTGCATTCCCCTTAAAGTTTATGTTGTTATCTATTGCTAACAGATGAATTATACCATCTTTCAGCATAAAAGTCAATCAGCAGTTTTTATTGTCCGGTAGTTTAGAAAAATTGAAGTTACTGGTATTCTGTGGCTCAGAGCCGAGAAGTGCTGAATGAATTTTTTATTAATAAAACTAAATGTTATACTTGACAAACAAATTTAATTGTGGTACAATATGCAAGGACTTTTTGAGGAGTTTCTGTTCAGCAGTGGATATTTCGGTATTGCTGACGGTACTTCTGAGGAAAGTAGATACATAATTTATATATAACAGTTATATAAAACTAACAACTATGCATAAAGAAGATTCTATGCTGACATTAAAAGTGTCAGCATAAAAAATGATTAATTGTTAGCCAATTCTAACTATATGAATAGAAGGAGAAGTGTATGATTGATTTTTCAAATGAAAAAGCATCTGAAGAAATAATGTTTTACGGTTTTGTCAGAAATGCACTGGAGAAACCTGATAATATAGCCGTCAGGCATTATAGTGAAAGCGGTTCAGCGGAAAGTATCACTTATGGCGAACTTCTGAAAAAAGCGACAGCTATTTTGCATCAATTGAGACAGAGAGGCATTTCTTGTAATGAGAATGTTGGTATAATACTGCCTCGTGGCATTGATCAGATTGCGGCTATTCTTGCAGTTCAGATGTCAGGATGTGCTTATGTTCCCATAAGGGTTTCACAGCCGCTTGAAAGAGTAAGAAAAATAGTCAGCACTTCAGGTATATGTCACATTATTGTTCATGATGATTTTGACCACGCCGCTACTTCTGTTGATGCAATACAGTATAGTGGGATTGCCGCAGACAGTAATATTTCTGTAAATGACGCTGTTGAAGAAATTATATTTCCCGACAAAAATGATACTGCATACATTATATTTACTTCTGGTTCGACAGGAACTCCTAAAGGGGTTGAAATTGCTCATAATGCAGCAATGAACACTATAAATGCTGTTAATCGTATTTTCTCTGTGAACGGGAAAGATTCGGTTCTGAACGTGTCATCTTATGATTTCGATCTTTCGGTATACGACTTTTTTGGCATTCTGAATGTTGGTGGAACGGTAGTAACTATTGATGAAGCTATATCCAAAGAGCCTGAACAGTGGAGGAAAATAGCTAATGATGCAAATGTAACAATATGGAATTCGGTACCTGCAATATTTGATATGTTTTGTACTGTATCAAGAAATGAGATTCCGGATAGCCTGAGATGTGTACTTCTTTCAGGTGACTGGGTCAGCAAAAAGTTGTATTTCAGACTCGGCGACTCACGTAATGGTCTGCGTTTTGCAGCACTGGGCGGAGCGACAGAAGCTTCCATATGGTCTAACATATATGAAATGAGTTCTGAGGACGAAGAAGCTGATTGGGAATATGTACCTTATGGAAAAGCACTTCCTGAACAGAAATACAAGATAATGATGCCTGATTGGAAGGAATGTCCGATCGGAATTCAGGGTGAATTGTGGATAGGCGGAATTGGACTATCAAAAGGCTATATCGGCGATGAGAAAACTACTGCTGAACATTTTGTTGAGCATGAGGGTGAGAGGTGGTACAGAACAGGTGATGCAGGATTTCTCGACGAAAAAGGAGATATCATCTTTTGCGGCAGACTTGATTCTCAGGTCAAGATAAACGGTTACAGGATAGAGACTGAAGAGATTGAAAGTGTGTTTGTAAATATAAGCGGTATCAGGTATGCTGCTGTTATCAGGCTGGAGGACAAAGGAAAGGCTATGATCGCTGCTGCGCTGGTAGCAGAGACAGATATTATTCCACCCGATAAGATAAAAGACATACTGAGTGAAAGACTTCCTGCTTATATGATACCTGAGATTATAAAATACACCTCAGCCATTCCGCTGACAGCAAATGGAAAATATGACCGTAAAAAACTGGAACTGCTCTTTGCTGAACGGTGTACAACCGATTTTGAACCGCTGTCAACCGATACAGAAAAACGTCTTTCGCAGTTATGGGCAAGAGCGGTAAGCGCAGAGAGAATCGGTGCAAATGACAATTTTTTTGTGCTTGGCGGCGACAGTCTGAAAGCTACATCACTTATAGCGGATATTGAGGACAACTTCCTTATAACTCTTACACTTGCGGATATATTCGATTATCCTGTTCTGAGAGGAATGGCGCATAAAATTGACGAAGCAGTAGCGTCGGGACAGTCGATTGAGCTTATAGATGGCGAGATCTGAAAAAACTAATACAGAAGCGGAGAATAATTATGGAAAAGTATATTGATATGCATGAAAGAATAAAAGAACAGGCAGCTAAGAATCCGGATTATGAGGTATATGTCTGCGTTGATATCGACCTTAACAGGACTCCTGTTACATATAGCAGCCTTCTTTCGGTTTCAGAGGACGCAGCTGCTGCATTGCAGGAAAAAGGTGCTGTGAACGGTGAAAGATGTGTGCTTATTTTTGACCAGAATGAGGAAATGATATATTCTTTCTTTGCTGTCGTTTTTGCAGGGGGAACAGCTGTTCCTTACAGCTATCCTGATAATGAAAAGAAAGTTGCAGTGCTTCTTTCGGTTATAGATAACTGTGAAGCTAAGGTGGTTCTGACAAATGATTCTTTGAAAGCTGATACTGAGAAAATGTTTGCAGACCGTCCGGACATAAAGGTATATTCTCTGAGTGATATTACCGGTACGGGAGCTGTATACCATGAAGCTGTAAATGATATACAGCTTCTGCAATACACCTCAGGTTCTACCGGTGATCCAAAGGGAGTTATAGTAACAAGAAAATCATTGGCAGCAAATATCAGAGGACTTGTTGACTGCTTTGATCTTGAAAAAGAAAATATCATCGTCACATGGCTGCCATATAATCACGATATCTTTCTTATCTGCGATCTTATCGGTGCACTGTATTTCAGTGGCAAGATAGTGGTTATGAGACCTGCTGATTTCTTTAGTAAACCGCTTAACTGGATGCAGCTTGTGACTGAATATCATGCGACTATGACAGATGGACCTAATTCAGCCTACGGCCTTATTGCTCAGAAACTGGCGGAAGAACCTGACGGAAAATATGATCTCAGCAATATGGACAGGGCAAGTTGTGGATCAGAGCCGATTCATGTTGAACTGCTTAGTTCGTTCATGGAACAGGCAGGAAGATACGGACTCAAACCGTCTGCTATATTCCCCGGATACGGACTTGCAGAAAATACGGTTCTCGGCAGTGTTTACCGCTTTGACTACGGCGGATGCGGCTGTGTTGCCATAGAAAAAGAGGCACTTGTAAACGGAAAGATATCTGTAAGAAAGAGATTCATGTTTGCTGATGCCAGGAAAGAGATTACTGACAGCAATGAACTTGCATTCCTTATAGGAAACGGAGTCAAGCTGACTGCCCATGAGATCAAGGTATCCGATGATAACGGCAATATCACAGACAAGCCGTTGACTCTTGGCGAGATATGTCTGTTCGGTGATTCTGCTTCTGATGGATACTGGAACAACCCTGCTGCATCATCGGAGGTATTTTTCAGCGATGAAGCAGGAAACAGATTTGTTCGTACAGGAGACATGGGGTTCATTGATGAAAACGGTGAGCTTTACATCACAGGCAGAAAAAAAGAAATAATAATAATTCGTGGAAAGAATTATTATCCGTATGATATAGAAAAAACGGTGTATTCCTCATCTGATAAGCTGAAAAACAACGGTACAGCTGCATTTTCTGTGACTAAGGATATGCAGGAGGCACTGGTAGTTATTCAGGAGGTAAATGACGGCATCGATATGAGTGAACTTGACGGACTTGCGGATCTGATCAGAAAAGAAGTAGCAGAGAGTCACGGATTGCTTATCAGTACACTTGTTCTGGTAAATCAGGACACCATACCGAGAACATCAAGCACAAAGGTTCAGAGGAACACAGCTAAAACGCAGTTCTTGGCAGGTGAAATAAAGGGTATGCTGAAACAATATGACAGCAGTTCCGATATAGACATTGAACCTGAGGATATTTACAGCGAGGCAGATGCTTCGGATTATGTTGTAAAGCTCATATCAGGATTTATGGGAGTATCCGAAAAGGATATTGATGTTGCAGCATCATTTACTGATATCGGTATGAATTCACTTACTTTCCTGCAGATCAGCGAAGTGTTCAGTAACAAGCTTGGAATTGAAGTGAGATCACATGAGTTTTATAAATACTTTACACCTAAACTGCTTGGCGGATATATATGGTCAAAGCTGAAATGACATTTAATACAGGGCGTTAGTATGGAGGTCAATTGTGGTAAAAAACGGTAATAATATGGATTATTCAGGAGATATTGCAGTTATAGGTATTTCGTGCAGATTCCCCGGTGGACTGGATTCACCTGATAAGTTTTTTGATTCACTGATGAATAAGAAATGCATGATAGCTCTGCCGCCGGAAAAGAGAATGCCGTATTTTGACGGCAATTCCTCTGTGTATTGTGAAAAAGCAGGATTTCTGAAAGAAGATATCTCACTTTTTGACAACAAAGCATTTAAGATATCGGATCTTGAAGCAGAGCGTATGGATCCGTGCCAGAAACTCATGCTGACTGTATGCAGAGAGGCGATAGAGGATTCCGGTTACAGTACAGATGAACTTGCGGAAAGTGATACGGGAGTGTATGTCGGTTCTTCCACTGAGGAATATGTGCCGATACTGTTTGATCTCAAACGCAGAGGACTGACCCGTTCATCGGAAGATGTAACCGGTATGCTTCACGGATTCCTTTCGGGAAAGATATCTTATGCTTTCGGCTTGCACGGCCCTGCAATATCTGTGAATACCGCCTGCTCGACCTCGGTTTCGGCGTTGCATCAGGCTGTTCTTGGACTAAAAGCTCAGGATTGTGATATTGCTGTCACCGGAGCGGTCAATATACTCTTTCTGTCGGATATTACCGATGAACTTGCAGCTTTGAGTATACTCTCCGATACCTGCACTGTCAGAACTTTTGATAAAGATGCAAACGGTACAGTAAGAGGTGAGGGAGCAGCAGCGCTGGTGCTCAAACGTCTGGAGGACGCAGAAAGGGACAATGATGATATATACTGCGTGATATCAGGCAGCGGTCTTGATCAGGACGGAAGAAGTGCAGGTATAACTGCTCCCTACGGTCCTGCACAGGTTAAACTTATAAAAAAAGTATGGAGTAAAGCGGAAGTGTCCGCAGATGATGTGGACTACATAGAAACTCACGGTACAGGTACAAAACTCGGAGATGCAATAGAACTTGAAGCACTGACAGAAGCAACTGAAGGCAGAAAAACGTCAGAAGCCCTGTACATTGGTTCTGTCAAACCGAATATCGGTCATCTTGAAGGAACTTCGGGTTTTGCCGGGATAATCAAGGGAATAATGATAATTAAACACAAATGTATTCCTCCCGAAATAAACTTTGAACATCCGTCTGATCAGATAAACTGGAGTGATGTACCGATGAAAGTGAATACTGAGCCTGTTCCGCTGAACAAAGAAAACGGAAATCCTGTTACTGTATGTGTGAGTTCTTTCGGTCTCAGCGGTACTAACGGGCACGTTGTACTCAGGGAATATATCGGAAGTAGTCCGGATACAGAACAAAGCAACGGGGATATGTTTATAAAGGTCAGCGGGACAAGTGAACGAGGACTTAAAAATCAGCTGTCTCAGCTTAGCGGGTTCGGAAACATTTTCAGTGAAGATCAGTTTGCTGATATGGCATACAGCCATAATACTATCCGTTCGGATTATAAGTACAGAACTTTTTTGAAAGCAGACGGATTTGGCAGCCTTTCTGAGGCGGTTGACAGTGCAATTCTGAAAAAATACTCTCCCTGCAAGGAAAAGCGCAGGATAATTGCTATGTTTACGGGACAGGGATCGCAGTTTGCTGGAATGTTCAGGGAAATATATGACAGTGAACCTGTTTTTCGTGAATATTTTGATAGATGCAGTAGTGTTTATTCAGAGGTAAAGGGCGGCGATCTTGGTAGTATTTGTTTTTCGGGTGACGAAAAAATCAATGAGACAGAGTTCTCACAGCCTGTGATATTTGCTGTTGAGATATCTCTCTATGAATATTTCAGAAGTCTCGGTATTGAGTTCAGTGCAGCTGTCGGTCATAGTATAGGTGAATATGCTGCGGCGTATGCAGCCGGTATATTTACTCTTGAAGATGGTATGCGTATAGTGATCAGACGTGGAGAGCTTATGGGCAGAACGCTCAGGCAGGGAAGTATGCTTGCTGTCAGAGCCTCCGCTGATGAGGTACGTCCGTATGCAGAGGAGGCAGGGGTATATATAGCTGCTTCAAACAGTCCTGTACAGACGGTACTGTCAGGAGAAATTTCAAGGATAGATGCTCTTGCCGATAAGCTCACAGCAGCAAGGATCAAATGCACAAAACTGAATGTGAGCAACGGCTTTCATTCAGCACTTATGGACGAGATTTTAGAACCTTTCCGCAATGCTTTTGATGGCGTTTCCTTTGGACGCCCGAAAATGAGAGTGATATCCAATGTCAGCGGAAAATCGTCAGGACGGGAAATGATGAATGCCGATTACTGGGTAAGGCATATACGCTCCGAGGTGAAGTTCTGTGATGGCATAAGGAGCATAAGTTCTCCCGAGGATAATATATTCCTTGAAATAGGTGCAAAGCCTGTTCTTGCTTCGCTTGCACAGAAGTGTATTGAAGTTCCCATAGATACTGTTTTTATGAGATTCGGCAGCGGTAATGACTGTGATGAACTGAGAGAAGCTGTTTTTCGTCTGTATTCTCTTGGTGTCGATATAAAATGGAAAGAGCTTTACAAAAACAGAAGACACCGAAAACTCAGACTTCCTGCGGCTGTCGGCGATCTCAGAAGTCTCAGCGTGATATATGACTGTATTGAAGATCGTTCTGATAAACCTTGCGGAAAGGATGCATTTGATTCTGAGACAGTCCGCATAAAAGTTAAGGATATAATAAAAGAAAAGCTGGATATAGACATTTCAGATACAAATGATGAGGATAATCTTCTTGCATACGGTATGAGTTCAGTGCTTATATTACAGGCTTCTGTTTATATCCGTGATATTTTCGGTGTAAGGCTGGGACTTGATGAACTGCTTGGCTCCTGTTCATTAAATGGCTGGACAGAACTTATACTTAACGGTCTGGGCGAAGAAACTGATGTTGAAGAAAAAAATATCGTTTCCGAAGAGCATATTGGTGTAAGATTCCCTCTTAACAAGATACAGGAAGCTTATTTTGTTGGAAGAAGAAGTGAAATGCAGTGGGGCGGGACAGGCTGCAGTGCAGGTTTTGAGTTCGACATGGACGAGCTTGATACTGAACGTTTCAGATCGGCACTGGAAAAGACGGTACAGCGTCATGAGATGCTCAGATGTATTATCACTGATGAGGGAGATCAGTATATAGCAGGTGATATAGAACTTCCGTATAGTGTGTATCGGATAGCGGATATAAATGACCTTTCCGAACATCTTGAAAAAATACACAATGAGATAATGTATCGTGTATTCCCTTTAGAATATCCGCTGTGGGAAATCAGACTTACTGAGCTTAAAAACGGCAGATGGAGGATTCATTTCGGTATTGATTTTATGATAGCAGATGCACTGAGTCTGAATATTTTCTGGCGTGATCTGGAAAGCTTCTACAAGGGCGAGGAACTTATTCCACTTGACATCACCTATTACGACTACTGGAAGTATACCTCTGTGCATACTGATGATCAGCAGCTCAAAGAAGATAAAGAATACTGGTACTCAAAAGCTGAGAATATACCTGCTCCGCCGCAGCTTCCTTACAGCGATACTGATGAAAAATCCCTTTGCGGCAGGTTTGTCAGGAGAAGTGCGGTACTGACTGAAAATGAGTATAAAAAACTCGTATCGGAATCGGGAAAGTACGGACTTACAGCTGCTTCAGTGCTGCTTGAATTGTTCAGCGAGGTTCTTGCTTCACGCAGCTCCGATAACAGTTTTGCCGTTATGCTCACTACATTCCGCAGAGAACCTGTACATAAAGATGTAAATAATCTCATAGGTGATTTTACAAATCTTATGTTAACAGAGATCACTATTGACAATTCGGGTACAGTTGAAAATGCAAGGCGAATACAGTCAACTATACAGTCAAACTATTCTCATAGTACATATTCTGCTATTGATCTGGTAAAATATATAAATTCGTTACACGGAACAAAGACTTTCTATCCGGTGGTATTTACAAGTGCCATAGGAGTAGGCAGCAGCTATTCAGGAAATATCTTCACCGAAAATCTTTCTTCTGCTGCTTCTTCAACTCCGCAGGTGTTCATAGATCATCAGATATATGAAAATCCCGACGGAGGAATCACTTTGTCATGGGATACGGCAGATCATGTATTTATGCCTGATGTTATCAACGATATGTTTGAAGTATACATAGCTCTTGTGAAGCAGTTATGTGCAAACGGCATCAACTTCCTTGATCTCAGTGATATGAGAAGCCGAAAGGATAAAGAGCTTCAGATAAAAGCAAATTCTACTTATAAGGAAATACCCGAAGCTGATATATTATGCAGGTTTGATGAGGTGTGTGCCAAGTACGGTGATAAAGCTGCTGTTGTGTGCGGCGATGAGACTGTGACTTACAGCGAATTGCTGAAGATGGTCAGAAAGACTGCGGATAAATTAAGGACAGCAGGTATCGGAAAAGGCAGCCTTGTGGCTGTGGATATGGCAAAGTCCTGCCGACAGATCGCAGTTATTGCAGGTATAGTCTATGCAGGTGCAGCATATATTCCGATGTCTTATGGACAGCCGGATCAGAGGACGGACTCTATAATGAAGCGTTCGGAATGCAGGGTTATTTTAAGAGATAGTATTTCAACTGGACTAAAGGATCAGGTACAGCTGACTTTTGATGATATTTCTGTACATACAGGTCTCTCAGAAAGAACAGCTGTTTCGTCTGAGGATACTGCATATATCATTTATACATCGGGTTCAACAGGTGAGCCGAAGGGCGTTAAGATAAGCCACGGTGCGGCAATGAACACCATAGCTGATGTTATAGGACGTTACGGTATAAACAGCAAAGATGTTATATTTGGTGTATCTTCTGTGAGCTTTGATCTTTCTGTATTTGATATCTTCGGCGCTTTGAATACAGGGGCTACGCTTGTTCTCCCTCAGGAAGAGAAAAGAGTTGATCCTGTTTTCTGGCATGAGTATACAGTGAAATACGGTGTGACCTTCTGGAATTCAGTTCCGTCAATAATGTCGCTTTACTGTGATTATATGCAGCAGAAGGGTATTACCGACAATTGCATAAGGCAGATAATTCTGTCGGGGGACTGGATACCTGTTCAGCTGACTGAAAGGATAGCAGATATCTTTGTAAAAGCTCATCTTACTTCTATGGGAGGAGCAACAGAAGCATCAATATGGTCGAATTATTATGAATGCAGCGGAAAAGAAGCAGAACTGCGTTCAGTGCCATATGGTTATCCGCTTTCAAATCAGAGATTTTATATTCTTGACAGTTATGGCAGACCATGCCCGAGATGGACTGAGGGTAAGCTGTATATTGGCGGCAAGGGCGTTGCTGACGGATATCATAATGCTCCCGAGTTAACGGATAAAGCATTCTTTTATTCGAAATTTGCAGGGGAGAGGATCTATGATACGGGAGACCACGGACGCTATATTTCTGATGGTATGATAGAGTTTCTGGGAAGAAAGGATCAGCAGGTAAAGATAAACGGTTACAGGATAGAGCTTGGAGAGATAACAACTGCATTGCGGAATATCGGTATAGCCGGTGAAAGTCTTGTTATGCCTGTTGATGAAAAGGACGGCGGAAGATATCTTGCGGCTTTCATACGGAAAGACAACCATAACCAATTGGCTGATGCAGCAGGGGTTAAAAACAAACTTGGAAATATTCTTCCGAGGTATTTGATTCCCGAGACGGTTATATTTGTAGACAGCTTTCCGTTAACTGTAAATGGTAAAAAAGACAGAAAAAAACTTGCATCAATGGCAGTAAAAAATGATGACAACTGTGTGGATACATTTACAGGCAATGAGAATGGCGATCTTGTTGGCACGATATGTGCCGTACTCGGCAGAAAGGATATTAGCGCTGCTGATCGTTTTGATTCCATCGGTGTTTCTTCTATGGATATAATAAAGCTTGGAAATACCCTTGAACGCAGCTTCGGTGTCCGTCCGCCGATATACGATATGATGAACGGTTTTACAATAGGACAACTTGCAGAATATTATGACAATCATTCAGCAGTTGGCGAAAAGATCATCGGTAAAAGCAGCAATTATGTGCAGAGGAGCGGCAGTTTTGCGGAGGATCTGATAATCAGGTACTATGCAAAGGGTATCGAGCTTTATACCGATGATGGCAAACTGAGATTCCGTTCAAGGAAAACGCTGTCCGATGAGGATAAGAAACTTCTGAAAGAAAACAAAGCTGATATCATGCTTTGCCTTGAAAATGGTTTCAGTGCAGCATCTGAGAGCTTTCCGCTTGCAGATGTTCAGAAAGCCTATCTTGCAGGTAGAGATGCTGAAACAGAACTGGGTGGAGTATCAGCACATTATTATACCGAGCTTGAATATGAGGGCGATCTTGATGCAGAGCGCTTTATAAATGCATTGAATGAGGTGGTTGAAAAGCAGGATATGCTGAGAACTGTGATTCTTCCTGCGGGAAAACAGATAGTCCTCGGCAAAAGTGAAAGAGTCGGAGTAACAGTCAATGATCCTGCATCAGCTGAGCAAATGCAGGTGATAAGAGATAAATGGGCGACTCATACATTTGATACGGGTTCATTTCCAATGTTCCATATCGAATTGAGCAGGTTCGGTGCGAAAAAAACTGTTATACATTTCAGCTTTGACTGTATGATATTCGACGGTTGGAGCACTGATCTCATGTTCCGGCAGATATTTGATATCTATAACGGAAAGGAAATGCCACCGCTGGAATATTCATTCAGACAGTACGTTGAAAGTGTTGAAAAAGCAGATGATGATCAGTATATAGAAGAGATGATCGCAAATATTTATACTGCACCTGAGCTGCCTTATTCATGCAGTTTGTCGGATATCAAAACTCCGACATTCAGCCGCCTGAGCAGGACATTTGATCATGAACAGTCTGAGAGTATAAGAAAATCTGCTGAAAAATATGGTGTGACACTTACTGTGTATATGTGTACTAAGTATATGGAAAGACTTTCAGAATGGAGCGGACAGAAATGCTTTACTCTCGATCTGACTATGTATGACCGTCCGTCTGCACATAAAGATGCAGTACGTCTGATAGGTGATTTTACTAATATAACATTTATTAGCTATCATGGTGACAGATATAATTCTTTTGCTGATACGGTAAAGGATATTCAGAAGCAGATGTGGTGTGCGGTTGAGCATAGAAGTGTCAGCGGAGTAAAGATCATTAGCAGACTTTCAGGACAAAACCGTGGAAAAAGTGCATTTCCTGTGGTGTTTACAAGTCTTGCGGGCGATAACAGCAGAAGCGATGATTCACCCGTATTGAAAGAGATTTATTCTATCAGCCAGACACCGCAGGTGGCACTGGATTTCCAGCTTTATGAAAGAAACGGAGTAATATCTGTTGTATGGGATCATGTTGATGAAGCATTTGATACAGTGGAGCTTAGCGCTTCCTTTGAAAAATTCATCTCTTCTGTACTGAACGGAGAGTGAGGCATATGATGGATATTATCCCGGAATACATTGATATTCCGGAAACAAAACCTGTTGTGCTTTGCTTCTGTCATGCAGGAAGCTACGGAAATACTTTCCGTGAATGGAATGAGAGTGCAGCTGATTGTGCTTTCATTCCTGTGAAACTTCCAAGGGAGAAGGAAAATTTCAATGATATAGCAGCTGCGGTTGCAGAAGCAGCTGCTCCATTGCTTCAAAAAAGAAGATATTGTATGTTTGGTCATAGTATGGGAGCACTTTTTGCTTTTGAGACTGAGTATATTCTTGAACATGATTATAAGCTTTGTGCAGATCATCTTTTTGTATGCGGCAGACACTCTCCCGATAATGAAAAAGAAGAATTCTACAACACATCTATGGGTGATGAACGGCTGATAATGGAGATAAAGCGTCTTGGCGGAACATATGATGAACTTCTTTCAGACAGCAGATACACAAGTGTTATTCTTCCGTTTATAAAAAACGATTACAGGATACACGAAACATATAAATACTGTGGACATAAAGTCATTTGTCCGCTGGAGGCTGATGTGGGAACAGATGATATTTCTGTTTCCATATCCGATACGGACGGTTGGCGCAATATGACAAGGGGCTGCTTTACAAGGAGAATATTCAGCGGAGGACATTTCTTTTTATATGACGATATGTCATATTTCAGCAGATTGTATAAACTATGCAGTGAAATATTTGCAGATTAGGAGCATTTATGGATAATACGGAAATAGCAGTTATAGGAATGAGCTGCCGGTTCAATACGGCAGGATCGGTATATAGTTTGCACCGTGCTTTGTTAGGAGGAAAAGGCTGCAAGTGTGGTGATAATGGTGAAAGAGCTGCTCTTACAGGTTATTGCGGAGAAGCAGGTCTTGACAGGAGAATAGCTTATATAAAAGATATCGAAAGATTTGACAATGAGTATTTCGGCATATCTGACAGAGAAGCAGTTTATTTGTCGCCTGAAATAAGGATATCTCTGGAACTGGCAGCAGAAGCACTTTTTGATGCAGGGTATACTGCTGATATGCTCAAAGGCAAATGCTGCGGAGTGATTGCCTCCATAAGCGGTGAGGGATATAATGAGCTTTGTATAAAAAAGGATATGCTTTCGATCAATGGAAGCAGCCGTTCTATGGCAGCAGGTATAATTGCAAAGCATATTGGTGCTGACGGACCTGTACTTATGACAGACAGCGATGCCTGTTCATCATCAGTCGGGATAATAACAGCTGCTGATATGCTCAGGAGCGGCACTGCTGATATGATGCTGGTTGGCGGTACAGAACTTGCCATATTCAGCAATGATGATGGTTCTGAGGCGTTTATGTCATCTATATCTCCCGAGAACAGTTGTATTCCATACAGTAAGAAAGCTATGGGAACCGTGACGGGAGAGGGCGGCGGATTCGTTGTTCTGAAAAGACTTGATGATGCTGTAAGAGACGGTGATGTGATATGCGGACGTATAATCGGTTATGCGGCAGGAAATGCTTTGACAGACAGTCAGATTTTTGCTCCCGATAAAGAAACTATGCTGACGGTAATGAGAAAAGCATGGGAAAAATGCAGTAATTCTCCTGATGAATTTGAGGGCGGAGCAATTGGCATCCCCTCGTCTGATAATACAGAAGCAGAAGCATTTGAGGAGTTTTCTGATAATAATGTAATTTGTGGTTCGGTGCGTCATTCAGTTGGTCATACGGGACATCTGTGCGGACTTGCATCGCTTATAAAAGTGATGCTTTCATTCAGAAATCATGTTACATATCCGCTGGGGGCGTATGCTGCAAAAGGTATGCTGAAAACAGAGAAGCTGATATTTCCGTTTGCTCCAGTATTCCATAGTGCAGAAAAACAACGGTATATCGGAATAAACAGCTTTGGCGCCAACGGAGCGTGTGTACACATCGCAGCAGCTAATTACATTGTTGCAGAAAGAACTGTTTCTCAGTCCGCAGATGAACAGCTTGTTGTGATCTCAGCTGATACCGAAGAACAGCTGACAAGGCTGACGGATATGCTTGAGGAGCATCTTGTTCGCTGTGAATGGGACATAAATGATGTTATCTATACCCTTAATACAAAGCGCAGACTTGGCAGAGTAAGGTATGCATTTTTTTGCAGAGACCGCAGAGAGCTTCTTGATAAACTTTCTTCATGCAGAAAAGTTATAATGGCAGGTATGAATGAGGTGATCCTTCTCACCAGAAAAGATAATGAGAATTCAGATAAGGTGGCAGAAAAATTCCTTGAAAGCGGACTTTTTGTCAGATATGTCGGAGAGTATTCAGACGGAGCTTTAAAGCTGAAACGTATATCAGACGGCTCATTTGTGGAGTATAGAGATGTTAACTCACCGCTTATAGTCAGCACATTTGATGATCCTTTAGCCGATATTCTGCTCAGTGAGGAAAGCTTCACTGATTGTATAGAAATGTGTGCTTGTAATTCTGCTTATATTGAATGGGACAAATATTATAAAGACAAAGAAGCAAAGAATTATCCTATGCCGTCCGTTGCCTTTGCAAATAAAAAATTCTGGTATGAAGTTGATTCAGTTCACGAAAAGATTGTCAGCCAAGCAACAGTTGATAAAGCTGTTACAAAACAAATCGAGAGAAAGCCGACAACGGAAGATGAGATTGCGCTTATGGACGGCTTATGCGGTATCATTCAGAAGCATCTTGAACTAACAGATAAGATAGGGTATGACGATAATTTCTTTGAACTTGGCGGTAATTCATTGACAGGCGGTATGGCACTGGCAGAGTTTCGTGATAAATACGGTATAGATATATCGTTTACTGATATGTATGAAAATCCGACTGTTCGCAGTATAATCGTTTTTTATATGAAAAGGAAGTGACAGACTGTGGAGCGTTATGCAATAATCACAGGCTCGACTCAGGGGATCGGCAAAGCGGCAGCTATCGGACTTTCAGCACAAGGTTACAATATTGCGCTCAACTGCCGTGATCCCAAAAAACTTGAGCATGGAGAAGCAGCGGCTGAGATATGCCGTGCAAACGGCGTAAAGGCGAAATGTTACCTTGCAGATGTGTGTATTGCGGAACAATGTTCGGAGCTGCTGAGCAATTCTTCCGCTGATCTTGGAAAGCTTGAAGTAATAGTCAATAATGCAGGTATTATCCAGCAGAGAAAACCATTCACTCAGCTCAATGATGAGGAGTTCATGCGTATTATGAAAGGAAATACACTGTCGGTATTCAATATGATGAAATCAGGTGTTGAGATAATGAAAGCTGAAAGATACGGCAGGATAATCAACATAGCGTCGGCGGCAGGTATGTACAGCAATTCCGGAAGTATGGCATATTCTGCTTCTAAATCAGCAGTCATATCAATGACGGTCACTGCGGCAAAGGAACTTGGCTCATACGGCATAACAGTTAATGCAGTAGCTCCCGGTTTTGTGGAGTCGGAAGCACTTATGAATGCCTCAGAAGCACAGAAAAGGGGACTTCTGAGCACCTTGTCCGTAAAGCGATTTGCAAAGCCTGAGGAGATAGCCAATCTGATATGCTATCTCGCTTCAGATAAAAGCGGATATATAACCGGTACAGTATCGGAAATAAGCGGACTTATTACTGTTTAAGGAGAATGATATGGAAAAAAATAAATGGTTCAATTATGAAAGTATCAGCGACAAAGGGAAAATCAATCTGATCTGCTTCCCTTATTCGGGAGGAAGTGCATCATATTATGCACCGTGGAAAACATCTTATCCTGATGAGATAAATATTCTGCCTGTTGCATACCCCATACGTGAGCTGAGAATGAAAGAGGAAATGCCTGATTCACTTGTTTCACTTGCCCGTAACTTTGTTGATGACAACGAAGAACTTTTTTCTGTGCCATTTGCATTTTTCGGTCACTGTACAGGTGCACTTGTGGCTTATGAGGCTGCTAAATACATAAGAAAAACATTGAAAAAAGACCCGTCTGCATTTTTTGTTTCATCTTCTGCATCTCCTGTTTGCATAATGTTTGAGGGCAGAATAACCGATGCTTCCGATGAAGTGATGACTGAACATCTTATCGGGGACGGAATAATAAATGCAGACTTTGCAAAGCAGGATATATACAGAAAATATGTACTCCCGATATTAAGAAAAGACTTACAGCTTCATGAGGAATACAGATGTGAATCAGTTGAACCGCTCAGATGCCCGATTATAGCAGCATACGGTACACAGGACAAGCTGTTGACGGCACAGAATGTAGATGACTGGAAAAGGTTCACCATCAATTCCTACCGCTCGGCAGCTTTTGATGAGGGACATTTTTATCTTAACACCTTTGGCGATGCCCTGCGTGATCTTATCGTTGGCGCTTTGCTTGAGGTCATATAGAAAGGGTGATAAAGATAGAAAAGGAGTATTATCTTACACCGTCATGCAGATATTTCATCAGTTCAGATTCAGATGTCAGCTGGAATCTTCCTTTATGTGTGGAGCTGGATCATCCCTTTGATGAAGCGAAGATGCGAAAAGCCATAGATAAGCTGACTGCAGAAAATGATGTAATGCGCTGCAGAGTAAGGAACAAGAACGGCAGCGGCGAATATACCGTATTGATCGCAGATAAAGCAGATATTGATTTCACTGTACAGGACAGATCGGGAAAGTCTTATGAAGAAGCCTATGCAGACTCTGTTGAAGATGCAAAAGCATTTACAGCAGAAAAAATAGATATCTTTAGTTCACCTCCTGTGAGAATAAGATGTTATCTCATTTCGGCTGAGTCTTTTTTGATCTGCATGGTGGTACATCACTATGTTGCTGATGCTGTGGGAGTCGCTGCATTGGGAACAGGCTTGATAGGCTGTTATCTTGGCAAGGATATACACAGCTCAGACGATACGAAACAATTTGGTTATTATCTGGAAAAATGCGGGGAAATGCTCGTTACGGAGGAGTATAAAAAACAGGCAGACTACTGGAGAAATGCTATGAACGGACTGGAGATGCCTGTTAGCATAAGCAAATCTGCTGTAAGTCCTTTGTCAGCAGATCATCAGTTTGTTATCAGCCGTGATATGCTTTATGAGTTGGCAAGAAATAACCGCACGACTATATTCAATGTAGTCATGACCGCACTTTCTGTGCTCTATGCTGATATGTACGGCAGTATTGATACAGCTGTAGGATTTATAAGCTCTGACAGGCGTGACGGAATGTTCAGCTCGTCCACAGGCAATTATACAAGAATGCTGACAGCAAGGCTGACATGGGATAAAAATGACAGCTATCGTTCAGCATTGAGAAAAATGGTTGGCATAACAAGCGAAGCAGTTGAAAACTCTGCTGCAGGTGACAATCTGTATTCTCTGCCTATATATGTCAGTTATATTGATGAACGTCAGACAAGGAGAATGTCTTCCTCATCAGATATACGATTTATAGGCATACCAATTCCTCACCCGACAGATTGTCTTATGTTAGCCTGTATAGAGAAAAGTGATGAGGTGAATATAGGCATAACAGCAAATGCAGAATGTTACACAGATGATAAAATCAGCGAAACAGGCATTAAGCTGCTGGAAATACTGCGTAATATGGTTCTTTTCCCTGACCGTAAGCTGTGCGACTTTTTACCTGAGGCTGTATTCAGCGGAAATGATACGGAACTGATAATGATATGATTATTCTAATAGTCGGTCGGCTGTATATCTGACCGTAATATAAGAAAAGAGGTCTTATTTATGAATATTATTGAAGTTAAGGAGTTGTCAAAGAGTTATAAGGATTTCAAGGCTGTTGACAATATTTCCTTTAATGTTGAACAGGGCAGGATATACGGTATCCTTGGTCCTAACGGAGCAGGTAAAAGTACAACTATAAAAATGATTGCAGGACTGCTTGGAAAGGATTCGGGAACCATAACCTATGAAGGAAATTCAACTATTGACAAATGGTCCTCAAATATAGGTCTTGTTCCTCAGAATATAGCAGTATACGATGAGCTTACCGCAGAGGAGAACATTTCATTCTTTGTATCTCTTTACGGTATAACAGGCAAGGAAAAGGAAGAACGGATAGAAAAAACTCTCAGATTTGTAGGACTTGAAGATGTAAGGAACAAGGCAGCGAAGGAATACTCGGGAGGAATGAAACGAAGACTCAATATTGCCTGTGCCATAGTTCATGATCCTAAACTGATCATAATGGACGAGCCGACGGTAGGAATTGATCCGCAGTCAAGAAACTATATACTTGAAAGTGTAAAGGAACTCAACAAAAAGGGAACTTCTGTCATCTACACTTCTCATTACATGGAGGAAGTTGAAGCGATATGCGACAGGATAATTATACTTGATAAGGGCAAGATCATACTCAACGATGAAAAGGACAATATCAAAAATATGTTCCTTGATAAACAGACTGTAACGATATTATCAAAGTCTGAAATAAACGATATCCAAAACCTTGAAAAAACTCTCAATGCAGTCGACGGAGTCAGCTCTGTATCTGTTGTGGGAGAAAAGTGTGTTTGTGTATATGACAGCAATAAACGTCCTCTTGATGCTATTATTCAGGCAGCTTACAAACATGGTATCGAGATAAGTGACATATCCACATCACGTCAGGATCTTGAAACGATCTTCCTTGCTCTTACAGGAAAGGAGCTGAGAGAATAATGTTTTCCGAAAGCCTTAAAAAGGAGTTAAAGCTGTTTTTCAGAAATAAAGGAAATGTTGCTTTCATGTTTGTTTTCCCCGTTGTGCTTATAGCTATAATGAGTTATGCCTTACAGTCGATGATCGGTGCAAAAGTAGATGTATCGGAAAAATCGGGTAAAATACTCTACATAATGGAGACTGACGGTGAGAACTGTCAGAAATTTGATGTGCTGAAAAATGCTATATCAGGAAATGGTACCATAGTTTTTGAGGAAATAAACGCTGCTGACAGGGTAGCAGCCGAAAAGCAGGTCATAAAGCAGGATGCATATGGACTTATCACAATAACTTCCGATAAAATGGAATACTACCGTTCTCCGTATAATGAACCATATGCCAGCAGAATGATAAGATCGTATTTCAAGCAGGTCGCAGGTATAAAAAACATAGCTATTAACAAGGATCTAAGTGCAGAAAAGGAGGTTCTTCCTATAAAGCGTATAGATTCCAAAACTTACTATACACTTGTTGAACTAAGCTTCATGATGATGTATATAGCTATGATAATCGCCAAGAGTGTATTCTCGGAAAAGGAGTTAAAGACTGCTTCAAGGATAAAACTTTCGGGAGCAAGTGTCAATGCTATTGTATTCAGCAAGATAGCAGTCGGACTTGTTATCGGCGTGGTTCAGATACTGATAGTATATCTTTTCTCTTTAATAGTTTTCGGCATTAAATGGGGAAAATACACATTACTTATGATGCTTATGTTCCTTCTTCTTGCACTGGCTACTTCAAGTATAGGTGCTGCTCTGGGCGCTGCTATAAAGAATAAGAATTCAATGAATACTGCTGTAATGATGCTGGCTCTTGTTTGCGGACTTCTCGGCGGAATGTTCACACCTACATCATATCTTGATTCTACAAAGGTGCTTTCGGTTCTTATGAGGTGTACACCGCTTTACTGGATAAATAAAGCACTTATATCGCTTCAGCAGGGAAATATGACCTCAACAATAATATGGGCAATAGTGTGCTGTGCGGTTATAAGCGTACTGATGACCGTACTTGCTTCGGCAGCCTTCAGAAAGAATGCTTCCAATGATACGGAGGGATAAGACATGAAGAATATAGTAAAAAATACATTAACCATATTTAAAAAGGACAGGGAGTTCATAAAATCCATTATTCTTGAACCTGTTGCAATGCTTCTTATTTTCTCATTCTTCCTTGCTTTCCAGACATCTGTAAGGATAGGCGTTGTGAATAACGACAAGGGCGAAGCTGGTAAGAAGATAACTGCAATGCTGGAAGATGTGAATTATCTGAAAATAACAAAGGTCAGTGAAAAAAACATTGCTGACGATATTGCTTCGGACAGTATAAAACTGGCTGTTGTTATCGGAGAGAACGCCAGTGAACAGATAGCTTCGGGAAAATCTGTTGATGTAAAAATAGTTTGCGATGAAAATTCGGGAAATATTGCAGATTATATCAGATCATTGGTGAATCTGAGCATAAGCCGGATAAGCGGAAATGAATCGGATACGGAATTTACTGTAAACAAAGCCGACTTAAAAGGAATACCCATCAATAATTCATTGGGTGTTTTGATATTCAAGATGATATCCACAGGTTCAATACTTGCTACTTTGCTTATAAACGACAGAAAAAGAGGCATAGCTGACAGAATAAAGCTGAGCGGTATTGGAACAGTTCCATACCTGTCAGGTGTAGGTGTTGTATTCCTTATATGTTCTTTCATATCATCGGTGGTGTATTACTTATTTGCGCTGATTTTCCATTTCAACTTCGGAATGGAACATAAATTGCATTTCCTTATTATCATGCTCTCCGTTAATCTTCTTGCAGTTTGCTTCAATCTGCTTCTTTCAGCACTTGTGACAAATGATGATGTCCTCTGGAATCTGTTTGTTATGATAATACTGCCAACATCGGTATTTTCAGGAGCATTTTTTGATTATAATTCAATGCCGAAGGTAATGCGTGTCATAGGTGGCTGTTTCCCTCAGAGATGGGTGGTCAAGGCTATTGAGATACTTCAGGCAGGAGGTTCGCTGGGAGATACATTCGGTTGTATTACGGGAATAGCAGCAATATCAATAGTATTCTTTATTATTGCCGCAATACTTACTCAGCGCAGACTATCGGGAAAAATGAAGGCGGATTAAGATAATTATGGACAAAAAAATGAAAGCATGGGTCATAAGAAAGGAAAGATACGGTGTTCCTGAAGATGCAATGCGTATGGAGGAAGTCAGACTTCGTGAGCTGCATGATGATGAAATACTTGTCAGAAATATTGCAGCAGGTGTGAATCATAACGGAATATGGGCTTCTGCCGGATATCCGAAAGATGTTGTTGAAGTGCAGAAGCAGTACGGCAATGATGTCGATTTTATGATCGCAGGTTCTGAGTCAGCAGGTATAGTTGAGAAAGTCGGAAAAAATGTCACAGATTTCAAGGCAGGTGACGAGGTGATATGCTATTCTGCGCAGTACAATGCAGACGAGGAGGCTGATGATCCCAGAACCGGCAGGAGCTTCAGAGTATGGGGATATGAGAATAACTGGGGAGCTTTTGCTGAATATTCCATCGTACAGCAGACACAATGCTTCCCGAAGCCTGAGTATCTTTCATGGGAGGAAGCAGGTTGTACAGTGGCAGCTGGTTCGACTGTATACAGTATGCTGACACACTGGAGCGAAAACCGCATAAAAGAGGGAGATACCGTTCTTATATGGGGAGGAACAGGAGCAGTTGGCATAAGTGCTATAATACTTGTCAGACTTCTTGGAGGAATTCCGGTAGCTGTTGTTTCTGATGAAGAAAAGATGAAACTCTGCATGGAACTTGGTGCTGCTGGTTGTATCAACCGAAAGAATTATCCTGATATTGCACCTGTATCTCCTGAGATGCTTCGCAGCAGCGAGTATGATAAATGGTTGTACAATGCAATGAAAATGCGGCGTGATATATGGAAAGTATCAGGAAAAAGACAGGATCCTGCTATTGTGATCGAACACCCCGGAGAAAGCACAATGGCACTATCGCTGTTCCTGTGTGCCAAAAAGGGAATGGTGGTTACCTGCGGAGCAACTACGGGATATGCAGGAACTTTCGATCTGCGGCATTTATGGATGCATTTGAAAAGAATACAGGGGAGTCATGTCTGCTGCGGCTATGAGGTGCAGGAGTATCTGAAAATAATGGAGAAGAACAATAAAAAAATGCCCATAGAACGTGTGTATGCTTTTGAGGAAACTGCAAAGGCACACATGGATCTTATGAACGGAAAAAGTGCATCAGGCAGACTTGTAGTAAGGATATCTGATAACCAAAGCTGATTAAGCTTATAAACGGAAAGACAATTTTATTAATGGAGGTAATATCTGTGAACAAATGGATATTAAAGACTAAGAACAGCATCGAGGCGGATCACAAACTGTTCTGTATACCATACGCCGGAGGCGGTGCAACGGTTTTCCGTGACTGGCAGAAATATTTCGGTGATAAGATAAGTGTATGCCCTGTTCAGCTTCCGGGAAGAGAAAGCAGAATGGGTGAGCCGCTTGTAAATGAAATACATCAACTTGCAGATATGATATATGAGGGTATCAAAGATGAACTTGACCGCAGCTTTTCGGTTTTCGGACATAGTATGGGCGGAATGGTCGCATATGAAGTTACAAAGAGGATAATCGAAAGAAGTGGAAAAAAGCCAAAAGTGCTTTTTATGTCGGCAACCTCTCTTACAAGAAGGAAAAAGAATATTCCTGTATCCAGACTGGAAGATGAGGCACTTTTTAAATATATCAGGAATCTTGGCGGTATAGACGATGAACTTCTTAGCAATGAAAAGATAAGGCATATGTATATGGAAAGCTATTTTCCCATAATCAAGAATGATTATGATCTTATTGAAAGATATATCTGTGAGCCTTACAAGCTTGACTGTAAAGTAAGAGCTTTTGCAGGAAGAGATGATGCGGAGATATCAGAGATAGAGACCGAAGAAATAGAACAGTTTACCAATGACTTTAATATACGTTTTTTTGACGGCGGTCACTTTTTTATCAATAGCAGTGTAGAAGAGGTTTGCAGAGAAATAATGAGGGAGGTTGAGCTGTGAAAGATATAAGAGAGCTTGATATAGCAGTTGTCGGAATGGCAGTTAAATTTCCGAAAGCAGACAATGTTTCGGATTTCTGGAACGGTCTTGTGAACGGCGAGGACTTTATCACACGCACGAAGAAATATGGATATAGTGCGGAAGAAAGTATGCATTCGGAGCTGTTTCTGATCCGTTTGATTTTGACAATATTTTCTTTGATATGGGTGATAGTGAGTCGGAACTTACTTCTCCGCAGGAAAGGATACTGCTGCAAACTGCATATAATGCTATGGAAGATGCAGGGATCAGACCTGATGTCAGCGCCGGAACAGTTGGTATAGTTTGCGGAGCTCCACCAAACGAGTATAGAACTAAGATGATAGCAGCTGATCCTTCCTTCAGGGAACAGATTTCGGATATAGTTTATCTCGGTGACTCCGCTGCTGCAAGAGTTGCCTATAAACTTGATCTCTGCGGACCTGTTCTTCAGATTTCAACTGCTTGTGCGACATCTCTTACAGCCGTGCATCTTGCGTGTAGTTCACTGCTGAACTATGAGGCCGATGTTATGCTTGCAGGTTCTTCAAATATAAATCCTGATCAGGAGTGCTACGATCATCTTGAGGGGGTACTTTCAAGCGACGGTTATGTACGGGCATTTGATAAGGCAGGATCGGGAATAGTTCCTTCAAACGGTACAGCTATTGTAGTTCTCAGAAGGTTGACAGATGCTGTAAGAGACAACGATAACATATATGCAGTTATAAAAGGCAGTGCCATAGGGTGTGACGGAAACAAAAAGGCAAGTTTTACTGCACCGAGTATTGCCGGTGAGACAGGTGTTATGAGGGCAGCACTTGAAATGTCTGAGATAAAGCCTGAGGATATAAATTATATAGAAACTCACGGGACAGCTACTCCGATAGGTGATTCAATTGAGATACAGTCTATCAATGAGGTATATGGCGGTGGCAATAGCAAAATATATATCGGTTCTGTGAAAAACAACTGCGGACACATGAATTTTACAGCAGGTATAGCAGGTTTTATCAAGGCAGTTCTTGTACTTAAAAACAGACTGATCCCGCCGCATATAAATATCACTTCTCTGAAAGACGATGTTGTTTCGAGCAGCGTGTGTCAGATAAATGAAGAAGCAGTCAGACTGGACGGTGAGGGGCTGTATCATGCAGCTGTAAGTTCATTTGGCATAGGCGGAGCAAATGCACATATCATTCTTAAAGAATACAGCTCTGAATCTGCGGAAAAAGACAAGGATAACAGGGAGAAGCTGTTTGTGGTTTCGGCAAAGACCAATTCAGCTCTGAAAAGAAACACTGATATTATTCGTCAGTTTGTATATGATAACATAGATTATTCACAAAGTATCTCACGAAGTCTTTTCAGTGAACGTCAGAAACTAAGTGAACGTGCTTACTTTATTACCGGCAAAAACGGTACAGAGCATATCTCTTTTGATAAGCGCATAGCTGCCGATAAAAAAGAGATAATCTTTATGTTCTGCGGAGCAGGTGCAGCTAATCATCATCTTGCCGAAGAGATATATGCGGAATTTCCTGTTTTCAGAAAATATTTCGATATCTGCCGCAATATAGTTCTTGATATCACCAATGGAGAATATGATCTTACGAATACAGGAGAGGACGAAGATCTGTCATTGAAGATCACTGCTTCCAATTACTCAGCTGCAATGGCAATTGAAGAAATTGGCTGTATCCCCGATAAGGTAGTTGGTCACAGCCTCGGGGAATACTCTATGGCGGCATATAGCGGTATCCTCAGCATAGAAGATGCACTCAAGCTGGTATATCGCAGAATGAAACTCATTCAAAAACTTCCTGCAGGACATATGGTAACAGCTGCGATCGAGCCTGAAAGAGCTGAGAAGCTTCTTCCGGAGAATGCATATATCTCCTGTATAAATGCACATGACAGGATAGTCATATCCTGTACAGATGATGAAAGCTATGAAAAAACAGTGACAATACTGAAAAAAGAAAAGTGCTTCTTCTCTACTATGCACGCAAACCGTCCTGCACATACCAAAGTATTCAAAGCGATAGAGAATGAATACCGTCAGTGTTTCAGTGATATAACTTTTCATAAGCCGAGATTCACTGTTTCATCTACATATTACGGAAGAATAGTAAATGAAAGTGAAATAGCTGATGCTGATTACTGGATAGGTCTTATGGAAAACTGCACTCTTTTTGCCGATGCTTTCCGTGATGTGATAAAGGATAGCAGCAAGGGATACTTCTGTATAGAAACAGCCGCAAATGATTCGCTGAGTTCTTTTGTAAAGCGTGATTATGGCTCAGATGAGAATATTATTTCCATATGTGCATTGAAACTGCCTGAGGACGATACGGATACAGTTCATGAATGGTGTGGATTCCTCAGATTGCTTGGAGAGCTTTGGAGAAATGATCTTCCTTTTGATATGAGTAAGGTATTTCCGGAGGATAATCCGATAAGAATCAGACTTCCGCTTTACAGCTTCGATAAGCATACATTCAACCGTCTGGAAGAGTTCTATCCTGCATCATCTGAACTTGATATTACAGGAGAAGATGTTTTATATTTTAATGAGCTTCTTGCAGTTCAGGATAAGAAAGACGATATAAAGGAATCGAAGGATATTGAAGGACTTGATGAAGCGGGAAGCGCATTGTGTGTGGCTGAGATAATGGATTATTTCCACTGCAGAGGAATTGTGTCCGGAAAAAAATACACTCTTAACGATATATATAGTGCTTGTGGTATATCCGGCTATTATGAGGCATTCGCACAATTTATGGCAGAGCTTTTATACAGAAACGGTCTGGCACGTAAAGACGATGAAGCGTACATTTTTGAAAATGCACTGGATACAGCTGACGGAGCAAAGCAGCTGGAACGTTCCTCTGAAAAATGCCCTGAGTTCAGAAGATACTTTGAACTGCTCCATGAGTGTGCAGAGGCATACAGCGATGTTCTTTCAGGCAAACGTGCAGGAAATGAGATAATATATCCTGACGGTACATTCAATATGCTTAATGAGGTAGGAAAATCTGTACCTGAGGTATCACTGAAAAATACCGTTCTTGTGGTAGTTCCTGATGTTATAGCAAAAATATGCAGTGAAAGCAAGAAAAAGGTACGTATTCTGGAAATAGGATCAGGTACGGGAAAACTGACATGGAAACTTATGGAAAAGCTGAAAGACATGGATGTGGAATACTGGTTCACTGATATCGGCGGCAGCTTTGTTGCAGACGGAAAGAAATATGCTGAGTCGAATGGATACAGAAATATGGTATTCAAAGTTTATGATATAGAAAAAGATCCGGTATCGGAAGGATTTGATACTTCATACTTTGATATTGTTATTGGGCTTGATGTAATACAGGCAACGAGCAATGTTATGAATTCTGTGGCGAATCTGAAAAAACTGATAAAGCCTCTTGGTTATATGATAATGGTACAGAGTTTCTGGATATCAGATCTTCAGCAGCTCATATTCGGCTATGCTCCCGGATGGTGGAACTACAATAACGACCCGCTCAGAAAAGGCAGATCAATAATCCTCAATGAGCAGATGTGGAAAGATGTGTACAATAATTCCGGTTTTATTGATGTTTCGGTAGTCACAGGCGGATATAACGGAAGCAGACGTGAAGTCGGAATACTTACAGGAAGAAAAACGGCATATGCATCTATGTACGCTTCCGCAGACAGAGAGATCACAAGGAAAGCTGGATCTGTAAAAAAAGAAACTGTTTCAGAAGAAAAAGTGAAAAGCGATCCGACAGCCGATGCAATTGCTGAGATCATATGCAGCACCATATCAAAGGAAAGCATTGACAGAAGTCAGAATTTCTTTGAACTCGGTCTGGACTCACTTTCCATACTGATAATAAAATCCAAGATTCATGAGACTCTGGGAAAAGAACTGAAAGTAAATGATTTCTATACATACAACAGTGTAAGTGCACTGGCAGGATATATAGGAAGCAGTACATCAGCAGTGAAAGAAAAAGCAGCTGTTGCAGTTGACTACAAAAGTATAGACAGCCTGTTTGAAGGCATATGATCGGGAGAAAATAAATGTATTATGTTCTGAAAAAAGGAAACTTTGAATCTGAATTATTGAGTGAAAAAGATATTGAAATAATAAATAGTATCAATGATACATACCGCAAACAGGATTACAGACCATTCTGCATCATACTTGATGATATTTACAGAAGATATGGTGAAAAGAATGCGGTTATCTGCGGAGAAAACAAGTGCACGTATTCACAGCTGAGAGAATACTCACTGAATATTGCGGGAGCGATACTGAAAAAGGTAAAAAACTGCCGAAGAATCGCCATGATACTTCCTAAGTGCTGTAAACAGGCAGTTATAGCGGCAGGCTGTATGTATTCAGGCATCACCTACGCTCCTATTGAATACGATTATCCTGCTGCCCGTCTTGGAGAGTGTATACGCTTATCAGATGTACAGCTCATTGTTACCGATGAGGACTGTATGGAACGTATAAATACATACAGAAAAGAAGTGGGAGAAGAAAAATATACTGAAATATTCGGAAGTGCTGAAATAATCAGCTATGCAGCACTTTCTGAGATTTCGGCTGAACCTGCGTCGGCAAAAGAAAGCGGATATGACGACATTGCAATGATAATATACACATCAGGTTCTACCGGTAAACCAAAGGGTATAAAGATAAGATGCGGCAGTATATTGAACATACTTGAATGTATATGGCGTATATGCAAATATGTCCCTGAAGATAAGCTGATAGGAGTTACCAATATATGCCACGATCTTGGCAATTATGATATTATGACCATGCTTCTCCTCGGAGGTACGCTTATATATCCGGAAAATGTCAGGGATACTGAAAGCTGGGTGGAGCTGATGAACAGATATGAGGTAACTCAGTGGAGCACAGTGCCTACGATTTTCGGTATGCTGCTTGATACTCTTGAAGCAATGGATACAGCTGTTCCATCACTGAAAAATATACTTATAGGCGGAGAATTTGTAAAGCCTGATATGTACATAAGAGCGAAGAAGTATCTGCCAAATGCTGTTCTGTACACAGATGGCGGACCTACGGAAGCAACGATATTTAATATTCTGAACAAAGTTACCGATGAAGAATATTTATCTGGTAAACTTCCATATGGCAGACCAACTGATAATACACAGTATTTTATTCTTGATGAAAAACTCAGAGTTTGCCCGTTAGATGAAAAGGGTGTGATATACAACAGCGGCGATTCACTTGCTGAGGGCTATCTTGATGATGAATTGACAAAGCGTTCATTTATAATGCACCCGACAATGAATATACGTATGTATAACACCGGTGATCTGGGCTGCTACCGTGAAAACGGAAAGATTGATATATTCGGAAGGATCGACAACCAGATCAAGATATCGGGTAAACGTATAGATCTGGAAGAAATAGAACTGAAACTTGAACAGTGTGACAGGGTAAGAAGAGCACTTGCAACTGTAATAGTATCTGACAGCACAAAGTCAATAGGTGTGCATATAATTCCTGAGGGCGCTCCTGCGGCTGATGAGATAAAAAGCTTTGCAAGAGCTAATCTGCCTGATTATATGGTACCGACAGCATGGGAGTTCACTGATGTTTTCCCGAAGCTGCCAAACGGAAAAATAAACCGTAACGCCCTTACTTTTCATCATAAGGATACAGACGAAGAACAAATGACAGATATCGGTAAAACGATTCTGGAGATTGAAAGAGAGCTTCTGGGACTTGAAAGCATAGGTCCTGACGATAAATTCTTTGAATCGGGAGGACATTCAGCTCTGCTTGTAAAGCTGATGCTTCTTATAAAGAAAAAACTTGGTGTAGAGGTCAGCCTTGTAAAGCTTATGGAATATCCGACTGTCAGACAGCTGACAGAATATATTGAAAACGGAGCAGCAGACAATGATGATGAAAAACAGGAAAGCAATGCTGCCAAACGCAGGGAAGCGATGAAAAAGCGAATGGAGAAACGAAGTAATGGATAAGAGACTTGAAATACTTCTCGGAATTTATAAAGAAGTTCTGGGAACAGAGCTTACAGCCGATGACAACTTTTTCGTAATGGGAGGAAATTCTATATCCGCTTCAAGGCTGCTCATGGGAATTTATAAAGAGTTCGGTGTGGATATAGAGCTTTATTATGTTTATGAACACGCAACACCTGCACTTATGATGGAACTGATAGACAGCATGACTGCCGTTGATGAATCAGCTGAAATAAATGAGCTGCCTGTTAAAGCGCCTCTTTCATATGCACAGACAGGCGTATGGTATGAATCTATCCTTGAACACAATGAAAGATATACGCTCTGCACCTGTACTGAGATAAGGGGGAAAATAGACAAGGAGCGTTTTTCTCATGCTGTTGAAAGAGCAGAGGAAATATATGATATAGTCAAAAGCCGAATTCTTACAGATGAAAACTGCAATCCATACCAGCAAGTGTTTTTTGATAATATTATTCCTGTAAACTATATCCAAGCAGATAGTGAGGAGCAGCTCAACGAGATTTTCAGAAAGGAAGCTGTTACAGTCATCCCCATAGAGGGAGAGCAGCTTGCTGAGTTTGATCTTATCAGCGCAGGAGAGGATAAGCACTATTTCATCACCAAGACACATCATATCATAACCGATGACCGATCTGCAAAGATATTTGCTTATGAGGTCAAGCGCTGTTATCTCAATAATGAAAAGCCGCAGCACAGAATTACTGTATCGGAAAAAACGGCTAAGTTCTATGGTTACTGTATTACAGAAAAGAGCCATGAGGTGCTTTCATCAGAGGAAAAAGCAGAGTTCACAGAGCTTATCAGAACAAGCGATTTTCTGCATCTGCCCGATGAGGGAATAATGGACAGAAGCTGTATTGACGGACAGGGAAGCAAAAAAATAATATTTGAAAAGGAAAAGCTTGATGTACTCAGAAATATGTGTGCAGAAGCAAATGCGACTTTGTATCATGGCTTTATGGCTTTGTTCATAATGTTTCTTTCAAAGCTGTCACAGCAGAAAAAAATAGCAATAGGTACTCCTTTTTCTCAGCGCAGCAAGGAAGATTTTGATGTAATGGGACTTATGGTAAACCTTGAGATGATAAGCATAGATATTGAAAAATACAGCAGCTTTTCTGAGATAGTTTCTGAGATACAGCGCATAACGGTAAAGTATCTTGACAGAAAATATATTCCATTCAGTGAGATAGTAAGAATGCTTGGTGAACCGAGAGAAAAAATGTACCTGCCGTTTCATATTCTCTATAACTATCTTGAAAATGAAGTAACGGATAGTGAGGCAGATGATGCACTGTTCGGAAGAACAGATCATATCAATATTTCGGTAAATCAGGATATAGGTTTTCTTGTTAAGGTTTACGGAGATGTGGCAGAATGTGCATTTACTTACAGTGTAAAATATATGAATGCAGATACGATAAATACTTACAGAGAACGTTTTGTTGATTTTGCAGAAAAGATATTCAGACAGGAGAAAATGTCATGATAAATATAAAAAATAGATATCAGGAACTTGATGAAGCAGGGAAAATAAAACTGCTTGACAGGATCAGAAGTTCCGGAGAAGAATTTGGTATATATCCGCTTTCTCCGGAGCAGAGAAGAATGTGGTTCTTATATAAGACATCACAGAACAAATCAGAATATAATGTAACATTTTCCATAGATATAGACGGAAAATTTAACAGGAACATACTGGAAAAGGCTCTTTTGCAGCTGTTCAGCAGACAGAAGGTATTCAAAAGCCGTATTTTAGAGCTTTCGGGTGAAGCATTCCAGATAGTTGACAATGATGCTGTTCCTGATCTGAATGAAACGGAAGCATCAGATGAAAAGAGTATACACAAGTTATATCTGGAGGAATATCAAAAAGTATTTGATCTTGAAGCAGATCTTCCTGTACGTACTGTACTGATCGAAACTGCTGACGGAAGATACATACTGCTTATAACGGTACATCATATCTTCTTTGACGGCTGGTCGGCGAATATACTGAAAAACGAGCTTCTGGAGTGCTATGAGGCTGTAATGTCGGGAAAAGAACTTCCGGGAGCAACTCATCAGTATTATGAATATGCTCTTGAATCACAGCGTTCCTCTGAGAAGTTTGAAGCAAACAGAAAATACTGGGAAGAACTTCTGAGAAAAGAAAATATCTACACTCAGATACCTGCCGATCTTCACAAAAAAACTGAAATGTCAGCAGAATCGGTATATCATCATCTTGCACTTACCGATAAGTCGGCTGCAGATGAATTCTGCCGCAGCAGATACATTTCTCCTTACAGTCTTTATATTGCTGCCTATGTGCTGACTCTTTCTGTATTCAGCGGAGAGAAAAGCATAGCAGTTGGAACGCCTGTTCTGAACAGAGATGATGCAAGATGGAGAAACATAATTGGATTTTATTCCAATACTATACCAATATTTGCTGATATTGATACTGAAATCGAAAAGGACAAGTTCCTTGCACAGATACATGAGCGGGTGATAGGAGGACTTGATCACGGCTCATATCAGCTTGATGAAATGGCTTCTGATCTTAAACTCAAGAGAGAAACCGGGTATAACCCTATTTTTCAGAGCACATTTGCCCTTCGCAGCGATATGCTCACAGGCAGAAAAACTGACGAAAACTCTGTTGTTACCATGAAGACTCAGAGAGCAGAGCATGAAAGCGTAATGCAGTTTGATCTTATGGGATATGTTAACGATTCTGAAAATGGTTATGGTATTGATTTTTCTGCCAGAGCATCACGATTCACTCAGAAGCGTCTTGACAGTGTGTCAGAGGTATGCGGAATGATTCTTAGTAATCTTCTTTCCGATAAAACCGTAAAAATATCTGACTGTATCGAAGGTATAAATGTATCAAGGATATCGGAGCCTTCATCTGATATAGTCGATATCATAAGCAGCGATGGCCATATCACTGAACCTGAAGTGATAGTATTCGGCGATTATATTTTTATATTCTATACCTCGTCGTCGGAGGCAGATACTGAAAAACTTGATGCTGCTCTCAGAAGTGTAACACTTTCTAAACCTTTCTGGATAAGACTGGGAGAATATCCGCTGACAAACGGTGTTACAGACAGAGAAAGACTTGCTGAACTTGCTCTTGATATACTTTCAGAAGCTAAAGAAACTATAAATAACGTAAGAATGAGCAGTGATGTTATTTCCTATGATCTTACTGCGGAAAGAAGTAATGCAGGAAAGAAATATTGCCATATAACAAGTGTAACATCTTCAGCTGAAAATGAGGAAAAAAACTGTGAGGTAACTGAACCGTCATTCCTTGATGGCGGAAAACTTCCCGAAACAGAATGGCGTCTTGTTACTGATATCCTCAGAACAGCAGTTGAAAAGCGGCCGGATACAGAACTTATCTCTATCAGAAACGGCGGTGCTGAAAAGAATACAACATACAAGGGACTCTGGAAACAGGCAGAAACAGTTGCAGCCAACTTACAGGCGATGGGCTACAAAAAAGGTGACAGAATGATACTGGAGATATCTGAGATGCTTGATATCATCGTTTTATTCTGGGGAATAGCTATGGCAGGTATGACAGCACTTCCTCTGCTTCCGCCGCAGGACTATAATTTCCTTGAAAAGTCATCTGCAAGAACAAGACTTGAAAATGTATGGAAAATAGCTCATTGTCCTGATGTTGTGGGAGGAGATGCAGAGTATGACAGCCTTTCAAAGCTGAACTGCGGAATGAATGTACTCAGTGCAGAGGATATTTTTTCAGAAAAAGGAAATACATTCACACCTGTGGATATAGATGAATATGATCCTGTTATGATGATGTTCACTTCAGGAAGTACCGGACTTCCGAAGGGCGTAGAGATACATCATCACAGGATTATCTGCCGCACTCTCGGATATATAGAGCATTATCCCGATGTTACGGATAATGAGGTGCTTATGAACTGGATGCCGCTGGAACACGTGGGTGGACTGGTAATGTCTCATATTGAGGGTGTTGCCACAGCAGCTATGCAAATAGAAACAGAGTCAGTGGAGATATTGAAGGATCCGCTTTTATGGCTCAGACTTATTGATAAATACAGAGTTACATCTACATGGGCACCTAATTTTGCGTATGGTATGCTTCTGGATCATAAGGATACAATAAAGGATATGGATATAGACCTCAGTTCGGTAAGGCATATCCTTAATGGCGGAGAAGCTATCAACTATAACTCCTGCGATGAGCTGCTCAGATTGTTGGCAGAAAAAGGACTTGACAGAGCTTGTATGAATCCGTGCTGGGGAATGACAGAAACTACATCGGGTATCCTTTCATCGGAGCGTTTCGGCGAGATAAAGTACAATAACTCGGTTGCTGTCGGAACTCTGTTTGCCGGTAACTATGTAAGAATAGCAGATCCTGACAATGTTCCCGTAAATATGGGAGATATAGGACGCCTTCAGGTAAAGGGAGAAGCGGTATTCACAGGCTATTATGAGCTTGACGAGGAAAATGCCCGTTCATTCACAGAGGACGGCTGGTTCGATACGGGTGATCTTGCCATGATAAAAGAAGGCGAGGTCATTATCACAGGCAGAAACAAGGAAATAATAATTGTAAACGGCGTAAATGTCAGCTGCCTTGAGGTCGAAAAAAAAATTGAGGAAATAGATCTTGTTCAAACCGGTACAGTCGGAGTATCGGCAGTAAAAGACGAAGAAACCAATCAGGATCAGGTTGTCATATTCTATGGAGAAAGTGATAAGTCTCACAGAAAAACCATTCAGGATCAGATAACGAGAATAATGATAAGTTCATACGGATTCAGCTTTAATTATCTTGTTCCGATACCAGTTGATGAGATACCACGTTCAGCTATTGGCAAGATCGAGAAAAAGCTGCTTGTTAAGAAATTCATGAACGGTGAACTGAAAGCACAGGCTACCGGTGGTGAGGACAGGATACCTATGTGGTTCTGCGGAACCGTTACTGAAAAGGAAGAGCTTTCGGGAGCAGGTATATCGGAAACTGAAAGAATAATCAGATTTGAAAGCAGTTCTGAAAATAACGGACATTTTGATAAACTTGAATATCTCAGCAGGTATGTTGCGGAAAAAGCTGAAGGCAGCTTTGTTGTGGCAGTATCTGCTGATGATCCGTCAGCATCTTTGATCAAGGGCTTCTGTGCAGCATTGGTACAGGAAAACAGCGGTATAAGAATAAGAACAGTTGTATACAACGGGAATATATCAGACAATGAGTTTATGGAAGAGCTTAACGATGCAGCAAAGAAGAATATCAGAAACAGTGTTGTATACAGGAATGGTTCTGAAAGAGCAGTTGAAAAGCTTTACAGGATAGACATTGATGATAAAAAGCCTGTACGTACACCTTTTGTCAGAAATGGTACATATGTGCTTATCGGCGGATTCGGAGGAATAGGTTCACTGTTCGCCAAGAGACTTGCCAATAATTACGCTGCTTCACTTTATATCATAGGAAGAAGAAGTGAGGCTGAAGTGAGATCACAGCTTTCCGAATTCAGCAAAGATACACACATAACTTATATTAGCTGTAATATTACTGAGGCAGGACAGCTTGGAGCAGTTCTCGACGATATTTCTCGTAACAGTAGTATAAACGGCATAATTTCATTCCTGTCGGCAGGTCCTGAGAATTATGATCCGTCCAATAAGGAAAAGTTCCTTGCAGTCAGCAAATCGGCAGAGGAAATTAGCTGTGAACTTACATCTGTAAAGGCTGCTTTTGCTGATATAGATCATTTCCTGAGCAGCAGAGAGGACATTGATCTTATAGCCTTCACAAGCGTGACAGGTATACTTGGCGGTCAGTCTTACAGCACCTATTCCGCTGCAAGCAGATATATATACGATTTTAAGCTGTCATGCGATAAGAACAGATATTATGTCATTGCATGGAGCAAATGGAAGAATAGAGGACTCAGCCGTTATGATACGGATAATGACAATATATCAGCTGAGTATGCAGGATATCATCTGATAAAGGGCAGACAGGGTGTGACCTCTGCTGAAGCAGTACTCTCTATGGATATCAGACGTTCAGTTATTGGTCTTGATCTTGATAATCAGTCACTTCACAGAACATATGCTGTACTTTTTGACACAACAGCAAATGAAATGGTTACTAAGATATGCTATACCGCAACTGAAGATATAACAGTGAAGTCATCAGGAAATGCCGAGCTGATAAACAGAAAGAAGGAGAATGTCCCTGTATCCGATGCAGAACTTGAAAAACGCATGATTGATCTATGGAAAAAAGTGCTTATGATAAGCGATCTTGCTCCTACTGACAGCTTTTTCGAGGTCGGAGGTAATTCTCTTAAACTTATCAGTCTTATTGACAGGATAAATGAGGAATTCGGTACAGCATTTACGGTTGCTGATTTCTATGACAATCCCAGTGTAAGATTGATCACATCACTTATTAAACCTGACGATGCAGTCAGTGAAACAAACGATAATATAATTATGATATAATGCATAAATGAAAGGAAATAGAATTGAATTACAATAATATTGCCGTAATAGGCATGAGTGGTAAATTTGCCCAATCTGACGATCTGGAGCAATTCAGTAAGGTACTTGCGGAAAAGCGTGACTGCATAGTCATGATTCCTGATGAAAGACTTGAGCTTATGGGATTCGACAGAAAAAACAAGTATGTTGACATGGGCTTCATGAACGATATTGATTGCTTTGACAATGAATTTTTCGGAATATCAGAAAAAGAGGCAGGATATCTCAGTCCTGAGCAGAGAATATCAATGGAAATGGCAGTTCTTGCAGTTCTTGATGCAGGATATTCACTGAAGCAGATCAGGGGAAGCAGGTGCTCTGTATATCTTGCGACCACTCAGAATATATACGGCACTATGATAAAAAGGCATACCGGAGTATCTCTTAAAGGAAATATGCCATCAATGGCACCCGGAAGGATAGCACATTTTCTTGATCTGCGAGGAGCAAATGCCATACTTGATTCTGGCTGTTCATCTGCATTGGTATCAGTTCATGATGCGTGTACGAAGCTCACTGTTCATGAGACCGATCTCGGTCTTGTGGGCGGAGTGATTGTCAATCTGAATATACCGCAGGTCGATAACAACTATAATGTATTCGGACTTTCTTCACCAACATTCAAAAGCCGACCATATGATGCAGCCGCTGATGGTGTTGCACTGGGAGAGGGAGCAGGTTGCGTTCTTCTGAAAAGACTTGAAGATGCGGAACGTGACGGCGACCACATTTATGGCGTACTGAAATGCGGTGCAGTAAATGGTGACGGAGGAAGATCTGAATCACCATCAATGCCAAGTATAGTGGGAGAGAGCGAGGTTATCTGTGAAGCATGGAATAGCATTGATCCCAAGACGATAACCGAAATAGAGGGACACGGTATAGGAACGACAATCGGAGATACTGTTGAGGCAGCAAGTATAGACCGAAGCCTGAAACAGAACGGTATCAGCAGTGATTCACATATACTGTTAAGCTCGGTTAAATCCAATATAGGTCATCTTTCCTATGCGGCAGGTCTTTCTTCACTTATAAAAGTTATGCTTGGTTTTAAGAACGGAGTAACTTATCCTATAAGCAATTTTACATCTCCAAGTCCACTTATTGACTTTGAACACTCTGCACTTGAACCACTTGCAGAAATAAAAAAATGGGATAAAGGTATCCGCAGAACTGTTGGTATAAATTCGTTCGGATTAAGCGGAACCAATGCTCATATAGTAGCTGAGAATTATCATGTTTCAGAAAATGAAAGAACAGTTCCCAAACGTAGTCTTGTAAAACTTTCCGCAATGACACCGTATTCTTTTGAGAAATACAAAAAGTCTGTTATCAGTCACATATCCGTGCATAATGAGCCTTTTGAGTCTGTTTGCTTCACTCTTAACAGCGGACGTGATGACTATGCACTCAGAAGAATGGTTGCTGCAGATGATATTGCAGAACTTGAAGAACAGCTTGAAATGGTGACATATGCCGAACCGAGAAAACTGAACACTGTTTTTCTTATGAAGCACACAAAAGCCAATGAAATAAGAATTTCCGATTTTTCAGGCGAGTTTCCGGGAATTGAGAATAAATTCCGCAGAGTTTCCGAAGATGAGGATATCAACATAAAATATGCCGTATACAGTTTCCTTACATCAATTAAGATAAAGGCAGATACTGTACTAGCTGATAAAACAGGAAAAGCAGTAATAGATCTTGCTGCTGACAGGATAACCGAGGAAAAGCTGCCGCAGTCCGAACCTGTTGATGATGATTATACCAAAATCAGGGGATATCTTGAAAAACTTGAAGACAGGACAGCAGTTGCGGTAATAGGCGGAGATATCACAAAGTTGAAAGATCTGTCAAGAAATATTCGTATCTATGATGTTTCAGATACGAAAGGACTTGAGAAATTCATTATTGCTTACTATAACAGCGGCGGTGATATTGACTGGAATGAATTTTATAGAGGTACTGAAACAAAAAGGATATCACTTCCCGGATACTGTTTCGAGAAAAAACATTTTTGGGAGCTTGATAAGTCACTTTCAAATCGTCCTGTCAATGCAAAGACAACAGAAAGCAGGATAAAAGATAATACGGTGACGAATCAGACTGAGCTTAAACCAATTGTTGAAGAAGATAAAAATGTCACTTATGATGCAGTTGAGCCGACAGTCAGTGAAACCGGTGAGAATATCCACGATCCTGTAAATGAAAAGCTGGAGGGAATATGGCGAAGACTGTTTGACTTTGACAGCAAAATTGACGGAGACGAGGATTTCTTTGATCTTGGTGGAAATTCATTGCTCATACAGCAGATGTCAATAGCTATAAATGAGATGTTCGGTATTGAATTTGATATCTATCAGATTTATGATAATCCAACTGTCAACGAGCTTTCAAGGTGTATTTCAAAGCAGCTTTCGGAGGAATGAAGCTATGAACATTCTCTATAAAATAATACAGGAAAAAGCACAGGAAATTCCCGATAAAATAGCTGTTACCGACCGTAAAGGCAGTGTTACCTACGGTGTACTGTGGAAAAGGATATGCTCAGCTGCGGATATTCTTTGCAGAAACGGCATGAAACGAGAGAGCAGGGTCGTTATAAGTGCTGATTCCTCTGTCGATTTTGCAATTATATTTATAGCAGTACAAGCCTCAGGCGGTATAAGTATACCGATTGACAGGTCATTGCGTGACGAAAAGGCTGAGGAACTGCTCAGAACGGCTGATGCTGACATATTCATATCACTCAGCCGCAAAAAAAACATCAGTACAGATAAGGTCAGGGTAATGACTTATGCTGATATAACCGATAATATAACAGAGGAATTCAGAGAATTTGATTTCGTTTTGCCAAATGAAGATGAAACAGCAGAGATCATTTTTACAACAGGTACTACCGGAAAGCCAAAGGGTGCTGTGCATACTTACAGAAGTATAAGTGCCAATATACAGATGACATATGATGGTGTAGGAATAAAAAGCGATGATGTGATACTTATCCCCATCGCTCTCAGCCATTCATATGGACTAAGGGTATTCCGTTCTGCGCTTTATGCAGGAGCAGAGGTGGTTTTACAGAACGGGGCACTTTTCTTCGATGAACTGGAACGAAATATCCGAAAGAACCACTGTACAGGACTTGCGTATATAACAGTGGGGATAGAAATGATGCTGTCTCAGCTTGGTGAGGAAAAAACAGCAGATATTCTTGGCGGACTAAGATATATTGAATTCAGTGCAGGAGCACTTCCGTTGAATATGCGTCAGCGTTTGCGTGAACTGCTAAAAAACACAGATATCCTGAATACATGGGGTTCGACTGAAACAGGCGGAGCTCTTTTCATAAACGTTTCAAAGGATAAAAATACATATTCAGCAGGCAGGACTATAAACGGTGCTGAAGCAGCAGTTGCAGATGCAGACGGAAATATATCCCGTAAAAATAACATTAGCGGCAGACTGGCATTAAAAGGTGAAATGGTAATGAGCGAATACATAGGAGCTCCGGAGCTGACAGAAGCTGTATTTCATGATGGCTGGCTGCTTACGGGAGACATAGTCAGCATTAATGAGGACGGATATGTATTTTTTGAAGGAAGAGCTGACGATATAATAAACTGCGGAGGTGAAAAGATATCTCCGTCTGAGATAGAGCATACCGCACTTGGTTACGGAGATATCGAAGAAGCAGTTTGTGTGGGTGTCAGGGATAATATGTTTGGCGAAGTACCGGTAATATATATCAAACCGATGGAAGACAGGACAATAACCGTCGATGAGATAAAAAAACATATGTCACGGAATCTGGAATATATGAAGCTGCCACGTGATATTATTATTACTGATAATATACCTCACAATTCTATGGGAAAGATAGAACGAAAAAAGCTGAAAGCAATGTATGAGAGACAGAATAATAATTGTAATCCTGTAATAAGTGCAATACTTGGCAGACGAAGTGTCAGGGACTTCACTGAAGAAACTGTTCCTGAGGATATAGTAAGACTTCTTGCAGAGACAGGAACAGCAGCACCGTCAGGCAGAAATACACGTACAAGAATGTTTACGGTGATCTCCGACAGAGATGAGATACGTTCATTGAAAGAACTGACAGGCAGAATTGCTGCCCGTGAGAAAACGTCTTTCCATGGCTTCGGTGAGCCGCCGCTTATGATACTGATATCCAACGAAAGACGTAATAAAGATGGAATACTAGATGCAGCCTGTGCGGCAGAAAATATCATGATCGCCTGTCATTCTCTTGGCCTTGGCAGTGTATGGTTGAATCCGCTTATGAATATATGTGATACAGCGGAAATCAGAGAACGTCTTGACCAATACGGTATACCACGATCATATATTGTCTGGGCAGCTCTTGCAATAGGGTATCCATCAGGAAAGATCCCTGATTTTGTGCGTAAGGAGGAGAGTATCATATACATCGGAGGAAAAACGAATGGTAATAAATAGTATAGGCAGGTATATCCCTGAAACGAGCTGTGATAATTATGAGATAGCAGAACGCTTCGGAAAAACAAAAGAATTTATCGATGAAAAGATAGGCTTCCGCAGACTTGCATATTCAAAAGAGAAAACTGTTACTGAAATGATGTTTGCAGCTTATGAGGATCTTGCTGTCCGAACGAGCATAGACCCGAAAGATATAGGACTTATAATTACAGTGGTACAGAAACCGGATTATTCTGTGCCGCATACCTCTGCTGTAATACATAATAAAATAGGATGCAGCAGCAACTGTATGACATTTGACATAGATCAGGGTTGTGCAGGATTCTGCTACGCACTTCATATAGCGGAAAAGCTGAATATAGATAATACTCTGATACTCACAGGTGAAAGATTCAGTTCGTTTATCAGCAGGGACATACTGGATTTTGCAATGCTTCTTGGTGATGCTGCCACAGCTACACTGCTGAAACGCTGCGGAAGCGGTTTTACAATAACGGACAGCAGATGTGCTACCGAACCAAAAAGCTGTGATGCTATACAGATCATAGACGGTTTGCTCAGAATGACAGGTGCAGATGTATTCAGCTCTGCTTGTAGGATAGTTCCTCCTGCAGTAAAAGACATACTTGCACAGAATAAGTTAACTATGGAGAATATTGATCTGCTGCTTCTGCATCAGGCAAGTCTGAAAATAGTCAGCTTCATAGGAAAACTGCTGAAAGCACAGGAAAAGACACTTTTCCTTTCTGCCGATTACGGCAACACAGGGCAGTCATCTATTCCGCTTATGTTGGCAGATCAGATAGAAAATGAAAAAATAAAACGAATAGTCGGATGCGGATTTGGTGCCGGGTTTAGTCACGGTACTGTACTGCTTGAAAGAAAAAAAGATCAGGAGTGATAATCATGAGTAAAAATGAACTGAAAGATATATTTACAGAATGCAAATTAAATACAGATCACGATTTTTCCGATGAAAGTACACTTGGTGAGCTGGGGCTTGATTCTCTGGATATAATGATGCTTTCATTTGAACTCAGCGAAAAAAGCGGAAATGAGATCAAGCTGAAAGCGAGTTCAAGTATAAGTGATCTTCTTGCGGTGGAATAATGCAGCTATGGATAATATTATAGGAATTCTTGGAAGCAGCGGAACGGTCGGCAGACACGTTGCGGCTTATCTTCTTGAAAAAGGATACACTGTCTGTGGTGCTCAGCGCCGTCAGACAGAGGAATTTGCAGATAATGAAAACTTTACTCAGCAGAAAGTTGATATTGGCTCACAGGCTGAGCTGACGGAATTCTGCAAGAAGTGCAGATATATCATCAACTGCATTGCGCCCTCGTTTATATATGGTGAAAAAGTTGCAAAAACGGCAGCTGAAAACGGCTGCATTTATATTGATCTGACTGATGCAGTAATGGATAAGAAACTGCCTGAGGGAGGAGTGTATGTTACATCATGCGGTTATATTCCGGGATTATCAGCATATCTTCCGATGATGGTAGGCAGAAAGTATTTTGATAAGGTATACTCTGTTACCGAGATACAGGGAGGAAATGAGATATGTTCGGCAAATGCCCTGATAGACATAATACTCAGCTCCGAGGTATCAGGAAAGGGAGATATGTTTTACAGCAACGGCAGTACCGAACATATCAGTCTTAATATTGGAAAAAGGTACAAACTGCCGTTTTTTGATAATGAGGTATTTCTGAAACCTTACATAAGTCATGAACTTGTGCATCTGGCGGAAAGGGAAGAAATAAACTGTTTCAGATGGTTCAATGTCTATGAAAATATGGAGCAGTTTGCGTTTATCCTTAAAATGGTCAGTCTTTTTGCCAAAACAGGTTCAGACGAGTTGTCAGATGTGATAAGAAAGGAGTGTGATAAGCGCCGCAAGGCACTAAATGAGGAGATTCACGCTGTATTTGGTGCAGAACTCATCGGCTCAAAGGACGGCATTGAAAAATGTGTACGGTATGTACTTGATGTTCATGACAGCAGTGTCCTTTGCGGCATCACAGCAGCAGTTATTGCAGAACAGGTGATAGAAAACGGAGCACCTGTGGGAAAGAGTTACGGATATTTATTTATTCCCGAGGATTTTATCGAAAAGATTTCCGGATATCTTTCCGAGGGAGAGCGTTTTGAGATCACTTTCCACACAACAAATGAAGCATTTACCGCAGAACTCTGATATCAACAGGAGGTATCATATTCATGAAAGAAATAGTAAAATTTACTGATGTTGTAAAGAAATACGGAAAAGGAGAAGCTGAACAGATAGCTGTAAACAACATCAGCTTTACAGTCAATGAGGGTGAATTCACAGTAATACTTGGACAGTCAGGCGCAGGAAAATCAACAGTGCTGAATATGCTGGGCGGCATGGACATTCCAACATCAGGCACTGTCGAAGTAAATGGCAAGGTGCTATCAGGACTTAATGACAGGCAGCTTTCGGAATACCGTGCAGAAACAGTCGGATTCATATTCCAGTTCTACAATTTGCTGCCAAGTCTGACAGCGTATGAGAATATTGCACTCATCAAGGATATCACAAAAAAATCTCTGGACGCTTCCGAGTTGTTAAAGGCGGTCGGACTTGAAAATCACCGCAACAAATTTCCGTCACAGCTTTCTGGCGGTGAACAGCAGAGAATATCCATTGCCAGAGCACTTGCAAAAGATCCTGCAATAATATTGGGCGATGAGCCGACAGGTGCACTTGATTCGGAAACAGGCGTTCTCGTTCTTGAACTTATGATAGATATGTGCAGAAAGAAGAACAAAACTGTAATATTGGTAACTCATAATGCAGATATTGCCAAGTGTGCAGATAAAGTAATACGCATGAAAAACGGAAAAATAAAAGAGATGTATGTTAATGAAGCTCCTGTTCCTGTAAGGGAGGTGGAGTGGTAATGCTTCGTAAAAAGTTGTGCAGAGATCTCAGAAAGAATTTCGGACAATTCTTCTCGGTATTTCTTCTTTCAATGCTTGCAGTAATGCTTTTCACAGGTCTTGAAGGAAATGTTATAGGTGCAAAAAAGGCAAGAAACGTGTTCCACGATAAAACGGTTCTTGCAGATAACTGGCTATATGGCGAAGGCTTTTCAGATGATGATGCAGATAAGATAAAATCAGTCGGAACTGTTGGTGAGGTTCAGCCGAGACTGTTTTTTTCTGCTGAAGCTTCGGAATATGATAATGCAACGCTGTATGTGTATGCACAGAACAGCAATAAGGTCAGCAAACCGTATCTGATAGACGGTGATGAATATGATCCTGATGATGAAGAGGGCATATGGATTGCGGACAGATTTGCCAAAGCATGGGATATAAAGTGCGGAGAGAAATTTACATTCAAGGCTGGACAGAATAAGGTAACAAGAACTGTACGGGGACTTATTGACAGTGCAGAGTATGAATATATGATCGCTCCTGACGATCTGACAGTTGACTTTCATCACATAGGTTATATCTACATTTCATACAACAGCGTGAAAGAAATATTCGGGGCGGAGCTTCCGTATAATCAGATAGCGCTGAAAGCTGAGTCGGATAATGAAATAGACGAAAAAAAGGTATCTGAAGCAATTGACGGGAATTACTCGGTAATGAGTGACAGAAATGCAGTTGCAGGTATAGCCCGTCTTGATTCTGAGCTTCAGCAGCATGATGGAGTTTCATGGGGATTTTCCTTTATTTTTATCATTATCTCCATGCTTGTTATTATTACATCAATGAACCGAATGGTGGCAAGACAGCGTACACAAATAGGTACACTGAATACTCTTGGCATGAAAACAGGACGAATCCTGTTTCATTATGTCAGCTTCAGCCTGTTGGTATCGGTACTTGGCGCAGCTATTGGTTTCATTTTAGGTACATTTAAGATCGGACAGAAAATGGTTGACAAATTCAGCGGCGAGAACGGCTTTACTGTACCTGACTGGAAAACAGGCTTTGACGGTTCAAGTATACTTATACTTCTTCTGGTGATAGGAAGCAGTTGTTTTGCGGCATTTTTAAGCTGCAGAAAGATACTCAGACTAAGACCAGCCGAATCTCTCAGACCTGCACCGCCTGTCAGCGGAAAAAACTGTATTTTTGAGAAGCTTCCTTTCTGGGATAAACTGGGATTCACAGCGAGATACGATCTTCGTGACGTATCACGTGCAAAACTCAGAACTATCATGGGAATAATCGGTACAGCCTGTGGTATGCTGATTCTATCGGCATCTCTTGGAATGTTCGGAACGATAGATAATGTAAGTGACTGGAGTTTCAATAAGATACAGACATTTAATTATCAGATGAAGCTTGAGAAAAAGGTGACAACAGAACAGGCTGATGAACTGTCAGAAAAGTATTCTGGAGAACTTGTTATGAGTGCATCAATAGAAGCAGCTGCACAGCCTCATGCAGTATCCGATGAGAAAGAAAAGGTAGTTCTTACAGTCATTGAAGGCAAGGGAATGTATAACGTAACTGATGCAGATAAAAATATTGTTGAACTTAAAGAAGGTCAGGCAGCTCTGACGGCAAAAACCGCTGAAAAGCTTGGACTAAAAAAAGGAGACAAGGTATACTGGCATAAGTATGATGAAAATCAGTGGTATGAATCTGAAATAGGCGTTATAAGCCGTGCGCCTGAGAGTATGGGAATAACCATGCTCAGGAGTGAACTTGAATCAGACGGAGTTGATTTTTCTCCGTATATGATGCTGACCAATGAGGACATATCAGGTTTTGACGGCGAAGAAGCAGCAACGGTGCGCAGCCACAGTGAACTTGAAGAGGCGTATAACAGCAATATGAGTGTTATGACGGTGCTCTTTGTTATAATGCTGATATTTGCGCTTCTTCTTATAATCATAGTTATATACAATTCGGGAAATCTTTCATTCTACGAAAGAGAGAAAGAATTTGCAACTCTTAAAGTAATAGGCTTTTCATCAAAAAAGATAAGAAAACTGCTGGAACTTCAGAATGTATGGGTGGCGGTCATAGGTGTTATACTTGGTATGCCTTTTGCAAAGAGGGTTCTTGAATCAATAATGAATTCCAATGGTGAGAATTATGATTATCAGGCAGTCATAACTATACCGGGCTATCTTGCAGCGGCGGCATTTGTACTTATTGTATCAGCATTTGTCAGCTTCATGTTTTCGAGAAAAATCAGGAAGCTTGATATGGTCGGTACATTCAAGGGCATAGAGTGATGCTTTACATATACCGCAGAACTTCCTGTGATGGAAGCTTTCTTGAAAAGGCAGAATTGCTGCTCAGCAGAGAACGGTATGAGAAACTGAAGAGGTATAGATTTGACAAGGACAAAGAACTATGTTGTATAGCTTTTCTGCTTCTGCGGTACGGTCTATACTGTGAATACGGTGTTGTTAGGATCCCTGAGATTTCAGAAGGACAGTTCGGAAAGCCGTATCTCAAAACGGGAGAAGCATATTTCAATCTGTCCCATTGTGACAATAGTATACTGTGCAGTTTAAGTCAGTATGAAACGGGTTGTGACATACAGGACTATAAAAACAGTATTTCTGAAATAGCAGACAGAGTGCTGACCGGAAACGAAATACACTTGTCGTCCGGCAATGTCAGAGAAATATCCCGTTTCTGGTCGCTTAAAGAGGCATATGGTAAATATTACGGCTTCGGACTTGGCTATAACTATGCAGAAAAGGATTTTTCTCATATATACAGCTCTGATGAAGTTCAAGATTTTGAAGAAGTGAAAGTATATTCAAAATGCTTTGACGAATTTGCTTTGAGCTGTTTTACTAATGATACTCCGTGTATCCAAAATATATCATATGATGAACTGTCAGCATTTATTGAAACTATTGTTGCTTTAAATGTTCGGTCGTAATTCAGGTGATAGAAAAATTTTTCTGTTTTGCTATATCTGAGAATAAGTTTAAGGCAACACCGCACAAAGCCCACCTGACGGCTTTGTGCGGTGTTGCATTAATGGCAGCCGAAAACACGCTATTGTATTCAGAATTGGCGTATTTGGGTATATGCTGTTTGCAGCCTGTGGTGTTCATGTGCCGTGCCTGTCGACAGTATTTTTCTATAAGCACATGATGCTTGAATCACCTGATAATGTGTATGATCTGACAGTGAGATTCGGTGTATACTTTCTGTTACCTGCACTGATGACAGGTTCGGTGATATTTGCTGTATTCTATGCACTTCCGATGGAAGGGGGACATAGAGATCGAACGAGTGAAAAGAAATGCAGAGATACGGCATACAGTCTGATTGAAAATATTATGTTTGAATTTCATGTTATTCAGTTTAATGCTTTTATTCCGATAAAAGACGTAGGCTATTGACAAAAGTGAAAAAGGGTGCTATAATCAATGTGGTTAGCAAACGCTAACTCTCTCAAATAATACAGTAAAGTGAGGTCATAAAATGAAGAAGAATATAATTCGCAGCAAACAGATTTTCAGTTCGGTTTTATCTGCTGTATTGCTGACAAATTCTGTTCAGGCAGCATCTGCTGTGTATGCTGATTCCGCTTACAAGGACGGAACGTATACCGGTACAGGATCAGGATTTAACGGTGATATAACTGTATCCGTTACAGTATCGGACGGCAATATTTCTGCCATAGATGTAACAGATCAGAAAGAAACTCCTGCATACTGGAAGGAAGCGGAACAGATCATTCCCGATATTATTTCAGCTAACGGTACAGAAGGTGTTGATGCAGTAAGCGGTGCTACATTCAGTAGTGAAGGAATAAAAAAGGCAGTCGATAACGCACTTGCAAAAAGCACTGCTTCCGATTGCTTTGAAAGTGGTGTCGGAACGGAATCCGAGCCGTATGTAATAAATAATGCTTCACAGCTTTCTGAATTTGCCAAAAGCGTTGATAATGGAGAAAACTATCTTGGCAAGTTTATTATTCTTGGAGCAGATATTGACCTGACAGGTACAGAAAACTGGAATCCGATAGGTGCAGAGGGTACAGCAAACAAGAATCTTGACAAGATATTTGCAGGTAATTTCGATGGCCGCGGACACATCATAAAAGGGCTGACTATAATCACAAATGAAGATTCTCCTTATACAGAAGAAAGCAATGTCGGTCTTTTCTCAACTATTTCAAGTACGGCTAAGGTGTCGGGTATTAAGCTTGAAAATGTAAATATAAAGGTTGCAGGTGAAAAAGCCGTCAGAGCAGGCGGAATCACAGGAGATATCACGAGCAATGCAGTTTCGGGAACAGACGGTCATGCAAGAGTTGACAGCTGCAGTGTAAGCGGTTCGGTATCAGCCAAAACTGATGCAGCAATGGCAATGACAGGCGGAGTTGTCGGCAGAGCAGCAGGAAATGCGACAGTTTCAAACTGTATTTCCGATGCGGAAGTATATTCAGCATCAGGCTCGAAAATTGCATACGGCGGCGGAATTGTATCCATGTCAGGAAATGATACATACGTATTGAACTGTTTGAACAAGGGCGATATTACTGTACTGACTTCAAGCGGATTATCCCTTTATGCAGGTGGAGTTGTAGGAATGATGACATCTGAGCAGTACAACTGCATCTCATCAGGAAATGTAACAGCAGGTACAATAGCACAGGGAGATGCTTCAAATTGTGCAGGTATTATCGACGGTGCGCTTATGCCTGCTGCATCAGGAAAGTATGATTATTTCGTATCGGGTGCTGAACTTCGTTATATGGACGAAGCAGGAGCGATAACTACAATTGATACTGTATCTCACGGAGCAGGTTCTATGAATGCAGAGGGCAGTTATACTCCGACCGAAATATCAGCAGAGCAGTTAAACAGTGCAGAATTTGTGGGAACTCTCAACGAAAATCTCTTCAATATCTCAAAGACTCTTGCAAGTGAAAACAACGATACAGAGCTTAAACTATGGAAACTATCCGAAAACGGAAACGTTGAACTGACTGATGAAGTTTTTATAAATGACAGGATAGAGACTTCGATTTTTGAATCAGGTGACGGTACAAAGGAATCTCCGTACACTCTCAAAACAGCAGATCAGCTGAGAGCATTTGCAGGTTCACTTTCAGAGCATATTGATTATAAGGACACATACATCGAACTCACAAATGATGTTGATATATCCGATAAGGAGTGGACTCCGATAGGAAACAGCAGCTATGCATTCAACGGCAGCTTTGATGGAAAAGGCTATACAATATCGGGTATGTCAGTAGGAAGTGCTGAAACTGCAAAACAGCTTTCAGAGGGCGAAAACTATATAGGATTTTTCAGCATTCTCGGTACGAATGCTGTTGTTAAGAATATAAAGCTTACCAATGTGATTATCAATGTTACATACAATGCAAGTGCATACGCAGGCGGTATAGCAGCGGCAATGGATTCCGAGGACAAAGGATACATAGGAGCTGTTGTGGACAGCTGTTCCGTTGACGGCAAGATCACAATAACAGAAGACACAGGAAATAATTTTGTCGGCGGTATTGCTGCATATGTTTATAAGGGGGCTATCATAAACTGTAAAACAAATGTTGATGCATCCTGCACTGTTAAAAAAGGCGGTGCATATGGTGAATCAGGCGGTCTTGCAGCACTTGTGAACAGAGGTCTTGTTGCAAACAGCTATTCGCTCGGCAATGTATACGGAAGCGGAAACCGTGAAGATGAGGGAATGGGAATAACAAGCTCACTTGTTGCGGTAAATGCAGGATATTTAGTGAACTGCTACGGCAACGGCGGACATGAGACAAATGATTATTCGGTATACACAGGAGCTTTATCAGGCTGGATAACAGGAATCGGACATACCTATGACTGCTATTATAACGGCGAAGCTGTAATGAAAATAGGAGATACAAAAGTTGATCCTGTTGCCGATGTCGGAACAAGAGTTTCATCAGGTGTCAGCGATGACGGAATGGCTTATACAGGCGGAGTTGTTTACAATAATGAGGCTTATACTTCAAATAATTATAAAGAGCTTGCGAATAAAATGAATAATAACTTCAATGCTTTCCCCGTTGAGCTTACTCAGTTCGGATTAACGAATGAATCGCTTAAAAAGTGGAGTTCCGGTGATGAAGTAACATTTGCAGATGAATATGCTGAAGCAGCATACGTACAGCCCGAAGCTGAGATCGTCAGAAAAGAGGAGCTTAAACTTAATGACGGCACATGGTACGGACGTGACAGCGATAAAAAGGTCATTGTCACAGTAACTGTAAAAGACGGCAAGATAACAGATACAGTATCCTCTGACGGCTCAAAGGACGGAGATGCCTATGAAGCTGCACTCAAGACAGCAAAGGAAAAATCCACTTATAATGACAGAACTTCTTATGCGGCAGCAGATGTTTCAAAATTTGCAGGCGGCAAGGGTACTGAAAAAGAGCCTTATCTTATCAGCACGGAAACACAGCTTCGCTATATTGCAAAGGCTATAAATGAAGATGTTGACTGGAAGAATATATGGTTCGCACTTGACAGTGATATCACACTTACAGGCGGAGAATGGCTTCCTATCGGTCACGCTGTACAGGCAGAGATAAACGGACAGAAGGAGAATTTCTCTGTATATCCGTTCCGTGGAAATTTCGATGGCAGAAATCACTCTATATCAGGACTTACAATAGGAAGTGAGAAAGCTCCTGCTGATATTTATCTTTCGGGATTATTTGGATTAGTCGCAGGTGAACATGAAACAAATCTTACGCCCGAAGCAGGTGAAAGACTTGTTAATATCAAAAATGTTAAACTCAGAAATGTGGCTATAAATGTTGATTCACGTTATGAGGCGAATGTAGGCGGACTTGTTGCGTGGGCACAAAATGGCTTCGTTATTGACAACTGTTCTGTTGGAGGAATTATAAACGCTAAAACAAGAGAGTCATTTGCAAGGATAGGAGGACTTGTGGGAAGTACGCTTCGTGGTACTATTACAGACTGCTGTACTGACGTTGAGATAAACGCTGAAACAGGAACGTCGTCTTTATATGCAGGCGGTCTTGCAGGAATGACAAACCGTTCCGCACAGGTCAACTGCTATACACTCGGAAATGTCCGTGCAAATGCGGAAAGCAACAATAAAGCAATGGTCGGCGGTCTGACAGGTATGTCGGGCGGTACAAATATCAACTGCTATACATACGGAAATGTTGAATCCCTTATCACAACTGTTGATGTAGGCGGTATTAACGGACGCAGCGTAGGTATCTCAGCTGATTACGGCTGCTATTTCAACAGCAGTGCGGTATATAAAGCAGCAGGCAAAGAGATAGCAGATAAGAAAGCATCGGGAACACTTGTAGGCGGAGAGATGAAGTCTTCTTCCAAAACAGCAGAGGAAATGGCATCGAAAGAATTTGCAGAGATTCTCAATGCCAATAAGAAAAATATGACAGAAGTGCTTAAAGAAGTAAGTGCATATCTTGAGGATATGACTGAAAACAACAAGGAAGGTCTTTCACATCAGCTTTTCTATACAAATGACGGTTCAGACCTTAACAGTTGGGGAGAAAATAAGAAAACCCCTGTATTTGCTGAAGAAAACGCTTCTGAACCTGTTACAGAACCGGAAGAAAAGTCTGATATAGCATCTGATGAGGAGCTTTGCGAATGGGCGAGAAATGATTATAAGACAAGGAATAAAGTTAAGTATGCAAATGCTGTTATGAGCAGTGATGACAATGAAAATTATGAAATAACTATCACTGACAAAACAGGAAAGGTACTTGATAAATATACTATCGATCCCAAAACGGGAACAGGTACGAATTCTGCTGATGAAGCAGTTGATCTTCCTCAGACAGGCAATAATTCTATGACAGATTTGTTTATGGTAATAAGTGCGGTTATGACGTCTGTGATCGGTGCATTTGCTGTAAAAAAATCCGGCATATGCCGCCGCAGGGAAGATGAACAGTAAACCATACAAAAGCAGATAGTCTTAATTCCGAGCAAAAGGTATGGGGATTATGTACTTGTGCTTACTATATTGCTGATTATAACCCAAAAATGATTGAAAGGAGATGGTCAATGTCCTCTTTAAGCGGACATTGATCTTTTTTCTGAAATCTATTTTAATCATAAAAGGCGGTAGAATATAAAAAGGTAGCATATTATGCCTTTATACAATAAAGCTCCGATACGCAGCGTATACTGCGTCCGGAGCTTTATTATTTGAAACTGTGTCGTTTTATTTCAGTTTGATCGCTGCCACATCCACATGATTCGGAATGCTGTTGAAGGTGTATGAACCGATCTTATCACTGTTATATACAACATACTCGTTTGCGATCTGCTGTCCACGCCAGCCTTTGGGAAGCTTTGCATTTTTTCTGAGCATCTCCTCATTTTTCCACTTGATACTGCCGTTTATCGTGAACACACGGCGATTGAGAAGCTGCATGACTGCCTTGCTCGTCAGGGATTTTCCGCTTCCGCTCTCGCCGATAAGTCCCAGCGTTTCACCCTTGCCGACCTCAAAGCTGATGCCCTTCACAAGCCGTTCCTTTGTGGAACAAGTCGTAATTTCAAGTCCGTTTACTTTCAGCATATCAGCCCGCCTTCGGGTCGCAGATGTCACGCAGGGCTTCGCCGAACAGATTGAATCCTGCCGCTGCAAACAATATACACAGTCCGGGATACAGTATGAGCTCAGGGTGACCGAGCATACATATTTACTTCTGTACTGCTCTGCATACTCCATGATCATACCAACAGGCGATTGTTTCTTTTCCAAGTAAAACACCTCTTTAAATTAGTTTGTTTCAGCTAACTCTATACCGTATTTATAGGCAATGCCCGAAAGCATTGCCTGTTTGTCACGGATTGAACAGCTTATCCCAGCCGTGGGAGAAAAAGTCCTGTAGCTGTGTTATATGCACCTGTGCCTCCTCCTTGGTCATGTCATGGCGTATGACCTCAAAAAAACCATACATATATGAGCTGCAAAGCAGATGTATAAGTCGGGTTCCTGCACGTCCCGAAGTAATTACATCGTTGCCTGTGTCCTCGATATATTTTAGGGTATACTTTTCATCAAGCTCGGCGATATCCTCAATGAAATCCGCATATTTCGTACCCTCAGCACAGCAGATCAGCAGTTTGAATGCATCATAATTATCGTACATGAGATCAATGATACTCTGCATATAGCCCTTATGCTCACGGTCAAACTCCTCGTCATGAAAAAGCTCTCGCTGTTCCTCAACAGGACGCTGACTGTACTGTCGCATATGCTGTTCAAAAAAGTCGGTCAGCTCCTTTGCAGGCGCATCGACCAGCGCACAAAAAAGCCCCTCTTTGTCCTCGTATCGTGTATAGATCGAACGAGGGGTTGTTCCTGCATTTTCTGCGATAGTCCGCATAGATGCACCGTTATAGCCGTTTGCAAGAAACTCCTGCATAGCACATTCCAGCAGCTTTTCGGTAACACCCTCTACTCTGTTAGCCATAGTACACCTCCTACATCTGCAACATTGATGTGAAACGATGTTGCGCAACGATGTTTTAAATATATCATGACTTTTTTGTTTGTCAATACTTACAAGCTCCTTTTCGGCAACTAATACATCAAATTGTAGCCAAGCAGTAAACAAACTGTGCAAGTTTCGTTGTGAAATCAGTCTGATATCATACCGATGTTGAAAATAAAATGAGAATTTTCTCACTTTTTATTGACATTTCAGTGTATCTGTGGTATATTCAAAGTGAGATAAATCTCATATTTTAGAAAGGCGGCATTATTATGGTGAATATTGAAGCGAAAGCAGTCATCGGGACTAACTCATGGGGCGGCAAGGTTTACGGAAAAGTGATCAGAGGAAGCTATGCAGAGAACAGCGTTATCAAGGACGCTATGCGTGAAGCTGAAAAGCAGGGGCTTATGATATACGATCTCGCCCGTGATTACGGACTTGGCAAGGCTCAGAAAATGTTCGGCAGATTTGCGGAGGAGATCGGTAAAGATCAGGTCATAATATCTGCAAAATACACTCCACTTACTCATTACAAGAGAAACTGTGTCCGCAAATCGCTGGAAAAAGATCTTGCTGACTTCAGACGCAGCTATGTGGATATTTACTGGCTGCATCTGCCTACAGATATCGAACAGCACCTTGCAGAGATCATTGAACTTTACAAAGAAGGCAAGATCCGCAATATCGGCGTATCCAATTTCACGCTTGAAGAATGCTGGCTGTCAAAACAAATCCTTGACAAGGCAGGGATACCGCTGTACGGTGTGCAGAATCATTACAGCCTGATATCCCGTGAATGGGAAAAGAACGGTCTGCTTGACTGGTGCAGGGAGAACGGCGTATCGTTCTGGGCGTGGGCGGTTCTTGAAGAAGGTATGCTCACCGATCCGAGAGCGAAATCAAAATTCTCGCTGATGAAATTCTTTATGAACCGCCAAAAACGGAAAATGCACGAGCTTTACAGAGTTATGATCGCAGTTGCAAAAAGACATGACATTTCCGTTGCGCAGGTAGCTGAGGCTTACTGCGTAAACAAGGGCGTTGTCCCGATATGCGGCTGTCGGAAACCGAATCAGGTCAAAGAACTTGCCGAAGCGGTGGGGGTAAAACTCACATCAGGAGAGATACGCAAACTTGAAGAAGCGGCGGATCATTCCGGTGCAAAGGTACTCGGTCACGATCTGTTCAGATTCGCAGTGCTTAAGGCAACACCGCACAAAGCCCGCCTGACGGCTTTGCACTGAATCTGCGGACATAGAACCTGTCCACATAGGGATTCATGCACGTCTTTTCGTCAAATTTGGCCGGTGACTGCGTTAAAAATCCTTGAAGGGCGACAGCCGTCGGCGGATTTTTGCCTTGTCACAGACAAAATTATGCCTGAAAATCCGCACATTCACCCTATGTGGACAGGTTCATATTTTCCGTCATCTTGCACAGAAATCCCTTGACATACGATGGTATGCCTGCGAAATTTCTATACAATCTGACGAAAAAATCTGTCGGCGCATCTTCAGCACAAGCTTTGTGCGGTGTTGCCTTAAAAAAAGGAGCTGACATTGAGAAAAAGGCAAGGGCGATGTGAAAATATACAGCAGAGTGACACTTGACGGAACTCATGAAACAGAACGCATTATACCGTTCATTCATAGACAGCAGGCGTGTAGCCGCATCATGGAGACTGTTACAGATAAAAAAACTCGTCTGTACTTAAAATACAGACGAGATTTTTTTATGGAAAGTTTTTTGTGAATCTTACTTCTTGACATTGAATGCTCCCATACCGGGATAACAAGCTGACGCACCAAGCTGTTCCTCGATACGGAGAAGCTGATTGTATTTTGCCACACGCTCTGAACGTGAAGGAGCACCTGTCTTTATCTGGCAAGTGTTAAGTGCAACAGCGAGGTCGGCAATTGTGGTATCGGCTGTCTCGCCTGAACGATGTGAAGAAATTGCGGTATATCCAGCCTTGTGAGCCATTTTGATAGCTTCGAGAGTCTCGGAAACAGAGCCTATCTGGTTGAGCTTGATGAGGATCGAATTTCCTGCACCGAGAGAGATTCCCTTTGCAAGACGCTCTGTATTTGTTACGAAAAGGTCGTCACCCACAAGCTGAACCTTGTGACCGATCTTCTGTGTCATTCTCTGCCAGCCTTCCCAGTCTTCCTCGTCGAGACCGTCCTCGATCGAAATTATCGGGTACTTGTCAACAAGTGATTCCCAGTGAGCGATGAGTTCGTCGGAAGTAAATTCCTTGCCGCTCTTAGGCTGCTTGTAGAATCCCTTGCCCTTTTCTGATTTCCACTCTGAAGATGCAGCATCCATAGCGATCATGAAATCCTTACCGGGTTCAAATCCTGCTGCCTTTACAGCCTCAAGAATCTTCTCAATAGCCTCCTCATCGCTTGTCAGCTTGTTAGGAGCAAAACCGCCTTCATCGCCTACAGCAGTGACATCGCCCATATCCTTGAGCAGCTTTTTCAGTGCATGGAATACCTCTGCACACCAACGCAGAGCCTCTTTGAATGTGGGAGCACCTACAGGCATTATCATGAATTCCTGAGTGTCAACAGCACTGTCAGCATGAGCACCGCCGTTGAGAATATTCATCATCGGAACGGGGAGCTTTGTACCCTGAATACCGCCGAGGAAACGATAAAGCGGGATATCAAGCGAGGTTGCAGCCGCTCTTGCACAAGCAATAGAAACGGCAAGAATAGCGTTAGCACCAAGCTTTGACTTGTCCTTTGTGCCGTCAGCCTTCATCATAGCTGCATCTATAGCGTAAATGTCGGAAGCGTCCATACCTGTAATAGTATCGGCGATAACGGTATTGATATTCTCAACTGCCTTCTGAACGCCTTTTCCGAGATAACGCTCACCGCCGTCACGGAGTTCGAGAGCCTCAAATTCACCTGTTGAAGCACCGCTGGGAGCAGTACCTCTTGCAACAGTTCCGTCAGCGAGAGTGATCTCAGCTTCAACAGTCGGATTTCCTCGGGAGTCAAGAATTTCTCGTCCCACAACTTTTTCGATTTCTAAATAGTCCATAGTTTTCTCCTGTAAAATTTATTTAATGTGAATACTCACATTATTGTCAGTGCAGGCTCATGTATGCAGGATATTAGGACTTATCCTTATAAACCGAAAGGAGCCTGCCACAATGATATATTGTTAGAATTAACTAACGTAATAATTTTATCACCATTATTATGTTGTGTCAATGGATTTCTTGAATATTTGTATATGCTAACAAACTTGTATTTTCAAGGATTATTGATAATATGAAATTTGACAAAATGAAAAAAAATCACTTGACAAACCGAAAAATGTGTGATAATCTATGAATTGGGATTCATATGAATAATTGTTCATATGAATAGACACATACATTATATACAAATTTTTACGAAGCTACTATTATGAAAAGGTATTCCAACTCATCGATATGGACTGTGAAAACTGTACGGAAAAATGGAGAATGCGATCAAGGAGCTTCCCGGAGTTGAAGATGCTGTTCTCAGTTTTTTTCACAGAAAATGACGATCAAAGCACCTGACGGAACGGACTTTGACATATTTATGGGAAAGGCTGAAAAACTGCTCGGAGAAAATCAGAAAAGGGAAGTATTGTTTTTTCTTTCGCTATCATCCTGAAATAATAAATCAGGAAGATTAAGGCTATAAGGAAATTTTTTTATAATAGTATGTTTGGCTGGCCTAACAGAAAGGGGATAAAAATGACAGCAGTAGAATTTAAAGATGTAGTGAAAGTGTATGGTAAGGGCGAGGGCAAGCAGGTTGCAGTTGACCATGTGAGCTTTACCATAGAAAAGGGTGAGTTCGTAGTCATACTTGGGCAATCCGGTGCAGGTAAATCAACTGTACTGAATATGCTTGGCGGTATGGACATTCCCACAGAGGGAAAGGTCATTGTTGACGGTAAGGAAATATCTTCCTGCAATGACAGGCAGCTTTCGGAGTACCGTGCGGATACGATCGGATTTATATTTCAGTTCTACAATCTTCTTCCGGGTCTGACCGCATATGAAAATGTCGCTCTTGTCAAGGATATCAAGAAATCCGCACTCAGTCCCGATGAGATGCTTGAACGTGTGGGACTTGCCGACCAGAAGAATAAGTTCCCCACGCAGATGTCAGGCGGACAGCAGCAGAGAGTTTCCATTGCAAGAGCACTTGCCAAAGATCCGAAGATAATCCTCGGCGATGAGCCTACAGGTGCGCTGGATTCGGAAACCGGAAAACTTGTAATTGACCTGCTGCAAAAGCTGTCAACGGAACACGGAAATACGGTCATTCTCGTCACGCACAATGCGGATATTGCTAAGTGTGCGAACCGTATCATTCACATGAGAAACGGCAGGATAAAGTCGATAAAAACCAATGATAAGCCGCTGTCCGTCAACGATATCGAATGGTGAGGTGACTGCGATGTTAAGACGTAAAATGCTGCGTGATATCAAAGTCAACTTTGCTCAGTTCTTTTCGATAATGCTCCTGTCGCTGATCGCTATGTGGTGCTATACGGGATTTCAGGCAAATGTAATTGGCGGCAACAAAGCAAGAGCTGATTTCGAGAGTTACTCCAACTTTGCTGACGGCTGGATATACGGTGCAGACTTCGGTGAGGTACAGGCAAAGAAAATTGCAGATATTAGCGGGATAAAAGATGTTCAGCTCCGCACCGAGGTTCTCGGCAAGGCTGATGAAAAATACAATACAGCGGAGATGTACTGCTATTTTCAGACCGACGCAGATGTTACGATCCCGAGGACTGTTGACGGTGCAGACTTTGATGCGAACGACGAAAACGGTTTGTGGCTGTTCAGCAGATTTGCCGAGACGTGGGAAATAAAAGTCGGTGATAAATTCACAGTCCATGTCATGGGACTGGACATTGAAAAAGAAGTCAAGGGTCTTATCGTCACTCCCGAATACGAATTTGCCTGCGCTTCGACTGATACGGATTCTGACTTCCATAATATCGGATTTGCCTATTTATCGCAGAAAGTCCTGCCGGAAGAAATGCGTATCAATAATGAGATAATATTCACCTGTGACGGAAAAGCACTCAGCTATGAGGACGAGATCGCAAAGGCACTTGATGATAACTACGCATACCTTGCTGACAGAAACAGTATCCGTGGATGGTATCAGCTTTCAGACGAACTGGCACAGCATGACAGCTTTTCGTACATATTCTCATTCGTGTTTGTAGCCATAGCACTTCTTGTTATCATCACCACAATGAAGCGAATGATCGCACAGCAGAGGACACAGATAGGCACACTCAACGCTCTGGGAATGAAAAAACGAAAGATACTGTTTCACTATCTCAGCTACAGTTTTGTACTTTCGGTAATAGGCTGTGCTTTGGGTATTATTCTCGGTGTGCTGACATTCGGCAGGCTTATGGTCAATATGTTCAGTCAGTTCTACACACTTCCCGACTGGCAGCACGGATTCAGTTACAAGAGCATCATCGTTGCGGCAGTTCTTGTTCTGATATGCACGGGAACTTCCTATTTCAGCTGCAAGCAGATACTGAAAATACATCCGTCTGAGGCGCTGAGACCTGCGGCTGCGAAAACTGCGAAACCTTGTATTTTTGAGAAACTTCCTTTCTGGAACAAGCTGAGTTTCAATGCAAGATACAATCTCCGTGACATCTCACGCTCAAAAATGAGAGCGTTTATGGGCGTTTTCGGCACTTGTATGGGCATGATGATAATGGAACTGGGGCTTGGTGCATATGATACGGTGGATTATGTCCGTGACTGGTATTTCCATGACATTCAGAACTATGAGTATCAGGTCATTCTCAATGACAGCTGTACTTCCGAACAGGCAGAGGAGCTGAAGATCGGGACTGACGGTGAGCTTATCGCTATGGAGGCAGTGTCAATTGCTGCGAAGGATCACCCGACTTCCGACGGTATCATAAGCTGCAAGCTGGCAGTCACCGAGGCTAAGCAGCTTTACTGCGTGTCCGATACAGATCTGAATACAACGCCTATCCCGAAAGGTACAGTCGCACTCACCATGAAACAGGCGAAAAAACTGGGACTGTCCGAGGGGGATAAGGTTTACTGGAAAACTGCAACAGGCAGCAAATGGAACGAGAGCAAGATCGGACTTATCTCACGCCACCCCAATATAAAAGGAATAACAATGCTCCGTGAGGATTACGAAGCCGCAGGAATGGACTTCCGTCCTGTAATGCTTGTTTCAAATAATGACTGCGAAAATGTCACTGATAATGACTGTGTTTCCGCAGTCCACAGCATGAAAGACCTGATAGAGGCTTTTGACAAGATGATGGAGATAATGAATCTGCTTGTTTATTTCATGGTCATATTCTCCGTTCTCCTGATAGTCATAGTGCTTTATAATTCGGGAAATCTGTCGTTCAACGAACGTGAGAAAGAGTTTGCTACACTGAAAGTTCTCGGCTTCAAGAGCGGTGCCATACGCAGACTTCTCTCAACGCAGAATTTATGGCTGTCTATAATCGGAGTGATATGCGGACTGCCGCTGGGACGTGTGCCGTTACAGGCGATGATGGATTCAAACGGTGACGCCGTAGACTGGCCATGCTATATTGCACCTGCAACGTTCATAATTTCAGCGATATTCGTAATGACAGTATCAGTGCTTGTCAGCTTCATGTTCTCACGCAGAATAAAGAGAATAGACATGGTCGAAGTGCTGAAAGGCATGGAATAATGAAAATCTCTATAATTGCTTTATTTTTACTTAGTATGTGCTAACAAATTGTACAGATATACAAATTGCCAAAAATTGCTCCAAAAAGCATTGACAACAAAATGTTAGCATGATATAATATACGAAGGTTAGAGATCGCTAACCTTAATTTATGGATGTCTCTTAGTGACAGCTAACAATTATATAAACATGGATGAGATAATGATGCAGTTTAGTCCGGATGAACCCGAAAAAGAGCTTACTATAACGGAAACGGACAAAAAAGTAAGGCAAAAATTCCTGCGGATACAGTTGTCAGACCTGTGCAATGCATAGAATGTGCCACAAATAAACAGCATAAATACAACGGGGCGATGGTCATATCGCCCCATATATTAAAGCTGATGTTAGTGCCGGCTAATAGAATTAGTATAGCAATCTCAGGCGGAAATGACTGCATGGCTGCACGCTCATTGAACATAGCCACAGTTGGGGCGCCGGTGCGCTTAAAGAGTTTTTGTCAGGTGTAAAGGGAGGAAACTATGTCCGAAGTAGAAAGACTTGAGATAGACAGCACACTTGCATTTCACAGTGCACCTACACTATTGGGAGTGAAATGTGCAAACCTGATCTCTCTTAATATGAATGATTGTACTATGTCGGAGTATCTCCGTGAGTTTACGGATAAACTTTCTGACAGCGGACTTTGTGCAAAACAGCTCTGCAAATGCAGAAAGCGCACACTTGTATATATCTGCAATGAGAAAATGCTTGACGCATGGCTGAAAATGACGCAGGTCAGGGAATTTCTTTCTGAGTACGGCTATACTGCCGATATGACATTGAACGAAATGCTTGACATACTTTCAAGCCGTATGAACTGCGGAAGTTTTCCCCATGAGATTGGCGCATTTCTCGGTTATCCCATAGGTGACATCAAGGGTTTTATCAGCAACAGCGGGAAAAATTGTCTGCTTTGCGGCTATTGGAAAGTGTACGAAAATGCCGAAAAAGCAAAGCAGACATTTGAAATTTACGATCGCTGCAGGGACACCCTGTTCGATAGATTAAATCACGGCATGAACTTGTTTCAGGCTGTAAAATAGGAGGAAATTTTTATGAAAACAGCAGTAATTTACTGGAGCGGCACAGGCAACACTGAAGCTATGGCTAAGGCTGTGGCTGAGGGTGCAAACGCAGAGCTTTTTGAGGTATCTGAGTTCAGCGGAAATATCGCTGATTATGACGCAATCGCATTTGGCTGCCCTGCAATGGGAGCAGAAGTACTTGAGGAAGATACATTCGAGCCATTTTTCACAAATATCGAGGGTTCACTCAGCGGCAAAAAGGTACTTCTTTTCGGTTCATACGGCTGGGGCGACGGCGAATGGATGCGCAACTGGTATGACCGTACAAAGGCAGCAGGAGCAGAACTTGTCGGCGACGAGGGAGTTATCGTAAACGAAGCACCTTCCGACGATGATCTTGCAAATCTCAAAGAACTGGCAAAAGAGCTTGCATAAGAGGTAAATATGAAGAAGAATATATCATTGATCTGTGCTGCGGCTTGTGCATTTTCGGCACTGCCTTTTGCGGCAAATGCCGAGGGAAATGATAAGGTCTACGGCACTATGAACATCCCATACGCTGATTTTTATTCTGCGGAAATAGAAAATGCATACGAAGTTGATGCAGTATCATCGGCTACAAAGGCAAGAAATGAAAATTCACTGGCTAAGTGGCAGTCAAATCAGACCGGAAGTCTCGATGCTGACGGAAAGTGGAGCGGCAGCGGAATAGTTGCGGGAACTTACAACGACGGAAACGGTAATATCCTCGGTGTGACTTTCCCTGTTGAGGTAAATCAGGCAGACGTTGAAAAGCTTGCTGCTTACGATTTCAAGCCTCTTGACAGCAAGCCGACAGCGTACAAGGAAGTAACATTTGACGGCGACAAACTCAACATATCAAAGCTTGTTGATACAAACGGCGAGCAGACTGCTGAAGGTTCTGCAACTGTATCAATTTCAACAAGATACGGCGACTATCAGCTCAATGTCAAGGGATATCCTGAAAACTGCGATTTTTACGGTGTTATTGTAAATACAACAGCAGGGGACAAATACGCTCTCCGACACCTTGAAAATATCTGGCGTGGAGGTCAGATATCATGGTCGGCAGGTATCAGTACAACAGAGGCTCACGGCAACGAACTGAAATATGATGATTATGTAAGTTCCATGGGCAAGACTGTAAATTCCGTAACGTTCATCACTCTTGACGGATATACAACCGTAAACATCGGTGAGCAGTATCTTCCTGTTAAATTTGCAGGTGAGGTAAAAGCAGAGGATTCGGCATCAGGTACAGGAAAAACATCACTTTCACTGACAGGTTTCCCCGATGATTACAAGAAGGATATCAGCGTTGGCGAAGGCTTTACCGCAACTGACAGCGAGATAAGCTATACCGATGCAAAGCCCGGAAATTATACGGTATCTGTAGCAGATACCGATGGAAAGTATGCACCGTTTTCGGCTGATTTTATTCTCACAACTGCCGATATTCCGGTGAAGTACGATAACGGCAGGCTTGTAAAAGCTGACAGCTTCACAGACGATGATGCAGCAAATTATATCAAGAATCTGCAAACAGTTGAAGTCAACGGAACTACGTATAATTTATCGGGCAGAGGTGCTGTAAAGGTAATTTCCGAAGACGGAACTATTGATTTCAATGCCGCATCAAATAATGGAAATGTATTCGACGGAAGCGGAAATTACAATATCACGCTGAATGCGACGGGTTATACTACACCGTATTCCTTTGAGATCAAAAAGGAAGAAGAAACCACAACCGCAGCATCAACTTCAAATAATTCAGCCACATCAAATAATAATACCACATCAGCATCCAACAAAAACAGTGGTTCTTCAAATTCAAAGGCAGACAGCCCGAAAACAGGTGTTAACGGAGTCGCTGTGCCGACAGCATTTCTTGTACTTGCAGGTGCAACCGCATTTACAATGAGAAAGAAGAAAGATTGATTTTTCCTTTCATATATTATTACCCCTGCGGTATAACTCTTATACTCATATAGTAGTTCATAATTTTTATCGGGGAAACCCTTTTTTCAAAAGGGTTTCCCTCAATAGAAATGTCAAATAACTGTATAAGTATATCAGAGTTACAATCACAGGGGTAAACTACTGATAAGAGGTTTTTTTATGTTATTTCTGATAGCACTTATTATTGCGTTGTTTATTGGATTTTTTCTCGATAAACCGCTGAAAAAACATCCGACAATATTTTATGTGACAGCATCTGTTTTAACTGCCTGTTCGATTATTTTATTGCAATCGGACATTGATATTTCAAGCCGTTTTGTACGTGATTACGTTATCGGCATATTCTCACGAGGTGCACTGGGTGCTGCATTCTGGGCAGTCGTCATGTGGGCTGGTGCATTGCCGAACGGTTCTGCTCCCATAAAAAAGCTGATGCCTGTCCGAGGCGAGCTTTCCATAACTGCGGCTATACTTACTCTTTCTCATATTATCACTTACGGCTTGCAGTACATTTCAAATTTCCTCAAAGGCAGAACAGGCTCGGATTTTGTGATTACAAGTATCGTATGTATCATAATGGTACTGATAATGATACCGCTCACTGTGATGTCATTCAAAACTATACGCAAGAAAATGAATGCTAAAACATGGAAGAAGATACAGCGTCTTGCATATATTTTCTATGCATTCATCTATATTCACATCATTGTGCTTTTCGTACCGAAGGCACAGAAGGGCAGGGAAGGCTATTTCCTCAGCGTTCTTGTATACAGTCTTGTATTCATCGGCTATGCGGTAATGCGAATCCGCAAGGCGTATATTGCAAAGAAAAAGCCCGAAAACAAGACTTTGCTGAATATTATCTGTGCTTGTGCGGTGATAATACCGTTGTCATTAGTCGGAGTAGTTTCACGTAATAAGAATAATGACTCTGCAAAAGTAGTTTCCGGATCTGAAGATAGTTCGATGGTATTCACATTTACAAATGCGGCCACAACTCAGGAAGAAACATCCGTGACTGAAACGACCACCGAAAATTCAGATTCTACAAATACAAAAACCACATCGGAAACAATGACAACTTCCACAGTATCTACAACCGAAACAGCCGAATCTACCGATGAAAACACGGAGGAAGAAGCAACATCCGCAGAAGAAATAAGTGCGGAAGAACAGCATGAAGAACCACAGCCCGAACCAGAACCGCAGGTCACATATAAATACAGAAACGGCGAATACGAAGCCGAGGCTGAAGGATATGCCGGAACCGTTCACGTTAAACTGACCATAGAAAATGACACGATTACAAGCATTTCCGCATGGGCAGACGGCGACGATCCCGAATACTTCAATGACGCAATGAATACGATCATACCGCAGATAGCGTCAAAAGTAAGTGCAGACGGCGTTGATGCTTGTTCGGGAGCTACATACAGCTCAAAGGGCATAATCGAAGCAGCAAGAAAGGCATTGGAACAGGCGATGAATTGACATGAAGAATGAATTTCGGATATTTCCCGATATACGGCTTATCTGCGATGATATACCAAAGACAGGATCACAGGATATATTTGAGATAAGCTGTTGTTTAAGAGGAGTTTGCGAGTATCGGACGGAAAGCGGCTACATATATCTTTCCAAAGGCAATTGTATTATCATGAAGCAAGGGGTATACAGCGAATGTGTTACCGCTCGTTCTGCAAACTGCCGTACCGTCACACTTATTATCGAGTCGGGAACTCACAATTCTATGACAAAAGAGCTTATAGGAACTTCAGACTTTTTGCATCAGCTGCGCTATAATAAGGCGTACATATTCCGACATGAAAAAATAACGGAGATATTATCTGAATTGTACAATGGATGTGTTAACGATCAAACATCCGTGCTGAAGATAAAAACACTCGAACTGTTTATGCTGCTGAACGAATATCGATTCAAGTATAGCAGTAAGGATGAAAAAATAAAAATTGTCGGGGAGTTTATCTGTAAGCATTTATCGGAGCATTACACTATAAGTCAGCTGTCGGAGATGTTTGAAATTGACGGAACTACACTTAAAAATCTGTTCAGAAAAGTACATGGCTGTCCTGTTTACAACTATGCGAAAAACAGGAAAATGTTCCGTGCTGCGGAATTGCTGAGAACAGCCGATATGAAAATTATCGACATTTCCGAAGAAGTGGGCTACAGCAATGCAAGCAAATTTTCAAGTGCATTCCGTGATGTGATGGGAGTGAATCCGAAATATTACCAAATGGAGCATAATTTGTTCCGGAAGAAAGCAAACGGCGGTATATTGCAGAATCCTGCTTATTAGTACAGTATATCAAAACACTTCTGATCGGAGCGGAAAAGTTGCATTATATATGGTATTATTAATATAAAGAAACAAACCCATTTAGGCAATACCGCACAGAGCTGGCGGTGCAGATACGCAGTCAGATTTTTCGTCAGATTGTATGAAAATGACGTCGCTGGGCTGACGCCCAGCAAGGAGTTTTCGTGAAAGATGACGGAAAATATGCAAGTAGATGCGCTGCCAAGCCGTCAGGCGGGCTTTGTGCGGTGTTGCCTTTATATTAAATCTGAGGTGATCTTATGAAATTCAATGATATTCCATGGAAAAAATTAGGACTGTTTGCAGGCGGTGTGCTTTTTGGTACAGCAGGCGTAAGAGTTCTGTCCAGCAAAGATGCCAAGAAGTGCTATACTCATGCAACTGCCGCTGTTCTGCGTGCAAAGGACAATGTAATGGAAACTGTAACAACTGTCCGTGAGAACTGCGACGATATTCTTGCAGATGCAAAGGAGATAAACGAGCAGAGGATACTTGAAGAAGAGTCAGCTGTTATTGAAGATGATTATGAGGAAGTAACAGACACAAGCGAAGAATAAAACTTGACCTGTTGACGAAAAAGCGAGTTACCGAGTCTCGAATCAAGGACTCGGTAATTTTATGCTGCGATTTGCCCGAGGGGGCACCCCTCCGGTCTGTTTTTATAGAGGTGATAAATATGAAATGCAAGATAATGCATGAATCAAAGGGACGTATGCGTGTACGTTTCTGTATGAAAAGAATGACGATGAAACAGGCTGATACAGCTGAATATTCACTGTCTGTAATTGCCGGGGTTACAAGAGTGCAGGTTTTTGAGCGTACTTGTGATATTATCATTGCTTACACTTGTCCGAGAGAAGATATTATTCGCAGGCTTTCAACATTCTCATTCGATGATGTTGAAAATATTGTTCCCGAAAGAACAGGCAGAGAACTGAATAAGCAATACGAAGAAAAGCTTGCTGCTGTTGTTATAGGAAGACTTGTCAACAAGCTCATTGTTCCGCTGCCTGTACGCAGAGTAATGGCTTTTATCAGAGCAGCAAAGTACATATTCCGTGGACTTAAATGTCTCTTGAAAGGCAAGCTTGAAGTTTCTGTACTTGATGCAACAGCCATAGGAGTATCACTTCTGCGTGGCGACTTCAAGACCGCAGGCTCTGTAATGTTTCTGCTGAACGTGGGAGATATTCTTGATGAATGGACGCACAGGAAGTCCGTTGACGACCTTGCAAGGACTATGTCTCTCGGAGTTGAACAGGTATGGGCTGAATCAGCGGACGGACAGGAAGTGCTGATGCCTGTGAACGAAGTCAGCAAGGGTGATAAGATAGTAGTCAGAACAGGTTCAATGATACCTCTTGACGGAAAAGTCATATCAGGTGATGCAATGGTGAATCAGGCTTCCATGACAGGTGAATCCGTGCCTGTTCACAAATCTGAGGGAGCATATGTTTATGCGGGAACCGTTGTGGAAGACGGAGAATGTACAGTAATAGTTGAAAATACTGTCGGCGGAGGCCGTTATGACCGCATAGTGAAAATGATCGAGGAATCCGAGAAATTGAAGTCAGCCGCAGAGGATAAAGCGTCACACCTTGCAGATAAGCTGGTTCCGTGGAGTCTGGGCGGAACACTTCTCACATGGCTTATCACACGGAATGCCACAAAAGCACTTTCCATACTAATGGTCGATTTCTCATGTGCATTGAAACTGGCGATGCCTATATCCGTACTTTCAGCAATGCGTGATTGCAGCCGTGCGGGAATTACCGTCAAGGGCGGACGTTTCCTTGAAGCTGTTGCGGAGGCGGATACCATAGTTTTTGACAAAACAGGAACTCTTACACATTCAACTCCGAAGGTGGCTAAAGTCATTGCTTTCGGCGGTCGTGATGAGAACGAAATGCTGAGACTTGCGGCTTGTCTGGAGGAGCATTATCCTCATTCCATAGCCAATGCAGTTGTTGCCGATGCCGCAGATAAGGGACTTGAACACGAGGAATTCCATTCAAAGGTGGAGTATGTTGTGGCGCATGGAATATCCAGCACAATTGACGGCGAAAAAGTACTTATCGGCAGTCATCACTTCATCATTGAGGACGAGAATTGCTCCGAGCCCGATGATGAAAGATATCGTGATCTTCCTGCTGAGTATTCACATCTGTATCTTGCAATAGGCGGCGAAGTTGCGGCAGTTATCTGCATAGAAGACCCACTCCGTAAGGAAGCGGCTGACGTTATATCTAAACTTCATGAATACGGCATTTCAAAGGTCGTGATGATGACAGGCGACAACGAGCGTACAGCGAGAGCAGTTGCTGAAAAAGTAGGAATTGACGAATATCATGCAGAGGTACTTCCCGAAGATAAGGCGGCATTTATCCGTGTCGAGCGTGAGGCAGGCCGCAAGGTCGTAATGATAGGTGACGGAGTAAACGATTCACCTGCCCTGAGTGAAGCAGATGCAGGTATCGCAATAAGCAGCGGAGCGGCAATTGCCCGTGAGATAGCAGATATAGCTATATCTGCCGATGATTTGTATGCTCTTGTCGAACTGAAACGTCTGAGCAATGCTCTTATGAACCGTATTCACCGGAATTACAGAACTATAATCGGATTCAACGGCGGACTTATCGGTCTTGGCGTACTTGGCGTACTTCCGCCTGCAACATCCGCACTGCTGCATAACGCTTCGACACTTGCAATCGGTCTCAGGAGTATGACAGAACTGTAATAATATGCAACTCCCTTGAATTGATTTTTATCACTTCGGGGGAGTTTGTTTTGTATTTTTTTGAATTTGTGTCCGCTTGTTATATCCGTAAGAACAGGACAAGGCGATTCTTGAATTAGTGGATGGTGCATTTGCAAGGATCGCTTCGGTAATGCCGGAAGAAGTAAGGTAATGAGAGTATATGGCAGCACCGCACAAAGTCCGCCTGACGGCTTTGCACTGAATCTGCGGGCTATCGCTGACTTTTGTGACGGAACTTAAAGAATAGGCACGTCAAGCGAAACCATAAGATGCACAAAGCCTGTGTGAGTATCATCTCCACAGGCTTTTATGATTCTTATCTCAATATCAAAGACATGATCAGGGACAGTACAGCGGCAATGACCGGATAGCCGACCAGCGTGAACACCCATTTGCCGATCAGGAATTTGCCGTAGATGTAGGGCATCAGGTCTTCTGTACCCGGAATAATCCACGCTTTTGTCTTTCCGACCCAATACCAGTCAATGAACAATCTGTCAAATAGTCCTTCCATCAGCAAAATAACGCTGATCTGCCGGAAACCGTCCCAGAATCCGTGTGCGCCGTTGATGCCGTACACAGCTACCAGTACGAAAATAAAAAACGGAAGAATTCCGAACAGTCTGAAATAATTTGCGTTCCTTTTTATTTTTTCACGGGTGATAAGGCCTTTTTCAACGACTCTGTCCTGCACTTCCTTTTCGTACAGGCTTACAAGATTGACCGGTCCGTTTGCGATTCCGACCACACAGGTGATCAGTAGGATGAAACAGGCCACTAAGCCTTCGATCAGTATTTTTCCCATAGTCATTTCTCCTTTATTTTTTCAAAAATCAACGATCATTTTCTTCTCAGCATCACAAGTTGAGCAGGGAACATACAGTTCTTCTCAGTGGCCATTCAGAACCATCATTACAGTATCTATCGTTTTTTCACGCAGAACGCTGAAATCAAGATTGATCTGATAGCTGTTCATTTTCAGATGACAGTACTGCTCTAACAGACTTACAGCGAGATATGCTTTTTCACGAATATTAGCATGATCAGGCAAAAAGTGACTGAGCTTATCGATCACGTTCTCCATCATATCACGGCTGACTTTTGCGTAGAATTTACGCACATCCTCATCAGTATGCTGCAAGCCTTCAAGTTCCTCATGAATATCGTGAAATCTGTCATGGATATCTTCAAAGCTCCTCAGAACTGTATCAATATACTTGCGGAAATCTGTATTGTCATCCATTGAATCGATGCTGTCAAGAGATACGATATCCCTGACACTTTTTGATGCAAATTCCAGAGCAGACAGTAACAAATCTTTTTTGTTCCTGAAGTATCTATAGGCGATTCCGGTTGAGACGCCGGCTTCTGCTGCTATCTCGTCAACGGTTGTGCTATGATAGCCGTTTTTTGCGTACATCGTAATAGCCGCCGTCAGCAGCTTTTCTTTTGTTTTCTGCGATCTTGCCTGAATCGGTTTTGCTGTTTTTTCCATCATTTCACCTTCTTTGGAACAAATGCACGGAACATATCGTATCCGAGCACTTTAGCCTGTGATTGATCGGCAGCTTCTTCAAGACGCTGCATTTCTTTCACGCAGGATCTTACCGTATGCCATACTGTACCATGAGTTCGTACCGATTAACGCTTTAATATCTTTCATAATACAGGCTTCTTTCCAATAAATATGAGAATAATCTCACATATATCATATCACATATTTATTCTGCTGTCAATACAATGTGAGAAAATTCTCGCATTATTTACATAAAAGGAGCTGCAAAGCTGTGTGATCTCTGTTACCACACAAGCCTTGCAGCCCTTAAACTATTTTATGTTTTTGATCCTGTTCCGTGTGTGAATGTTAAGGCAACGATCTTCTCAATCATCAGGTCAGATTTTTCAAGCTATGCAATCATTCTGATCTGCTGGTCAAATGCCGAACAGTCGGAAATCATATCCACGATCTTACGGCAGGAAAGGAGAAAGTCATCTCTGTACTACTTATAAAGAAGTTTTGTATGTATTATTGAGGTAGACTATTTGAAGAAGGATCTTCTCAAATCTGTTTCCCAAGACTATTAATTTTGCCCCATAATAGGGCACACATCAGTAAAGTAAGATTTTTTCAAGTCTTTCAAGTGTG
>ACOK01000093.1 GCA_000174895.1 Ruminococcus flavefaciens FD-1
TTATCATACTTCATATGAAATGTCAAATGGTTGCACTAATAAAACATATACCCTTACCGATAATAAATCAATATAAAAAACAAAAGATTTTTGCAATTATTCACAAAATACTGTTGAAATAGTATAAATTTTGTGATATAATACCTGTGAGTAATTATTTATCATCATTACAATAAAAATTTCAGAAAGGTCGTATCTTATGAGATCAACATATTCTGTAATATATATAATTCTGATAATCGCACTGCTTTTATGCTGCATTCTTGCCCGACGTTCCGTAAGGCCTACTAAAAATGCTGTCGCTTTTCTCGAGTCTGCACTTATCCCGCCTGTTCTCGGAAACCTTCTCATAGTCGGCACTGCATCAAAGACTATTGCACTAATCGGCTGTTATTTCTACTATCTCGGTATGGATCTTGTAATGTATGCGCTGGTAATTTTTACTGATGTCTACTGCCGTGGGAATAAGAAAAAAAGCGACAGAAAAGTCCCTGCTATTATTTATTTATCTCTTGCAGCCGATGCAGTTCAGATGGCGCTGAACCCGATTTTCGGTCACGCATTCACTGTGCAGGCAGTTGACGTTGAAGGAGCACCCTATTATAAGCTTGTACCATATCTGGGACAGGCGGTCCACAGAATCGTGGATTACAGCGTCTTCATCAGCGTTATGCTCGTTTTCATTGTCGTAACAGCCAAAGCTCCAAGGATCAGCAGGGAAAAGTTTACAGTCGTTCTTATTACCATGGCGGCTGTAGGACTTGTTCAGACCTACAACATCTTCTTTCAGTACGCCATTGACCGTTCAATGGTCGGATACGGTATTTTCGGAGTAGTCATCTTCTACTTCACTATGATGTACAGACCGCTCCGCCTGCTGGATCGTGTACTTTCCAATATCGTATCCGGACTGTCGGATGCCTTCTATATTTTTGATCCGAACGGCAGCTGCATCTGGGCTAACGATCAGGGATACACTCTTGTCGGTATTAATCCGAATTCAACTGAGGAACTGACAGATAAGCTCATTGATATGTTCGGCGATCCCGGAGATCACTGCGAATCTGTTTCCAAGCACAGGATAGATACCGACGGAACTGCTCGTTTTTACATTCTCGAAGAAAAACGTGTCAAAGACGAAAACGGACGCCTTGACGGTACTTTTCTCCGTGTGCAGGATATAACCGAAGGCGAAAAGCAGCTCATGGACCGTGATATTCAGATCGGTCAGATCAGTCAGGAGGCCTACAGAGACTCTCTGACCGGCGTCGGCAGCAAGGCTGCTTACATCAGAAAAGTCGCTGAGATCAATTCAAAGATCGGCAGCACGGAAACTGAATTTGCTGTTGTTATGGTGGATATGAACAATCTTAAACAGATCAACGACGATTACGGTCACAAAGCAGGCGACATATACATTAAAGGCTGCTGCCATATGATATGCGAGACCTTCAAGAATTCCCCTGTATACCGTATCGGCGGCGATGAATTCGTAGCTCTGCTGCAAGGCAAGGATTTCTGTAAACGTGCCGAAAAAACCGCATACCTCCGCAAAGCTTTTGCTGAATCTTTCGATCAGCCCGACAAGGATCCGTGGCTGAGATATTCCGCTGCTGTCGGACTGGCGGAATTCGCTTCCGATGACAACACATATGAGTTAGTATTCAAGCGTGCCGATAAGGCAATGTATGAAGATAAAAATCAATTCAAGGAAATCTACGGCAGTTATCGTTAAGGCAATACTGCGCAGGGATATCAGGCATACGTTTTGCGTTGATGCCTTAAACCTCAACGAAAGGATGTGGATCATATGAGTTATACTTCTGATGAGATCAGAGCAGCATTGGAGAATAATGAACTTTGTGTATATTATCAGCCTATGTATGTCACTATGACAGGTATGCTGAAAAGTGCAGAGGCTCTTGTACGCTGGATAAAACCGAATGGAACACTCGTACCTCCCAATGATTTTATACCGAAAGCCGAGGAGACAGATCTTATAATCGACATTGACTGGTTTGTGACTGAAACTGTCTGCCGTACACTTGAAAAGCAGAACTTCATGCCCCAGTTTCCCATATCCGTAAATTTCTCACGCCAGCATATCCGTGAAAACAATTTCATCGAAAAGCTCACAGCTATCGTTGACAAATATGAGCTACCGCATCCGCTCATAGAGATCGAGATCACAGAATCTGCTATGGTCGGAAATGAAGAGCAGCTTTACGACTGGATAGTATCCATCAGAAATGCAGGCTTTACTGTTGCTATCGATGATTTCGGAAGCGGTCTTTCCTCTTTGCAGTTCGTCAAGGACATCCCCGCCGATGTGCTGAAGATAGACAAATCACTGCTGAGCCATAACTGCGAGGATGAAAAGGAAAGGATAGTCCTCGAAAGCATATTCACTTTCGCTCACCGACTTAAAATGAAGACAGTGGCAGAAGGCGTAGAGACCAAGGAACAGCTTGCATTTCTGCGATCCTGCGACTGCTACAAGATACAGGGCTACCTGTTTGCACGTCCCATGCCCGAGGCGGATTATCTCAGACTATGCCAGTCTCATTTCAGTACAGAGACCATTGAGGACATTCTCCAGATACAGAGTCAGACCAGTGCTGTGAATCTGCTTCTTGAAGCGATACTTTACCGCTATCCGCTGATAATATTCACCAATCTCACAAGAAACACATATTACGCCATGACGTACAAGAATTTCACTTCGACCAATTGTCCGTCCACAGGCATCTTTGACGAACTCATAGACCACGGCGCTGCCAGTATGCATCCCGACGACAGTGAGATCTTTGCCGCCACATTCAGCAGAAGCAATCTCCTTGAACTGCACAGAAAAGGCGAACGTATGATTCGTCTTACCACCCGTCAGCTTGGCGATGACGGCATTTACAGGAGAGTCGAGACTGTGGATTGTTTTGTAAACAGCCGTTACTCTAACGATGTTATTGCGATCACTCTCTGCGAAAATCTTCCGGATTGAACGGATCGATTAAATTCCGACCTCTATTATACATATTGTTTATTGTTAGTGCATTTTCTTCGGCAAATGTTTATGAACCCCTGAAATTCGTTGACTTTCGCTGAAAAAGTGAGTATAATATAAGAAGAGGCTTACGCTTCACATTGATTCATACGATCAGACATATGCCGGACTATCTGCACTGTAGTACGGTAAAACACTTATTAACAGGAGGGGTTAATAATGAAGTCAAGTAAAAAAGTTATGAAGTTCACCGCATTTCTTGCTGCTTTAACTCTTACAGCAGGTATGCCAATGACTTTACCCACAGGCAGTTTCTCTGTATCTCCGATCATTGCACAGGCAGAGGAAGAATACAAGGACGGAAACCTTACATTTATGCTTTATGACGATCATGCAGAAGTTATCAACTTTGATTTTACTGCAACTACTGCCGAGATCCCGGCAACTGTAAAGGGACTTCCGGTAACATCCATAGGTATTTACGCATTTAACGGATCTTCCGTTACCTCTGTAACAATACCTGATTCGGTTACATATATCGGTCAATGGGCTTTCGCTATGTGCGGCAGCCTGAAGGAAGTTACTATTCCTGACAGCATGGAGCATATCGATATCAATGCGTTTCAGTTATGTTCATCTCTGTCTGAAGTCAGCTTCCCTGATAAATTTGTCAAAATATCAGGCGGTGCCTTCGACAGTACACCGTGGCTCGATGCAGAGAGAAAAAAGGATCCCCTTGTCATCGTAAACGGTGCTCTCGTAGACGGCAGAACATGCAAGGGTGATGTTGAGATCCCATCAACTGTAAAATATATCGCATCAGGAGCATTCCAGAGAAATTCCGATCTGACATCTGTTGTTGTACCTTCAAGTGTAAAAGAAATCAACGACAGTACATTCTTCTACTGCGACAACCTCGTTTCTGCAACTCTGCCAAACGTTGAACTCATCGACAGCATGGCATTTGACGGCTGCACCAAGCTTTCAGAAGTAAAGCTCTCTGGCAAGCTTAAATCTATTGCTTCATACGCTTTCGATGACATTTCCGCTTCGGGAACTATCACATTCTACGGCAGCAAGGAAACATGGGATAAGGTAGAGAAACCTGATGACTGCGAATACCTCAACAAAGCTAAATACATATTCGATGAAAACGCTCAGCCCCCTGAGGATGAAGATGTGGCCGGCGACGTCAATATGGATGGCGAGTTCAATGTTTCTGATCTGGTCGTTTTCCAGAAATGGCTGCTTGCAGTTCCGAACACTGAGCTGAAAAACTGGAAGGCTGCTGATATGTGCAGCGACAATTACCTCGATGTTATTGACCTTTGCACAATGAGAAAAGAACTTACCAAGAAATTATAATTCAGTAAGACCGATGGCTGTATAGTTTATCTATACAGCCATTTTCTTTTTATACTTGAAATTCCAGCGATCACATGGTATAATATTACACATAGGAAGAATATTAATGTGGAATATACTCAGCAATGTGCTTACAGTTTTTCCGCAAACGAAAAATGAGGTGACTATTCATGAAAAAACGTATGACTGCTGCCGCATTGGGAATAGTGACTGCTATGACTTCATGCCCTTATGTGATGCAGGCAGATGCAGCAGAAGAAGAATTTGCTGTCCGTGACAAATGGGGATACTGCTCCACTGCAAACTACGCCGAATCCGAACATTTCGTCATTTTCTACGGCAATAACGACACCACAGGCAAGGTCAATGACGCATTCATAAAGCGCAACCTTGAAGCTTACGAAAGGCTGTGGCACTGCTACACCGAATATCTCGGCATGACAAATCTGAACGTGGATATCTACGGCAAGAGCACCAAAAAGTACAAGACCAATATATATCTCACCTACACAGGTCTTGATCAGTACAAGGAAGGCTGGGCATTTATGAGCTCAGAGGACGGCTACGGCATCGAGATAATCAGTCCCGAAGCTATGCTGGACGATCTTACAATTGCTCATGAATTCGGTCACGTTGTTCACTATCAGCAGCACAACTGGGTAGATCAGGAAATAAGCGGCGCCTGGTGGGAACCCATGGCTAACTGGTTCCGTGAGATGTATCTGGGAAGCTCATACAATCCCACTGATACAAAAACAGGCAATTTCGATCCATACCTGCGCAATCTCAGCCTTGCACTCCCCCACGGCCGAAATTACTATGAGACCTGGCCGTTTCTCGCTTATATAGCTTACAATCCCGATAATCTTGAAGGACTTGGCATCACTTCCATACACCGTCTTCTTTCCGAATCAAAACCTGACGAATATCCGCTGGACATGATAACACGTATCCTTGGTACGGATGCTCACATCGTTCTCGGCAATTACGCAAAGCGCATGGTCACTTTCGATTTCGGTATGAAAGAGGCTTACCGTGAACAGTTCAGAAAAGTCATGAATCAGACTCCTTACTACTGGAATCTGTTCTACACCGTACCCGATCAGACAGCGGAAGGTGCTTACCGTGTCCCGGAGGAGGAAGCCCCTATGCAGGGAGGACTGAATATCATACCTCTTGAGATCAAAGGTGATGATATCACCGTAAAGCTGAACGGTCTCTCCGACGATCCAAACGCAGGCTGGGAGGCTTGTCTGGTGACTGTTGACAAGGACGGAAACTCCTCTTACTCTCAGCTTTTCACCGACGGCGAGGTAATGTCCATAGCGGCAAACGGCGCTGAATCTGCATATATCACAGTGATCGGCACTCCGAAAAAATTCGTTCGTGAGAATGCGTTCCATAAGGAGAAGGATTCCTCATACAAAAACGGCGACGAACGCAGACGCTACCCTTATGAATTTACGATGACGGGCGCTGATATAGTAAAAAGCGGCGGCTACAGCAAGTCAAAGGGCAAAGCCCATCCCAACGGAGGCGGTTTTGTTGCTTCTACAGCTAAAGTTGATGATTCTGTGTATGTCGGCCCTGACGCAATGGTACTGGGAAATGCCGTTCTTACGGGGAATGTCCGTGTGGAGGATCACGCTGTTGTTGCAAATACAGTTACTGCTTCCGATAATGTTGTCATAAGCGGTCACGCTGTGGTTGACGGCGGCGGATGGATATACGTTGACAACGGCTGGAAACAAGGTGCGGTCAGACTTTCCGATAATGCCGTCATCTCCGACAGCGCAGTTGTTGCAGGCGGAGTTACAGTATCGGGCAATGCAAAGGTACTCCAGAAGGCATATATTGCAGATGGCGTTACTCTCTCGGAAAATGCCGTTGCAAAGGGGATGGCCTACGCTTACGGAAAGGGCGGTTATTCAGGACAGGTCATACTTGACGGCGACTACGCCAACGAAGAGACACTGAAATCCGGCATCGGATTCGGATGGCTTGATACTGCCAATCCTAAATACACCGACGGAATGATCTCAGGCTATGGTTTTGATTCGGAGTGCAGCATCTGGTCTCAGGACCGTCACGCTGCAACCGATGCCATTTTGTGCGGCAATGCTCAATGGACGAAGGAACGTACCTCTGCAAAGGGTGTTGTATCCCTTGACGGTATCGGTTCCTACATCGAACTGGATAACTCTGTCGTTAAAACCGATGATCTTCAGATCAGTCTCGGCATTCTCTGGAAAGGCGGCAGCAAGGTACAGGATGTATTTTTTGCAGGCGATGAAAAGGCATACATGAGGCTTACTCCTTCAAATGAAAACGGAGTTGCCGAATTCACGATAACCGACGGAAAAACAACTCAGTCCCTTACCGCAGACAAGGCGCTGGAAAAAGGCACGTGGTCACAGGTAAGTGTCCGCATCATTGACGGTAAGGGCGAACTCATCATAAACAATAAATCTGCCGCTTCTGCCGATGTTTCTCTTACTCCGCTGAATGTACTCAGCGCTTCCGAAAATGATAATGCCTATATCGGAAAGAGCAGTATCGCCTCAGATTTCAACGGCGCCGTGGACTACTGCAACTTCTGGTTCAAGCCTGCTGACGAACCCGATATGAAGTACAGCGGAAAGGAAGAAGCAGACAGTTTCATTATGGGTGACGTCGATCTGAACGGTAAATTCGAGCTGAATGATGCGGTAATACTTCAGCACTGGCTTCTCACAGGAAAGGACGAAAAGCTGAAAAGCTGGGAGATGGGCAACTTTATCCCCGACAATTCTCTCGATGTCTTTGACCTTACGGTTATGAAGCGTGAACTTCTGAAACAATAAATAATGAGAGGACGGTACATAACTGCTGTACTCTTACAGAAGTTTTTACATGAGTCTATTGAGGGAAACCCTTTTGAAAAAGGGTTCTCCCTCAAACTCCCTTCCTAAAACTTTCAGTATTAATTTTTGCCCATTATAGGGCGCACTTGAAAGAAATGAAAAATTCTTACTTTACTTGTGTGCGCCCTATAATTGGCAAAAATTCTATTAAAAGTCTTTGGAAAGGGGGTACGGGGGAAGAACCTTTCCTCAGAAAGTTTTTCCCCCGATAAATGCGTATAAAGCTTCTGTAAGAGTACCGAGGTTAATTCCGTCCTCTTTTTTTACTATATAATTGACATTCAGGCAGCTTTGTGATATAATGATTCTGTTCGATCCGGAACTGAGGGAAGTACGGTGAGAATCCGTCACAGCAGTCACTGCCGTGTATGACGAAAGTCAGAAGTCGGATCGCTCGCCGGATCGTAGAGGTAATACGTTTTTGGGCAATGAAAAACGAAGCCACAAATTTTCGATGCGTCGATTTGCGGCATTTCACTGCTTTCCGTTCAGCGGAAGGCATTTTTATTGTCAGATCGATTAAGGAGAGATATTATGAAAAAAATCATCCCTGTACTCGCAGCTGCTCTTATTTCATGTTCAGCTGTATCTGTATGTGCATCTGCTGAGGATGCAGTCAATGTCACTGTTACTATTTCTGATGGCAGTCCTTCACCTGTTCTGATCCAGCAGAAGGTCAATGTAAAAGATATCGACAACGATGGCAAACTTACTGTAAACGACGCACTTTATATCGCTCATGAAGAGAACTTCAGCGGCGGTGCTGCTGCCGGTTATGCTTCAAAAACAGGTCAGTACGGTCTTTCACTTACTAAACTCTGGGGCAAAGAGAATAACGAAGCTTTCGGTTACTATGTAAACAATGTTGCTTCTATGGGTCTGGCTGATCCTGTTTCAGAGGGCAACAGCATCTATGCATTCATTTATACAGACGTTACCGGCTATTCAGACGCTTACTCATGGTTCGATAAGAATGCTGCTGAATCTAAGCAGGGCGATGAGATCGAACTGACACTTTCACGTGCTGCTTTTGATGCTGCATGGAATCCTGTTACTCTCCCCGTGGAAGGCGCTTCAATTACAATAAACGGCAATTCTACAAATTACAAAACAGATGCAAACGGCAAGGTCACTGTAAAGCTTGACGATGCAGGAAGAAACCTCATCAGCGCTAAGTCTGACACTCTTACCCTTGTTCCGCCTGTATGCGTTGTCAACGCCGAGGCTGTGACTGCTGTAACAACTGCACAGGCTGAAACTACAACTACTACAGAGGCAGCAACTACTACATCATCCGATACAACAACTGCGGAATCTACAACCGCTGCTTCTTCAACTTCCGCTGCAGCAACTACAACTGCAAAAGCCGGCACATCCTCAAAGAATGATTCTCCTAAGACCGGAGATACGGGTGCAGGCACTGCTGTGGTTATCCTCGGAACAGCTGTATGCACCGCATTTGCTCTGAGAAAAAAGAATGAAGATTAAGTCATTGACAGGAGTAATCGTCAGTCTTCTGATAACAGTTCCGCTGGCTGATACGCTCCCAATAAAAGTTAATGCTCAGGAATATACCGTCGATGAGGTCAACAGCCTCATTGACGGTATAGTTGACTATAAACTCACTTCCTCAGGTGCTGCTGATATTCAGGACTGGATAAACGGCAGTCTCACCGAGGGTGCAGGAACTACCTCGGAATGGTACGTCATATCTCTCAGTCAGAATTATCAGGCAGACTTTTCATCATACGAGAATGCTCTCAGCAGCTATCTTGCTTCTGATGAAGGCTCATCCGCAGCTTCAATGGAAAAGTATGCACTCGCTCTTTCAGCCGCCGGCAGCAGCAATTCATATATGGAGGATATCCTCGATGATTCCATCGGTCAGCAGGGCATAATGAGCTATATCTACGGACTTCATGTGCTGAACAACGGTTATACCTGCCCGGATTTCAGCACAGGTTCTGTCGTGGATAAACTCATGTCCATGCAGTATGATGACGGCGGATGGGCGCTTTTCGGTGAATACGGAGATATCGATGTTACCGCCATGACAATACTTGCGCTCTCACCTTACTATTCAGAGCCCTATGTGCATGACAGCATCGACCGTGCGGTTACTTTTTTATCGGAAAGACAGCAGGATAACGGCGGATATCAGAGCTTCGGCACTCCCAATCCCGAAAGTGCTTCACAGGTGCTTGCTGCGGTATCAGCAATCGGAATTGACGGTATCCACGATGAACGTTTCATCAAAAACGGCTGCAATCTCATTGACGGTATCGTCGCATACAGGCTGCCCGACGGAAGCTACAGCCATACCCTCGGCGGCGACACAAACGATACCGCTACAGTTCAGGCTTTGTACTCATTTATCGCATACAAGCGAATGACAGAGGGACGCTCTCCCATTTTCGTTTTTGATAACCGTCAGCCTGTTTCCGTTAATGCTGAACAGCCTGAAAGTAACTCATCCTCATCGCAGAATAATGCAGATGATAAAACTTCCGCAACGGCAAATGAAAAGCTGACAGATGCATCCGCTGCTTCTGCAACTGCTGCTTCGACTACCGTTACATCATCAAAAACCACAGCAATTACAACAGCAGCTTTACACGTAACTGCTTTCACATCCGAAGCGGTTTCGGTTCCGACAGCTTCGACAATTATCACTACAGCTGTTACTACCACCCATTATTCAAAAAAAGTCACATCTTCACATGAAAAGAAGCCGGGATACAAGCCGTACATAATAGCCGCTATCGGCGGTGCGGCTGTCATTCTCTCGCTGATACTCTTTCTCCTGAAAAAGCGCAATCTCAGAAACTACCTGTTTATTCTGCTGTGCGCAGGCGCTGGTATTGCTGTTGTAATGCTGACGGATATCCGCTCGGCTGATGATTACTACAACGGAAATATCGTTCACAAGGATAATTCTGTCGGAACTGTCAGCCTTGAGATACGCTGTGATACTATCGTCGGAAAATCCGACAGCGAATTCATACCCGAAGACGGAACTATTCTCGAAGTCACAGATTTTGAGATAGAAGAGGGCGAAACGGTATTCGATATTCTCAATGAAGCCGCTCAGACCTATGGCATCCACGTTGAAAACAAAGGCAGCAGCGCTCACGGAATGGTCTACATCGCAGGTATCAATTATATCTATGAATACGATTTCGGCGACCTTTCGGGATGGGTGTACCACGTAAACGGCATCACCCCTTCCCGTAACTGCGGCGAATACGTCCTCAGCGACGGGGATGAGATACAGTGGCTTTATACCTGTGAATTAGGCCACGACCTTAACGAGGTGTATGAAGATGATCAGCTTTTCCAACCTTAATCCTGCGGTTATAACCGTGTGGTTCCTGTCAGTATCTGCCATCGCCATGTTCTGCAATCATCCCGTGATAACAGTGCTGACGACGGCAGGTTCGGTACTGTTTTATATTATCAGAAATAAGGGCGGTCATTTCCGATCGCACTTATTCTTTCTTTTGCTTTTCCTGATACTCTCGCTGGCAAATCCCATCGTATCACACAACGGCGCAACTGTGCTGTTTGTCATGAACGATAATCCCGTAACTCTGGAATCTCTGCTTTACGGAATAAACTCATCTGCAATGATAGTGGGAGTTCTTTATCTTCTGCGCTCTTTCACACAGATAATGACCAGCGAAAAACTGCTTTACGTCACAGGCAGATTATCACCTAAACTGTCGATGATATTGTCCATGGCGATAAGATTCGTTCCCCTTTTCAGCAAACAGGGACAAAAAGTCAATGATACGCAGAAAGTGCTTGGGCTGTACAAGGATGACAACTTCATCGACGATATAAAAGGCCGTCTCAGAGTCTTTTCAATTGTCTCCACATGGGGGCTGGAAAACGGCATAATTACCGCCGACAGCATGGAAGCCCGTGGTTACGGAACAGGACGAAGAACACAGATGACAAGGTTCGGCTTCACTTTCAGCGACGCATCAGTCCTTGCGGCATCTCTCGCACTCACCGCTTTATGTGCCGCCGCAATCGCCGCCGGAAAAATAGCTTTCACTTTCTATCCCAAGCCCGAAGCTGCCGACTGCGGAATACCCGGAATTGTCGGTTTCACCGCTTATGCACTGCTTGTATTCATACCATTATTCATAGAAACGGAGGTGAAGCTCAGATGGAATTATTTAATGTCAAAGATGTGAATTTTGCCTATCCCGATTGCTGTGTGAACACTCTCAATGATATAAACCTCACCATTGAAAAAGGTGAATTTGTCGTTCTCTGCGGTTCAACAGGAAGCGGTAAATCCACTCTTCTCCGTATGCTGAAACCTGAGCTTTCGCCTGCGGGCAGTTTTGAAGGTGAGATACTCTTCAACGGGAAACCGCTCACTGAAACGGACAGCAGGATCTCCGCCGCATCAATCGGCTATGTTATGCAGTCCCCCGAACAGCAGATCGTCACCGACAAGGTCTGGCATGAACTTGCATTCGGCCCCGAAAATCTCGGTATCCCCCGTGACGAGATAGCAAGAAGAACTGCCGAAACTGCAAGCTTTTTCGGTATCGGTGAATGGTACGACAGGGATACCCACAGCTTGTCAGGCGGTCAGAAGCAGCTTCTGAATCTGGCTTCTGTCCTTGTTATGGATCCCGAAGTAATCGTTCTCGATGAACCTACCGCCCAGCTCGATCCCATTGCGGCTTCCGATTTCATTACTGCCATCAAACGGCTGAATCAGGAGCTTTCCATGACGGTAATAATCGCAGAACACCGTCTTGAGGAGATAGTCCCATACTGCGACAGACTCATAGTAATGGAGAATGGACGCATTTTTTTCAACGCTCCCCCATCCGATGTTATCAGGCAGATGAAAGACAATGAACAGCTTATGCGGGCTATGCCTGCTGCGTCAAGGCTGTACAGCTTTCTCGGAGACAATCAATTGGAATGCCCGATGACTGTGCGTCAGGGACGAAGCTTCATTGAAAGCAACTTCAAAAATAACGTCAGATCTCTGCCGATGCAGCAAACCGGAACGCTGTCTGAAAGCTTTGCCCTCGAAATAAAAAATGTGAGATTCCGCTATTCCCGTGATTCTGCGGATATACTCAAAGACCTTGATCTGAAAGTAAAACAGGGAGAGATATTCTCCATTGTCGGAGGCAACGGCTGCGGTAAAACTACTTCTCTCAAATGCGCATCAGCTCTGGAAAAGCCCTACAGCGGTACTATCAGGGTATTCGGAAAAAAGCTGAAGGAGTACAAAAACCGATCCCTTTATAATGAGTGTCTCGCAATGCTTCCTCAGGATGTACAGACCGTGTTTATGTCGGATTCTGTCCGTGATGAGATGAAACTGGCCAAAGCCGATATTTCTTCGCTTCCTTTTGATATCTCCCACCTCCTTGACAAGCATCCCTACGACCTGTCAGGCGGTGAACAACAGCTTGCGGCACTTGCAAGGGTACTGGCTTCAAGGCCTAAGATCCTGCTTATGGATGAACCGACAAAGGGGCTGGACGCTTCATACAAGCATAAGATAACCGGGATTCTCCATGACCTGCGAGACAGTGGAGTAACTATTGTGATCGTTACCCATGACATTGAATTCGCCGCTGAATGCTCTGACAGATGTGGAATGTTCTTCGACGGCCATATCGTTTCTGTCGGGACGCCCACTGAATTTTTCGCAAAGAACAGCTTCTACACTACCGCCGTCAGCCGCATGACACGTGGTATATACGATAATATCGTAACCGTGGAACAGGCAGTGGAAATTTGCCGTCTCAACGGCAGAAAGGACGGTCGGTTATGATAGTCATACAGAATCCGAAACTGCGGAGCTTCATCCGGTTTACCGTGCCTTTCATTGTTATACCGCTTATCGTTTTATGGGGGGCTGTCGTATTCGACCGCAAGAAACACATCATCATATCGCTGGCAGTTGCATTTTTTGCCCTCCTGCTTTTTGCTTCGGGATTCGAGCGAAAAAGTACAGGGTCACGCAGACTTGTCATAGTAGCAGTTATGACTGCGCTTTGCTTTGCAGGCAGATTCATCCCCTTTCTGAAGCCCATCGCAGCACTTACGATCATAACTGCTCTCTATCTGGGTGGTGAAGCCGGATTTCTTGTGGGTGCGCTTTCTGCCGTGCTGTCCAATTTCTATTTCGGACAGGGCCCGTGGACCGCTTTTCAGATGCTTGCCTGGGGCATGACCGGACTTATAGCCGGCCTGCTTGCTGATCCACTTAAAAAACACAGACCGCTTCTGCTTCTTTATGGTGCAGTTTCGGGTATTGCCTACTCAATGATAATGGACATATGGACCGTGCTGTGGTACGCTGAAAAGTTTGATCCTGCGCTGTACAAGGGCGCACTGGTCACCGCTCTGCCATATACTGCTTCCTATGCGGTATCAAATGTGATCTTTCTCTTTGCACTTGCACCGTCATTTGGAAAAAAACTCCATCGCATAAAAATAAAGTACAGGATATGACAAAGAGGTCAGTATCCTGTACTTTTTTATAGCTCTTCTATAAGACGCATTATCTCTTCTCCGGTGGCAAGCCCTTCGGAAAATGTAGTTGCACCTCCTGCGGCAGTGCCAAGACGGAGAGCGTAATCATCATCTCCCTTTTCCTTTCCTGCAATGAAACCGGCAAGCATTGAATCTCCAGCGCCTACGGAATTCACAACTGTTCCTTTGCACACTCCGCAGCGGTGGAAATTACCGCTTTCATCAAGGAGTACAGCACCGTTTTCAGCCATGGAAACAAGAATGTTCCTTGCACCCATTTCCTGAAGCTTCTTTGCGTAATGCATGATATCGTCGTCGCTTTCCAGCGTTACACCAAATAATTCTCCAAGCTCAAAATTGTTAGGTTTTACGAGGAAAGGCCTGTACTTGAGAGTATTCAGCAAAAGCTCTTTTGTAGCGTCAACAACTGTTCTTATGTCCCTGCCTGACAGTCGCTGAAGTATTTTCTCGTAGATATCCGACGGAAGCGATGATGGGATGCTTCCTGCAAGTATCAGCGTATCTCCGTCTTCCAGTTTGTCCAGTTTAGCGTAAAGCTGCGCAAGTTCATCCCCGGAAATATCAGGGCCCTGACCGTTGATTTCAGTCTCCTCGGAGAATTTTATCTTGACATTTATACGTGAATTGCCATTTTTCAGCCTGACAAAATCGGTATTTATCCCCATTTTTGCAAGCCCGTTTTCGATAGCCTCACCTGTGAATCCTGCGACAAATCCCAGTGCAGCAGAGCGGACACCCAGTTCACCGAGGACTATCGAAACATTTATGCCCTTTCCGCCGAAAAACATCTGCTCCCCCTCAGACCTGTTCACTTGACCGGTTTTCAGTTCCGGAGTGCGCACCACATAATCGATGGCAGGATTAAAAGTTACGGTATATATCATTTTTCTACCTTCTTATTCCCAATCTTTCCACACATCGGGGCAATAACCGATAGTGGCCATTTTCCCGTTTCTCACAACAGGCACCTTGATCACCTGCGGATTATCAAGAACCTTTTCTTCCTTGTACTCATCGGAAATATACTTCAGAAGCGCAAGAAGATCCTTATCCTTGCAATTCTCATCAATAAGAGCATCAAGACCGCCAACTGCCTGTTTTACACTGTTCAGTTCGCCTTTGCTTATGCCCTTTTCCTTCATATCTATAAACTGATATTTAATGCCACGCTCTTTGAAATAACGTTCGGCTTTTTTGGAATCGAAACTCTTTTTAGTGCCAAATATCTGAATATTCATATTTCCCTCCCGAGATGCTGTTTAAATGTACAACTTATATTATATCAGATTAAACGGGAAATAGCAATATGTTATAGCACATAATAATTATTATTAATATGTAAATTTTATTAAAAGCCCTTGACAAAAGTGAACTGCGCTGGTATAATATAAGCATACCAAACATATAGGTGATATAGTAGATCTGGAGGCATTTGTTATGACATTAAAGCGATGTTGAGACTTATTTTATATTATTTTCAACCGGTAAACATTTATATATAAAGGAGTTAATATTATGAGCATTTATAAGAAGATCACCGATCTCATCGGCAAAACACCAATTCTTGAACTCTCAAACACTGAGAAAAACTATGACCTCGACGCTAAGCTTCTGGCTAAACTTGAGTACTTCAATCCCGCAGGAAGCGTCAAGGACAGAATTGCTAAGGCAATGATCGACGACGCAGAGGCTAAGGGTTTACTCAAGCCCGGCAGCGTTATTATTGAACCAACCAGCGGTAACACAGGTATCGGACTTGCTTCAGTTGCAGCTTCAAGAGGCTATCGTCTCATCATCACAATGCCGGAAACAATGAGTATCGAGCGCCGCAATCTGATGAAGGCTTACGGTGCAGAGCTTGTTCTCACAGAAGGCAGCAAGGGCATGAAGGGTGCTATCAATAAGGCTGAGGAACTCGCTCAGGAGATTCCTGACAGCTTCATTCCTTCACAGTTCACAAACCCTGCTAACCCTGCTATCCATCAGAAGACCACAGGCGTTGAGATCTGGGATGATACTGACGGAAAGGTAGATATTTTCGTTGCAGGTGTTGGTACAGGCGGTACTCTCAGCGGCGTTGGCGCTTACCTCAAGTCACAGAAGCCTGACGTGAAGATCGTTGCAGTTGAGCCAAAGAGCTCTCCTGTCCTCTCAGAAGGCACCTCAGGCCCTCACAAGATCCAGGGAATCGGCGCAGGATTTGTTCCTGACACACTTAATACTGATATCTACGACGAGATCATCACTGTTGCAAATGAGGATGCATTTGAGACAGGCAGAGCTGTCGCAAGAAACGAAGGCGTACTTGTTGGTATTTCTTCAGGTGCTGCTTTATGGGCAGGAATCCAGCTTGCTAAGCGTCCCGAGAACAAGGGTAAGAATATCGTTGTGCTGCTTCCCGATACAGGTGAGCGTTACCTTTCAACTCCTATGTTTGAATAATATTTCTATATACAGAGTCTTCGTAAAAAAAGCCATAGTACACGATGTACTATGGCTATTTTGTGTCATATACAATAATCGCCGCCCGACAGATCTGACGAGTGATCAATTATATCCTGGAGAGAAATGCTGCTCAGATATTTTTTTATAGAACTATACAGACCTTCCCACACAAACAGCGTGGAACATTCCCCTGCCCTCGGACATTCGTTTGGCTCGAATTCCAGACAGGCAACAGGAGCAAGGCTTCCTTCGGTAGCTTCAAGAACATCAGCCACTGTAATTTCGTTTGCCTTCCTTGCAAGCATATAACCGCCTTTATTTCCCCTGTTAGTACGCAGAAGATTACTCTTGTTAAGAAGCGGCACGATCTGTTCCAGATACTTTTTGGAGATATTCTGTCTCTCGGCTATCTCTTTCAGTGAGATAAATCCCTCGTCATAATGAGATGCCAGATCAAAAAGCATCCTCAGCGCATATCTTCCTTTAGTTGAAATTTTCATTTTTACTTCTCCTTATGTCAGATTGTTTTCTATAAATGAAAGCAAAGGCTTGGTTTTCACCTTTGATTTATTATTCCTGTACCATTTCAGGCATTCCGCAAGCCCCTCATAAAGAGGTATAGTTTCGGGCATCAGTTTCATCTGCCTTGAAACATCGAGACGATAAGCATAGTCGTAGAACGGGAAATAATTTCTCTGCGGAATATCACCGCTTACAGGTATAAATTCGGGAGCTTTGCCGCATAACTGATAGCAGACAGTTACCCATTCCCTGATACTGACAGTTGTTGCGTTTCCCACATTGTAAATTCGTTCAGCCGGTTTCTCAGTTATGAGGATCTCCATGAATCTGCACATATCCCTAATGTGAAAAAACTGAAGCGGCATACTTCCGTCTTTAGGCAGATAGAACGGCATATTTCTTTCAGCACATTCAAAAACAAATGCCTCACGGTAAACATTATTCATCGGCCCGTAAAGATAAGGCGGACGAATGATGTAATAGTCGGAAATATTCTCTGTCACGTATTTTTCTGCTGAAATCTTATCCTTGCCATACGCTCCCCAGATGCTGTTCGGGCCGATTTTCTGGTCTTCGCTGAATGGCTGCGGAAGTGTTTCGGGATAAACAGCACTTGAACTCACAAGCACGTAAGTTCCGTATTCTCCCAGACCGTCAACGAGATCCTTCACATCCTGAGCGTTGTATGCGGTAACGTCAAGAACTGCGTCAAATCGGTACTTTTTAAGAGTATCGCCGAGTGAATGGCGATCAGCTTTTATGTGCAAAGCGCCAACTGACTGCTCGTCATTTCCACGATTCAGCACATAAACATTATGCCCTTTTTCTATAAAATATTCAGCTGTAAAACGGCTCGCAAAAACCGTTCCGCCTGTAACAAGTATATTCATATATTCACCTGCCATCAATTATTAGTATCGCCTGTCAAACTACGGAAAATCTCATATTCATCCGGAATATCATCAAAACTTTTCCCTTTATCACCGAAATGTTCGATATTATCTATACGGATTTGTTTGTCATCATCAACATTAATTTTATAGATATCCAAATAAAGGCAAGTTCCGAAATCATGTTCCGCTATACCAAGATAAGCTGTTCCCTTATGTTCAGCTTTAAAAGAATAGCCGTGCTTACCCGAGTAATGGTATCGATACAAAAGCTCGGATGACTGATTTAAAATATCATTATTTGTCGCTGAATAATAGTTCCCTCTTGCGGAATCAGTATTTTTTATATTGCGTCGGACAAAAAGTTTACCATCCGAATCCTGTTCGGCAATGATATAGCTTGAATAAGCATTTACTGTTCCCGAGTTCAATATTGAGACTGAATCATTATTTATCTGCAAGCTTTCGATTTTATTAAACTTAGATTCTTCTGCCCTGTCTGCAACATAAAAACCACAGCAAGTCAATCAAAACACCAAAAGCGGAATGAAAGCTTTAAATATGCTCTTTTTATTCTTTTTATATATTCCTCTGATGAGAAATATCAGACATAATAATCCGCAAACTGCTCCAAGCGCTTTTAGTACCAGATATATCATAAAACCTTCAAACCACATATAATTATCTCCTTGATCGCTTGATTAGAAAACAACATAAACAGATACCCCATTCCATCTATTGACATTTTAATATCGTTAGAAATTCCCATATGATCTCATACCTTTCTATAGAAAACAAGTGTCATTTTATCATTTATTTTTTCGGTTTTACCTGTCTGAATGTAACCAAGGGATTCATACAAGCGGCAATTACTTTTTTCCTGAAGTATAGTTTCAAGCTCCCAGTTATTTGCGCCGTGAATCTTCTCAGCTTCAATTATAGCCAAATGTGCATATCCTTTTCTGCGGTAGTCATTGAGTATAAAGACCGGCGAAATACGCTTTGGAGAGCCGTCTTTTCTGTCAACTACACGAATAGCACCAACCGATTTGCCGTCAACTTTTATAATATAATAATAAGTAAAATCCTGTTTAAGACGATCGGTCACTTTTTCTAACGGTTCAATCGCAGGATTCGTGTCCGCATCTCCGTACTTAGCAAACAACTCAGCAAAAGCAGTTTTCTGCATTTCCCAGATAAGTGCATCGTCTTTAACATCAGCTTTTATAAGATCCATCTTTTTAACCCCAGCTTTCCTGCAATTCCAGCAAACTTTTCTCTGAATAGAGAACCGAAAACGGTCACTTTTCCGTTAACTGAAAAAACTCCCCAGTTGTCTTCTCTTTCAAGAATAAAAGTATGTGAGGACGTAATATCGAATCCGTCAGGTGTTTTGTGATCAGTATTTTTTAATGGAATATAACATTTCAATTCGCCGCCGAAATAGAGAAAAAACGAATTGATCCTTAAAGTGCTTGTCATGATCACAGGATCAAGAATTCCCATTTGCTTTGCCGGATCTGTTTTGCAGCTGATTGTATAAACATCATGCTCCGCTTTTACTGAAACAGTTTTACAATTACTGTCAAATCCATATGCATCTTTAATTATCAGCATCCTTTGCTGATTAAATCGTCTTTCAAAGTCGCTCCATGGGCACTCTGATAAATTGAGATAATAAACGTGTTCATTGTACGAAGCTATCAAGAAATCAATAAACGGCCTGTCTTCATCAGGCGTCTTATCCACACAGTCGCTGATTATCCTATAATACAACGGCTCAGCATCGGTAAGCCTAAAAAACGCATACACATTTGATTGAAGAGTCCAGAAAAAGAGACATTCATCATATGAAAATCCGTATTCACGGAACTGTTCAGCATCATCGTCCTCTTCCTTTACCCATTCACGAAAATCTATAAATTTACCGTTATCGCTTACAAGACAAAAGTCCTCACCGGTCATCGGCGAATACTTTCTCCCTCCAAAACGAAGAAAAGCTATATAGTCCTCAGGAATTTCATAGTCCTGATAAGCATTTCGTATAACCTGGATCTCGTCCTCGGACAGCCCTTCATGCTGTATGGGCGCAGCTGCAAGAAATGTGAGAAAGCTGTCAATATCATGGTTTCCTGTGTATTTTTCCATTTTCACCTCCTGTTTTTATTATTATACCATAGGTTTAGTATGTTTTCAAGTGTATTAGCATTTTCTTTCAAATGAATTTTGCTGTTGCCGCAAGCATTTAGTTAATATAAAAAAATATATAGAATAGTATTGACATCTTTATCATCGTGTGATATAATTATTTACGTTGCGAGAGGCAATGCAGTCCACAACATCAATAGGGGTATAGCTCAGTTGGTAGAGCAGCGGTCTCCAAAACCGCGTGCCGAGGGTTCAAGTCCTTCTGCCCCTGCCAATACAATAACTACTCAGAATGCAAATCTTTTGTATTCTGAGTACTTGTTATATTACAATAAAAATTGTGATTTGACAGCTCTTGTTTGTACTCGATAAGCGTTTACGCTGTTTCACATCACGCTTTCGCATTACTTACAGTTTTCGGCTCGTGATACCAAAAGGAATACTGCCTTATCCTGACAAACACAGGATTTGATTCAGTGTAAAACTGAACAGGCTCACATCGTGGCTCGATCCCCCGACTTCTCCTCTTTTTGATTTATTACAGTTAGAAAAGATGTAAGGGTTAGCAGCAAGTAAATTCGCTTCAAATCTTGATATTTAATTGTCAAGATTCTATTCAACAAAAAATCAAGCCTTCCAGACATTATGAGGCAGACTGAAAGGCTTGACAAAAATCTATTTAAGTGCTATAATAAACCTTGTCGATTTAGAACGGCACAAAGATAGCATTCTCACTAAGTCATTCGGACGTCCCTTAACGTCTGATTGATTACGAAGCATATGCAGTCGGCAAACTGTTTATGCTTTGTGGGGGTGCTTATTTTTTATTACTGTATTATTATATCATATGTTCTCGGCAAAGTCAACCACTATAGCAAAAAAATTTGAAATTTTTTATAGAATATTAAAAAACCGCCCAAAGATAGGCGGTTTTTGTTTTATTCAATTTCTTTAATTCCAAAATTGTACGAAGATTGCTCGCTATCTTCCCCATTAAAACTTGATATCACACTTTCTTTCGATGAAAAAGCTAAGTGTGAGGGATATCCCTCGTCAGGAGAATTATTATAATATAATGAAATATCAATCTTATAATCATCAGTCTCAATAATACAGGAATTATCATAAAACAGCGGATTAGCTCTCGCTCCAAAAAATTCATTATCTGCATTTTTTAAAATCATATAGTAATAAAGCCCTCTGTATCGTCCATTATCTATACCATCTAATTTACAAACTTTAATACTTCCTTCTTTATTAGTTACATTAAAATGATAATCAGCTATAAAGTCGCATTCCGGATCAACGTCACTCATGTAAGTTGATTCAACTTCAAAGTCAGTGTTGATATTATCGCCAAGCCTCTCAGCTTCGCTAATTATTTCTTCTCGAATCGCATTTTTAATCGATTCTTTATTAGCATCTGTCAGTTGTTCTTCTCGCATCAAATTAGTTACACAATCAAGAGGTACAATATATTCTTTTTGAACTGATTTCAGAATAATATTTCTTTCCTCTTTCACCGCATCAGCAACTTCGTCAGGTATAACCACATCAATTACTACAGAATCTGTTTTTGCTTCCTTTAAAATCATATTATAACTATACTCGCTGAAAATGAATTGAGATTCACTATTATCAAAGTTTAATTCAAAACTCATATTAATAGGATATGAGTTTTGGCTCAAGAAGTAATCAGGAGTAGAAGGATTATAAATAATATCTACATTCTCAAACGGATCTACTTCAATAATCTCGTCTTTATTATCAGTATTATCGTCTTCACCACTTGGAGAAGAAAAAACTTGCGAACTTGCGCTTGATGTGTCCGATGTTGCATTTCCGCAACTTACACAGCCAGAGATCAGAGCCAGGGCTGCTAATAGAATAGAAACTTTTCTCATAGTTTGAACCTCCTTATATTTTCGATTATACCATGAAATAGGCTTTTTTTCAATGTTAAGAAATACACAAACATTGAAACAGATATATGATTATTGTTTATGATTTGATGAAAATGTGCTATAATAGCACATTTTATATTTCAGGCAGCATAACCGCCTTGATACGCTGTTCTTTTAGCAAGTGAATATAGGTGTTATAAGTGATAGAAACATCGGAATGCCCTAAAACTTCGCTAACTGTCTTAACATCAACTCCCTCAGCAAACATTCTGCTTGCAAAGGTATGACGCAAACTATGTACTCCTCGCCCTTTAATATGGCAGCGATTCAAAATAGCTCTGAACATCCTATCAATATTCCTTGGATAAACCCTTCCTCCGTTTGAAGTAGAGAATATATAGCTATTGTTTTTATTTATTCCTCTTATGCTTAGTAAGGCTCTGATCGCAGCAGAATTCAAAGGCACAACTCTATCTCCATTTTTAGTTTTTGTGCTTCTTTGTTCAAGTGAAGAATACCCTGTTTCCGCTAACATCGATTTCGTATCTCTGCGCTTAACATAGACAATATTTCTTGACACCCTAAAAATATTAGTATTCCAATCAATATCGGACCATTTTAAAGCAAGGCACTCCCCTATTCTCAATCCAGTATTTACAAGAAACACTATTATTTCAGCAAGTCGATATATTCTTTTGCCATTACGATAACACTTAAAAGCTTCTTTGTAAATAAGTCCTAACTCCTCATCTGAAAAGAAAGAAATATCATTAACAGCTTTTTTCATAGATTTAGGAAGTGAAACGTTATCAGCTGCATTTTCAGAAACCTCTCGTTTGGACAAAGCATATCTCAAGCACGAATTCACTGCTTCATATGCTTTCTTTACAGTTGAATATGAATACTTTAATTTCAAGTCATTTATCATATGCTGAATATCATCGCTTTTTAGCTTAGTCAAAGGTATATCTTTTAAATACGGAAGAACCTGATAATTGATTGTCTGCTCTTTCCTGTCTAAACTGGACGGCTTTAACTCATTAGCTTTAACTTCATAAAGCCAACGTCTGATATATTCTCCAAATGTTACATCAGGCGCATTATACTCATTATTAGTATGAACTACTCTGAGCCTGATCTTAACCTCATAAACATCTTCATAATTGTCAAGCTTCTCATAACCGACGATTTGCTGATCCTCTAACACAATACTATTTATTTCAGCTGAATTGAAAAAATGTAAATCAATCATATTCCCTCCGATTGGGCATTTGCTACAGCCTTTATTGCATAAAAGCTTTTAAGGGGAATAACAGTTAAATCAAAATGTGCTATTATAGCACATTTTTTTCATTTAATCTGGTTTGCAAATCCGCTACTTGTATTTCCAGTTCCTTTATTCTTGCTTCCTTCTGATCAAGCTCAGACTGCTTGTCCTTCAGGAGCTTAACGAGCTGCTCCTGATTCTGTTTCAAGAAATCTTCGTCGTCAACTGAGAACTTGTTCTCCGCAGCAAGCTTCTCGATGTCTGAACGATTATCAATAGTCTGCTTGACTTCTCTACCCATTATATAATCAAGAGTTACATTATAAAAATCGGCAAGTTTTATAGCCATAGCCATACCAAGCTTTTTTCTGCCATTTTCATAATCGCTTAACTGCGAGATGCTAACTCCAAGTGCTTCTGACATTTCTTTATGCTTACAGCCCTTTTGCTGTCTCAACTCTTTAAGAACTTCGTTCATGCTTTCACCTCTTAACGTAAAATATATCTATTCACTACAATTTTATCACAGATAAGTGTAAATGTCAATATTGATTACACTTTTTAGTGAAGTTGTATAATTACACTTTAAAGTGAATATCTCAATTGTAACTTTATACAAATTTGCACTTTTTTTAGTATTTTTCTTTCAAAACCTATTGCAAAATTACACTTTTTAGTGTAAAATATAATTGTACCAAGAAACAATAACCTGAAAGGAGAACATCAATGATAAAAACAATATATCAGGACAAATACAATCCCAACAAAACATGGGAAGTAACATCAATGTCGCATGGCTTCTATCTCAAGCAGTTCATTTGCAACAAGCAGTTTGGCAGAGGACTGAGAACCACAAGAGAATATATTAAAAGTATCGGAATATTAGATATGAAGATAATTACCAGATGGGAAGAACCAGAACACTGAAAACAGTTACCGAGCGGAGCGGTTAATCTCCGCAGAAAGGACTGAACGCTATGGATAAGATCGAACTCGGGGCATACGTAAGAACAGAACGCTTCTGCACAGTAACTATAGATGCGATATTCTCAGAGAATGACGATGCTGTAAAGTGCGGATATACTGAACCGACCCACACCAAGATTGATGGATGGGAAATCAAAGGCAAGTCAATTGACTGCTATCACATGAGATTCGCTGCTATTAAGAAAGGAGAATGATTATGACACTTTACGATTTTATTATGCAGGAACACGCAGATTTCGATACATACGATACTGTATTCGATACTTGCGTAACTGTCTGCGAACCATACGAATATGGGGAAGGAGAAGAAAAGGAATACTACGATATCTTCAATGACCTCATGATGAAGAACGTTGAGTTTTCTGAAAAGATCAGCGAATGCTCATGTGTATGCAAGTGGAGCGACTTCATTAAAAATAATCTTGAAGTGTTCCGCAAGGCTGCTGATGAGCTGTGGGTCAGAACTCCAAAGGAAGATGATGATCTTATCTATGAATGGATCAGAGAAATCAACTCATGGATGGCAGGATATGTAAGCGAAGGTATTTACAAGAAATTCGTTACAGAATACAGCACACAGTTCGTAGCTTAATAATCAGACCGAGCGGAGCGGTTAATCTCCGCAGAAAGGAACTATCATGAAAGAATACACATTTGTTATTTTCAAGCAGCTTAGAAAAGAATGCCCTATGAACGATGATCCTGTGATTGGGTATGTACACGGAGTTCATGCAGATGCTCAGAGAACTTGCAACGATCTTAACGCAGATTCGCCAGATTATCATTATTACATGGATTTAGATGAACTAAAAGCCTGTGGTTTTCAGGTGTAAGAAAGGAAACAACTATGTATTGGAACGCAAAAGCAAAGTACGCAGACGGTACTGAAATCGACAAAGATTATCCCTATAATGCAAGAACATACGCTGAGGAATGCGAGGAACAACACGCTATTGAATGCGAACTGATAGAAGAAAACAGCCATAAATATGGTGAGTGCATATGGTATGATGTAGTCGCTATCTACGATTAGTCGAAACAGCCGAAAGGCTGTCTGCACGAATTGACCTACGTGTACTGATGAGACAGGTCAGAAAAAGTTGATACTTGTATCAACTTTTTGGAAAGGAACTATTATGAGAAAGATCACACTCAAGAACGCAGACAAGCTCCAGACAATAGAGATCACCTATGACGGATTCAGCTACAACGGAAAGCAGATACAGCACGGTGCGCTCCTGATCGTTAAGGGAACAATGGACTTTGATATAGGGGGAACTGATGAAGCAATCGACTTCATACAGACCGCAGTCAAGGCGAACGGCTTCACAGCTTATGATGAATACAACTTAAAGATAAACACTCTCAGAGAGATCGTACACGCTGTAGAATGCCTTGAAAAGCCTTGTCAGCCGAAGCCAAAGCCAGAGTACCCACAGGTATTTGAACCAGTCAAGATATGACCTCGCTTTCAAAAGAGCGTTTCAGGAAACCGAAAACAAGTAAAAGTTTTGAAAAAAGACTTGCCATATTCGGTTTTCTGCGCTATAATAGTTGTATCATCGAATATGGTTTGCTTTGATTGGAAAGGAGTTATTATGGCAAAGCAAACTACTTACAATGTCGGGATCTATGTGCGTTTGTCGCAGGAGGACGAGCGTGCAGGCGAATCCCTTTCGATTGAAAATCAGAAGAAAATGCTGACGGAATATGTCAGCAGACAGGAAGGCTGGAATCTCATCGAGATATGCGAGGACGATGGCTATTCGGGAACAAGTTTCGACAGACCGGGTGTCAGACAACTTCTTGAAGATGCAAAGTCTGGAAAGATAAATTTGATCCTCTGTAAAGACCTTTCTCGTTTTGGTCGTAATTACATCGAAGTGGGTCAGTATATCGACTATATTTTCCCTTCGTTCAATATCCGCTTCATCGCCCTGAGCGACAATGTGGATACGCTCGACAGAAACAGTTCTGCAATGGACCTTATGCCTGTGATGAATTTGTTCAACGAATGGCACGCCGCAAACACTTCCAAAAAAGTACGCAGTGTCATGGTAGCAAATTCAAGGCAGGGCAAGTATTTGGCGGCTTCCGCTGCTTACGGTTACATCAAGGCTGATGATGAAAAGCATACGCCTATCATTGATGAAGAAGCCGCTGTTATCGTAAGACGGATATTCGAGCAGAGGGCAAGCGGAGCAAGTCCGAAACAGATCGCAAAACAGCTCAACAAGGACGGTGTTCCTATCCCCTCAGATCATCGCTATCATCTCAAAGGCAAAGAAAATCCCCTTGTGACTTCACATCTGTGGAATGACTGTATGGTGCGTGGCATTCTTAACAATGAGATTTATATCGGAAATCTCGCACAGCAGAGAGTAACAACAGTATCCTACAAAAACCACAAGCAAATACGCAAGGACAGGTCGGAGTGGATCATCGTAGAAAATACCCATGAGCCGATCATTTCAAGAGAGCTGTGGGATAAGGTTAGAGAGGTCGAAGCATCAGTGAGTATCGGTAAAATGACAAAGGAAGGTGTGATCCGCCCTTTATCGGGCTTCATGTACTGCCCTGACTGCGGTTACAAAATGAAAAGCACTAAAACGAAACATACTACTAAGAAACGTGGCACTTATGAGACCGTCAGCTATCGATGTGGGACGTATCTCCGTAGCGGAATGGACGGCTGCACTCCCCATTCTATTTTGGAAAGAGTGATTTCACAGGTCGTTGTTGACGATATTAGAGCAAAGGCAAGGCTTGCCGTTGAGGACGAGGACGCACTCATCCAATGGCTGTACTCCCGCTCTCTTTTTCTTATTTCTCTTTTCCTTTATGATGGATAGGAACGGAATGGATGGATATTCGCAGCAGGCGTTGTGGGACTGTGTGTAAACTGCCTGATCCGGCGTTGCTGTGGGAAACCTGTTTGCAGACCTGTGGGAAAGGCCTGTTCTTTTCCATAGGCTGTGAATGGGTTTCCCATCGGTATAAGCGGCAGTTTTCCACATTTCCATGATGCAAAAAATAGAAGCCACTTTACATCTTCTGTAAAGCGGCCTCTATTCGTCCAGTTTGATCGCTCCGTCAATGGTTGCCTCAATGATCGGCAGATACTTTTCCGGGCAGAGCTGCAATTTGTGGTTCACCCTCTGGCGCTGTTCGGTGTTCTCTGCGGCCAGGGAGGGATTGAAGTACCGCTCGACCGGCAGCTTGCAAATCCGGATCAGTTGCAGCACCACGGGCACGCTGGGAACCGTCTGCTCCAATTCGATATTGGCAAGATAGCGAGGATCAATGCTGACCTGTTCTGCCAATGCCCTGCGGGAGATATTCAGAGCTTCCCTTGCGGCCTTCACATCGGAGCCGAAGGTTTCAAACCCAGGACAATCTTCAATTTTAGCCATATAACATCACCCTCTTACATTCTATATTTCATAATTTCTCTTGGGAATGATGGTATATGCATGCAATTTACACTTTATAATTCATTTTGTGCCTTGTATTGTTCGAGTGGGCGAATTATAATATAAATTGGAGGTGCTTTATGGACTACATGACTTTGAAAGAGGCAAGTGAAAAATGGGGTGTCACCCCTCGGAGGATTAATTATCTGTGTGCTGCCGGACGTATTCCCGGTGCGGTAAAGATGGCAACCATCTGGCTCATTCCGAAAAATGCGGAAAAGCCAGCGGATCGGCGCAGAAAGAAATGATTTGCTGTAATAATTTACGGACATTTCTCTGATAGTATTAATGTGTAAAGGAAGTGATAAATATGAAACAGATATTGATTGTTGAAGATGATAGCCTTTTGAACAAAACGCTCGCTTATAATCTGGCATCTGACGGATATGAAGTCATGGCAGCCCTCAATGCAAAAAACGCAGAGGCAAAGTTAACGACCAACGAATATGACATGGTGCTATTGGACATTAACCTTCCCGATGGCAACGGGTTTGAGCTGTGCAAGCTCATCAAGCCGGAGCACCCGGATACTGTGGTCCTTTTCCTTACAGCCAACGATCAGGAAAGCAGCCAGATACGAGGATACGAAGTGGGAGCCATTGATTATATTACAAAACCCTTCTCCATCGTAGCACTTCAAAAGAAAGTCAAGGCCATGTTTGCCATGTTGGAGCATCACAAGCCTTTGCAAGATATTTTTGACAACGGAAAGCTGTTTCTTGATTTTTCAGAACAACGCGCTGCTTTGAACGGAAAACCTATATCGATGTCGGCTATGGAGTTCAAAATGCTCCACCTGTTCTGCAAGAATCCGAAGCGTGTACTGACCCGGCAGCTTCTTCTTGAAAAGCTGTGGGACATTGATGAAAACTATGTGGACGAGCATACCTTGACCACTTCTATCAGCCGCTTGCGCAGTAAAATTGAGGCCGACGGCGATATTTATATCAAAACTGTTTACGGTATGGGGTATCAATGGATGGGTGGTGAGCAGAAATGAAATCAAGGCAATTATCCATAAAAGTGACTTGTTGGCTGGTTATAGCGGGTGTCCTTTTCGTTATGTTCTCAATAATGGTTGCGGCCTTTATACTAACAAAAGATATGAATGTACTGCTTGTCGGCAGCATTTTGATGGTCTGCGCCGTCTGTGGTTTATGGTCGCTGATTTATGCGTTTGTGAAGCGCCTTGCCATATTTTCCAATGATATGTGCAGTCTGTTGGATAACATGATAAGCGGAAAAGAATGCGTCCAAAATACCGACAGTGAAACTGTCTTTGCCAAAATCGCTCACCGCCTTTTCCGGCTGTATGACATCATGCAAGAGAACCGCAGAAACGCAGATGCAGAGCGTAAAGAACTCCAGACATTGGTGTCCGATATCTCCCACCAGGTAAAGACACCTGTTAGCAATTTGAAGATGGTGACAGATACCCTTCTGACAAAAGATGTATCGGCCCAAGAGCAGGAGAATTTTCTGCAAGGTATAAAAGAACAGGTGGAGAAACTTGATTTTCTTCTTCAAGCATTGGTAAAATGCTCACGATTGGAAACAGGTACGATCAGTTTAGAAAAAAGAGTATGCCGCTTATTTGATACGTTGGCTCAGGCTATGGGTGGAATCGTGTATGCAGCCGAGAAAAAAGAAATTGCTGTGTCCGTGGACTGCCCGGAATATCTCACACTCTCTCATGACAGCAAATGGACGGCCGAAGCCCTTTTCAATCTGCTGGACAATGCGGTGAAGTATACCCCGGAAGGAGGAAGCATTTCTGTCTCAGTGGTAGCGTGGGAATTGTATGTAGAAATCAAAGTTACCGACACTGGCAAGGGCATTTCCGAGAGTAATCAAGCGGCCATATTCCGGCGCTTCTACCGGGAGGAAGAAGTACACGACCAGCAAGGCGTGGGAATTGGTTTATATCTTGCCCGCGAGATTGTGACCCGGCAAGGCGGTTATATTAAAGTGATTTCTGAGCCGGGACAAGGCTCTGCTTTTTCCATTATGCTCCCAGTGGAGTAAAAACAGCGGGCTGCCTTTTTTCGGCTGTCCGCTGTAAATCTTTTTGAAATGTCCGAGCATTGAAATAATATACCTTGGTTTTCTATAGAATTATTGGGTTGCTGTAACATTTCGCGGACATTTGGGTTTTATAATAGCCTTATCAACAGGCAGAAAGCCTTGAAAGGAGTTTTGAGTATGAGCGTTTTACAGACGATTGATCTGAAAAAGTATTACGGTACAGAGCCGAACATTACCCGTGCCCTTGACGGCGTGAACTTCTCCGTGGAGGACGGCGAATTTGTGGCCGTTGTGGGAACCTCCGGCAGCGGCAAATCCACCCTGCTTCACATGATGGGCGGGCTGGACACCCCCACTTCCGGCAATGTGGTTGTCCGGGACAAAGAGCTGTCGAAAATGAACGACGAACAGCTCACCATCTTCCGCCGCCGCAACATCGGCTTTATCTTCCAGAACTATAACCTTGTTCCCATCCTGAATGTGTATGAGAACATCGTCCTGCCGGTGGAGCTGGACGGGGACACGGTGGATCAGAAGTTTTTGGACGAGATTGTTCACCTGCTGGGGCTGGAAGATAAACTGAAAAATATGCCCAACAATCTTTCCGGCGGCCAGCAGCAGCGTGTGGCGATTGCCCGCGCCCTGATTACCAAACCGGCTATCGTGCTGGCCGACGAGCCGACCGGCAACCTTGACAGCAAGACCAGCGTCGAAGTGCTGGGGCTTATCAAGCGCACCAGTGCGGAGTTCCGGCAAACTGTTGTGATGATTACCCACAACAATGACATTGCCCGCCTTGCAGATCGAATTGTCCGCATTGAGGACGGAAAAATTGTAGAGTAAGGGGGTAGCAAGCTATGACATGGCCTTTTGAAAATGATACAAGCGCCATTGTAAAGAAATTGGCAGATAGGAGTATGAAAGCGGATAAGAGAAGCAAGGCTTTTTTACTTTTGACCATCGCTCTCTCTGTCTGCATGGTTTTTTCGATTATCCTAATATCAACAGGTACACAAGAGGAATTTAAGAACACACAGAGGAATAAAGCGCAGATTGGGATTTTGGGAGTTACGGATGAACAGACAGCCCTGCTGCGTCAAAACAAAGATATTTCATGGATCGGAGAATACTCCGCTATTGGCTTTTTTTATGTGGATGATAAAACAATCACGGTTGCTTACGGAGATGAAGATTACTTTTTGCATCAGGAAGAAAAGATTTTACAGGGAAGTGTGCCGCAGAAAGAAAACGAGATTATGCTTCCGCAGAATTATATTGACTTTTTAGGAAAAGCGTATAAAGCTGGCGATGTTATTTCTCTTGACGTGACCGGCACAGGGCAGAAAGCGGAATATACGCTTTCTGGTATTCTGGACGACACAAAAGAAAGCAACGGATATTTTATTTATGTCAGTAAGGAACTTGCCCGAGATTTGGCAAAAGATTCTTTTCAGGTTACAGCATATACAAGGCTGAATACAGACGCCATAAGCTCCACGGCTATTCTTGATTTTGCCGGCAAAGCAATACAAAATACAGGCATTGTCGAGGAACAGGTAATGCTTACAGAATATTCTGCTGTTATGTCGGGTGTGATAACATCGGGTATTCCGATTCCAGTACCACTACTGGCGGCGTTGACGGCTATTTTGGCGGCAACGATTGTCTATGGTGTTTTTTACACAAAGATTGTAAAAAATGTTCAGATGTTTGGGCAACTGCGGACACTTGGCATGACAAAAAGGCAGATTAAGCGGATGGCAGGAAAAGAGGGACGGTTATATGCCTTGACCGGTATTCCATTAGGACTTGTCACGGGCGTACTGATTGGATTTATTGGCTGTCCTGACGGATTCCGGCTGAAAACAACAGTTATTTATGCTGTACTGATTGCCGCAGTAGCCTTTATGACAGTGAATATTGCCATTTTTAAGCCTGTCCGGGTAGCAATGAATACTTCCCCGGTAGAGGGCGCGAAATACCTCGCGTATGCTGGAAAGGCAAAAAGCAGCTCGAAATTGCATCGGAAGCTTACGCCGTTTAATCTGGCAAAATTAAATATACAAAGAAACAAACAAAAAGCAGTTCTGACGCTTTTAATGCTTGGAGTAAGCGGGGCTCTTTTACTGGTTACTTCTACGGTTGCTGGTTCTATTGATCCGGCAAAACAGGCAAGTTTCAAATATTATCCTGCCGGTAACATTCTTATTCAAATAAGAAATACAGTTGGCAGCTCTTTCGATAACGAAGCGGAGCCATACGGAAGCGCAAAATTGCAACTGGAAGAAAATCCACTTGAAGATCAGGCATTGATGCAGGAATTAGAAAAGGTAGATGGGATAGAAAAAATTACCGCATTCGACAGCGTTTATATGACGGTTACTTTTTCGGGCGGAAGTGGTTCTTTCACAAGCATTTCAGACTTCTTTCCAACCTTAAACCGGGAACAGACGGAAGAAAAGCAGGCAGTGCTATCCTCTGGAACGGCAGATTACGATGATATGGTTGAGAAAAATGGAATATTGGTTGAAGAAGATATAGCACAAGTTGGCGATACTTTGAAGATTGCGGGCAGAGCTTTCGATGGCAGAACCTTTGATGTGGAAGCCGTTGTGGTAGGCACATACAATAGGTCTGATTTAATGGAGAATAGCCCGGTTGTTCCCGGAAGTCCTTACTTCATTATGACTTATGATACAGCAAAAAAACTGACAGGGATAACAGAGCAGACGGGTATTCTGGCAGTCAAAAATTCAGACGGACGTTTTGACGAAGTTTTGACCGCAGTTCAGGAGATTGCGGATAAAAACGGAAAAATAGAAGTAAATACGATTGAACAAACGATTAAAAATATTCAGCGTCGATACAGTGCATCTATAAATGCTCTATATATGACTTCTGCTATTCTGTTCGTCTTTGGAAGTATCAGTCTTATGAATATGCTTATGGTTGATTTTCAGAATAGAAAGCGTGAATTCGGTTTGCTTGAAGCTGTTGGAACAACACGGCAACAGTTGAAAGCAATGCTGGATAGGGAGATAGGAATTTACCTCGGAGGTTCGTTGGTAATAGCTCTTGTATTTGGAAGCATTCTAAGTGTAATTGCTTGTAGGAAATTAGATGCAGCAAATCATTGTATTACGCTGGAACTGCCGTGGCTGTTTCTGTTGGCTTTAATTGCTGTTCTGGCAGTTATATATTTAACCTTTACCGCATACGCCAAAGCTGAATTAAAGAAAGCGGAAATTCTGCCTGCCATACGCGAAGAATAGCAGTACATCAGCGGAGCAACCAATAAATGTTGCTTCGCTGATTTCAACTCTATCCGATTTCCTTGAAATGTCCGAGCTTTGTAACAATTCAGCTTGATTTTCTGTCGAAGGCAAAGTTACCTCGGACATTTGTGTAACATTTGAATTATATTATAACCCTCAGAAAGAAGAATAGTTTGTTATCAAACTGCCGGGCGACGGCAAAAGAAAAAAAGCCGTCGTACAGCAGACTATTTGACACGCCTATTGGAAGCGGCGGCTTTGAGTATCAGAGCCGCCGTTTCTTTTCGTCTATCCTAAACCAACGACGACCCTACAGCGTGTAATAGTACGGTGGCACATAGGAGGATGCCGCCGTGCTTATTTTTGGTTTTCTACACAATACCCATGATCTTCACCGGCTAAAAAAAGCGTAACTCCCCCTGCAGCGCAGTCCGGCGTTGAGTATGTAGTATACGGTGTAGCATCTTGCGGTTCTACATCCCTGCGCGCCCGATTGGTCTTGTACCAGTCGGGCGCTTTTTGTCGTTTTCACAGCTTTTCTGTTGGCTGTCGTTCTCCGCCGGTTTGGGTTCGGTTCACCACCCACCCAAAACGAAACGGAGGACAAAGAATGTTTAACAGAAAAAGCAGCTATGCGCTGAATAAGAAAGATTTCAATGCCATTGTTTACATAGACGCCAACGAAAATATCATCCGGTTGACCCGTGAGGACTTCTCCAGCGAGGAAGAATTTCAGAAGTGGAAGGCTTGGTCGGATGAAAACTACCACACCGAGGACAATCGTGATGTGGTAGAGGGCAAACACAATATGTCCATTGATGACTTATGGTTCGTAATTCAATTTTTATGCCACGAATGGTACACTATTTTTAGCAAAGGTGTAATGGGTTCACTTGAAGATAAGATAAAGTATTTCTCAGGTGCTATAAAGTGGATTGAAATTGACGGAAGATATATACCCGATGTTTATCATACCATTTTGCACATTCTTATTCTGGCGGTTGTTATTACAACAGCACTATATATCAGAAATTCAAAAAAGCGAGTATAAATTCTGATTTAGCTTAGCAACAAAAAACTGAATATCAATATCATATGCAGAGCAACACCAGCTCTGCATTTTTTATGCCCGATTCAAAATTCCCCATAACATTTTCACGATAAGAAAAGTTTTATGGCGCACCCAAGTTCATGCGCACTGCGAATAGACTTTCACCCCGAAAGTGCGCTATAATTTTAGTGTGGGGCTGAGTGATTGGCTCGACTAAATTTTCAGAATGGTGGTGATGATATGGCTACGACTTCTATCGCTGACAAGCTGGCGAAACTCGAAAAGAAGATCGCAAAGCGACAGGCTACGATCGCTGAGGAGCAGACACAGCTCGACAAGGAGCTTGCTGAGTATGACAAGCTCTACCTGACGGCTCTTGCAAACAAGTATAAGCTGAGTGGTAAAGATCTGTTCTCCGCTATCGAGCGTGAGCATGACCAGCTTGAAAAGCTCCGTGACGGCGGTATGTCCGATTCGGATATTGATAGTCTGACGGACAGCACTCCTGCGGATAAGGACAAGGCTACTCTGTATGAGGAATCTCCCCGTACTCTGTTTGACGAGAATTGATGAAAGGGGGCATTGAATGAGTGATTACATCTACCATATCGGTAACGATTATGATTGTATCAATAAAGAATATGTTATCCTGTCCACGGATAAGGGACAGCAGATAACTGTTGCCCTCACTGCAAGCGGTGTGCCTTTCAAGGGGCGCTATGATAATGAAACTATCTTCTTCGATTATGACCGCAATTACAAGGAGTCCGTTGATGAAATTATCGCAAAATTCACCTCGAACGATTATGTCGAACAGCGTGACGAGATAGCGGAGCATAAGGGCGATGACTGTCTTTATTTTCTGCCTGCTGTCGCAAAACTTTTGCGTATGACAGAGGGGACGCTCCGCCGCAGACCTATGGATATTCAGCTTGCCGTCTGCAAACGGTATGTCGATAACTGGTACTGCGATACATACACGATACAGCATGAGCTGAAAGATGCGATGATGCTGATTACCAAACCCGAAATGAAAGACAGCGAGAAAGATAAAGCTGTCGGAAAGGACTAAAATTTGAATACAACATCTGCCGTAGAGAAAAGAGAGAAGGCAGTTGACTATGTGTCTGATGAGGGTATCAAGGTGAGAGTTTCTTACCCTGATGATGTTCCCGAAACGATCAGACAGCAGAAGATCAACAAGATGTACGATATTTTCCTCGGTGCAATGCGCCGCAATGGAACAGAAGAAACAACTGAATAATAAGGCAATCTGCCGAAAAAAAATTACAGTTACAAGAACGCTGTTGCAATTTTCGGACGGTTGCGCTATGATATAGATGTAAAACCAACCGTCCGATTGCAAACGCAATTGGAGGTCAACAATGAGAAAATCAACTAAAACAAATGACGGTATCACGGCGATCTATGTACGCCGATCCGTCAGTGACAAGGATAAGGGCAACAACAGCTTGTCCATTTCCGCACAGAAGGAGGAGTGTATCAGGTTTGTGGGAGAATGCGATTATCGTATCTATTGCGATGACGGCAAGTCGGGCAAAGATGTGATGCACCGTCCCGCATTTATGCAGATGATGAGCGATGCCCGTGAGGGACTTATCAGCAGAATCATCGTGAAGAAGTATGACCGTTTCAGCCGTAATATGAGGGAATACTTGAATATCACGGACGAGCTTGACCGCTACGGTGTGACCGTCTATTCGCTCTCTGAGCCGTTCAATACGGAGACAAAAGAGGGACGTATGATGAGGAACAATCTGCTGAATTTTGCGGAGTTTGAGCGTGAGACGATCGCCGCCCGTGTAGCGGATGCCTTCCAGACTAAGGCAAGGGAAACAGGCTTCTATCAGGGTGGAAAAGTTCAGTTCGGCTACACTCCCGAAAGAAGAACAATTAACGGCAAAACAGGCTCGGTGCTTGTTCCCTCGGAGAATGCCGAAGCGGTGCGTGTGGCGTATGACCTGTATCAGCACCCTGAGAATTCTCTGACCGATATTATCCGCTACATGACGGAGAACGGTATCAATGCTTCAAGACCGACACCACGCACAAAAACAGGTATTTCCAATCTTGACAGGTCGCACCTAAGTCGTATTCTTGAAAATCCGCTGTATGTCCGTGCGGATAAAGAGGTCTACCGCTATTTTCTTTCCAAAGGATATGAAATGCTTGATGAGATCGAAGCCTATGACGGTATTCACGGCTTGTTCGTTCACGCCGGACTTGATGATACGCATTTCGTCAAGGTAGCCTACCATGAGGGGCTTGTGCCTGCGGAAACATGGCTGAGAGTGCAGGACAGGAAGTCGCACCAGAGCAAGTTCCCGACAAACGGCAAGGCTATGAACTCTTGGCTTGTGGGTATGGTGAAATGTGCCTGCTGCGGATATGCAATGCACTTCAATCACTGTGCGAACAGAAAAGGTGTGGTGTATCATCGCTTCATAGACTACGGCAAGTTCACGCTGAACGGCTGTCCCACTCCGCCCATTCAGTTAAAGCCGAGACAGGTCGAGGACGCTGTACTGCAAGAAATGCAGAAACGCATTGAGCAGTTAAAAATTGCAAAGCGTGAGGACAGCAAGCCTGACACCGAAACAGAGAGTATCAAGACGGAGATCATTCGCATTGACGGTGAGATCCAGAAGCTCATGGAAAAGCTTGCTGATGCGGACAGCGTACTCTTTGACTACATTCAGAAGCGTGTGAGCGCTCTGCACGAACAGAAGTCGGAGCTTGATAAAAAAATGCAGACTATGTGCCGTAAGCGTAAGGCGATCGACACAAAGCCTTTGGAAGAACCTATGAAGCAGTGGGATAAACTGACGGTTCAGGAAAAGCACGATATAGCGGCAGCGATGATAGATGTCGTGCTTATATCCGATGAAACGGGTATTGAGGTGAAATTCAGCATTTGAAAAAGTGCGGAAATTCGGTATTTTTTAGTGTCGATAAGGTGATGCGTTGGGCGTGCCAGTTGCCATGATCGTTCCCTTGCCACCTGTTATTTCATCAAGATACTGCGTTTTCAGGTATAAGTCCATTGTTTTCTGAACATTATCATTTGTCGATATACCCGATATGTTACTCATTTTTGTACTTATGAATAGGTTCTTGAACATATGAGCTTCATCAATGATGAGCTTGTCGATACCGAGTTCCTCGAAATTGACAACATCATCACGCACTGGAGCTTCCGTAAGTTTTTGGAGCTTTGTTTCAAGAGATTTTCTTGTTTTCTCCATTTGCTTTATCTGGAAGTTATCCCCTTGTTCAGCCTTGAGTGATGCTATACCTTCAATAATATCATTAATTTGATTTTGAAGCAGCCTTTCCTGTCGCTCTTTAGATATAGGAAGATTGATTAACTGAGAGTGACCAATGATAACACAATCATAATCACCTGTAGCTATCTTTGCAAACAGTCTACGGCGGTTTTTCTTTGAGAAATCGTCAGCTGTAGCAACAAGGATATTGGCATTAGGATACAGCTTAATAAAGTCTGCTCCCTCCTGTTCTGTCAGATGATTAGGTACACACAGCAATGCTTTATTATGCAGTCCTAATCGCTTTCCTTCCATAGCAGCAGCTATCATTTCATAAGTCTTGCCTGCGCCTACTTCATGTGCAAACAATGTATTACCGCCATATAATGCATGAGCAACTGCATCTCTTTGATGCTTTCGTAGCTTTATCTCATTATTCATGCCAGGAAATTCAAGCGCTGATCCGTCATACTCTCTCGGACGAGTACTGTTAAACAGACGATTATAACGATCCACGACTTCTTCTCTACGATCAGGCTCTGCATATATCCATTTTTTAAATGATTCTTGAAGCTGTCTCTGCTTTTCCTGTGCAAATTCTGTCTCGGTCTGATTGATAACAGATACTTCTTTACCGTCACGCTCTACACGGTCCTTTACTGTTGTACTCTGAAGATTAAGGCAGTCCTCAAGTATTTCATACGCTGATTTACGCTTAGTGCCGAATTTTGCATTGGCAGCAGTATTAGCCTTATCGTGTGTCTTATTAGGAATGCTCCACCTTGACGTTAACTCAGAATAATCTACTCTTATACAAGTTCGCTTATTAAAGCTCATTTCCCTCATATATTGCGGAGTGCCAAAGCTGTCATACATGAATTGCTGTACAAATTCCTTTGGAACACAAGGCGCACCAAGCTTAATATCAATATCCGCAGCCTGTAACCGAGTTGGCATAGCTTTCTCAAGCGCTTCTATGTTATGTGAGTATCGTGTCTCATCCGCATAATTCTCTTTCATAAATTCGAGCTTTTTGCGGATATTACCTGATAAGTATTCATCCGCAGCTTCAAGATGAGGATTTCCGCTATTATCCATTTTCATGGGATTTTCAAAGACAACACCTTTAAGATCTTCCATAATCTTATCAGCGGTAAATCCTGTAAGTTGCTGCATATACGGCATATCCACATGAGCTTTCTTTGCCAGAGACAGAGTAAGAGCTTCAGCAGATGTTTCGACAGAAGTAACATCAGTCTTAGCAAGTATTGTTCTCTTATTAAAGATATCAGCTTTGCCGATAAATTCTTCACCTTTGTATTTTTCAAGTGATGATAGCAGCGGTGCTGCACTATCTTCTTTAAATGCTGAGAGATTCTGCTTTGAATTCAGATGTCCGTATTTCTCAACGAAGCTGTCATACAGGCTATTAAGTTTTTCCTGTAGCGCTTGCAGCTGTACATCGGAGCCGTTGTCTATCTGACAACTTATAACCTCTCTCAGACAATCACGTATCTCGATCATACCTTTTATTCGAGGTATAGTTGCATGACTCATAAGATCTATAGGAGCTTCAAACACATAAAGTTTCCCTTTAGTATTATTACCGTTCATAGAAAAAGCATAGCGTTTATCGCTTCCATCACAGTCACCACGATAAGGAGCTGCGTTTGTATTCGTTCCCCTTACACAGCCGAATTTTGGTACGTTTTTCTCATCGTATCCGACAAATACAACATTATTCCTTGTAAAGGACTTTATCACGATCGGCATTTTCACGGCGCTGATCTTTGTCGTGGAATTTGCCTGCGGAATGCTGGGCTTTATCCACCCGTACATTGTCGCATCCTATGTGGTGCTGATCCCGCTGGTCGGCTCGATACCGATGATGCTGTTTTACACGAAGGTCGAGAAATTCGGCATGATTACGATCATGTCCATTCTGATCGCAATTATCATGTTTGTGACTGGTATGGGCTGGCTCGGCGCACCGCTTATCATCCTTTCGGGACTGATCGCGGATCTGATTGCCAAAAAGGGCGGCTACAAGAGCTTTAAGATGACGGCGCTCAGTCACGGCGTTTTCTGCCTTTGGATCTGCGCAAACTACTTCCCGGTAATTGTGACTGCAAAGGACTATCGCAAGAGCCTTCTTGACGGCGGTTATTCTGCGGAATACTGTGATGCGCTGTTCCGTGCGATCAACGGCAAAACGATTGCGATTCTGCTGGCACTTTGCTTTGTTTTCGGCGTGATCGGTGCATATGTCGGCAAGGCAGTTGTCAGAAAGCACTTTGAAAAAGCAGGTATCGTATGATAAAGATTCATCTTGATCCCCGCACGAAGCTGTTTATGATATTCGCTGTTTCGTTTATCGTGATGGTCAATGCGGTGTCAGCGATGGAATGGGCAGTCAGGATCATCGTTACGCTGATCCCTGTGTTCCTGCTGGCAAACGAGGGCAGATATGTGTCTGCCCTTCGCTTTTTGCTGTGCTACGGGGCGGCGCTTTTCTTGCTGAAATACTACATTTCTGCGGAATCAACAGGCGTTTTTTCGGCGCTTTTGGTCGGCTACTGCGGGATTGTAGCGCAGTTTATGCCGGCGATGATCATGGCGTGGTATGTGATACACACAACAAAGATCGGTGAATTCATGTCGGCTATGCAAAAGATGCACGTTCCCGACGGCATATCTGTTTCGCTCGCTGTTGTGATGCGCTTCTTCCCGACGATCAAAGAGGAATACCTCAGTATAAACGATGCTATGAAAATGCGGGGCATTTCATTTGCAGGCGGAAGGATCACAAAAATGATCGAATACCGGCTTGTTCCGCTGATGTTTTCCTGCCTGAATATCGGTGAAGAATTATCGGCTGCAGCGGTCACAAGGGGCTTAGGCGCACCGGTCAGACGAACCAGTCCCGTGCAATTAAAACTGAAGGCAGCAGACTGGCTGATGATAGCTGTTTTCGCAGCAAGTATGGTACTGTTTATAATCTCAAAATATTTCAGGTGAGATGATATGATCGAAATCAAAAATGTCAATTTCAGATACAAAGGCACTGATGAGGGCGGACTGATGCTTATGACAATTCTTCTGACAATCTGCAATATCATCCTGCTGTGTCTGATGATACTGACAGCAACCGTATTTATGCCGTATCGTGGACTTGCAAAGAACTTTCCGAAAGATGTTCAGGAAACACTGAAACCTCGGCTTGATGAAATCGACAGACAGCCAAAAGCACCGAGAATATTCGGCGGTATCCTTATCATTATTTTGTTTCTGATGTTTGTCGGTGTATTCATTTTCGGCGGTGTTGACGGTGTGCATCATGATTTTACATACAGTCAGTATCTGCTGCGTTTTCTTATCATTGCATTGGGCACAAAGGCGTTTGATATTCTTGCTCTTGATTATTTCCTTCTGACTAAAACAAACTTCTTTCCCCATTTCTTCCCCGAAACCAAAGGCTGTGCAGGCTGGCAGCAATTCGGATATAACAGAAAACAGCATCTCGGACAAAGTGTATTTATGCTGATATGCTGTTTCGTATTGGCGTTTGTGTTTTCGAGAATGTAGGAGGCTGCAATGAACTGGTCAAGAACGATTCTGGACGGTATTGTCCTGAGTATCCTGTTTAATGCGGTGGTCGGACTGTTTTTCTTTGTCGTACCGCAGGCTTATGCAATGATGTTTCCGAAAGGCATCAAAGAAGCTGCAAAGCCGTATGTTACACGGAAAGAACTCTGTGTCATGCACCTTGTTCTGTATCCTATGTATCTGCTGATGTTTATATATATGGCGGTCAGCGCTCATTTTGCCGATGTCAGCGGTTTCCGAAACCTTTTCTGGACGGGGTACATTGAAATGATGTTTGTCAGCGTGAGCGATTTCATTCTGCTGGATGTTCTCGGACGAATCTATGTCAAAGACAAGGGAATGATTAAGGGGGCGGAGAATCATCCGGGCTGGGAATGGAAGGAATGGAAGAAGCTCGCTGTACCTGAACACGGCATCTTTTGGACGTTTCTGTTTTGTCCGCTAACAGGATTGATCGTTGCAGGTATCGGTGCTTTACTTGGTTAGTCGGGAGCATGTATTATGATATATGTACAATTATGCTTATACTGCCTGTTATTCACAGCAATGGTCAGATATTCTGTCAGAGGCGGAGCGATAAACGGACTGTATTTCTATCCGAAAGCGGTGCAGGAACGGGCGTATGAGATCGGTCTGACTGACAGGGAGACTGTGAAAAAGCAGCGCAAACGCTTTATGACGCTGTTCTATATCGTAATGCTGTCTACACTTGTACTTATCATTGCCGTGTGGAATCGTGTCATTGATTTCAAGAATGCCTATTTACAGGCACTTCTGTTTCTGGAGGTCATGAATATCTATGATGGTGTTGTGATTGACAAGCTGTGGGTAGGACACAGCAAATTCTGGATTCTGAAAGGTACGGAGGATATTCCTTTCGTGCAGACATGGGCGCAGGTAGTGAAAAAGCGTTCATTCCTTGCATTGATATGGGTGATCGGTGCGGCTATCGTTGCAGGACTTGCGGTGCTGGTTTCAGCAATGATAAATTGGCAGCGGTGATTGGACTTGCTACCGGAAAGGATGATTTATTATGAAAATACTGGTTTACGGCTGCGGCGTGATCGGTTCTCTTTTGGTTCATACGCTTTGCAGAGCAGGCAATGATGTAACGGTCGTTTCCAAAGGCGCATGGGGCGATGTATTGCAGAAAAACGGGCTGCGTATTCATCATCAGCTACAGCATAAGGATACTGTCGATCATCCCAACGTTGCAAAAGAATTGCCCGATGACTACTTTGACCTTGTATTCTCTGTCATGCAGGGCTGTCAGCAGAGAAATGTTCTCTTAGAGTTAGCGGAAGTTAATGCATCTGTTGTGATTCTGGTCGGCAACAATCCCGAAGCTGCTGATATGGAGGGTGAAATACTTGCACTGTCTGACACACCCAAAACCGTTTTGTTCGGCTTTCAGGGAACGGCAGGTGTCCGCAGTGCCGGAAGCGTAAATTGCCTTCACGTCGGCGCCGGCTCTATGACAATCGGCGGATTACATCGTGCATTGACTGCAAATGAACAGCAAACACTGCTTGAAGCATTCGGAGATACCGGCTATCGGCTGACCTTTGAAGATGATATGGAAGGCTGGCTGCACTGTCACGCTGCGTTCATCCTGCCGATCGTTTATCTCAGCTATCATTATGGTTGTGATCTGCGGAAAGCGAACGGAAAAGACATTGCATCTATGATGAAAGCCGCAGAAGAAGCATACGACCTGATTGCTGCCTGCGGAATTGAGATCCGTCCGAAGGGTGATGCGGATTATTTCAGAAGCAAGCCGAAACTGGCTGTTCTGACAGCAATCATGTATATCATGAGCAAAACAAAGCTCGGTGAGCTGGCTGCGACCGACCATTGCCGGAATGCAGTCACGGAAATGGAATGGCTCGATACAGCGTTTGAAATGATGCGGCAGGCGCAGCCCGAACAAAGAATGCCGGAATGGGATAAGCTGCGGAATGCGATGCCGTCATGGGATGAAATTCATAAAATCTACGATCACGGAACAAAGATCACCGTATGTGATCCGTCAGCAAGGTGTAGAAAGATTGCAGCGGGATTGGCGCTTGCAGGCGGATTATTCACTGCGGTCTGCATCTATAAAAAGCGAAAGAAGAATGATCTATGACATACAACAACATCGGAATCGAAAATACCCTTGACTGGAAACGTATCCGCAAGCTGTTTCTCATCGGACTGCTCGGCGGTTGTATGACTTTTATCGGGGACTGGCTGCTCGGATACGGTGTGTACGATGAAAGCCTGACGGGACTGGAAAAGAAGCTATCGCAGTATCTTGTTTTATCGGACGGCAAGCTGTTCTGGTCTGCTTTTCTCGGTCTGATCGGTATTTCACTGGAAGGACTCTGCTATTTCGGCATCTACAGGCTGATTGCAAGCGGCAGTAGGAAACACGCCCATATATTCCGCAGCGGCGTGTTCGGGTATATGCTGTTTGCAGCCTGCGGCGTTCATGTGCCGTGCCTCTCGACTGTGTTTTTCTATAACCATATGATGCTTGCATCGCCTGAGAACGCATATGATCTGACAATAAAATTTGGCGTTTACTTCCTGCTGCCGGCAATGATACTGTTTCTGATATTCTTCTTTGTTATGAGTTCAGCACAGATTAGTGCTTTTGCCAAAGGACTGACTCCGTATCCGAAGTGGTGCTGGATATTCTCTATGCCGGTCGGTATGGCGGCGACAATGCTGTTGAAATTCGTCGGAAATCATGCTGTTGTAAACGGTTTGACCGCCGCATGGATCAGTATCGGAAATATCTGGATGTTCGGCGGCTTGCTGCTGACAATGAGATTTGCGCAGAGGAAAAAATGATGAAAGATAAAACAAGAAAATATGCAAAAATGTTCTCTAAGGCAATGAAAAAGCTCGGCAGGAGTGATTATAAAAGACTTGAGCACGTTTTTTATCAGCGTTACAATGCACACCTGAATTCAGAAATGTATCAGAAGTATCGAAAGAACTATCCTTCCATCGGAACGGATAAGGTCTACTTGGGAATTACATTTGCACAGATCATGCTGAAGCTCGGCTATTCAATGGACGAAGCAATAGAAGTGTGGGGAACGTATATCATGGCTGATAAGTTGCGTATGGTAGAAGGGATTATCCGACTTGCTGATTTCTTCGGGAAAGGATATCGTCTTTGCGGAAACTGGCTGGACAAGGATAAAAAGACGCGGGATCAGGACGGATCAGTCCTCTATGAATCCTATCACTATAATGACCGTGAGCTGGAATATAAGATACATACCTGTGCCTATGTCAAGCTGTTTGAGCATTATCATATCCGGAAATTCTGCAAGGCATTCTGCAATAATGACCTGTGTATGTGCGTACTGCATCGGAGTGCAAAATTCATTCGGTATTCCGACAAGGTTGACGGCGATTACTGTCACGACAAACTGATCAATCTGTCACATTAGGAGGCTGTTAATATGAAATTCGATCAACAAGATAAAATTGTCAGAGCGCCCGATGCGCTGAACAGTCCGCTGTACCGGCTCATGATAAAAGCGGTGACCGCAGCCAATCTCCGGAAGAGTCTGATTGGAACAAGGGAAGAAGTCCTTGCAAAAGCGGCGAAAATGAATGCGAAAAATCGCCATTTCGTTATGCCGAATGACAGCAAGGCACACTATACCGATCATCTGATACAGGGACAGTATCACTGCATTGAAGTTGACATTGAAAAGAAACGGCGAGATAAAGCGATATTGTTCGTATTCGGCGGCGGCATGATACTCGGTTCAGACAAGGGCGATGTGGGACTTTCAAGAAAGATCGCTGAAACAACCAATTCCGATGTATGGTTCCCGTATTATCCCCTCTGCCACGAACACGATATGCTCGAAAATGTGCAGATGATATTTGAATGCTATGAGAAAATGCTGACGTTCTACAAGCCCGAAAACATCGTGTTTCTTGGCTTTTCATCAGGCGGCGCGCTGATCCTCGATCTTATCACATATATCAATGAGCTGAATGACAGAGGCAGCAGTATCCCTATGCCCGGAATGCTGATACCTGTTTCTCCCGGAAGTGTTCCCGTTACAGAAGCTGAAAAAGCAGCAATCAATAACCTGGATGAACAGGATATCATGATACCGGCGGGGTATATGTATACCGCCCGTGAGATTATGTGTCACGGCAAAGACATTCCTGAAAAGTACATTGCGACTGCGCACGGAGATTTTCGGGGCGCTCCCATGACGCATTTCTATTACGGCAGCGCCGAAACGCTGTATGCCTTTGCGCCGAGCTATGCGGAGAGTTATCGAAAAGCGGGTGCGAAGTGTGTCATTCATGTCGGAAAAGGGATGCATCATTGTTATGCACTGCAATATTTCATTCCCGGCTGCAAGCCTGCATTTAATGAAGTGATGCGGCTGATACAAAACTATTTCAAAAAGGAGAAACGAGCATGAGAACGGAAAATAAATGGAACAAGAAAAATGCTTTGTGGATGCTTCTTTATGTTGTCCTGTATGTTGTGATGTCGTTTATAGTCTGCGTATTGGGTTCGATACAACCAATATTCTTTGTCTGCTATCAGATCACAGCCGGATTGATTGTAACAGGTGTCGCCGCCAAAGCCTTTGATAAGATCAGAGCGTTTGGTGCTGCCTGCTGTTTGTCGATTGGTATGCTTATAACCTTCTTCGCAATGCAGGACGCAAACTTGTGGCATTGTTTGCCGGTTATCATCATCGCAGTCCTTGCTGAGATCATCCGCTTGATTTTTCAGTATAACGCTGCAGGCAATTTGATCGCTGCGGTGATCATGTCCTTTTCAACTTTCGGTTATTACGGACAGATCTGGTTCAACCGTGATTACACCTACGAGTGTGCCGTTGAGGAAATGCCTGCCGGATATGCAGAAGCTCTTATGAATTACAGCCCTGTATGGGCATTGCCTGTTGTCATTATCATTGGAATAGCGGTTGCTGTGGTGAATTACAATATCACGACAAAGCTGTTCAAATTCGATCAATAATAAAAAGGTACTGCCTCGTAAAATGTAAAATCGAAAGGACTGAAAAGCTATGTATAAGATAACAGTAAAAATTGACGGCATGATGTGCGGAATGTGCGAATCCCATATCAACGATGCCATTCGGAACAAGATGCCCGTAAAGAAAGTATCTTCTTCTCATAAAAAAGGAGAAACAGTCATTATCAGCGAAAATGAACTGACTTCAGAAACAGTAACCGCCGCACTGGACGGTTCGGGTTATACTGTAATGAGTGTAACTTGCGAACCGTATGAGAAGAGAGGCTTTTTCAGCAAAAAGTAAAGGAGAATCATTATGAGTGCAAATTATAAGAACTGGGTACCCAACGGAATGATTACGGCATTGACCGCAGGAACGGCGGTTCTCGGTGTCGGAACAGCAGCACTGATGTGTGTGAATATGAATCCGAATCTGAAAAAAGCACTTGTCGGAACGGCAGGAGCAGGCACACTTCTCTGCGGTGCAATGACGGCTTGGAGCATTTATGCGCACGGAAAATTCTCCTATGACGGCAACCGCCAGCTGTCGAAAGAGATCGTTGAAGGTACTGCAAAATATGTCACACTGCCGGAAGGCGGTATCGGACTGGATGTCGGCTGCGGCAGCGGAGCGCTCACCATTGCTTGTGCCAAGCGGAATCCACAGGGCAAAAATGGTGGGTATTGACCGCTGGGGCAAGGAATATGCGTCGTTCAGCCGGCAACTCTGCGAGAATAATTCAGATGCAGAGAGTGTTCAGAATACGGAATTTCATCAGGGCGATGCCTGCAAGCTCGATTACCCCGACGAGTATTTTGACGCGGTTACAAGCAATTATGTATATCACAATATTACAGGCGTGAATAAGCAGGAACTTCTGCGCGAAACGCTGCGAGTCCTGAAAAAGGGCGGCACATTCGCCATTCATGATATCATGTCAAAGGCTCGCTACGGCGATATGCAGAAATTTGTCAATGAACTGTATAACGAGGGCTATGAAGGCGTTGAGCTGATCGACACGACAGACGGTATGTTCATGTCAAAGGGCGAAGCCCATATCCTCGGGCTACGCGGTTCATCTTTGCTGATCGGAAAGAAGTGAGTATGATGCTTCAGGCATTGGGTTACGGTCTGATCTGGTCGGTCATGTGGAGCGTTTATGTATTTCTGATTCTGAAATTCTATCCGTTTTCGATGCTTCACGATTATCCGAAAGATATTCAGGCTGCGGCAACCATTGAGAAGCCGACAAAAGCACAAGAAAAAGCTGCCAAACGATTCGGCGCAGTCGGTGGTCTCATCATATTTGGTGTACTCCTTGCATTCGGATTACTCCGATTCCACAGCGAACAGACTTCATTTTTGCAAGTGTTGAAATATATCTTCATCATTGCTATGACATGGAATGTGGTTGATCTGCTGGTCATGGACTGGCTTATCGTATGCACGATCACGCCGAAATGGATCGTATTAAGTGGAACAGAGGGCTGCAAGGGATATAAGGACTATCTTTACCATTTCAAGGGCTTTCTGCTTGGGTGCGTGTATACAAGCATTATGGCACTGCTGTTTTCGGGGATAGATTATGCGATCCTCCGATTGGTGATATGGAAATAAGGTGATATGATGAAGAAAAAAGAACATTTGCCGCTGTTCGGTGTCGGACCGATCTATGTTTACACCATTGCAATGATTACGCTTATCGCTTTCCTTTGCAGAAATCTGTCCGTATTTGAAGCAGGAAGGCTCACAAATATCAAAGCAATACTGATAATACTCGGAAGCGTCCTTGTCGTGATCGGAGCAGTTATGTGGATCATGGCGGTGATCGTATCAAAACTAGATGACAATATCAAGAAAAATCATCTTGTAACGACCGGTATTTACTCTTGGGTGCGGAATCCGATCTATTCAGCTTGTATGTTTGCCTGCACAGGCTTTATTCTTATGATCGGAAATGCGTTCTTCTTTGTATTGCCCTTTGTTTACTGGCTTTTCATGACGGTTCTGATGAAGCAAACGGAAGAAAAATGGCTGCGTGCGCTTTACGGTCAGGAGTATGAGGATTACTGCAAGCGTGTCAATCGCTGTATTCCGTTTAAGAGAGGATAAATAATGCTGAAACTATGTTTGCTGACCGCATTTATCGGTCATTTGCTGTGCTGGTACTGCGACTGCCTTATCACATATACGCCTGACGGCAGGTTCTCTGCCAAAATGCTGAATGATAATGAACAGCTTTCTGAATTATTCATGGATATGCCGCTGAAAAGACCGATGCGTTCTATTATGCTTGGCGTTTTTGCGCTTGTCATGTCATTCTGCGGATTTCTTGCTCTGAGCGAGTGGATGCGGCAGTTTTCAAGCGTTTATGCATTTATTATGCTGATCGGTGCTGTCTTGTTTACGACTTGTGTGATACCGCATCATGTGATATGCGGTCTGGTGGAATGGCTTTATATTAAGCTCGGACGAACCGATGATGCAAGAAAAGCCGTATTTGATTTTTTTAAGAAAACATCAGCAACAATGATCGTATGCTATACCGGACTGCTTATCTTTTCGGTCGCATTTTTCATTGCAGTTTTTACAGGTACGACCACTTTGCCGAAATGGGCGTGTATCTTTAACACATTGCCGCTGTTCCTAATCATATCACCGTTCAAGGTCGCAGGAAGCGGAAATATTGTCAATGCAGCAATGTTTCTTGCACTTGCGGTACTTATATAAAAGACGGAGGATAAAATATGGATACTGTGATCGGAATATTCGGCATCATAAGCGGCTTTCTTTGTGCGCTTGCAGATACGCCGCTTGCGTATTTCTTTGACGCAAATAATAAAAAGATCGGTCAGCGCAAAGATATTCAGACAGGCTGGCAGACCGCTTCATCCAAGAGATTCTATCTGTCGTTTCTGCTTTCATTTCTCGGTCAGCCCGGCTGCTATCTTGTTATATGGCGGCTCGCTGAAATGATCGGAAAGGAAAATGATACGATATGCAGTATCCTGAAAATCTGCACATTTCTCGGATGCTACACAGGTCTTATCACACACGCAGTCTTCTGTATCAAGCCGCTTGTATACAAGAATATATTTCAGGAGGCATCATTAAAATCCGCAGAAAACGCTCTGCATGAAACAGACAAGCTCACCATTTTGCCCGTACTTGTATGCAGCGTTACGCTGATCATGCTCCCTGCATTTCTGATCTCTGCGGCGATTTGGCAGGGCATTCTGCCTGTATCAAGACTGTGGATCATATTCAATCCCATATTCCTGATGATCGCTATGCTTGCGGTCAAAAAAGCATTTCCTAAGCTGCCGCTGATCGGATTTATGGGTACAAGTTTTATTGTATATGCGGCAATGCTGCTTGTCATAGCGAGGTGAAGAATTATGCTGAGAACGACCATGTATGGTAAGCAGCATAAGATTTTAGGAGGTATACAAATGACTGCAAAAGAATACAAAGACCTCTCCGTGAAAGAGTTCACAAAAGCTGCCGAGATCTATGAATCGGACAATGCAGGTGTGTACAATATGTGCAAGAAGGACTATCCCGATGTGCTGGCAGAGCTTGAAAAAGAGCCGTTTCACGATTTACTGGACTGCGGATGCGGAACCGGTCCGATGCTCACGCTGCTGCATCAGAAATATCCTGAAAAGCATTATACCGGCATTGACCTGACACCGAAAATGATCGAGGTCGCCAAACGAAAGAAGCTGAAAGGCGTAGAGCTTGTTGTCGGCGACTGTGAAAACCTGCCATTTGCTGAGAATTCCTTTGATGTGGTGATCTGCTGCGAGAGTTTTCATCACTATCCGAATCCGCAGGATTTCTTTGGCAGCGTATACCGTGTTCTCCGTCCGGGCGGCAGACTGATTCTGCGTGATATGACGATGAATTCCGCGGCGGTACGCTGGTTCTGCAACACTATCGAAATGCCGCTTGCGCATCTGATCGGCAAGGGCGATGTCCGCATCTACGGCAGAGATGACATCAGAAAGCTTTGCAAAAATGCCGGACTTCACATGGAATCTTTTGAAAAGCGAGGTTTCTGCCGTCTGCATTGTGTTGTAAGAAAAACAGGATAAAACGAAAGGATATTGAAATGTATTTGGTATTTTCAGTATTTGGACTGATCGGCGGGCTGCTTTGTTGCACGGGAGATATTCTCTTTGATCTGAAAGGCAAAGGAAATGAAAAACTCGGAACTTCAAAGAATATCGACAGCAACTGGCTCAAAATGGCTGACTGGAGATTCGGGCTCTCCATTGCCCTTGCAATGATTGGTGATGCGCTGGTAGGGCTTGGATTTTATTCTATCGGTATGCAGATCGCTGAAACGCATTCCCTTCTCGGTTATATGACAATCGGGTTTGGATATTTCGGCGCAATGGCAGGCATTTTCATTCATGCATTTCTCTGTGTTCAGGCGCTGATCTACAAAGGTGCAATGATACACGGCAATTTACAAATCGCTGATGATATACTCGAAAAGATATACAAGCAGATCATGCCGACATTTCTTTTAGGATATGCTACGCTTTTGGTGCCGACAGTTCTTGTGATCATTGCAATTCTGAACGGCGCACTTGATGTACCGAAAATATGCGTACTATTAAATCCGATCGTGTTCCTGATTATTGGAACGACCTGTCGTAAAATTGATCCTGTGAAATTTCAGGATCTTCCCGGAATCATCATGCCGAGCTTCGGACTTTCTATGTTCGGACTGATCGGCATTCTGAACCTGATATAAAAATCGCAGAGGAGGATAATACTATGGGACTCATGAAGAAGTTTTTTAGTCAGACAAGAAAACCTGAAGGCACACTTGGGAAAATGATGCTTAAAGGTATGAACTCAGGTCATGCAAAGCTGGCTGATTGGGGATTTGAGCATCTGCCGAAGCTCTCTCCGAAAATGGCTGCTGATCTTGGCTGCGGTGCAGGAAGAAATGCAGGAGAGCTGCTGAAAAAATATCCGCAGGCAAATGTGACTGCGATGGATTACTCTGCACTTTCAGTTCAAAAAGCTAAGGAATACAATCAGGCAATGATCACTGCAGGCAGATGCAGAGTGATTCAGGGCGATGTTTCAAAGCTGCCCCTTGAAGCTGACAGCTATGATCTTGTAACAGCCTTTGAAACGATCTACTTCTGGCCTGGTCTTGAAAAATGCTTTTCGCAGGTAGCCAACATTCTGAAAGACGGCGGATACTTTATGATATGCAACGAATCTGACGGTACTGATCAGACGAGCAAAAAGTTTGAATCCATCATCGACGGTATGCGCTGCTATACACCTGCTGAAATAACAGCAGCTCTGAAAGCGGCAGGGTTTACGAGCGTGAAATCCGATCATCATCCGTCAAAGCCGTGGATCACTGTGATTGCTAAGAAATAATGATTCATCTGAAAGAAGGGACAAAATGGTGCTGACGATTCTGTTTTCCGTCATGATGATGGCGGGACTGTTCCTGATGCTGTGGGGCGGCGTCGGTTTTATTCAGGACAAACGGTTCTTTTCATCTGCCCCGAAGGAAATCGTTGAGGCCGTGCCGGATAGAAAGCCTGAACGCTTCAAAGGACAATATGTGATCGGCTGGCTGATGATCGGGCTTTCGTTTGTGCTTATGCTGGGTTCGATTGTTCTGGGTGTCTGGGACGGGATCAGGAATGATTACGGATTCTGGCAGTTCTTCCTGCGATTTGTGATCATGCTGCTCGGTCTGAAAGCATTTGACATCGGTTTCTTTGACTGGGTACTGCTCTGCAATAACGGATTTCACTTCTTTTCCCATTACTATCCTGAAACAAACGGTGTGTACGGCCGTCACCTGTTCGGATATAACTGGAAAACCCATCTTGCACATATCATGCTCAGCTTTCCGTTCGCAGCATTGCTGTCGTGGATATCTACCCTGATATGATACAATAAAAACGAGCCTATACAATGCGTATAAGCTCGTTTTCGTTTCATAGGGCGCATTGATTACAGCTTCCAGCTTGCCGCTTTCTGTCTGTCCGTTACAAATGTACGATAAATACCGTCCTGCTGCATGAGTTCAGCGTGCTTGCCCTGCTGCACGATTTTACCGCCGTCAATGACGATGATCCGGTCAGCGTGTTCGACTGTTTTCAGCCGGTGTGCGATCATGATAATCGTCTTTTCTTTGGTCAGCTCCTCGATTGCCTTTGTCAGCTCCGCTTCATTTTCGGGGTCAACATTGGCAGTCGCTTCATCAAGTATGATGATCGGGCTGTCTTTCATGATCGCTCTTGCGATGGAAATGCGCTGCTTTTCGCCGCCGGAGAGACTTGTGCCGCCCTCACCGATCACGGTTTCATAGCCCTCAGGCAGGCTCATGATAAAGTCATGGCAGCGTGCCTTTTTCGCTGCTGCAATAACTTTTTCCATCGGCGCATCCGGCTCGCCAAAGCGGATATTGTTCGCAATCGTATCTTCAAACAGATACACCCGCTGGAACACAAAGCTGAAATTCCGCATCAGGCTGTCAAAGCTGTACTCCTTCACATTTCTGCCGCCGAGCAGTACCTCGCCGCTTTTCACATCCCAGAAGCGTGCCATGAGATTGGTCAATGTGGTCTTTCCGCCGCCGGACGGCCCGACGATCGCCGTTGTAGTTTTCTCAGGAATGTTCAGATCAACGCCGTCTATGATCGTTCTGTTCTCGTAAGCGAATGTAACATTTTTCAGCGCAATGTCGTGGCTTGCCGGTGTGATTTCTTCGCCCTCAATATCCATTTCCGGAATGGCAAGGATCTCATTCGCCTGATCAACACAGATCGAAACACTGCGGATCAGTGCCGAGAATCCGGCCATCACATCCAGGCTCTCATAGATCATAAAAGAGCTGATCGTCATCATGATGCAGTAGAGCAGCGACATACTGCCGCTGATGTAGAAATAGACGGATGCAGCACACATCAGAACGCCGGTCAGCTTTGTGACGATCTCCTGCAAGGTGATATACGGGATCACAGCGAACTCAAGATGCGTGTCGCCGTTCTGCTTTGCCTTGATCGCCGCCTCCAGCTTCTTTGCACGATTGCTGACGAGGTTGTAATTCTTAACCTCTGCGATGCCCTGGATGAACTCGATGACTGCGGCAACAAGGTCTCTGTTCGCTTTCTGCTGAGCCGGTGCGCCCCTTCGTGTTGCTTTCTGCATCGCACCGTTGATCAGCGCATAGATACCGACACCTACGGTCAGAAGCAGCCCGATGCGCCAGTCAAAAACAAAGACGAATGCCGTGAGCACGATTGTCGTCAGAATGCCCTGTGTTGTCAGCATAACCACTCTTGTTGCCACATCGGAAAGCGCTTCCATTGTGTTTGTGGTCACGCTGGTGATATGTCCGAGACTGTTATCATTGAAATAACCCATCGGCAGATAGCGCAGATGCTCCGCAATTTCAATACGCTTGTTGGAGCAGGAATGATAGCCCGCTTCGGTTTGCAGCATCGTTGTTTTCAGGTTGATCAGCAGCTGCCCGAGCACCGATGCAGCAAGGATTGCAGCCGCAGCCCAGATGTTTTTGTTCGTCATATTCCCGTCCAGAATGCCCATGACAATGACGCCGATTGCCGAAATGCGCAGTGCCGCAAAGATCGCCTTGACCGTGCCAAGCCCGATCGCCAGATACAGCTTCTTTCGGTCTTCTTCATTGCAGAAATCAAAAAATCGTTTGAGTGTCGTAAACATCATGCACCCTCCTTTACTGCCATGTGCGTTTCCCACATCTGCCGATACAGCGGCGAATCTGCAAGCAATTCATCTTGCGTGCCAACCGCTTCGACTGTGCCGTTATTGATCAGAATGATCTGATCGGCAGAGGCGATCGTGGACAGCCTGTGCGCAATGACAAGCAGCGTTTTGCCCTGTACCAGTTTTGCAACAGACGACTGCACCAGCGCTTCGTTTTCGGGATCCGTGTACGCTGTTGCCTCATCGAGAATGATGACCGGCGCATTTTTCAGCATTGCTCTTGCAATGGAAATGCGCTGCCGTTCACCGCCCGAAAGATGTCCGCCCGCACCGCCGACGACTGTCTGATAGCCGTGTTCCAACTGCATGATAAAGTCATGGCAGCCGCAGGCTTTTGCTGCTTGCATCACTTCATCATCAGAAGCATTCGGGTTGCCCATCCGGATATTGTCCATGATCGTTTCGTCAAAGAGATAGTTGTCCTGCGACACATAGGCGATATTTTGATTATACTGTTCCAGCGGGATATTGCGGATATCCACGCCGCCGAAGGAAATGCTGCCGCTGTCAACATCCCAGAACGATGCAATGAGCTTTGCAATCGTCGATTTTCCGGAGCCGGAAGGCCCGACCAGCGCATTGACCGTTCCCTGTCTGATATTCAGGTTGATGCCGTGCAGGATCTCCTCCTCATTGTAACCGAAATGCACATCGCGCAGCACAATATCCGTACCGTTCGGCTTTTCGGTCAGCTTCTCCGGACGGATCAGCTCGTCACGCTCCAGAATCTCCGTCGCTTCGCCGATGATCGTTCCCATTTTTGCGATGCCGTCCCAATAGGAAGCGATCGTCATGACCGGCGAAACCAGACCGAGGGAGAGGATGATCAGCATGAGCAGATCAGCACCCGAAACTGAACCGTTCATGTAAAACAGCGCACCGAACGGCAGCAGTCCGAGCAAAAAATACGGCATGATCAGCAGCGAAATATTCTGCCAGAGATTGCAGCGGCGCATCCAGTCGATGAAACAGTCCGCGCCCTCTTTTGCGGCGATGACGAATTTCTCATATGAGGTTTTCGCCTTACCGAACGCCTTGATGACTTCGATGCCGTTGATATATTCGACAGCGGTATCGTTCAGGCGCTTTGTTTTGACCACGCAGTTTTCATAGCTTTCCTTGCTGCCGACCATCATCAGCATAAAAAATGCCGCGCCGACCGGCACGCAGATCAGGGAGATCAGCGTCAGCTTCCAGTTGATCGTCATCATGTAAATGATGAGTGCGACCGGAACGAATGCAGAGGACAGCACCTCCGGAATGATGTGTGCCAGCGTGGTTTCAATGGAATCTACACGCTCACAGATGATGTTTTTATAGGTACCGCTGGACTGTGACAGCACCGAACCGAGCGGCAGCTTTGACAGTTTTTCTGTAAGCTGACGACGGATATTGGCAAGCACCTCAAAGGTCGCTGCGTGTGAAAGCGTCGTTGAAAATGCATGACAGATACGGCACAGCAGCCAGAACACTGCCATTTTGATGATGCTTGCAGTCAGCAGCGACATATCCTTCTCCAGTGTGCCTGCGTGCATCTCCAGCAGCTTGCCCACAATATCCGCCATATACAGATACGGCATCAGCCCGAACACGACCTTGCACATTGCCAGAATGACACTCAATATGTAATTTGGCTTCTTCTGCCCTGCGAATTCGATCACCCAACTGATCGCAGAGCGTTTCTTTGTTTGTTCCATCAAAACTCCTCCTTTATGTATTAGCAATCGCTAACCCTATCCCAAAAGATAAACGGCATTAAATGCCGAGTATCTTTTTCCAGCCTGCCGAAAAGAACGCATCCAGCGTTTCCGCATAGTGCATCGCTTCCTCGCGGCTGAAATCGTGGATTACTGCCTCGAACAGTGCCGAGACATTCGCCGTCACCAGCATATGAAATTCCTGCTGTGAGAGCTCGTTGACGGTCATGTTATACTGCTTCATGCGCTCAAAATAGTCAAGCGTCGAGCGTTCCTCCAGCAGCGCCATATCGTGAACAAAGCTCTCAAATCTGGTTCCCTGCGAACGGCAGATCAGCAGCTTGAATGCTTCAAAGTGATCATAGATGAAGCACATCAGCCACTTGGTCTCGCTTTCGCTCTCATTCCAGAGCTGCTGCACATCCCCGCATTTCATGACCTCGTAGCCCTGTTCAACAAACGCCTGATAATTAGCCATTAACTCGTCGATCGTCGGTTCTACAAGTGCTGCAAACATTTCCTCTTTGTTCGGAAAATGGCGGTACAGTGCGCCGACCGTCAGCCCGACCCCAGATGCGATCCTACGCATAGATGCGCTCTCAAAGCCGTATTCCATAAATTCTCTGACTGCGGCGGATATGATTTTTTCGTGCGCTTCGGTTTTATCTCTCGGCATAAGCATACCCCCTTCATCGTTAATGAACACTGTTCACATATATAGAATATCACAATTCAGGTGGCTTGTCAAGATGCGTAAACAATGTTTACTAACATAGCACAAAATCGTTATGAACCGGATCAAGGATATCGGCATTAATAACAAATAGCACCGCCTTCCAAGTTGATCTCTGAAAGCGGTGCTTTTGTATATGACTGTTTTAGTACTTTTATCGGTATGTACTGCTACTGGTATAGTGTTACTATTTGGAACGGGGATAGTTGTGCGGTAGTTCGAGTGTCCCAGCCACTCCTGTATCTCTTTCATCGGCACTCCGTTTGCAAGAAGCAGACTGGCACAGCTATGTCGAAGGTCATGATAGCGTATATGCTTCAAACCGTTTTCTTTCAGAAGCTCACTAAATTTTGCCGTGACATAGTTTGGTCTGAGAAGCTGACCTATCTCATTCACGCAGACGTAGTCATCGTATTCGTGAACGTAGGAATTTCCGCATAAACGGCGCTGCTCGTCCTGGTGGAGCTTCAGCCGCCGCAGTGCCATTGCCACTTCCTTCATCAGCGGAAGTATCCTGTTGCTGGACTCCGTTTTCATTTTGTCGTGCCCGACTGTCCGGTATTTGCCGTCTACCTTCTGCTCCACGACCTTGTGAGCAATACGGATAGTGCCGTTCCCGAAGTCGATATTGCTCCACTTGATACCAAGGACCTCGCTGCGGCGAAGTCCGTAATATGCAGCAAGAAGCACGGGAATGTATATCTCGCTCTCTTTCGCAGCACGGAACAGTTCCGTCAGCTCCGACTGATTATAGTATGCTCCGCGGTACTTCTCAGCCTTTGGACGGTCGGCGAAATCACAGGGATTGCTGTCAATGTACTGGTGCTTCATAAGAAAGCTGTATGCGGAATGTATCAGTCCGTGATACCTCTGCTGAGAAGCACCTTTCAGTCCCTGCTTAGCAAGGTAAGCGTAGAACTCGTTCAGATCCTCTCCTGTGAGATCATAAACGGTAGTTCCTCGGCTCTCGAAGAACGTCCGTATCCTTCCGCCACAGAGCTGTCTGTAACCGTCAATAGTAGTCGGCTGGAGCTTCACAGACGAGTGGTCGATCCATTCTTCGATGTATAAAAACAGGGGCAGAGCCATTATCCGGCTCTGCTCCTTTATAAACTGCTCGGGGTGCTTCATCTTTGAGATAACTTTCAGTGCCGCCTGCTGTTTCTTGTTGTAAGCTACAAGCAGCTCGTCGAGGAAGGATTTCGCAGCTTTCTTATTACCTCTGATCTCATATCCCGTGGATACCCATTTCTGTTTTCGTTTACCTGTGTGGTCGTATAAATTCAGCACAGCATAGTACTTGCCGCGCTTGGTTTGCAGACTTCCTGTCACATTTTTCATAGGCAGCACCTCCTTGCTCCGAGTATGTATTCAATAACTTTTATCTTCGGTATCCTTATATTTTTACCGACTTTAAAGCTCTGTATCTCGCCGCTGCTTACTAATTCATAAGCAGCATGGCGGCCTACCGACAGCATTTTCATCAGCTGCGAAACACTCACCACGTCGGGATAATCGGTAAACATCTTGTCGTACATCTTTTCAATATCTGCCAATAGCTAACACCTCTCTTTAATATTCTAAACATGATCATTATCATTGAATTGTTCATTTTAACTTTCTCCTTTTTGATAAAGTAAAAGGGTACGTTTTTAGCGTACCCTTTCCATTTGATTGTTAGGATTTTATTTCAGGTTCTCGCTCCTGCCGAACAGCACATCAATTATCAGTTCGGTGCAGTCGCGGAAACCTTGTATGTAGCTCTCCGCTACCATTATCTCGGACAACATTCCCTGCATATCCGTTATGTTGTTCAGTAGCTTCTTATCGTCAGCCGATAGCCTTTTCTCCAATGTGTCGCACATTTCGAGCAGCTCCAGACTTCGCTTTGCATAGTCGGAGTCCTTCCTTACATCGTGCTGACACGGTATGACGTTTCCGTAGTATATATCCTGCAACTTCATCGCTGCGGTCACCTCCTGACCAACAATCATACCACAGCTCGATGTCGGAATCCATTCACCAGACCTGATGAAAACTGCCTGTTGAAATGGAGCAGAAGCAACATAAGGATATAGTGCTTCACGATACCCTTGCCGCAAAGGGTGTCACGTTTCATGACACCCTTTTGGGGGATGAGCTGGAGTCACGTTTCGTTACTCCATAGTCTGACCGAACGAAATGTTCTGTCAGCTCATACTTTCCGTTATGGATGATATGCAGGTGCTGCCGTTTTAGCAACGCCTGTCGGTACTGAACAAACCGTTCTGCACCTGCAAAGGGATGAACGTTTCGTTCACACCCGCCCCGAATCAGGGCGAGTGCAGGACGGTGAACGAATTGTTCACCGTTAGCTGCCGTCGTGTTTCCATACATCAGGTCTGTCCGTTTTGGACACCCCTTTGCTGAGTCTGCGATTTGCCGACTCAGGTGGCGAGGTGGCGATTCACCACCCCATCGTCATGATGGGATATTTCATCCCACCATTCCGAATTTCCATTTCGGGAACTCGCTCCCGAGGTAGTACTGAGTGCGGTCCTGTTTTGGGACTTCATCTCTCAGGACCGCTTCGGTAGTCGAGCTACAAATAATAACTCACGGACGTTTCCCCCTGAGTTAGTTGAGTCCCTGATTCAGGGAGTCATAGCTTATCCCATGTGTATTCCGTGAGCTTCCTTTCGCTCTCGTTCCTCGGCGAGAGCCTTGCGGTCAACGTGCTCACGTGCGTATTCGGTATCGTCATTAGGCTCAGGCTCGTCCTCAATTATCGAAGCCAGAGCCGCAATGCCACCGACGATATCAGGTGCAGCACTTCTATCAGCACCACCAGTCGGAGCAGTCTGAAGCCGTGCTTTCTGCTCTGCTCGTCTGAGCATTTCAGCTGCGATAAGGTCTGCTCGTTCAGCCTCCCAGCCTGTGAGACGAGGTCCTTCGCCGCCTGTTCCAGCTTCGACACCTCTGCCGTCACGTTTTGTGACGTCTGCTCCTGAATCTCCTTCCCCTGTTCCAGCAGCTGATTGTATATCGTCCGCTGATTTTGCAGGTACTGTTTCATCTGTGCATATTTCATTGTCTCGTCTGTCTGAGCCTTGACATCGAACATCGCATCTGTCAGAAGTTTCAGCTGTGATATCAACGCCAGCCAGTTGTGTTCCTGGACGCAGACCATAGTTGGTATGTCCTGTGCCTCCTGCATATTCTGCTTGGAGGCTTCTTTCGCTTCTTCGTATTTCGAATTCATATTCCATATTCTCCTTCCTATATTTTCGCTTCGTGAAGCTTGTTGTCACGGCATATTCTGCCGTTGGGACAGGTGTATGTGGATGTACTTTCGGCTGTCCTTCCCATTTCACATCGTAGCCACACTGCTTCATGTAGAAGCGGAATTGCTTCTTTGATTTTGCTCTTTTCATGACCATGTCAATGGTATTGGAGAGAGTCATTTTCCAGCTCTCACCTCGCATTGCAACTCGATACTCGCCGTTAGTCACACCGTTGCTCTGCTTGTGTATCTCAGGTTTGCTGAGAGTTGTTACACCGTACTTCTGACAAATTTCATCGCTGAGCTGCCGCAGGTCTCGCAGTGTAAACTTGTTGGAGTGGTACTTCAAACCTGTCTCAGCGTTGACCGCATTGAGTACGAAGTGCGAGTGTATATGGTCAGCGTCGGTATGAGTAGCAACTACAACTTCGTGTCCCGGGAATGCTCTCTCCGCAAACTCAACTGCTATCTTGTGAGCAAGTGCAGGCTCTATCTTGTATCCGCTCGGGTGAGACTGAACGAAGTGATAGTAACGCACTCCGTCAGTCTTGTTGTACATCTCTCTTGTGTTTTTGAACTCTTGATAGGCTGTGGGCAGCGAACAGTTGAGAGCCGTCACATATTTCTTGCCCTCGGTCTTGTCATCTTGACAGATGTAGTCGAGACTCTTCTTTCCGCCGCCACCGCCTTTGGTGCTAATCGCTGTGACCGTCGCCACTACTTCACCTCCCTCAGAAGCTGACCTATCAGCTCCGTGACCTTCCTGTGCTCATCGAGAAGCGGCTGGAAGTTCACGGCAGTCAGCCTGTCCATGTTGGCAAGCGTAGCTATCTGATTCAGGTTGCGCCCGATAGCTTTCTGTTGCCGAGCTATCTCGTCAATGCCTGTTGCAACAACGATTTTCTTGCCGAGAGCACTCCTAATTACGAAGTCATTGAGCCGCAGTCCGTGCCGCTCGGCAAGCTCATGGATACGTCTGCTTTCTTCCTCTGTGCAGCGTATCGCTATGGTCGTGTTTCGTTTTCTCATGTTACCACTTCTCCTTTCTTAATGGGGGTTCGGGGTTCTCCCCGACAAGCAAGGCGGCAGGCGGAATGCCAGCTGCTATGCTTGCCAACCCAAAAGGGTTGATTTTTTCGGGTACCGCCACTTTTTCCTATGCCGATATTATCTGTGCAGTATCGCCACACACGCTCCACGTTGTGCCACAATTGCTTTCACCGCCGCAGGTGGGATAACTACCCGATTTCTGTATCGGAGGCAAAAACGGGCGTTTTTGTGCCTCACGGCTGAAACGGCTCAACTTCAATACCTTGCTCCGCTAACTTTTCTGTGATTCGGGTCGCTGCCCACTCAATAAGTTTATCACCAACAGGGACAGCAATTGTTTTAACATCACTGGCAGAAGGAGTAACGGTATGCGAAGATATATCAGCGTTTGCAGAGCTTTCAGGGACGGCAGGGGCACCACTTTCAGGATACAGTAATTTACTGCCACTGCTGTCCCTATCAGCTTCGTAACGGACACAGATACTGCGAGTGCCGTTACTTTTAGTTTTGCCATAGCTTATACCGAGCGAGTGAACTTCTTCATCGTGCTGCAATAGTTCGCGGTACATCCAGTTGTTTTTGAATTTCTCTGATGGAAACTTTTTGCATAACAGTTCACACAACTCAGACGCACTTCCGCGAAACTCTTTTTGCTCCAGCATAAAATCATGTATCACAGACGGGAAGTTATCAGGCTTGTCCTCGGGCGGTTTGTCAAGCAACTTCCACTTTGCTCCGTCCCTGATAACATTTATGTCGAGTGACGGAGCACCGCGTCCACTGATTTTCAGAACAGCATTATTGCTATCTCCGTTTCTCTGTAGTACAAGACAACCGTCTGATGCACCGGGGATACCATTCGTGCCAAGTATCATGTTGTTCGGATTGGAGTCTTGCTGCTTTCTGTTGTGGTGAACAAGAATTATTGCGATGCCTAACTCGTCAGCAATAGATTTCAGCGTTGATACGTCCTTGTAATCACTGCCGTACTTCATGTCAACAGTTTCGCGCACCTTTTGCAGAGTGTCAATGACTATCAGCTTCAGGTCTGAGAATGTTTCCTTACACTTGCGAAGGTCATCTTCGAGACCGTTACCGAGAGTGTTGACGAGCAAAACGTATTGCAGATTATCCGTCGGCTCATCTGTCAGCTCATACATTCGCGTCTGCAAATTGTCAGACGTATCTTCAAGCGCCATGTACACCACATGACCTTGTTCTGTTTTGCGTCCGAGAAACTTTTCACCTTTGGCAATCGCAAGACACATATCCATCATCATCCACGACTTGCCAATCTTCGGATCACCTGACAGTACATGGAGTCCGAGATAGATCATTTCGTCAACGATGAAGCGTCTCTTTTTCATTGGAGTATTCATGATCTCGACGCTGCTTTTGAACTCAATTTCGATTCGTTTTGTCAATAAAAGCCATCCTTTCTTCATAAAAATGTGGGAGCAGTATCCATTATGCAAATCGACCTGTTTTTGCATAAGTTTTTGACCGCTCTGAAACATTTTCTGAAACACAAATTGATTTTCATGAGAACTGACCTTTTCTCACTAAAAACAGATATTGACCGCAAAGTGCATAGAATAGAGCTTTACAGAAACTTTTCTCAAAACTGATATTATGACAGTTTTGAATGTTTTTCAGTCAAAAATGAGCGTTTCGGAATAAAAATGTGGGAGCAGTATCCTTATTGCATTTTGGTATGTTTTGTGATATACTTTTAGCAGGTGGTGAGACCATGAAATACAGGATATATGATCTGTCCGTCAGAGCCATGCTGAACTACTCCAAGCCTGACGGCATAAGATACAAAACCATTATAGATAAAAATGCTCTGCGGAGCTGTCTGAAACACTCCGCTCACGAGCAGGACGACAATGCACTTTTCTATCAGATAATGTGCGTGCTCCACGGTGACGATTTCAAATATGACGGCGCTGACCTTGTGACAGACCTGTCCGAAGTTATCTTCTACGCAGACTTCTCACGGGTGTTTGACCGTGACGCATCGCACCCTTACTATGCAAAGCTGCAGGAGAAGGCTGCTGCACTATTCACTAACAGAGGTGTGAAGATAGACTTCGGCAGCGGTATGCACAAGTACATTGCGTTTGAACGCTCAGCAAGCATGAGCAGAAATGCTGTGCTGTCGTTTATCCGTGAGGACATTTTCTGGAACGTCACGGAGCGCATTCGTCTCGGCATGGAGATAACCAAGTGTCAGCTCAGCAAGCTGTACGCATACAACGGACTTATGCTCTCAGGCGGCATTCGTGTTGACGGAATCGGCATTGATAAGCCCCACAGAGTTATCGTTGTGGATAATCAAAAACACACCGTTCACGACACAGATGTTGTCACTGTTGAAGACGATGGCAGCAGCAATGCTGTGCGAAAGTATCACCGTGTTGAGCGCAGGGAAAGTGTTGATATTCTCGGTTATGACGGCGAAGGAGTTATCTCAAAAGAGTTCTCCAAGGTCATCAATAAAAAGTTAAGCGGCGAGCACACATCGTTTCAGATACGACTGCCGTACATCAAGGGTATGCTGCACCAGATAGATATTCACGACTTCTTCAAGAGCGCAGGAGTTGCAACGCTGACTGATATATGGGGCGTCGAACACAAGGTTTCGGACGTTGATATTATCCTAACCAAGAGTATGTTCAAAGGCTACGGCTGGCTCTGCGACAACAATATGAGCTGGGAAGACTACTGGGACGCATTCCGCAGATACAAGCACGCTCTGTACATCTCTGGTGTCAGCAAAGACAGTCCGCAGAAATTCACGGAGCTGAACTATCAGTTTCTCAATACTCTTTCAATGACAGCTGACGAATTCCGACCGCTTGACCTGCCGCTGTCATTTCCTGTGAATGATAACCGTCACTGGCTCACCAAGGAAACGGAGAGAGAATACCACAGGCTTTGCACCGACAGGGAGTACCGCCTGAGCTTTTTCACAAGAAGGAAGTACAGCCGAGGAAGCAAGGACTACTATCTCAAAAAGATACTTGAGAAAAATCCGAAGTTCATTGCAGAGCCAGTTTACGCTGACAGATTGAAGTCACGGGCACAGGCTGTTCTGAAGCAATATGCTCTCGGACGTCTAATCGTTGCAGGCGACAATCGCTATCTTTCCGCAGACCTTCTCGGCTTCCTTAGAAGTTTTATTCCTGCCAAAGTGAAAAGAAACACAAGTCAGCGCAACTTCTACAACGGTGCGGTGCAGAGTGATTTTGAGAAGAATGCTTTCTATGCTCCGTCAATGGCGTATGCTCACAGCAATGAGTGTACGCTTCTGCGAAATCCGCATATTTCCCGAAACGAAGAGGTTCAGCTGCAAGTCTATCCCGATGTTGAGAATATGAGGAAGTATTATCTCAGCCACCTAACCGACGTTGTTATGGTGAACTGGGATTCGCTGACAGCTGAGCGACTCGGCGGTGCGGACTTCGACGGCGACATGATAAAAACTATCTCAGACCCTATTGTCAACCGCTGTGTCAAGCGCAATTCCAAAGCTGACACTCCGCTGTTGAAGATTCCAAGTGCTGAGCCTGTTATCCGTGATGCAACCGACTGGCAGGCACGTTTTGAAACGGTCAAGAGCACATTTTCTTCAAGAGTGGGACAGATCTCAAATGCGGCACTGAACAGAAGTATCATCGCATACAACGAGAACTCCGCCGACGAGCTTCGCAACAAATGCCGTGAGGAAACTGAGACACTTGCTATCCTCACAGGTCTGGAGATAGACTCTGCCAAGAGCGGAGTGAAGCCTGATCTGACGGAATACCTCGGCACTAAAAATGTCGCCAAAAGCAAGTTCCTGAAGTACAAAAGCCTTCTCGAAAAGAGCGAGGGACGCCGTGCGTGGTACGAGCCGACCTTCGAGGAGCAGTTTGAGAAGTTCTTCGCAGACACGGACTGGAACAAGGTAGACTCCAATGTTGAGCGTCTGCCTTACTTGGCGTATATGCTGGGCAAAAATACGGTTCCTGTTGCTGAAAAGCCTGCTGAGGACAGCGAACTTTTCACATTTGCGGCTGATGAAAACTGGAAGGATAAGCTCAGCAGTGATAAAATGGAGCGGATTAAAGCTCTTGTGACGGACTATGAACGGTGTCTGTCACGCATAAGAGCCTGCGGTCAGCCAGTCAAGGACAGGCAGCGCAGGAACGACATTCAGCGCATACTGTACAGCCGTGGTCAGGATCGTGAATACGACGCAGATATGCTGTATACCCTGTTTCAGGGTGCACCTCCAGAGAGGATAACTGCTATCAGGCAGGAATTACAGGCTAAGAGCTGGCACTTGACGCCCAAGGAACAGCGTAATGATCTGTTAGCTGAGTGGCTGCCTGAGCTTGAACGGTACTATCCGCTTTTCAGCGATTTCCGTTTCGGAGGTTACCGTGTTCTCATTGACCTTATAGCTGACATTGACGATGATAATAACCGCACTGACAGGAAACGCCTTATCCGTGACGGAGACTCTGCCGATTTCCGACAGCTTATGGAGGCTTATCTCAATGGATCCGTGAATGTGTACTACCGTGACGCTGTTGCTGGCGAGTGCCGAAAGCTGATAGAAGCGATAATGAAGCCTGACGAGGCAGTTAAGTATATCGTAGCTATGGGCAAAAGAAAAGTGCTCTTCAATCTGCTGTATGACAGGATCGAAAAGCACGTCAGGAGGGAGAAATAATGCTGAACGAAATTGAAGAATTCAAGGCTTACACCGAGAAGCCTGTTTACAAGTGCGGCGGTAAACGTGACCTTTCCTTTCTCGGACGTTTCAGCTTTGAAATGATGAAGGACTTCACAGGTCTGAGCCGTGTGCTGACTATAATCGCTCTGTGGTATATGTTCAGAAACGGCGCTCCCGATGTGGACTATGCACGGCGAGCTCTCTGTGCGTGGTGCAGTATCCCCGACAAAAAAACTGCCGCTCCGCAGGAGGAGTGGCAGTTCAGGACTGATTTCAGTGATCTGCATGAGGAGTTTCCCGAATTGGTGGATAAGACGGGAAAAGGCTGGTTTTACAGGCACGTTCACAAGGTTGAAAGGTTCATCACAAAGAACAGCGATATTATGAGCAAAGCAACTCTTGCAAAGGCTAAACCGCTGAAACAAGACTTCGATGCGGCGTGGAGAGCTAAGGTCAAGCAGTATCAGGTGTCGCTTTACTCGCCCGAGACCAAAGGTGCATGGGTGCTGCTGTTTGACGATATACTGGCGGACGCTCTGGAGCTCGGACCGCTGGCGGATAAGACTGTTTCCTTTACAGATGATGAGAAGGAACGCATCAAGGCGTTACTGCCTGACGGTCTGCCTTATGAGGTGGCGGAGACAGTCATCGCTTACTGCATTGCCAACAAGCCCTATGATTCAGACTATGTTATACTGCCTGTCTCCAACTTTGACGCATACTTCGGCAGTACAAGCTTCAGTCACAAGTGGCTCAATTTGTTTCCAGACACTTTATTTGAACGCGATAAGCAGAGCTTTGGGGTGTGTAGGGTTAAAATCTTGTTAATTTGAAAAATGCGCCATTGCTATTATACAATGTCACTTTATGTAACAGATGAATACGTTGTTTAAATATATATAATAATGTTATACAGCGTATTTTTTAAAATTTTCAGCCTGTTCCATAACCTTCTCAAATACTTCTTCGTCCCACTCTGGTGGATAACCATTTTTATAGAGAAGTACCGTTAAATCCATATTAAGCTGGTTTTTTATATCATCACGGGTAGACCAATCTGCAAATTGTGCTTTGTCATCAACCAGCTCTTTTATTTTTTTGGCAAGGATAATACACTTATCATCCTCATACTTGAAGCCGTGATCGTCACGAACTTTAACAAGAATATCATAAAAAGCCTTTTCTTCATAAGTGATACCCATTTTTTCAAAAGAAGACTTATCCTCCTGCAAATCGTTGAGTATCTGAATAAGCTGGTCAGAAAGGTCATTAACGAAATCAGCAACGACTTCACTTGTAAAGACGAGCTTATCTCTGCTGTTATAAGCATCAACTACCTGTTTTAACCGTTCATCAAACGCAATAGCCTTGACCTTATTTGTACGCCCATACGCAGTGATAGCTTTTCGTAACAGCTTCAATAGAGCATTAAACCTTGTTATAGGCATTTTGACCTTTTTCAACTCATCAAGGAAGTTCTCACTGAATAAGTCAACCTGCTTGTTCTCATCTACAATATTCTCGACACCAGTGCAAGCAATCGCATCACGCACCATATCCTCAACAACATGGTTCATAGTTTCAGCATCAGGTGCATCACCTTTCGTCTGCTTATATATGATAGATCGTATTGCAAGGTAAAACTGCGCTTTGGCTGTTTCCGCATCTGTAAGCTCACCGGACGGGAAACATATAGTGTAAGCACTTTTCAGGCGGCGAGAAAGCCCCATAAATCGGGTTTGAAGCTCTTTGCCTGATTGTACGTATTCTGCTGCGTTATTAAGACAATTCAGTCTTTCTAATGGTTCGCCATTATAGAACTTCTCCGCATTGAAGTTTACAAGGAGATCGTCAATTAGTTTCAGGTGATTACGGAATATGCCGAGTGATATATTAAGTTCATCAATCGGACTCTCCTGCGGACTACCATATCGCTTTACAGCTTCCATCATTTCGTCTTTAATGCCGATATAATCAACGACAAGACCTTTATCTTTCCCCTCAAACACACGATTTACACGGGATATGGTTTGTATCAGAGTATGTTTCTGTAAAGGCTTGTCAATATACATCACAGCAAGTGACGGTACATCAAATCCAGTAATCCACATATCTACTACGATAGCAATAGTGAAATTGGAATCTGTATTCTTAAACTGCTTATCAAGCATTTTGCGATATTCTTTATTTCCGCAGGCATCGAAAAGAGCTTTGTTATCGTCCTTGCCTTGCGTAGCAACAAGATTAATCTTTGGCAGCGGCAGTAGCTTCTCAAGTTTTTCTTTGGACAGGCTTTCTTCATGTTCAGTCTTGCGAGGTATACCCCAATCTTTACGAACGGAAAGTATCTCTTGGAGAAGATCATATGCAATCTGTCTATCAGAGCAAACAATCATTGCTTTCTGGACTATATTAGGTTTTTCAGCACACATAGTATCATAATGGTCAGCTATATCAAAGGCGAGCTTATGCAGTCGACTGTGATCGCCAAGTATAACCTTCATTTTGGTCATAGCTCTCTTGCTTTCCTCAATCTGTTCAGCCGTAGAGCCTTGGTCTGCACAACGGTCATAGTATTTCTGTATTTCTTTTGCCTGTTCAGCAGATTCGATGACACGCGCAAGGCGTGGTTCATAGGAGATACGAACGGTTATGCCATCATCGCTGGATTCTTTCATTGTATAACTTTCTACCACATCACCGAATACGGCAATTGTTTCATCAATAGGCGTACCAGTAAATCCGCAATATGTCGCATTTGGAAAACTTGTACGCAGATAATGGGCAAATCCGTAAGTTGTAAATACACCCTTATCCGTCTTTTTTAGTTTAGAGCCGACACCTGTCTGCGTTCGATGTGCTTCATCGGAAATACAGATAATATTGCTTCGTTCAGATAGGAGTCCTGTATTCTCGCAGAATTTCTTTATTGTGGTGATATATACACCGCCACTCGGTCTGTCACCGAGCGTTTTAGCTAAGTCCTCACGGGTTTCAATACTTCGCACATCTTCCTCATGAAGATACTTCTTAGCTGTCACGAAAAGCTCAGATGTTTGTGTGTCGAGGTCTTCACGGTCAGCAATAATAACAACCGTAGGATTATTGAAAGTATCATTATCTCTCTGCAATATCAAGCGTGAGAGAAAAAGCATCGTATAAGTTTTACCGCAGCCCGTAGCACCGAAGTATGTACCGCCTTTGCCGTCACCGTCAGGACGTAGGTGTAGCTTAATATTATCGAGCATCTTTCTTGCACCAAAAAACTGGGGATAACGACAGACAATAGCTTCATTCTTAGGGCTGTCATAGGGATAGAATACGAAATCACGAAGCAGAGCTACTACACGATCTTTGGCGAAAGCTCCCTCTATCATTGTAAACAGCGAGCTAATTCCATTAGCAACTGTATCTGTATCATTAGCCTTATTCCAAGCATAATAATACTCATAAGGTGTGAAGATACTGCCCATACGGGTATTTGCACCGTCGCTGATAACTGAGAGGAAACAATACTTCATCAGCTTAGGAATATCACGGCAATAGCGTATTGTAATCTGTTTCCACGCATCAAAAATTGTGGTATCTTCTTCTATCGCAGTTTTAAATTCAAAGATAGCGACAGGAATACCATTGATAAACAACAGCATATCAGGGCGACGCAGATGTTCTCCCTGCACAGAATACTGATTAACAACTTTGAAGATGTTTTTATCAGGCTCATCATAATTGATGTAATCAATATGGAGTGCGACCTTGGAGAAATCATCACGGGCAAGGTCAAAGCCCTCATTCACAAGCCTGAATGCTTTACGGTTGCCGAGGTACAGCGGAGTTGCATTGATAAGGCTCAGCTTGTTGATTATCTTTTGCATCTCAGTATCGGACAACCCGATATAACGTGAGGTCAGATAAGAACGGAGATCGTTCAGCAGAAGTATGTCCTCATACTTACGGTGCATATCCTCTCCGCAGACATAGGTGTAACCTTGCTTTTCGCACAGCTCTATGATAGCTTTCTCAAGCTCTGCTTCGGTAAATTTGCCTTTCGTGAAATGATAATCCATATAGTCACCTTCTTTATTCGCTAATACTTCCTGTATTTCTATCTATTGCATCACAAATCCATCTTAATTGCAGTTTCTTGATACAATCTAAGTGGAATTCGCCTTTTTGTAGTAATAATGAAATGTCGTTTTTTAAATTCTTAATAGACGATAATGCTTCTTCGGATAGTTCATTATAATCAATCGTTAATAGTATATGGCGAAGATCATTCAATGTTTCAGCTGTATACTCGGGAACGTGATCAATGATTTTATCAAGTGAAATTGTCTCCACGATTCTATTAGGATTATGCTGGCGTATACCATCATTTGAAATCTTAGTGATTATGTCTGCATAATTTAATGAATCAGGTAGTTCAATAGAATCTGGTTTATAGTCGAGGGATTCAAATACTTTGTTCTGAATTTCCTTAAACTTCCTTGCTCCATCAGCATCTTGTATAGCAAGCGTGCTTGAAAACAAATGATGCGTTCTATTAAACTTTGTTCCTCTGCCTTTAAGGTTATTTATTATTTTCTCTATTATTTCGTCTATCTTATCGTTATTCAGCAGCGCATCATATTTTAGAATGAGCAGACAGTTGATAATACGGTCATAGTGTTTTAGGCTTATGTCAGATACATCATCTAATCTGCTGTAAATGTTCTGAATAGCCGTATTGAGTGCTTCTTCTGTACTTATGTATAATGAGTACAGCACTTTCAAGTCTTTATCATTATAACCTGTTTTGTCAACATAGATTAGATAATCGCTATATTCTGCAATAGTTTTTATTATTGCCTCTTGCGAAATAATTTGATAATGATAGTAATCATAACAAAAACGCATCATCGGATAAATACTATTTCCTGATAATTCCGAATCTAACAAAGAGTTATCCTTGTATTTTAAGTCAGGATTGTCAAGGCGCTTCTGTAAGTAATTGACAAGTCCAATAAGCACGCACTTCTTAAACTCACTATCAGCGGTTATGCTATATGTTTTCATATAGTTATAAATATCACACGCTTTTTGGCAGGCTACTATAACTTCACGAAAATTTGTAATATCATTTCTATATAGAGAACGTCTTGGCGTAGTGAGAACACCTTTGAAACTGCTTAAATCATTGTTTTCAAATTTGTCAATTATGCTGTCAATTGTCTCCTGAAAATCAGCATGGAATTGCAATGTGTCTGATATGGTTTTTTCTTTTGCTTTGAGATATTTCTGAGCATCTTCTGAATATACTTTTATGTATTCTGTTTTTTCTATGCCATACTCTTGCTTCTTTTTTTCTTCGATATGAAAGTGGAGTAGTTCGCTCTCATTTGTAACAAGCAAAACCTTTACGCCATCATTCTCACACATATTATTGATATAGCCGAGCAATTCAATAATATCTATCTGAGTACGCTCTATATCTTCTAATACCAATAGTTTTTTATTCAAATTTATCGAATCATAAACCTTTTGCATTTGCTTATCTGATACTTGCCCTATATCATAACCGACTCTACTTGTCATAGCATTAAAAACAGTTTTCGGTACAACTGAAGCGGCTACGCCAGCTGTAGTCAATACTTCGTGCTTTTTCTTGAATTTGAAAGAGCGTAGTTCAGTATAAATTGCTTTACTGATTTCAGAAGTATCAGAGAGTCCATACAGTGACACAATGACACACTTATACTTTCCATTATCTTCAAGAAAGGACTTGAGTTTAGTTTTGACATAGTAACTCTTTCCAGAACCCCATTCACCAGTAAGCATGATAGCTCTGCCTGTTATATCGTTTTTAAGATAGTTGAGAATGAAGCGGTTCATTTCATCGTAGGTCATATAAAATTTCCTTTCTTAAAGCATTAGTTATCAAGTGTCACGGTTTGATTCGGCATACTCCTCAATTAAATAAGTATCCAAAGCAGCAGCGAGATTTACAGCTAGCTTCGCCATAGGCTTTGAAATCACAACTTCTTTTGCTCCTGCACCGTGGTCAGCTCCTGAATTGTTGCGTATAAACGGTAATGACTTCATTACTTGACTCTCAAAGCCGCCGACGGGCATAGTAGCAGGTACTCTTAATAAAGTGTCTTTATATTTCTGTGTCAGCTCATTAGCACTGCCCTTATCAAAACCGAGGATTACTTTCAATACGCTCTCATAGCTCTTTCCTGCGTTATTGATTGCAGACTGATAATCGCCGTTCTCTAATGCTTCAACAGCCGTTGTGAGTTCAATAAATGCAGACTGAAATTTCGGCTCTGCATCTTTAAGCTCTTTCATCTGTTCAAGTGCCTTAGCTTTTACATCACATTCAAATTGCTGGGCATCGATTTTTATCATCTTTCCGTTAAGCATTTTCCACGGCAGATCATATTCCTCAAAAAAAGCATTAAGGGCAGATGAATATTCAGACTTCTCGCCGTCTGAAAGATTATCATATTCCAATTCAGCCACCGAAAAAATAAAAGCAACACACCAATTCTCTAAGCCAACTCCTCTGGCATAGGGCGAGAACATTTCCATTGGAGAAGCCTGAATGTATGGAACGCCCATAATATCATTAAACTGCGCACAAGCATATAGAAAAGCATCTGTTTCAATGGTGTTGTCATAATCATAACGGTCAGGGTGCAGTATCATCGGTTCAGCAAAATCCTGAATTACTGCTACAAGTTTCTGCCGAACCTTATAGTTTATCTCTCCACATATAACATCGTGGATATTATTGCTCTCAGGCTCAAAAACAAGGTCTTTATAGCGTTTAGCGAAAATCATATATCTCTGCCTTCCCTTACAGCACTTCTTACAAGGATAGGGCAAAGATCTTTAATCTTGACATTCAACTTTTGAACACGTCTTATTGCCTTATAAATATCGACATATTTTCTCTGTACAGAAATATCTGGCAATTCAAAAGAAATTTCCTCAAATCTATCAATATCAAGATTTGATCTGATACTACTATCGCTAATAAACCAACCGTATCTGTCCATTTCATTGCTTAGAAACTGCATAAAGAAGTATTCTGGAAGGACAATCTCAGTGTTTTTTATTTCAAACGTAGTATATGCAGGAGATATAATAATTGGAGAGCCTTTGTAAAGACCAATCCTTATACACTTATCTCGACCTGTCTGCATACCGCTAAAAACAAAACGATTATCCCTAACAACTTTGTATTTTCGAGCATCTATTCCCTCGGTACTTGCCACCGTAGGCATAAATTCTTTGTTGATATTTATGCCATAAAAGTCTCTGATTGCTCCATCGGTATTTCTTTCATCAACATATGAGATGAGTTCTCCTACACGCTTTATCATAATCATTCTTCAATCTCCTTTGCAGCTCGTTCAAGAAGTGATAGAGTTTCTCTTTCGTATTCCATAGATGTTTTAATCTCTTTCTTGATTTCTTCCATTAAAGATACAACATCTAATTGTGTATCGTGATTAATAAACTCAATATATTTGCTTGGTGCTAAAGAGTAGTTGTTACTGCGAATTTCGTCCAATGTTGCCGATTGGCAGATTTCAGGGATATTAGCATAAAGCGTGGTATCTGAACTTTGCCAGTTGTTATAGATTGTTTTAGCTTCAGCAATCTGTTCATCAGTAAAAACAGTCTTTTTCTTTCTCTTCCCTTTATCAATCACGATTTCCTCTATGTTGCTATCCCAACTTCTCAAATCCATAAACAGTACTTCATTAGTACGGTCACGGAGCTGTCTGCCGTTTACGGTACACGCTTTCTTATTCATATTCACTATCCATAGCGTTACGGAAATATCAGTCGTATAGAACATATCACGGGGCAAAACAATGATAGCTTCAACACGGTCACGCTCCAATATTTCCTTGCGAAGCGTACCTTCAGCGTCACTTGCGTTAAGCGCACCATTGGCAAGCAGAAAACCTGCAACACCGTGATTAACATCGAGCTTAGACAACATATGCAATATCCATGCATAGTTAGCATTAGCCACAGGCGGCATAACTGAGTAGCCAGCTCTCATAAAGCGAGAATCGTTCACAAGCTCATCTTCTGCTCTCCAGCCTTTGAGGTTAAAGGGAGGATTCGCCATTATGTAGTCAACGGTCTTGTCCTTGTGCAGGTCATTTGTGAATGTCGAAGCGTTAGTATCACCGAGGTTATGGGCAATACCACGAATAGCGAGGTTCATCTTACAGAGTCGCCAAGTGTCAGGATTGCTCTCCTGACCGATGATAGATACTTTCTGCCTATTGCCGTTATGACGGTCAACGAATTTCAGCGACTGCACGAACATACCACCTGAACCGCAGCAGGGGTCATATACAACGCCGCTGTAAGGCTCGATCATTTCAGCGATCAACTTAACAACACAGGCAGGCGTGTAGAATTCACCGTCCTCCTTAGTACCCGAAGCGGCGTACACTTGCAGGAAGTATTCATAAACTCTGCCGATAAGGTCTTCTTCCTGAAAACGCTCCTCGCTTATCTGATTAACATTGTCAATAAGGTCTTTGATTTTTGACTTGTCCGCACCGAGCGTAGCAAAGAGGTTCAACGGCAGCGCACCTTTCAGCGGAGGGTTGCTGTCCTCAATGTCAGCCATAGCCTGGTCTATGATAACCGCAATATCATTAGCCGAAGCATTCTTGACAATGTAAGACCAACGGGCAGTTTCCTTCAGATAGAACACGTTAACAGCGTTATAGAACGATACCTTTTCAAGAAATGCAGGAATCTCACCATATTGCTCTATAAGCTCAGCACGACGTTATTCAAACTTATCTCCTGCAAATTTCAGGAATACCAAGCCAATAACAGCATCTCTGTTCTTCTCTGTGCTACCAATGCCACGCAGAGCGACACGGCAGTTCCATAGTACAGTTTCAAGGGAAACCTGAACTTCTTTTTTCGCAGCTTTTGCCATATATAAAAACCTCTTTCAAGAATTGTTTACAACAGTATATACGTAACAATATTATACTACATTTTGCACAAATAGTCAATTATTCGACAGTGGATTTCCCTAATAATTTATGTAGGTATTTGCTTGTTATATTACAATAGTTAAAGCATATGCAATAAAAAGCCCCGCTTGCTAAAGCGGGGCAAACTATCACTATAAGTATGTTATTAAGCGGAAGGACTACTACTTATATGACAACAAGAATGTACGGGTTTTATCATGTCATTAATAGGGAAAACTCAAGTATTATACTATAGGGATAATAGCTCGATTCTCCAAAGATGTTTTATTAAAACATCCATAAAATTATAGTATTTTTTCACATATTTCTTTAGTGTAATTATGTTAATCTCAATTGTTTCATTTCTATGCTTATTTGTTGATATTGGTATTTCAATTTGTACATCTTCAAAAAAATCATATTGATTAAAAAAATCTCCATAATGGACAACCGAATCTCTTGGCTTAACACAATCGGCTATCCAATCTTCGTATTCCGAAAGAATGTATGAGAATACCTCATCCTTTTCTTTCATTTGGTTACAGAATGAAAGAAAACCTGTATAAGACGCCGATCCATCTTCTTTTATTGTTTTATGTCCAAGTGTAGTATCTTTTGATATCCCTCTATAATACTCACAAAAAATACCAATTATCCTATCGAGACTTGATTTTATGGATATCAAAGTATTTTGTAGTTCAATAATTACTTGACACGCTCGAAGCCCCAAACTAATTTTATTATCTTCATCAAACTTTTCAAAATGGTCATAAAATGCATCAATAAGAAAAGCATTAACATAATTATTATAGCAATACGCTACCGAAATATAAGATGACCTTGATTCAAGAAGCCATAATGCAGTTTTGCTTGGCTCATGTTTTTCATCTCGATGCTGCCATATACAAATATTGGTTTTTGTTTCCATTACCGAAATTCTAGGTAAAAAATTTTTCCCAAATTCGTATTATGGTAAATTTAAAAATCTTCTCAAAATAAATTCAAAGGTGGGTTTGAGGTGTATCCATTATATAGATTTTAATCGAATTCAATAAACGTTTCTCCCGACAATGATAATAACGTGTGATACCTATGTTATTTAGTATAACATAATCTGGTAGAAAAAATCAAATTTGCAACACGAATTAATAATATTAACATAAATTCTTCCGTGTTTTACATACGCCTCCAACGTCCTTAAGTCGTGAAATAGCTTATCAATAATTTGCGGATACCATTGTGTTTCGTACTATGCCTATTATAACGACAACATCAACACAGAGATTTAGAGGATAAATCGACGGAAAGGTTGTCATAACTGAAATAATACTGTATGACACGGAATTGTTTAATAGTTAATCAGCTTTTTGGGGGGCGTAAACCATACTTCATTTCACAAATTGATTCTAAAACGCTAATAAATATATCAATAAACTTGAGATTGTAGTTTTTTGAATTTGGATTATTTTCGTAGAAGTATCGTATTTCTACAAAAGAGTTTGAAAATGTATTCAACTCATTTACAAACGTTGTTTCATCATACTTTTTATTATCAGATGAATTAAGAGCCGATATGCAGCGATACACAATTAAATCATATGTGTTTTTATCTTCTCGTTCAAGTTTTGTAAATATTTCGCCTAATTTATGTCCACGGACTTCTTTTTTGAATAGAGATTTTAAGAAAAGCTCACATGCAAAAGCACCATTAACCATTGCGGGTATTATTAAAGAAAAATCTCTATAATTCATTGTTGTACGACTCAACATATGCTTCTTTATTAACACTCTATACGAATGTGCAAAGGCTAAACCATCATCATATGAAGTAAGTGCGTTCATCACCATCACCTCGTGATCTATTTTTACCAGTATAATAATCAAAACACATATAAAGCAGACTGACCGTATAGTCCAGTTCTATCGTCGCGAAACTCGCACATCTTGCTGAGGTGCAGAACTTATCTAAAGCCTCTTTTTCGGACATTCCATATTTTTCTGAAATAAGACGAACAATTTCGGGAATAATGACGCTCTAACCGTTTCGTAGTTCATGTTTGTACCTACACAATAGCAAATGGAATTACGCAACCATTTTTATATGCTAATTTTTTTGGCTCATCATTTGTTAGTTCTCCGAATTATTAATGATTGAATCATAGAAGCCGTCTCTGTTTCCATAATAATCCAGCAAAAAGAACAATGAAGTGTTCAGTATATGTAAAACAGAATCTTTCATAATACTGTTTTTCTGGATAGCTGCGATTTTCTCACCTGGAGAAAAAGATAAATACTTAGTATACGGGACGCCCTTTAACTCCTCATGACCTGACATAAATGCGAGTTTATTAACGTGCATACGCATAAGATCAGTATAGTTTTTCTTAGTATAATCCTGAATCGTAAAGCCTGCTAAATGCTTAGATGAAGCTATTTCCTTATAATTCGGAATATCATCAAGTGCAATAGTATTATATATGAATTGCTTGTCATAAAATGAATTAGCATCCCTGTATGACTCCATCATCGGATAATTGATGTACAGCTTTCCTTTTGAAGGGTCTGTCTCATCATTAAAGAAACCTGCCATTTCTATAAGCCGGTCTATATTCCTGCTTATACGAGAAGTGAGTGGAGGAGGATCCTGACGTTCATTAGGTCTTTTGTCCTGAAGTTCGCTATCAAATATAAGATAAGTGAAAGCGAAGTCTTCCCGAAGCACTTCTTTTTGTTCTTCGGGAAGATTGAACTCACGGAGTATATCCTTAATATCACATTGGAATTCTGTTCGTTTCGCCTTATCATAAAGAGCGAAGAGATTGGATCTGACAGCGTAGATCTGATACTTCATACCATACAGTTCGGTCAGCCGTGATATAAAATCAGTTTCAGTTTTTTCACCTTCAACTATTAACAGTATCTTAGCATTACTCATCTATAAACGCTCCATTAACGTACATCTTTTCAAGATTGTGAGCTTCTCTTATCTCCTTATCCGTTGAATTGAATAAGCTTGCAATTTTATTCTGTGTCATAAGATAGCAACAGTCAGGACGAGTAAGCTTATTCTGCATAAGATAGGTGTTGTGCGTCGTTACTATAGATTGGAATCCCTTGCATTTATTAAGTTCTTCTACTATGAGTTTTGCCGACTCAAAATGCAGGAAAGCGTCGAATTCGTCAGTAAATAAAAATGAGATTTTATCAAAAGCAATTGTTGTCCAAGCAAAGAATAGTGCAAGTGCCATCGTTCCTGTTGAAGCTACTGATGTAAAAAGTGTTTTAATTTCACCATTTTTGAAATAAGCTAACAATTGTCTTATACCATTGATATTTTCAAAATCAAGTTGATAATCGACGCCATTACGCTTTAAAAAATCCTGGAATTCTCGTGTTTTGCCATGCTCATAAATAATATCAAAGAAATTGTGATTTCCGTTAGAAAAACCTGCATATGCACTACTATCTGAGAGCCTCCGATACCAAAGCATATTCTCACAAAAATGTACCAGCTTAGTGATTATTGAATTATTATCGGTAGGAGTATTCCTATATATATACTTAATGACCGACAGTTTGTTATCGACAAGTTTGATATTCAAACTGCCTTTTATGCTATCATCAATAAAGTTTTTGTTTGATGTTGAGTTTCCATAGTGATAATCAATTAGAGTTTTATCATTAACTAAGAGCTTTTCTGAAACGAGATTGTCGGGGTCCCACTTTTTATATTCATACTCAATGATATCATTATCAAAAGCAAAAGTATATTTGAAAGTTGCAGGTTCATGCAAATTTTCCAAGCATATATAGTTTTGAAGGTAAATAAAGGGAATACGTTCTTTATCTGTAAGATGTGACACAATATCAAACATAGCTATTCCCAAGCTAGTTTTTCCAACGCTATTTTTACCATAAATTATAGCCTTTTTAACAATACCGTTTTCAGTAAGATTCTGATTGAATTCGTAATCTCTTGCAGTAAGATCAAAGACAAGCCTTTTTGAGAATCCTTTGAAATTTTCAACTTCAAACTTTTTCAGCATAGTGAAATTCCTCCTAATACAGACTGATTCTATTGTCAGTATATCATTTTTATCGCACAAAGTCAATAGTTTCCGTAGTTTTTTTACGGAGCCGTAATGTTTTTACGATATATTATGTCTTATTATTTGATTCCTGTCCTGTATTATTCTAATTATATTTGTTAATATTTATGTATGGCGTACCAGAGAGCATACAATTGCTATAGTTTTCGGCAATATTATATTGTCGAATAATACAGTCTGTTTATGGGACGTTTGCTGAGAAATCTCTTGAAAAATAGGGCTTGGTATGGTATAATGGGGATATCATCAGGAAATGAGGGCGAACCCTATGGATAATGAAATTATAAAAGCTGAGAGCAATTCGGAGGATATATATACTTCCATACGTTCTTCTGTAATAACAGCGCAAAATAAAGTGTATGCCGCCGTCAATACTGCAATGGTAATTGCTTACTGGGAGATTGGCGAGCAGATATACAAGGCTTGCGGAGAAAATGACAGAGCTGAGTATGGCAAAAATCTTTTGAAGTACCTATCTGACAAACTCACTACCGAATTCGGAAAAGGCTTTACAGAGCGAAATCTACGGGCAATGCGTCAGTTTTATAGCTGTTTCCCGAATCGGCACACACTGTGTGCCGAATTGAGCTGGTCGCATTATCGCATACTTATGAAGATTGCCGATAAGACTGCCCGTGATTTTTATACAGAAGAATGTGCAAAATCAGCGTGGAGCGTCCGCCAGCTTGAAAGGCAGATCAATACGATGTACTATCAGCGGCTGCTTGCAAGCAAGGACAAGTCCTCGGTGGCAGCGGAAATACAGACCAGCACGCCAAAGCCGGAGTATGAGAAAGCGATAAAAGATCCGTATATCATGGAATTTCTGCAGATAAAGCCTGATACCCATGTATATGAAAGCGATATAGAGCAGGCTCTGATAGACCATTTACAGCAGTTCCTTTTGGAGCTTGGACGCGGTTTTTCCTTTGTATCACGGCAAAAGCGTTTTACTCTTGACGGGCAGGACTTCTTCATTGACCTTGTTTTTTACAACTATATCCTTAAATGCTTTGTGCTGTTTGATCTGAAAACGGATAAGCTGACGCATCAGGATTTGGGACAGATGCAGATGTATGTTAACTACTACACAAGAGAACTGATGAACGAAGGAGATAATCCTCCTATCGGTATCGTGCTGTGTGCTGAGAAGAATGATGCAATTGTAAAATATACTCTGCCAGAAGGCAATAACCAGATATTTGCTTCAAAGTATTTCACATACCTTCCGACTGAGGAAGAGCTGAAACGAGAACTCAGAATCGACGAATTCCAAAAGCTTGATGAAGAATAACTCGTAAGTGTATTATAAATCTCTGCTATAAGAACTGTATAAAAATAAGCACCCTAATTTGAAATTAAGGTGCTTGTAATTGTATTATCTGTTAGTCCTGTAGCAATGTCTGCTGATTTCACGTTTATCTATCTCGCATATCAATTCTCCGTGTTCGCAGAGCGGTTTCAGCAGATAGTCACGGCAGAAGCCTGCCCCGAGATTGAGATGCTGAGCTATCTCGGTTATTGTCCTGCGAGTTCGGCAATAGCGGAGCACCTCTCTTTGATAATCGCGGACATTCGGTTTATCGCTAACAGCGTAGACTGCAAGATACTCCAGAACCCATTCTTTCGGATATATCAGGCGATTGCCTAAGTTGTAGTGACGCAGCATACCGCAATTTTTCAGATTCAATACAGTGACTCTGCCGACTCCAAGCATCTTCATTACATCTTTTGTTCCGAGTGCATCGGGATAATTGGAATACAGCTTTTTGAGCTTGACTACCGTTCGGAGCTGAGCTGAAGTCAACTCCCAATCGTTTTCATAATCGGCTTTCATATGCTTCCTCTTTTCTCAATGATATTTTGTTGCTGAAGCGGAATTATACATATTTCGTTAACGGTGTACACAAAAACCGTTCACAATCGTATCTAACACTTTTCTAACACTTTTGAGACTTTTTTGCACGATTTTTGCTCAGATGTTGCTATCAGTCAAATACGTTAATATAGGCGTTTGCGGAGCTTAGATTTTCACACTTGGCTAAACACTGCCATTTATCGCCTGATAGGCTGATACGTTCCGACACTAATTGGAACGTGCTGACACGTCCTGAAAAACGTCCGGCATGGCTCCAAAACCGCGTGCCGAGGGTTCAAGTCCTTCTGCCCCTGCCAGAATGATAAAGCCTGTATTTCGAGGAAAGCGCCGAAATACAGGCTTTTCTTTTACATACAGAAAGCAGTTTGAACTGCATTTTTGCAGTTGCGTGTGAAGAAAAAACAGGCAAAATTCACACGAATTCACACGAAATACACACGACATATAGGTGGTATAAACGTTACAAAATCAAAACCACCCGTAAAACGGGTGGTTTGAGGAAGCCCTAGAAGGGCTTGATACGGACACTGCCCCTTAAGTGGGCTGAGAAAGGTCTGCCAACTGCATTTCATTCTCAGCTACCCCTTAAGGGGTTTTTACTTCTTCTTATACTTTTCTCCAGTGAATGGGTCTGTTGTTTCAAACAAACTTAACTGGTCTGTCATAATATCTTCTTGCAGCTGGTTCTTTATATACTCTTCAATTTTCTTAGCATTCTTTCCTACTGTATCAACATAATATCCTGTACACCAGAAATGTCTGTTACCGTACTTATACTTCAGATTTGCATGTCGCTCAAATATCATCAATGAGCTTTTTCCTTTCAAGTAGCCCATTATCTGCGATACACTGTACTTCGGCGGAATTGCAAGCA
>ACOK01000092.1 GCA_000174895.1 Ruminococcus flavefaciens FD-1
TGTAAGCAGATTCAGTGCAAAGCCGTCAGGTGGGCTTTGTGCGGTGTTGCCTTAATATTTATCGCTGCAACAGTATTGAAACTTCTACAATATTTGCTCGATGACAATATTATACTGCGTATAATATTGCTTGTCAATACAATATTGCAAATTCTTTCAAATTTGTACGGCTATGACATAAAAGCCATGCTGGGTAATGGGAGAAATTGGCGAATATAAACAATGAACCGTATATTCTACTGTCAACTCAGCCTTGAAATCGAGAAAAAGATCCTATCTTCCAGTGCGAACGTACATTCGGATTTGCCTGCGACTTTGTATGTGCATGGGGTATTGACACATAATAAGAATTATGATAATCTTAAAATAAACAGTAATAAAAGAGGTGGAACAATGTCCGAGATAATGATAGTAGATGATGATATCAGCATAAGCGATATGCTGACCGAGGCACTGACTAACGAGGGATATACTGTCAGGAAAGCATATTCGGGAACGGAAGCACTGATGCTTCTTTCACAAAATCGTCCCGATCTGATACTGCTTGATCTCATGCTTCCTGGGCTGACAGGGGAGCAGCTTCTGCCTGAGATAAAGGACATCCCCGTTATAGTAGTCAGCGCAAAAGCCGATATTTCCGATAAAGTCGGACTTCTTCTCGGAGGTGCCGCTGACTATGTCACGAAGCCCTTCAATATACAGGAACTTCTTGCGAGAGTTGCTGTGCAGCTGAGGAAAAATGCGAATACTTCTGCTGATAATATAATGTCGTATCGTGAACTTACGCTTGATACTGCTTCACACATTGTAAGTGCAGACGGCGTTGAGATAAGGCTCACAAGAACGGAATACGCTATTCTCAAGCTTTTGATATGTAATCCCGAACAGGTCGTTGCAAAGCTGACAATACTTGAACGCATTGCCGCTGATACGCCGGATTGTACCGAGGATTCGCTGAAAATACACATTCACAATCTGCGAAGAAAGCTAAGATCAGTCACAGGTCAGGACTACATTTCGGCTGTATGGGGGATCGGATTTATGCTTTCTTAAGGCAACACCGCACAAAGCCCGCCTGACGGCTTTGCACTGAATCTGCGGACATATTTTCCGTCATCTTGCACAGAAATCCCTTGACATACGATAGTATGCCTGCGGAATTTCTATACAATCTGACGAAAAATCTGTCGGCGCATCTTCAGCACAAGCTTTGTGCGGTGTTGCCTTAACTTTATCTTAACTCTTTTCTTAACCGTTTTCTTAACTTTATAATGCTATAATGTTTTCAGAAAGGAAAGGTGATACCTTATGGAATATGTTCTGAAAACAAATTCTCTATGCAAGCACTACAAAAACTTCAAGGCTTTGAACGGCGTGAACATGACTGTACCGAAAGGTTCCATCTACGGCTTTGTCGGAAGGAACGGAGCAGGCAAAACTACGCTGATACGCCTTATCTGCGGTTTGCAGGAGCCAACGAGCGGAGATTTTGAGCTGTACGGTGTGAAGAATTCCGATGAGAACATCTCAAGATCAAGGCGCAGAATGGGCGCAGTAGTAGAATCTCCGTCGCTGTTTCCCGAAATGACTGCCGGGGGAAATCTGCGGTATCAGTACCGGCTGCTGGGGATCCCCGATTTCGGGGGCATATCCGATCTTCTGAAGCTGGTGGGACTTGATAAGACGGGTACCAAAAAGGTAAAGGATTTCTCGCTGGGTATGCGTCAGCGCCTTGGCATTGCCGTTGCTTTGTGCGGCGATCAGGATCTGCTGATACTGGATGAACCAATAAACGGTCTTGATCCACAGGGCATCATCGAGGTGCGTGAACTGATACTGAAACTGAATCAGGAAAGGAAGATAACATTCATCATTTCTTCCCACATCCTTGACGAACTATCAAAGCTTGCCACGCATTACGGTTTTATCGACAGCGGGCGTATCGTCCGTGAAATGAGTGCGGAGGAAGTTGAATCAGCCTGCCGCAAAAGTCTGAAAGTCAGCGTAACAGATACGGCAGCCCTTGCAAATGTGCTGGACGCAATGGATATGGAGTATACTATCAATGACGATACCACTGCCGATATCTATGCAAGACCTAATATTTCCGAACTGGTATTTGCGCTTGCCGATAAAAATTGTCAGCTTATTTCGTGCAGTGAGTGCGAGGAAACGCTTGAAGGATTCTTTATTTCTCTTGTGGGAGGTGAGGTCCGTGAGTAAGCTTATCCATGCAGAGATCCACAGAGTATTAAAATCGAAACTGCTGTATATATTATTGTTTATATCAGCATTTATAGGGGCAGCATCAGTTTTCACTGTATCTCTTGAAGCTGATGAAAACAGTGCGGTTTTTCTTGTTACATCAGGTAATCTTGTAATGTTTATGACGATGTTTCAGGCGCTGTTTGCAGGCGGAATTTCCATACTGCTCATCGCATCCGAGTTTTCCAGCGGAGTCATACGCAATAAACTCATTATGGGACACAAGCGCAGGGATATACTCCTTTCATGGACGTTTATCTATACCATTGTGACCATACTTGATTTTGCGGTGATCATTGCGGCATTCTTCATCACGCTTGCTGCATCGGGAGCCGATCTTTCGGGTGTTGATGCAGAAAGTGTTATCGGAAATATCCTGCTTCTTCTGCTGTTCATGGTAAAATTCCAGATGTTTTCGCTGCTTATGGTATGTATTTACTCAGACCAGAAAACAGCGGTGATCGTCTATTTATTATCGAATATGACGATGCTTCCCATAATACTTCTGTCATACAGCGGAAACAGCGGCTTAACCCAATTTTTCTCAAGATTCTTCTTAGGTGGATTTGTCAACAACTTCAGCCTTAACGAAAAGACCGATAAACCGTGGCTTACCGCCTTATGTCTTATTTTGCTTTTGATCTTGTATCTGTACCTTGCTAACGCTTACTTCAAAAAGAAAGACCTGAAATGAGTGGCAGTATGAAGAGAGTTATAATTAACGGTGTTCTTGACAAGCGGAGAAGCATCGGCATAAAAATATGAAATGAGGTAGAGTATGGTTTATGTGATCTTATGTGCAATGACTGTGACAGCAATATATTCAGCAGTCAGACTGCATCTTGTCAGAAAGTCTGTGCGTGAGATCACATCAGACTTAAACGATAAGCTGAAAGAGGATACCAATACAGGGATACGCATTTCATCCCGTGACAAGGATGTCTGCCGTCTTGCCTCGGAGATAAATGTACAGCTGAAGGAACTGCGAAAAGAGCATCTTCAATATTATCAGGGCAACACAGAGCTGAAAAATGCAATAACGAATATCTCCCACGATATCCGAACTCCGCTTACAGCTATATACGGCTATCTTGATATGATACAGAAAACGGATGATCCCATAAAGCAGGCTGAATATATTGCTATAATGAAAGAACGTGCTGAACTTATGAAACAGCTGACAGAGGAGCTTTTCCGGTATTCGGTCATACTTTCTGATGAAAACGAAATGGAAACGGAGGATGTCTTTATCAATCAGCTTCTTGAGGAGAGTATCAGCAGTTTTTATCCTGCCCTTACCGGAAAGGGTATCACTCCCACGATAAGCATAACTGATAAGCGCATCATCCGAAATGTCAATAAAGCGGCACTTTCGAGAATTTTTGCGAATCTGCTGAATAATGCGGTGAAGTACAGCGACGGCGACCTTGAGATATCATTGTCTGATACGGGGGAGATGGTCTTTTCAAATACTGCACATGGACTGTCGGCGGTAGAGGCCGAACAGCTGTTTGACAGATTCTATACGGTCGAATCAGCGCATCATTCCACAGGTCTTGGACTTTCCATAGCACGTACACTTATAGAGCGCATGAACGGAAAGATAACCGCTGAATACGAAGATCCACGGCTGATAATAAAGATAAGCCTATAAAGAAAACGTCTGATACAGACTATTATAAGCCTGTGTCAGACGTTTTTACGGTTTTATTGCGCCACTTTTTTGCTTTGGCGAGGATCTCATTAATGAGATCACTTTTCAATTCTGTGTACTTATTTCTGTTATCGGGGTATTTCTCCGCAAGTGATTGTTTCAACTCAGCGTATGCCTTAGCATCATCGCTGTGACAGTTGAGATAATCACGCATATTCACATAATTATGCCATGTTTCCGAACCGTACCTGACAAGATGGATGTGATGAGTGATGAAGCTGCCTTCACCGCAGATGTAAAGATACTGTCCGGGATGATCCTGCCCACGGAATAAAAATCCGTTTTTTTCCAGTTTATCATTCATGGAAAGAACAGCCTCCGTATCATCCGCCCCAACTGCGATATCAATTATGGGCTTAGCGCATATCTCTCTGATGGACGTACTGCCTATATGCTGTGCATCTGTTATTGTTTCACCGAGAATCGCTTTCAGCCCGGCAATGGTCTGCTGTGCATTGGATTCCCATTCGATACTGTGAGGTTCGAGAATAACTGTTCCACGAAATAATCCGATACTCATTTTTATCTCCTAAAGGCAACACCGCACAAAGCCCGCCTGACGGCTTTGCACTGAATCTGCGGACATAGAACCTGTCCACATAGGGATTCATGCACGTCTTTTCGTCAAATTTTGCCGGTGACTGCGTTAAAAATTCTTGAAGGGCGACAGCCCGTCGGCGGATTTTTGCCTTGTCACCGACAAAATTATGCCTGAAAATCCGCACATTCACCCTATGTGGACAGGTTCATATTTTCCGTCATCTTGCACAGAAATCCCTTGACATACGGTAGTATGCCTGCGGAATTTCTATACAATCTGACGAAAAAATCTGTCGGCGCATCTTCAGCACAAGTTTTGTGCGGTGTTGCCTTAAGATTATTGATCTCGTATCACTTTTTGGAAGCGATCACCTTTCTCATATAAATGAGGTCGAATATGTCTACAAGACCGTCGTTGTTCAGATCAAAGTACATATCATCGATCTGCTTTGTCTTTCCGAGAATAAAGCTGCTGAGTATCTTGAGATTTTCACTGGTACATTCTGCATCGATGACCATTTTCTTTATTAATACAAGATCTGCTGTATTGACAAAGCCGTCTTCGTTGATATCGGCAATTTCGTTATATATCTTTTCAGCATTTTCTGACAGAAGCTTTACCATTAATGAAATATCAGCAGCTGTCACTTTTCCGTCAGTGTTAAGATCACCCTTTACCTCCGAAACCTTGTCAAGTTCTTCCGCGGGCTTAGCTGCTTTGAGAAAATCAGCGAAGGTCATGGTCGTTCCGTCTGAGAAAACAACTTCATTTATACCTGAAACTTCTACGTAGCTGTTTTTGCTGCCGATATAGAAACGATCAACCTTTGTCCCTTCGTACACTGAAGTTTCGGTATAAATATTCTCCATTACAATGCCTTCACCGAATTTCAGCGTATTGTAGCCATTGCCCCATACTGTCGAGTCTATAATAGTGTCGCAGCCGTCGCCCAATTCATAAATGTAGAGATCGTCACCGCCTCTGCCACGTATGTAATCATTTCCTTTTCCGCAGTATACGATATCATCAGCAGTCGAATCCATCAGACTGTCATCGCCGTCAGTGCCTTTTATCCATGTGACATAGTGACTGTCAAGATAATCATGATCCCATACAGTTCCGTCTGCAAACTGTATCTCCTTTATCTGGAAAAGATTTGTTAATCCTGAAACTACATTTCCTGTCATACCAAGTGACTCGCCTGTTTTGTCGAACCAGAGAGTGTAAGAATATTCATCAGCCGAACGTTCAATTGTTACTTCATCAGGATTTATACCTTCTCCGAGTACAACAACGTTATAGCCGCCCTGCGGATATGAAGACTTGCCTGTGCCCATATCTATAAGATCATTTCCGTCGCCGAGTTCATAGTAGAATGTATCATCACCATTGCCGCCACGCATAACATCGTCGCCTTTGCCGCCGTAGATCTTGTCATTTCCCTTTGCACCGGTAAGAACATCGTTGCCGCCGAAGCCTTTGAGTATAGCATCAGGAACATATTCTTTTTTGAATTCGGCATCAACATCTACTACTGCTGTGAGTGTATCATCACCATCTGTACCGTAGAGGTAACGAGTACGTTCAAGAAGATCCAGACGTCCCCATGTAGTTCCGTCTGCGAAATGTATCTCCTCTATCGGGAACACAGGGGTAATACCTGAATACATATTTCCGGGAATTGTAATAGTATCGCCTGTTTTCATGATGTGAAGATTGTACTCATAATATTTGTCAGAGAATGACACCTGTACCTGATCCGGAAGAATACCTTCGCCAAGCCAGAGTACATCCTTGCCGCTTGAAGGATAAGATCCTTTTCCGGTAGTATCATCGATGTAGTCGTTTCCGTCGCCGAGTTCATAATAAATGATATCTTCACCGCTGCCGCTCTTGATAATATCATCGCCTTTTCCGCCCCAGATGAAATCATTGCCGCATCCAAGTCTGATGGTGTCATTTCCGTCCATGCCATATGCATAGTTATTGCCTGAATTATGTGAAAGCAGACCAAAGCAGCCATCGGGAAGCGTTAGTGTATCATCACCGTCACCGCCAAACAGATAGTCATCGGTTTTGTTTCCGCAAATGTAATCGTTACCGCCCAGCCCCCAGATATAGTTTGTTTCGGGATAGCCTGTTATAGTATCATCATTTTCTGTGCCAACAAGTGAATTTGTGATATAGCATACATCAGCGTATGACATATCTGTACCGTCTTTGAACGTTATATGCTCAATACGCTTGCTCGGTTCTGAGAAGTATTTGCTGCATATCAGGTAAATTTCATGTTCGGGATCGTTGATGAAAAGGTCTTTTCCCATGCGTATGAATTCCAGGTCGTCCGGAGCAGTGTCATAGTCGAGGAACAGAGTATCATCTTCACCTGAGAATCCTACGCCTCTTTCGGAGATGATAGCGTAAATTGGTTCGTCGCCCACATCATAGACGTGGTATGTATCGCTTCCTGAGGTAAGATCGTAGAAAAGATGCGGAAGTGAATCAAGCCATTTTTTAGTATCCTCTAATGATGGATCAGGCGGAAGCTTATAGATCTCGGTGGGACCTTTTTGGGGATCGTAAGGAATTGCTACTTCTTCTTCCTTAACGTTCCAGTATCCCATTTCAGTCATTTCATATTCGATCTGAGCAAGTTCTCGATTTCTCTCATCTTCTATAAGAACGACATTCTGGAGTTTTCCGGTAACAGTGAAATTATCGATTTTGTCGTAATTCCAGTCTACTTTAAGAGGGTCGGTATAGAATAAGCCGATCTGGAACTGTGCGCTTTCGTCGAGGTCGCCTGCCTGGAAAGGCATATCAGAAATAACGATCACAGAGCCGTTGATATAGTAGAGATTAAATCCGTTATTGATCATCTCGTCTACTTTTTCGGGAGGCATTACTTTGAGAATCGCATCAATTGTTTCCTGACGCACAAACTCAGTTGATATAGAATCAGGATCTCTGGTTTCATAATCGTCGTACTCTGTGGATACAACAGTAGTTGTGGCAACAGGTGCTGTGGTCTGTGCAGTAGTTGTTAAAGTTGGATCGTTTGCCGCAGCTTCAGCAGCTTTTTCTGCCTTTTCTTTTTCGGATAATTCTTTCCAGCGTTTAATGAAGTATTCCTTCAGTTGTTTGTCTGCATCAAGCTCCTTGAGATAACGATCATTGAATTCCTTGATGTAGGCATTCCAGCGATTGATAGTATCTGCCTTGGATATGCTCCTGACACTTTTCATGTGTTCAAGTTCACGCTCATAAACCGCAAGTCCATCAGTTACACGTGATTCTGCGGTCACAGCATTCGTGGTATCTTCGGCAAAAGCGCTCGCTGCGGGTAAAGCAGGCAACAAGCTTAATGCAGTGACTAAGGACAATAGCTTCTTCATAGTTTTTCACTTTCCTTTCTGCTGTTTTATACAGCACAGTCTGGATAAATACAATGAATGGCATATGAGTGTTTCTCCAAATATGCGTTCATTTTACCATATATTCAAATATTTGTCAATAGAAATTATATAATTTAAGCATAATCAACAAGTGATAATGCACGAATAATTGGCTGTTTCAAGCAAATATCTGCTGTATTTGATAGGAAACGCTTTGAGAATATTTCACACATTATTTTGCAATACGTATTATTTATCACAGCAAATGTATATGCGAAAGGGAAAAACTACATTTTCTCACAGATATAGTTCGCTCTGTTGTATTGAAAAATGAAATCATCTGTGCTATAATGTATAGGCTAAGGAAGTGCTTATATGGAAAAAAGACAGATAGATTTTGCTGAAGACAGCGTATGGAAAATGATATTCAGACTTGCGCCGCCTGTCATGGCGGCACAGCTTATACAGGCGTTGTACAACATAGTTGACAGCTTTTTTATCGGCAGATGTTCGGAGGAAGGACTTACGGCGCTGTCGATAGTATATCCCTTACAGCTTCTTATGATAGCTCTCGCTGTTGGTTCGGGAGTCGGAATAAATACTGCAATGGCATTTTTCTTCGGTATAAAAAAAGATAATCGAGCAGCCGAGACCGCAGGTGTGGGAACTCCGCTTGCTTTTGCACTGTGGCTTATATTTGCTCTGATATGCTATCTGATAATGCCGTTTTATGCAGGAATATCCACTGATTCGGAGATGATACGTGCCTATGTTGTGCAGTACGGCAGGATAGTCTGTGTATTCAGCTTCGGACTTTTCTTCGAGAGCATATGGACAAAGATACTGCAATCCAAGGGAAATATGAAATTGCCGATGATCGCTCAGATAATCGGAGCAGCAGTAAATATCGTACTCGATCCTCTGCTGATATTCGGCTGGCTCGGACTGCCGAAACTGGGGATAACAGGTGCGGCAATATCCACAGTTATCGGTCAGATCGTCGCCGCAATCATAGTAATGAAGCGAGGTTTCTATAAGCCGCCTGCGCTGAAAAAATATCGGGTGAACATCAAAAACATCTACCGACTGGGTACGCCGAATATACTTATGCAGTCAGCGTACACATTTTATATTTTCGGATTGAACATGATACTTGCCACATTTTCAGATCAGGCAGTCACAGTTCTCGGCCTTTACTACAAATGGCAGACGTTTTTCTTTATCCCACTTGGCGCATTGCAGACCTGCATCGTCCCGATGATCAGCTTCAACTACGCTCAGCAGAACGCCAAACGCTGCCGCAGTATACTTTGGGACTCATTCATCGCAGGCGCAGTACTGATGGGAATGGGAACGCTGTGTTTCCTGTTCATTCCGTCGCAGATGATACAGTTTTTCTCACATGACAGCGAAGTCCTGAGAATAGGCGTTCACGGCTTTCATATAATCGGGCTCAGCTTCATACCAATGGCAGTATCACTACTGTTTCCCGTGTTCTTTCAGGCAGTTGGAAGTCCGTTCAAAAGTTCCGTCCTCACCGTGATACGTACAGTGTTCCTGTTCGTTCCGCTGGGCTGGCTGTTCGCCCGATTCGGACTGTATTACTTCTGGCTGACTTATCCCATCACTGAGATAATAACCTCAGCTGTCGGATTTGCGATGTTCAGCAGATTTGGCAGGAATTCTCAATAATAGAACAAGGCGGTCAGCTTCAGCAGTTGACCGCCTTTGTTCATTTATCGGCAGAAACACCTGCTCCGTATTTTATAAATAGCTGAATAGCCGATATGCAATTCATTCTTCTCTTATTCCTGATTCCGCAAAACTCAAAACGATTCAGCGACTCTGAGGAAGGAACAAATCCAGCCGTTACAGTGACCAAGCGCAAGTCGTAATTTTCGCACGTGATCAGTCAGATGTCCTGCAATCAGAATCAGGTTGTCGATCACAGTCCGGATGCGTCTGCGCTTGATCGTGCTGTGACGTACAGGCATATCATTTCCCTTCATGGCGGCCGTTCCGATGATGCGAAGAATATTGTACGCAATCATGGTCAGTTTCAGAATAAGTGCATTTGTCTCAAACTTGCCGCTGGGCAGGCGTTCGATGTCCATATCAGTCTTGATCTCGCTGTGATACTGTTCACAGACAGCATGATTATGATACAGCGCAATCACTTCCTCGTCGGAAACATCGAGCGATGTCCAGTACATATCAATTTCTGTTTCCGGAAAAAGCATCTCCTGACCATCAGCAGATGTCGTTCTTTCGGTGATCTCGTAAACCATGCGAATGGCGAATTTTCCGTCCTTTTTCGTTTCAAAATTCTGCCATGTACTGCCAATATAGACAGTTTTTCCGTCTCTGGGATGCTTCACATTTTTGCAGACAGATTTTAATTCCTCTGCGATTGCATAGCGGTCCTCACGGCGAAAATTATGCTTGATCATGAACTTCAACTGCGGATCCTGCCAATGCAGAAGCAGCATATTTTCAAGCGCATCATTGCCGGAATCCATGAGGAACAGCAGCGGCTTTCTCGTCATTTGCTTCGCTGCTGCGATGGTTTCGGCAAGGAATTCAGGTGTACCTGACTGGCAGTGCTGCTTGCCTTCACGAAGCTCTGCGTTGCTGAGATATTGATACAAAAACGTGTATGGTCACAATACGGAGAACCATAAATCGTCTGCCTAAAGTTGACTATAACGGCATCGGCAATTCCACTGAGATAGTGATACAGGAGCCCAAAACCAAGAACTCTATCCGTACCATTCCGCTTATGCCGGTCATTATAAATGAGCTGATGAAGTGGAAAAATGTTCAGCTTTCCGATGCACAAACCGCAGGTGAAGCATACAACGATTCCGGATTCATTGTAACTCATCAGCTCGGAGGATATATCGAGCCTCGCAACTTTAAAAAGTTCTATGATGAAATTATTGAAGGAGCAGGTCTGGGACACTATACTTTCCATGCTCTCCGCCATTATGTAGAGTAAAATAAAATGGTGAGTCTTACTAGAAAGCCACGAATTTACCGGGGTTCAGCTCAAAAAGACTCACCATTTTAATTTTCACAATCATATGCTATACTGTTCCCATCTTAATGAAAGGAGCGGATGTATATGATTGTAATAAAGACTTCAGACATCCCAGAAAAGGTCAGCTTTTTGCTGAAAACACTTAAGGAACAAGGACTAGCGGAAAAAACCGTCTCAAATTACAGCCGCACATATACTTTGTTCTGCATCTATCTGTCCGACAATGATATTGAGAATGTAACAGAAACCGTTTGCCTTGATTATCTTGAGCCTATGATCGGTAAAAGGCTGTCCGGATTGCATGAGAAACCGGGAGAGGTAAAGAACCGGTGGCAAATTTCGCCGTTTTACTTGATGATGTATTATGAGAGTGAAGGAACTTTATGCCATACATCTCACAGGTGTACGCCTGCATTCAAGTGTCCAATAGGCTTTGTTGATGGTTATGAGGGATATATGGTTCTTTTGAATGAGAAAGGCATAAAATCAACTCATCATCATTTGGGCGCTGTACGCCGATTTATTGATCATTTATCTTCCGCCGGCATAACTTCCTTTGAGCAGATCACCTACGAACATATCGAAAAATATCTTCTTCAGTACAAGAACAACTCCATAAAAACCCGTGGATGCATGGTCAATTATCTAAAAAAGCTGTTCGGCTATCTTTATGGAAGCGGCATTACGGATGATGACCTGCGGGAATATCTTCCCAAGCTGCGTATACCGAGAAGCAGCGGCATCCCGCACACATGGACGAAAGAAGAATTGACTGCGCTTTTGAATGCGATCGACCGAGAGGATCCTGCCGGGAAGCGTAATTATGCTGTTTTTCTTCTTACCATACACACCGGCCTGAGAGCTGGAGATATACGTAATTTGAGGCTTTCAAATATTGACTGGGAAAGCAAGACTATTCACCTCATCATGGGTAAAACCACTCAACCAATTGATTTGCCGATGTCGGATGCAGTCGGCTGGAGTATTATTGATTATCTGAAAAACGGCAGACCAAACACAAAGTCCGATCATGTTTTTGTAAGGCACAGAGCTCCGTTTACTTCGATAAGAGGCACTGCAGCACTTGATTCTGCAATAAACAGATACCTTTTCAAAGCCGGCATAGCCAAAAAGCCCGGAGAGCATTACGGCATGCATTCCCTCAGAAGCACACTGGCAAGGAATATGCTCACTTCGGGTGCTGCACTGGCTACAATATCTCAGACGCTGGGGCATGAAGATTCCAAGTCCACCGAGATATACCTGAAAACGAGTATTGATGACCTTCGCCTCTGCGCAATTGACCCCGACGAGGAGGACGGCACATGAAATACTACGAATGGAAAAGCTCGGTTTCCGATCTGATAAAACAGTTCGTTAACTTTAAGCATTTATCCGGAATAAAGTTTGAAGGCCAGGAACGGTGCTTACAGCATTTTGACCACTATTTCTACTACAACGGATTTGAGGGCAGAGCCATAACCAAGGAAATATTGCTCCCGTTCATATATGAACAGGATAATTCGGTTTCAATGATATGTATGAAGGAACGCCTTTTTGCAGAATTTGCACAGTATCTTAGTGACCGTGGTTTTCACGCTTTTGTGATCAAGCCCCGGTATACTATTCCGAGATCCAATTACATCCCTCACATATATACGGCAGATGAACGCAGGCGTTTTCTGGCTGCTGTTGACAGTTATCCTGCTATCTACAATTCCAACCGTAATATCATTGATCCGGTAATGTTCCGAGTGATCATCGGTACCGGCTGCCGCCTTTCGGAGATCCTGAATTTGAGAATGTCCGATCACGACAGAGAGGACGGCGCATTACGTATCATGCACTCCAAAAACGACCGCAGCCGTATCGTTCCGCTCTGCAGCTCTTTGATATACAGGCTTGAAACCTACATAGATACATTCCATAAGGACAGTCCCGCAGATGCAGTACTGTTTCCCCGGAAGGAACGGCGGTGTCATGGATAAGAGCACGGCATACATTCGATTCAGAAACTATCTTTTTATGGCGGATATCCCGCATACAGCAAGCGACCCCCGCATACATGATTTCCGTCATACTCTGGCAGTAGAGAATCTTCGCCGCTGGGCTGAATCCGGTAAGGATCTTTCGACTATGCTTCCGTATCTGTCTGCATTTATGGGGCACTCCGATTTCAGGGCTACGCAGTATTATCTGCGTATGACAGCCGAGGTATATCCTAAGCTTGTGGAGCAGATGGAGGACTTGTTATGGGACATTATCCCGGAGGGGGAATTTGATGATGAAAGCGACGGATAAGCATACCATTTCCTATTACATGACATCTTTTTTCAAAAAATATCTTCCGGGGCAAAAGAATCTCAGCCCCAATACCATACGGGCTTATGCCGATGCATTCAAGCTGCTGCTGATTTATTGTGAAGAGGAAAAAGGCATAAAAAGCGACCGCCTTAAGCTTGAAAATATTGACAGAGAGCTTGTTTCAGGATTCCTTGACTGGCTTGAAGAAATACGCGGCTGTAAAACAACTACCCGCAACCAGCGCCTAATCGCGCTGCATTCTTTCTGCCGGTATGTTCAAAAGATATCTCCCGAAAATATGGATAATCTCCAGTCAGTCATACAGATCGACTACAAAAAATCCAAGAAGGCCATCGTGCCTTATCTGACAGAGAAACAGATGAAACTGCTGCTTGCCCAGCCGGACGGTAATACATGGCAGTTGTTCAGAGACAAGGTCATGCTTGCAGTGCTTTATGACACGGGTGCAAGGGTACAGGAATTATGCGATCTTCGCATAAAAGATGTCAGGCTGGAGTCTCCTGCCGTCATAACGCTGACCGGCAAAGGGAACAAGGTCAGGCAGGTGCCGATAATGAGTGGTACTCAGAAGCTGCTTAAAATCTATCTTGAAAAGCACAAAGGGAACGCCGGAATCAGCCGGGGAGATAATCCGCTTTTCGTGAATCAGCGCGGGCAGAAACTTTCACGGTGGGGCGTTTCGCATATCATCGATAAATATGTTGATATGGCAAAAGAAAAAGGACTTGATGTTGATTTCCCAATCACTGCTCATGTTTTTCGCCACAGCAAGGCGGTACATATGGTTCATGCAGGGATAAATCTCATATACATCAGGGACTTTCTCGGCCATGTGGACTGGGCGACCACCGAGATCTACGCAAAGATCGACACCGAAACGAAAAGAAAGGCGATAGAGGCGGCCTGCAAGGATATTACTCCCAATGAAAACTACTCCGACTGGAACGAAGACGATGACCTGATGTCTTTCCTCAAGAGCCTTTAAGATTTTTAAATGGTGAGTCTTTTTGAGCTGAACCCCGGTAAATTCGTGGCTTTCTAGTAAGACTCACCATTTTATTTTACTCTACATAATGTCTCAAATGTAGAGCTCTACATTTGCGTCATACATTTGCCACAAGAGCTTTGGAGCAGGGCATGGACCACAAGACACTTTCGACTATTCTCGGACATTCCTCTGTTGCGTTCACGCTTGACAGGTACACTCACGTTCTCGACAGTCAGAAGCATGAGGAAATGAGTCTGATGGAAGAACTTTTCAGTATGAACAACTTTCCGCAGCATAATTCTTATCCCGTTATCGTTACTCCATCGGCAAACGGATTCATCCTGAATACTGTGGATTTTGAAGATCTGTCGGTCGAAGCAGATAATATACAGTATGGTATAAGCTGTATTCATTCGGCGATTTTATTGTTATGGTTACTGTATAAATGTAGAACCTCCGAGGATGTGATTTCTCGGAGGCCTCTTTTATGATCTGATTTGTTTTTTCTCAAAATTGCTCAGTATCTGCTTATCTGAAATCGTTCTTTAACGTCAAGAAATATGTTGTGGAGTTTACAGTCCTCTTTTACGCAGCTTATCGGCAATTTTTATGTATAACGGAGCATCCACGCCATATTTATCCGCAAGTCTTACAACTTCATAGATAAGCCCATCTATTTCCGACTGATGATTTGAAGCAATGTCCCTTTGCAATGACGTTGTTGCAGTTGGCGTAAGTGTGTCAAGGATATCGAGATTGCGCTGAACTATATCTTTTTCAAAATGTATATCCATCGCAAGTGCCAACTTGTTTATCTCAGCTACCAGACCTGCAAAACATTCTCTTATTTCGCCTTGCTTCTGAATCTCCCCTGCTGACACATTATAGTAAAGTCCACACGCTCCCTGCGGCGAAACATATGAGAATTTCAGCAGTGCATCTCTTGCGATATTATCGGAAAGGATCCCCGTAATACCGCTTTCCCGCAGGTCTGACTCAATATCACGCAGTCTTTCCCGATACTCCTCTTTTTTCCTGACACCGTAAATAATGCGGAAAATATCGCCGTTCATGAGGATACATCCCGGAGCAGAAACCTGTGCGGCTATGTAGATACAGCCGTCGGTAACAAGCGACTCAGGGAAATATTTCTGCAATTCTCCGCCTGTTCCGAAGATATTGAGTATGGGAATAATAATAGTGTCCTTGTCCGCTATCCTCTGCATATGCGGAATTATCGAATCAAGAGAATATCCTTTTACGCAGACAAAGATAACATCTGCCCTTTCATTATAGTTTTCAAGCTCGGTCACATTTACGGGAGCGATAACAAATTCTTCATTCGGACGTGCAATTTTCACTCCCCTGTTTTTCATAGCTTTCAGATTTTCGCCTCTTGCGATAAAGGTTACGTCTTTTCCCGATTTTGCAAGGTACGCACCTATCGGAAGCCCCGTGCCGCCTGCTCCTATTATAAGATATTTCAGCATATTTTGCTCCTTCTGATCATTCAGCTTTCATCAGTTCCCATGCTTCTTTGTGGGAATCATCGCCGTATTTCTCATACTGCCGCTGTGCAAAGGTCAATGCGTTGCATTTGTAGTCACGATCAACGTAGTTCAGATAATCCGCACCATGATCTATCATATACTTTATCATTTTGATATTGACGTTTTCTTCTTTCAGCAGATATGTAAAAAATAGTTTCTCCATACCTGTACTGCCCCAGCGTTCAAAGAGGATATCCCAGACTCTTGTATCATCGGTGATAACAATGCCATATGCCCAGTTTTTGTAGTGTGCATCAAATGCTTCGGGGTGATTTTCAGCAATATACAAAGTGATCTCAGGAGAATGAAGCATCGCCTTGCGGATCGGGCACACTGTACCGGCAACGATCTGTTTCGTCAGGTCACCGCCCCGTTCAGCAATCAGCTTAAATCCTTCTAAAAAATCATGCTCTGCACAGAATGTCAGCGGAGTCCCGAAATACTCAAACTTCTGATTCAGTGCAGTTTTTGACGCTTTTGCCGCACGTTCAAGAATAGCCGGACGATCATCTGCATAGCAGGCATACACAAGTGTCTTTCTGAATTTCTCCGCTTTGGCAAGCGATACGGCAAATTCCGCTTTCCACTCTTCGCTCTGCGGCACTAAACCAAATTCATTGCGGAGAATGACCTCATCCAGACAATCTGCATAGACCCACGAATTGTATAGTTTCTGATCAAGTTCTCGTATTTCCGCCAGCTTACCGTTTACATAATGATATGCACGAAGCGCCTTGTCGTTCTCCATCATCCATTCAAAGTATTCTTCCCATTCCTTATAAAGAGAACATCCCGAACCTGAATTGTAAGTTTCGTCACGGCTGCTTACATACTCATTTCCGATAACATGGTATAATGTCATATCAATGCACATATTTGTATTGAAGATGAGTATATAGTCATCATATTTCAGCCTTTTTATGATCTCCTGCGGCCACTCACGGTCTATATCTCTCGGATAAGCTGCACCGTTTCTTATCCAATCCATATAGGAGGCAAGATCAGGCGGAATTTCATCAGCAAAACGTATCTTGTCAACAAGCTCCGGATATGTTTTGAGCATTTTCTCCAGATCTTTCCGCAGTTCTGTATCTGCCTGCGGACACGCAGCAAATTCAATTTCTTTCAATTCTTCACAGCCGTAAAATGTGTCATAACTGATCCTTTTCACATTAGCGGGGATCCTGATATAACGGATAGCTGTCCCGTCAAACTCTCTGCCGCATATCTCCTCCAGCGATTCGGGCAGTGTGATCTCCGTCAATGCAGAACAGTCCTTGAATACCAGACCTTTCATTTTCTTCACACCCTCTGAGATAACGACCTGAGAGAGATTTATACAGCCTTCAAACATAGTATTCGGAACTGTATCCCACGCTCCTGGGATCTGAACAGAAGTAAGTCCAGTGCATTGGCAAAATGCCTTGCTGAGAACCTGTGTATTGTTTTCGGGGAGTTTTATCTCCTTCAGAGAAGTACATTTACCGAATGCATATGAACCAATAAGCACCACTCCGTCCGGTATAGTACAGGATTCAAGTGAAGAAAAATTCCAGAATGCCTGATCCCCGATCTCTGTCAGAGTTTCCGGGAAAGTGATCTTTACGATCTTTGCACACGCCTTGAACGCTGCCTCTGTAATTTTCGTTACTCCATCAGGAATGACAACTTCTTTTTCGCCTCTGTCGAGCTTACATTTTTTCAGCACAGAACCATCAACTTCAAACTGAGCCATGATATCCCTCCGTTATTTCAGAATCGTAACCACATAACTGTTATTACGCTACAATTATAGCATACTTTACCAATAAAAATCAATATTTCAGTTATCTGAAAGTGTATCTTTAGCCTGAGATGTTGACTTTGCTTTCGGGAGTAATGCCCGACTGACTGCAATAACATATTCCTTGTTGCTGCTCTCATAATCGTCACCAACAAGGAAAAAATACTCACTCATTCAAAGCCCCCTTTCATCAATCCTCGTCAAACAGAGTACGGGGAGAATCCTCATACAGAGTAGCCTTGTCCTTATCCGCAGGAGCATTGTCCGTCAGACTATCAATATCCGAATCGGACATACCACCGTCACGGAGCTGTTCATGCTCACGCTCGATTGCAGAGAAAAGTACCTTGCCACTCAGCTTGTACTTGCTTGCAAGAGCCGTCAGGTAGAGCCTGTCATACTCCGCAAGCTCCTTGTCGAGCTATGTCTGCTCCTCAGCGATCGTAGCCTGTCGCTTGGCGATCTTCTTTTCGAGCTTCGCCAGTTTGTCAGCGATAGAAGTCGCAGCCATATCATCACCACCATTCTGAAATTTTAGTCGAGCCGAATACTCAGCCCCACACTAAGAACCTGTCCACATAGGGTGAATGTACGGATTTTCAGGCATAATTTTGTCGGTAACAAGGCAAAAATCCGCCGACGGGCTGTCGCCCTTCAAGGATTTTTAACGCAGTCACCGGCAAAATTTGACGAAAAGACGTGCATGAATCCCTATGTGGACAGGTTCTAAAATTATAGCGCACTTTCGGGGTGAAAGTCTATTTGCAGTGCGCATGAACTTGAGTGCGCCATAAGACTTTTTCATTCGTGAAATTGTTATGGGGAAAATAAAAAAGCTGTGGAGCGTAAATGCTTCACAGCTTGTATTCTAATATTTTGAGACTATAACTTCATAACATCAATTTCATTGTTACTATCTAGCATTTCCTCCATGAATTTTAGTAATGCTGTATATGCAGCTATATAATCATTCCTTTTATCTTGTAAAGCAATTATATTAACGGATTTTAATTGTCTAAAAATCAAATCCATGTCATCAATATGCCAATAATCATCGTAAAACTCACCTACATTGTAATAATAGGTAAGACCAGTAAATTTACCACCCTCAGTAGGAATAAGATTTATAATTGTATCAATATATCCTTCCCATATATCAATACCTTTTTGAACTATGCCGTCCTTTTTTAGATAGAAAATATATGACGGTTCTTCGCCATATCCAATATCAACCATGAAACTGTCATCTATATTATAGAATTCCTCAGAATGATTTCCGTAAGTAGAGCCATAATAGCCTTCTCTTTTTTTATCCATCTTTATAATCCCTTCGCTATTCTCAAAACTTATACTGGAATTATTATACCATACCTGCCACGAAAAAGCAACCGCCGATATGCCGAAACAAGTTTCAGAAGCAGGGGAGATTTCTGCTATGAACTTGACGAGTACCACAAGGCTTACAAGAAGCTGATAGAGCTATTTCCCGACGCTCATATACCGAAACTCAGCAAGCTGAAAACGGAGCTTGAAAATACCCGAAAGGAATATGCCGAGCTAAGTGCGGAGCGTACCGCATATAAGAAAGAAGCGGACAGGCTTTCAAGGCTTGCACAGCAGAAGCGTGACAGTCAGAGAACGCTTGCCCGATATATGCAGAACGAACAGGCTGTGGGGAGAAAGAAAAGTCAGCTTGAATAAAAATAACGGCAGGGAGAGTGGTTCTCCTTGCCGTGATGATATGTGTAGTTACTTAGAAAAATCAGAATTTGCAGACTTTATATTCGTAAGCGATATTACTTAGGACAAATCCAATGTAGTATATCCATTTTTGTTCAACATGACCTGAATGGAATACCACAGTTTTTGTTCAGCAACATTAAAATTCCACCCAAACACCTTTGAAATTAATCTCTTGAGCCAACTTTTCTTCGGAATTTCCAGATAGAGTTTTATTCCTTCGGGCGAATACAAGTGGTAATATGGGTACTCTCGTTCACCAACGGATTGATATTCAAAATGTCCAGAATAGCCTATCTCTTTTTTGTGATGTTCTGCAATGGCTTTTAAATCGATAGATGAAACCTCATCGTTCATACTGCGATAGAACAATTTGTCATCCTCTATGTTAATGACTCTGCGTATATCTATTTCAAGCATAAAATAATCTGCCTCATTTCTGATAAAGCAATAACGGTTTTTACGAAAAAGCCAAGTGCCTGCCCTTATTAGTAATTATACATCATCACCGCCGATAAGTCAACCATAATTCAACAAAAAGAAAGGATACAACAACTATGAGCAAAATCGGATATATCAGAGTATCCACGGAACATCAGGAGATAGCAAGACAGCAGGAGATCATGGACAGCTATCAGGTTGACCGCATCTTCTCCGAGAAGATTTCGGGAGCGAACACAGACCGCCCTCAGCTCAGGGCTATGCTGGACTATGTGCGGAGAATGGGCTTGTCGGCTAACACTTTTTACCGCCGTGTCAGGGAGTATGAAGCGGAACATGGGATCGCAGAGCCGACCTCTGCTTGAAAGCACTCTCAGACGAAGGTCAATGCCCCTCAGAGCTGTCCGAGCTTGCGGAGCGTAAAACTAACCGCCTGAAAAGAAAAAACCTGAGAAGTGCTTGTGTGAGCAAATCTCAGGTCTTTGTCTGTTATTCAGTTCCAATAGAGTATGCTGTCATTGTGGCGCGCGCCATAATGCTGATTTGAACCTCAGCGGAACGGAAAGTGAGTGTATCATTAGACTACGGGCTATTGGAGCAGCTCATTCATTTTTTCCGTTTGTACTCCCTCCATCAACGAGAATATCAACACCTGCAAGATAGCCATTACGCTCATCTGCTGCCATAGCGATGGCAAAACCAAGTTCCTTGGGAGTCCCCATTCGTTTTTCGGCGGTGTATTTGAGCATTGATGCACCTTCACCCTTTTCAAGCTCACCCATGTCCGTTACGATCAGTCCGGGACTGATCGAGCATACACGGATCCCACGGCTGCCCAGTTCAAAAGCAGACTTCTGAGCATACCATACTGCAAAATTCTTTGACAGCGCATAGGCAAGCCCCGCACTCTTATAGCTGTCCTTAACAAGGCGGCACATCCGCAGCAGCTTGTCAAGGAATGCTTGTTCATGTTTTTCGGCAAGGCAGTAGGTCTTTCGGGGAATCATGATCTTCGGGAGCTGATAAGCTGAGTTTGAGGAAATATCAACGATCACGCCCTTTGTCATGACCTTCGCAAACTCCCTGTTGACATAGACTGTACCAAGAGCATTGACACGCAGCAGCTTTTCAGGGTCAGCCATTGAAGGCGAAAGCCCTGCGGCATGGATCACATTCGTGATTTCACCCAGCGTCGCCGCATATCTTGCAAGCTTGTGTACCTGCCTTCTGTCAGAGGTATCACAGGTCATGACATAAGCCTGCTTGCCCTCCGCTTTCAATCGCTCTGCTGCCTTTTCGAGCTTGCTCTGCGTCCTGCCGGAGAGCAGGAATACTCTGTCATTTGGCATCGCTCTTGCGGCTTCAAGCCCCATTCCGCTGCCGCCGCCTGTTATCACACATACTTTCATATTTCACCTCATGCGATCTTTCCGCTTGCTTTGAGCCATTTGATCTCATCGTGTATCGTTTCTCTGTAGGATCTTGTCCGATAGCCAAGCTCACGCTTTGCTTTTGAGGAATCAAACTCGTTGTTCCTTGCAAGATTGTATATGGAAAATGTCGTCATCAGGGGCTTTACGCCTGTTCTTCTGGCTCTCATCTCAGAGAGCTTTGCGATCAGATTTGCAACGGATATCGGTAGGAACGCCTTTGGTGCTTTGCAATTGGCTTCCTCGGAAACGAGCCTGCAAAATTCCTTAAAGCTGATCGCTTCGTTGCCTAAGATATAGCATTCGCCCTGCCTGCCATGATCGGCGGCTGCGATCATTCCTGCAGCAAGGTCTCGCACATCGCAGAGATTGAATGTTCCGCTGATGCCCATTGGCATTTCGCCGCCGATAATCTTGATGAGCGTTCCCGTCGTTTCGCCGACTGCAAAATCTTCCGGACCCATGATGCCGCTCGGATGAACCACACAAGCATTCAAACCACGCTCTTTTACAGCATCCAGCACCGCCTGTGTCGCCATCGCCTTTGACATGGAATAGCAGCCCTCGACCTTGTCCTCGTCAAAGAAACCCACCTCTCTGATACAGCTTCCCTTCGGCGCTTCTGGAATCGCACCTGTGCTGCTGCAATAGACCAGCTTTTCACATTCAGAATGCGCAAGACACATATCAATGATGTTCTTCGTTCCGCCCACATTCACATCAATGACCTTCTGGCTGTAAGCCGGGTCAACGGTCACGATGCTTGCGATATGCAGCACAATGCTTTTCATGCCATCGGGTATAGTAAACAGCTTTTCCAGACTTTCCCTGTCGCAGAGGTCGCCGTAAACCACCTCTGCACTGTCGGGGATATACTTCGCAGCCGGGTCACCCGGCAGAACGAAAGCTCTCACATTTTCTCCACGCTCTAAAAGCTGACGGCATACCGTACCGCCTAAAAAACCTGCTGCACCTGTAACAATATAGATTTTGCCGCTCATTTTCATTTCTCCTCTCATGATTCCATTTATGCAATATGCCGATGCTTCAAAATCGCATCACGCTTGGCGATGCATCTTTGAAGCTGTTCCTCTGCAAGTCTGAGCTTGGCGTCTGATACCGTTTCACCGTCATCAAGCAGAAATGCTTTGACAAAGGCGTTTTCTATTGCCGTATATCCGCCGACGGTGAAATAAGGGTAGCGCTGCATGGTCATATCAAGTGCTGCATTCAGGGCACTATGCTCAATAAAGTTAGTCATTCTAATCTCATAGACCTCGCTTGGGAGACCGTTCTTTCTGTAAATATAGGGCTGACCTGCTCTTACCTTTTCCGTTGTCATAGTATTGTTCATAACATATTCCTCGCTTTCGGTTTGCTGTTGTTTGTTTCTATGTCTATAGTATACTGCCCGAACGTTTGCGAGTTGTTTCAGAAATGTTTGAGAAATGTTAAGGCAATACCGCACAGAGCTGGCGGTGCAGATACGCAGTCAGATTTTTCGTCAGATTGTATGAAAATGACGCCCAGCAAGGAGTTTTCGTGCAAGATGACGGAAAATATGCAAGTAGATGCGCTGCCAAGCCGTCAGGCGGGCTTTGTGCGGTGTTGCCTTAAAGCGCACGCATAAGAAAACCGTCTGCCTTTTCAGACAGACGGTGATCGTCAATTTCCATTTTTGATCTTTTCACTCAGCGCAAGTATCTCATCACGGTATTTTTCACGGCTGCGTTTTGTGACTGCCTTGCTGACAGGCGTAGCCAATGCCGCCAGAATAAAACCAACTGCTCCCGCTGCTGCTCCTGCCGCAAAGTGCGAAAAGCTCAGGAGCAGTATCACACCGCCAGTCAGTATCAGAACACCCGTAAGCCCCACCGCAATGCCTGCAAAGGTGCCGGGCAGCTCTGCCTTACGATCAAGTCGCTTTAGCCTGTCAAGATCGCTGTCGGGCTTTTTAGGAACTGAGATATATTTGGCAGCTATCCTGTCTGCCTCGCTGTTTTTTGCTGGTGAATAGCTGTATGTAAACTTATCCTCGCTCATCGTCGTTACCTCCGTTCTCATTATGCAGTATCACCGTAAATGTGCTGCCCTTTCCCAACTCGGAGCTTACTGTTATCTCTCCGCCGATGATGTCGATGATCCTTTTGACAAGTGCAAGACCGAGACCGTTTCCTTTTGATGCATGGGAAGTGTCACCCTGATAGAACTTGTCGAAAATGTGTCTGCCCGTTTCGCTGTCAATGCCGCAGCCTGTGTCTGAAATGCTCACGGCTGCACCGCCGTTCATTCGCTTCACCGCAACGGATACAGTACCGCCCTCGTCGGTGAACTTGATTGCATTTGAAAACAGATTGTTCCAGACAATGCTAAGAAGCTCAGGATCAGCGTTTATCATAATATCATCATCAATGTCCGTTTCTATCTCAATGTTCTTCTTTTCCCATTCGTTCTCGAGCTCAAGCATACACTCGCATACAAGCTCGCTCAGAACTATCACTTTATTTTCGGGGAATATCTGCTGGTTTTCAAGCTTGTTCAGCTTTAAGATGTTTGTAACAAGAGCCGCCAGCCGCTTTGTGGCATCATCTATTGCTAAAGCGTATTCCATTCTGTCATTTTCCGAAAGACCGGGTGAGCGAAGCAGGGCAACATAGTTTTGAATGACTGCAAGGGGGGTTTTCATTTCGTGGGATACATTAGAAACAAAATCCGTCCGCAGGGTCTCGACGCCTGCAAGCTCATCAGCCATTTTGTTGATGCGTTCTATGATGGTATTATACTTATTGCTGCCCAACAGATCTGAAAAGGGTTCTATTCGTTCTGAAAAATTGCCCTGCGTCAGCCTTTCAAGACCGTCAGAGATACGCTTTACGGGGCGGTCGGTCATGAACTTCTTTCGCAGCCTGTCGATCAGCCACACGATAAAAGCGATAAAAAGCGCATTACCAAATGTCAGCACAGCACTTTTACGGAGCGAATCCTCCGGTATATCAAGACCGTGAAAGAACAGCTCAAATGAAGCGGTCAGCACAAAAGAGATAAAAAACAGTATCCCGAAGTATTCAAGCACACTCAGCAGCCTGCTGCGCCAGCCGCCCTTCACTTCAGCACCGCCTTGTAGCCTAAGCCATGAACTGTGACGATCTCAAATTCATCACAGTTTTCAAACTTCTCTCTCAATTTTCGCATATATACATCCACCGAGCGCAAGCCCGAAGTTGCCTCGATATCCCAGAATTCATTCATCAGCTGGGAGCGTGTGAAGGTCTTTTTGGGATTGGAGAGCAGTTTGAACAGCAAATTGAACTCACGAACTGTCAATGTGATCTCCTCGCCGTCATAGATACAGCTCTGCTCGTCTTCGTTCATGGTAAGTCTGCCAATGGTCAGCAACTTGTTTGCACTGATATTGGCACGGCGGAGGATCGCACCTATTTTCAAAAGCAGTTCCTCTAAATTGACAGGCTTCACGAGATAATCGTCAATACCGAGCTTGTAGCCCCTCTGCATCGAACGCATATCGTCCTTTGCGGTCATGAACAGAATCGGGATATCCTTGTTGAGCCCTCTTACTGTTTCAGCAAACTCAAAGCCGTCGATCTTCGGCATCATGATATCTGAAATGATCAAATCAAAGCTCGCACCGTACATCTCATCATAGGCATCAACAGCATTCAGACATCCCACCGCTTCATAGCCATTCAGACACAGATATTTGCATACAGTGGCGTTCAGCTCCTTGTCATCCTCAACCACAAGGATCCGTATCATATCATCAGCTCCTTAGAGATATTATGATTTTATTATACCACACCCGCCCTCTGATTTCAATATCTCTGCGCTATTTTAACATTTCTCAAACATTTTGTCTTTGCACTGTAGGCAGGAGAAATACAGATGAGCAGTATAGGTCAATACGAAACCATGTTGATCACAAATTAATGGGCATCTGAAAAGAAAAACAGAGCTATGCCTTCCGTACACGGTCACGGAGGACATAGCCCTTTCCTTATGCTATGATATTATTTGTCCTGAATTTCCTGCATCATAGTTGCAACGTCCTTGAAGCCGACCTTGTATGCGGAACGCATTTCATCAGCAGCAGTCTCGCTCACGCAGTCGAGTATCTTGTGGAACACTTCGATCTGCTCCTCACTCAGCGAATCCTCAAAGGGGATACAGAGCTTGCCCCACTCGTCAGAGAACTCAGCGGAGTGGATTTCGCCCTGTCTGTAATTGTACATCGCATCAATCATTTGTATCTGTCCTTTCGGTTTTATAGTGTAAAACCAACCGTCCGAACATAACCAAAATAATCGTTGTTAAGGTGTTGCCTACGGCACGACGGTGACGAACTCAAGAACAGCTCAGTTGATTCGCCGTCAGACTTTTCATTGTAGCATTTCTTTCAGAACCTATCAAGGGCAAGCCGCCTGCGGCGGTGGCTGGGTTTGCCTCTGGTTTGGAATCTAAGAACAACTCACAGCTCATAATAATGAATGCTTTCCTTGTTGCGCTCTACTGCTTTCCTTGAAGCGATTTGGTGCTTTCCGTGTTGCGTTTTGCCGCTTTCCTGACCGTGAAATAATCAAATGGGAAAATAAAACAATGGTAGCACCTGAAGGCGTAGCCGTTGATCCTCAAATATTAACCATACACTCAAACACAACTTCCCTTATCATAAAGGAGTAGGCTGCTAAACCTGCTCCCGATACATCATTTTTTAGTTAAGGGGTCAAATCGAAAATCCGATAAAAATAAGTAATCCCCGAAACGGCTTAGTTTCGGGGATTTTTCTGGTTGCGGCGGCTGGATTTGAACCAACGACCTTCGGGTTATGAGCTTCCTTTTCTATGTTTCACTGAGGATCACCAAGTGTCACGGAGTGCGTAAAATAGGCGTTTTTACAAAAGTGCCGACGGAACTCTGAAGAACAATTTTTTCTCAGGTTGATGTACGCGTTGATGTACAGCGATTAGTTTTTTTGCTACAAAAATTCTTGATGCAATATTGTGTTCAAATTATTTAATGATTTAAATTATTATGTACTATATTGCTTTTAATTTTTTGTAATTATATTGCTATTTCAGTCTTATTTCTTAAGTATCTAATAAGAAAAACTAAGCATGTATAAGCTCTTATTCATTATAAAATCTATAATTACTCTTTGCCTCACGGAGGCTTTTTTATTTTCTCTGTATGCTGTCAATTATATAGCTCAAGCAATCTGTTTATTCTATTTTGAATGAATCCATTCAGAGCTGTCAGTCTATCATCAGATACTGTATACTCCTTGTGATTGACAAAACTGAAATCTTTAATGCTTTCGAGCCTGTTGTGCATTTCTTTGCTCATAAGCTGAGGGATGTGATCATCAAAGCTGTAATATGCAAATGGAACATGATTACTTCCGTATTCGATAAAACCTTCTACTGATTCATTCTTGCAGTGACTGCAAAGTCCCATACCGTTATCAAATACCGGAGCAAGACTTATAATTTCATAATTGTCCGAATCGACAAGGAACTGAATGTTGTTCAGGTGCCTGTCGTAGTTACAGGTCAAAGCATCAAGAACAAGCATATCACGCAGTTTATCACCAACATTAAGACTATCAGCACAAGCAAGATATTCAGGAAGATCAGAACAGTTCTTAAAGTAGTAAACTGAAGGAATCATGCTTACTTTTTTTGAAGTAATGAGCTTGCATATACTTACTATTCGTTCGTGATAGCTGTCGAGGTCATACTCAATATGCTCAATACCGAGAGCGCTTTCAAGCTGTGATACAAAAAATTCAGAGTAAGGTTCATATCCTGCACCATTGAATCCTTTTGTTCCGCCTTTCAGAAGGTATACAACATCATTACGTCTTACCCAGCACTTAGGGAGCATACCATCAGTGCCATATTCAGGTGAGGTTGTCTTAAAACTCAAGTCTGATATTCCGCCCATAAAAGCTGTCTGTGATACAATCTCGCTGAATTCATTGTCATAAAGGTTGACATCATTCCATTGGCTGTCGGAATGTTCTTCTTTTACCCACAGCGTATCTGTGAGAGTCAATCCCAGTGATACGTCAATAAAGCTTTTAAGATCAGTCATACCAAGATTACGGAGTAACCGGGCTATCTCTGCTCTATGTTTTGCACTTCGACGTGTCTCAAGCCAACTTTTCAGCTTCATATCACTGTAAATTTCTGGAAGGCTTCCAGATATAAGCTGCGGAACAGCTGTACCAAGTTTGCTTTTTATGTAATCAAATTCTGCAATAATACGGTCTTTGTTCATTATATAGTACATAGTATAGCCCTCCCTCCTCAGTATTAATTACATTATAGCATATCAGAATAAAGAATGCAATCTTATGCCATCAAAAATCAATTTAAGTCCAAATATAGAAAATAGATACTCCGATTAGTTATTCCTGACGAGAACAAGCAACATACGTTATCAGCAGCATCAATATTCAACCTTTGTTTTTCTAGGCATTAAACAATTACACCGAAACTACTAGTCATAGCTTAATGGAATTAGAAAATTTCATTCTCAGCGTCATATCTTTCCTGAATGGATTCATTCATATAACTATTACTAATTATATCAAATATTTTTGAAGTCTTTGGATAATGAATCTCATGTTTCTTTTTTAATTCCTCATATTTCTGAGCAAGTGCATATTCGTCCTTACCAGCAGTTACAGTATACATCCCGCATCTATAAATAATTGCAAAAGCAAATTCATGTATCAATTCATCATTTCCTATCGCCGTTAACATAGATTCTTTTATCATTTCTATTTAAGTCTTATATACACTACTTTCAAACGCAATCTTACAATAGTCATGCAGATGCTTTTGATACACACTGCATATAATTTATTTTACCACACTCTTTAATATAAATCAAGCATAACATCCTTGATTGAATTTTACCATGCGGTTTCGCCTCCTACGTGAGGGCATGAAAAAAGCAGCCCCGAAGGACTGCTCAGTGTATATTCAGTAAATCCGCTTTTCTATATATCAGCTGTTGTTATTTTGGATTGCAAGAGTTGGATTGCTTGTTCAACAGTAATTATCTTTGCATAACGTGTTCCCCACATAAATTCGTTATAATACTTGTAAGCGGTTTCTTTATCAAAATAGGGATTATCATACGTTGAGTTTGTGTATGATGGAACAATTATGTTGAACCCTTTTTCAAATCCGCTTTTAATTGTTGCATCCATACAATAATCTGTTGAAACGCCGACTGTTATAATATCCTTTTCCCCTTTAGAGAGAAGGTATTCTGTTAATCCTGTCATAGGATGAAAAGCACTGTTCACATTCTTTTCAAATCTCTTTTCACTGCTTCTCGGTGCAAATTCCTCATATATTTCATAGTTTTCCGCAGATTTATCGAGATCAGTTCCCGGGCCGTCATCATGCTGAACATATACGACTTCAACCTGATTCTCTCTCGCTATTGTGATTAACTGCTTTATATTTTTTCGCACCGTTTCAAATGAATATAGCCTTTCGTCAAAACAGCCCTTTTGCGTATCTACAACTAACAGTATCATTATATTTCTCCTTAATCTCTGCGATTTAGAAAAGAAAGCCTCGTGCTTCCCCCACAGCTGAATTATACCATAGCAGGGAGAAAAAGTCAATCTGCGGCTGTGATGAAACGGGCATAAAAAGCACCTGCTTAACCCCGGTACTCTTACAGAAGTTTTTACACGTGTCTATTGAGGGAACCCCTTTTGAAAAAGAGGTGGCTTCCTCAAACAGCGTATAAATCTTCTATATGAGCACCATAGTTATCCTGCGGCATTTTTTCTGTATTCGAGAGCGGTCTTTCCGTTTTTCTTTCTGAACAGCTTCATGAAGTGAGAATAGTCGGAATATCCGCATCTTTCGGCAATTTCGCATACATTCAATGAGGTATTCAGAAGAAGTCTTTCGGCAAGCGTCATACGTGCGGCTATCACATCTGCATTGAAGCTGATATCAAGGCATTCCCTGTAGAGATGCTGAAAATATGACTGGCTGATGCCTATTTTATCCGCCTCGCTGCTGGAATTCCATTCATGCTGAGGTTCCTCATAGATGCTGTAATGCAGTTCACGAATGGCGGACATATAATCGTTATTCTGTTCATTTCCCGATTTTTTATAGCTATGAAGTCTTTTTTCAAGCCGTGCAAACAATTCATCAGGACTTCCGTCAGCAGCAGTAAAATGTACGATCCTTGGCAGCAATTGCAGCCCTTGTTGTTTTTCTGCCATTGCGATATTCTTATTCAGTGTGTTGATGAACAGCTGTTCGGGATGAACTGTATCATCACAGGCTGCTATCATGCAGAATTCGTCAGCTCCTGTACGTGCAGCAGCCATATTGACTGTACAAGAAAGATTCACTGCCTGAGAGAATGTGATGATATAATTGCGTATCTCTTTTTCGCTGAAGCTGTCAAGATCCTTGATGTGATACAGAACAGCATAGTATCTGTCTGCACTGTCAGCCCCTGATATCCATTTTTCAAGGCCTCTGCGGCTGAAAAGGCCTGTGAGGATATCACGTTCTGACAGTTTTTTTATCCGCTCGTTCAGACAGCTTTCATATCTGAGCATCCTTATTCTTTCAGCTGAATTTGCCGCTATCTGGCAGAATTCTCCGTAATACTGTTCAAAGGTAATGTCACCTTCGCTGTAGCGTCTTACGCAGTAACCGAAACATCGGTCAAGATAATGCAGCGGCGTAAAGATATACGTCATACATCTGTCAGACAAAAACTCCTCAGGCAGCATATCCGCTATCGGAAAAGTTTTCTCCTCGATTGAGACAACACCGTTATTCCGTGACATTATACAGTTAAGACTGTCAGGATAACCTGTTCTGCGGTACTCATTATTTTCTTCATTTTCGGGAAGTGAATCACTGCACAGGCAGACAAAAAAGTCGCTGTTTTCCGAGATCAGATAGATATTCTGCGCAAGTACCAGCGCACACTCCCCTACATTTCTGACGTTGTTCATCATGGAGGCATAATTGCTGTGAAGGTACACTCCACGCAGAAAAGATTCGTCAAGTATCTTATTTTTCCTGCAATATTCTGCGGAAATTCCCGTTTTGCATCCGCAGCTTGTGCCCTTCCGAAGAACAGTCGGTATACTCAGACGAAGCATATTTCGTTCGCCGCTTATCTTTTCGTGTATAAGGCAGACTGAATCAGCAGCGGCCTGAAGATAGGAATCACAAAGTGTAGTGAGCGTGGGCTGATATTTGTAGGCATCGGGATTTCCGTCGTAACCTCCCACAGCAATATCATCAGGGACTTTTATACCGCCGCTGATGAGCGAATGACATAACTGAAGCGCCATATAATCGTTTCCGCATACAATGGCCTGCGGCATTTCAAGTTCGCCGGAAAGTATCTTTTCTGCAAGGGCCACAGGAGCATCTATCCAGAAATCGCCGTAGAATATGTTTTTGTTCCTGACAGCAATGCCGTTTTCCCTGAGAGCCTCCTTGTATCCCTTTATCCTTTCAGTGGAGTGGATGTTATCTTCGGGACCGCTGAGACAGTATATCTTTCTGTGACCGTGCACCTTGATGAAATGCTCTGTCAACCTTCGGAATCCCTCTCTGTCATTCTGTATGCAGCTTTCAAAACGGCTGCTGTCCTTATCGAATACTACTACGGGAACGCCTTTGCTGTAAAGCATATCCCCGATGCGCTCAACCAGATCTTTGCTGTAAAATGAACCGCTGTCCAAAACAGCACCGTCAAACGGAAGATGCTCAATCAGGGTATAGATATTCTCATCACCACGCAGACTGTCAGTGCCGTTTTCGTAGTTGACAAAATGCGAGATAACGATCAGGTCGTAGCCCAGCAGAGCCGCCTGTTTTGACATAATGCTGATTATCTCTGTTTCATAAAGGGTATCAAGATTGGCGGCTATAAGTGCGATACGCTTATTCATGACATAACTCCTTCAAAAGATAAGAGGGTTAAGGCAACACCGCACAAAGCCCGCCTGACGGCTTTGCACTGAATCTGCGGACATAGAACCTGTCCACATAGGGATTCATGCACGTCTTTTCGTCAAATTTTGCCGGTGACTGCGTTAAAAATCATTGAAGGGCGACAGCCCGTCGGCGGATTTTTGCCTTGTCACCGACAAAATTATGTCTG
>ACOK01000091.1 GCA_000174895.1 Ruminococcus flavefaciens FD-1
CCTTTTTCAAAGGGTTTTCCTCAATAGACTCGTGTAAAAACTTCTGTAAGAGTACCGAGGTTAAGTCAGACGGGATTTCAGATGTTTCGTTATTCTGTTTTATAGCCTTTGATGCTGAGATTTCTTATAGAATTGAGTATCAGCAGCATAGCCGTACCTGAGTCGGCGAAAACTGCGAACCACATACTCGGCAGTCCGAGAAGTCCGAGGACAAGCACAGCCGCCTTTATAATAAGTGCAAATACTATGTTCTGATAAGCGATGCTCTGGGTCTTGTCTGCCAGTTTTTTTGAATTTACAACTGCCGTAGGTTCGGGATTCATGAACACTGCGTCAGCGGCTTCAAGTGCCAGATGTGAACCCGACTGCATTGCGCCTCCAACGTCAGCGCCTGCAAGTACAGGTCCGTCGTTTATGCCGTCGCCTATGAACATCACAGGACCGTATACCGAGCGCATATCTTCGATAGCGTGAAGCTTATCCTCGGGGAGGAGTTCGCCCTTGACTATCTCAACGCCTATCTTCTTGCCTGCAATACGGGCATTTTCGTTCTTGTCACCTGTAAGCATAGCGGTATGGATACCCATAGCGTTCAGTTCCTTCATAGCCTCGGCAGCAGTCTTCTTGATAGTGTCAGCGACTACTATACGTCCCTCAGCCTTGCCGTTTACAGCCACGTAAACAACGCTTCCGCCGTCAGCAGGCTGTCCCTTGGGGATAGGAACGTTGTACTCCTGCATCATTTTCTCGTTGCCGCAGAGAACGGTCCTTCCGCTGACTTCGGCTTCGATTCCACGTCCGGGGATCTCCTGTATCTTTTCGGGAGTGCCCAGCTTCAGCTTGTTCTTCTTGCAGTAAGCCACGATGCTTTCGGCTACGGGATGAGTTGAAGCTATCTCACAGCTTCCGCATATCCTGAGAAGGTGTCTGTTGCTGAGTACGCCGAATGTCTGCACCTGAGTAACGGTGAAAGTACCGTTTGTGAGAGTGCCGGTCTTATCGAAAGCAATAGCCTTGACTTTGGCGAGGGCTTCGATGGAGTTGCCTCCTTTGAAGAGTATGCCCAGCTTTGAAGCTGCGCCGATTCCTGAGAAGTATGCCAGCGGCACACTGAGTACCAGTGCACAGGGGCAGCTGATAACGAGGAATGTCAGTGCGGCGTATATCCACTTGTGCCAGTCGCCTGTGATTATTGACGGGATAATGGCTGTCAGCAGTGCAATAGCTATAACTATAGGAGTATATACCTTTGCGAAACGTGTGATGAAGCGGTCTATCTTCGGCTTTGAAGCAGAAGCATCCTCTACAGCCTCGGCTATCTTAGCTATCATGGATTCGTCAGCAGAAGCGGTAGTGCGGATTGTTATGCCCTCTGACAGGTTTATGCAGCCCGAGAGTATTTTGTCACCTGCACGTACAGTTACGGGGACGGGTTCACCGTTGACAGCAGATGTGTCTATCCTTGACTTGCCCGATTCAACGATGCCGTCAGCGGCGATACGCTCGCCGACCTTGATGCGGAGGATGTCGCCCTTCTCTATTTCATCGGCAGGGATGCGGACGAATTCGCCGTCCACAAGCACGTCCGCTTCTTCGACTTTGAGCTCGGATACGGCTGTAATGGCCTTGCGGCTCTTGTTTACGGCGTAATCCTCGAAAAGCTCACCTATGCGGAAGAAAAGCATAACTCCCACGGCTTCGGGATATTCGCCAAGTGCAAATGCACCGATGGTAGCGATGGTCATGAGAAGATTTTCGTTGAAGAAGTTCTTTGCCTTGATATTGCGTACTGTGGCCTTCAGCACGTTGATGCCGAGAAGCAGATACGCAATGATGTATAGCCCGATGGCAACAGGCATGAATCCTACTACCTTGTCGCATATGAGAGCAGCAATGAATGCCTCAGCGCCGAGGATAAGTCCTGCCAGCGAGATAGGAACGCTGTCGCTTTTCTCCTCAGTTCCCTCTGCAAAATCGGCAAATGGCTCTGAAAAATGCTCTTCTGCAGGCTGAGGTTCTTCCTTGGCGGAGTGCATTTCTGATTCGGAAACAAGCTCCGATACAAGGTCTGGTTCTTTTTCATGAGCGGCAGGCTTGGGGATGAGCTCATCTTCTTCGTGTTCGTGATGGTCATGGGTATGCTCATGCTCGTGCTCATCATGGATGAGTTCATGCTTGCCTACGGGGATCTCATCAGCAGGAACTGCACGTTTCCTTATCGGGACAGGATCGGCATTGTACATATCTCCGAGAATTTCCTTGTACTCATCGACAATTTCCTGATCCTCGCAGATCTGCTGTGTAGCTTCATGCTTGCCGTGGTATTCGTGCTCTCCGTGGGAATGAGCGCCGAGAGTTATCTCGAATTCCTCATAGCCGCCGGAGGTTTTTCTGTGTATCGGCTTGCTGTGGTCGTGTTCATCGTGGTCGTGATGATCGTGCTCATCATGGTCATGATGTTCGTGTCCGCAGTCGCAGTGCTCGCCGTGATCGTGATGGTCATGATCTTCATGGCTGTGGGTGGGTGGAGCTTCCTCATCGATCTCCTTGATTATCTCCTTTATCCTGCTTCGTCTCTGGGATTCACGGGATGAGTAGGGAGTTATTTCCACGCCGGGCTCGATGGTATTGGCTGTTCTGTTCATGAGGGTTATCAGCTCTTCGGTAATAACGCCCGTAACTTTCAGCTTTTTCATCGGATAGTTCAGTACGGCTGAATCTACGCCGTCAAGCTGACTGATAGCTTCTTCTATCATTGCGCCGCAGTGAGCGCAGTCCAGATTCTTTATCTCGAACTGCTTTGTTTCTTTTTCGGCTATGGGGACTATCTCCACACCGGGTTCGATGGCGGAAGCTGTCTCGTTCATACGAGAGAGCGTATCATCGGAGATATCACCTATAACCTTGATCTTCTTGAGCGGGAAGTTAAGGATGGCCATTTCCACGCCTTCCAGCGTGCTTATGGCCTCTTCTATTTTAGCGCCGCAGTTGGCGCAGTCGAGGTTCAGAATGGAATAATCCTTTTCCATAGGTCACTGTCCTTTCAAATATGAATGATCGTTCATATGTTTACTATACCATATATATAAGAGAATGTCAATAGTTCAGCAGTATTTTCTTGCATTTCAACAATAGAAATGGTATAATCGGATGTGAAGTTTTATGTGCATGATGCTACTGAAAATAATGTGGTATAAGCATGGTTATCACATACTAACAAAAATGCAGAAATTTTTTTATTTTTTTCGTCTTTTTCGGTCCGTGGAATCACTTATTTGTGAAAGCTTTCATAAACAGATCAGAAACCTGTTGATATAAGACGGGTTTTAAGAAAGGAGTGATACCATGACTGTCGAGCCAAATTATCTGAGCGGAGGTGACGCACCTATCTTAGCTTCATTCAAACCACAGGAAATAACAGCCTCAGAAGGGGACAGCGTGAACGAGCTTATCATGAAATGCTCGGATTCAAAGGAATGCCTTGAAAAGCTGTACCTTATGTTCAAAGGCAGCGTTTTTGCAATTGCTTTCGGTATAACATCGGACTATCATCTGTCAGAGGACTGCGTCACAGAGACCTTTGTCCGTCTTGCACAGGTCAGAAAATTCTCCGCAAAGAAGGGCGATGGAAAGGGTTTCATTCTTACAATAGCCCGCAACGTTGCATTGGAGTTTCGCCGGCGCTACAGGAGGGAGACTGAATCAGACCCCATCATTCAAAGCTACGGCGAGGCTGAAAAAACTGTCGAGGACAGTATTTACATAAACCAGCTGCTGAAGTTTCTGAATGACAAGCAGAGACAGACAGTAGTGCTGAAATGCTGTGCAGAGCTTACTTTCAGGGAGATAGCACGTATAATGAAGTGTCCCGAAACAACCGTCAAATCAAGGTATAAAAAAGCAATATCCATCTTAAAAGAAAAGGCAGGTGAATAACGATGACAGATAAAGATCTTGAAAAGGATCAGGAGTTTGAGAAAATGCTGAAAGATAAAATGGAGGAGCTTTCCGACTCCGTTGATTGCTTCGGCAAAATATCCGAAAGAGTTTTCTGCGAGGAAGATGCGGATTATTCCGACAGCGAGTTCGTCGTTACTGACCTTGAAAATGTTACGGGCAGACGGCGGATATCTCCGCTGATAAAGATAGCTGCGGCAGGTCTTGCTGCGGTATTTGCAGTCAGCGTGATCCCGAGAACAGCATTTTTCCGCAATTTCATGTGCAATATCAGCACAAACAGCAACAGTGCATTCAATACAGCCGCATCAACTGTGCTTGACAATACAACTGATGACAGCGGCATGGAATTTCATGTTTACGATGTCAGCCTTGATGAGTACATCAGCAAGGATGTAATGGTAACTCCGCTTTACAGCTGTCCGTTTGAGGATATCGGACGAGACAACGTGAGAGTGCGTGTGTTCGTCAGAACATACAACGATGTAGCTACAAATCAGATGTATGCCGTAGAATACAGCGGAGAATACAAATCAGCAAACTTCATAGCAGTTGCTGACACAGGCATAGAGTTTACCGATGAACAGCTGGCAGAAGCATATGAAGGCGTTGAGCAGATAAAGGATACAGCTATCGAGTTTGATCTTTACAAATACTGCGATACTATGTCGTTTACGCATTACAGCATATTCAGCTCAGGCGATGGTATCTATCCGCTGTCTTCATCATTCATCTTCTACGAAAACGGTGATGATATGATGTATGAAACATTCCATGATATCATCAGAGAAGGCGGTTATCAGCCGTATGATGTCAGCCCGTCTGATGTGCGCTGGAAAAAATCGATCTACTCCGATGGTACTTCTGCGCTTCCTTCGTCAAGAGGCACAGAGTACAAGAAGGTGACAGATGTGGTCGGAGAAGAACCGATCGACCAGCTTAATTCCTTCCTTACCTTTTCCCCTTATATCAATAAAGAGATCGTGTCGGAATACACTTCTGTCCACTATGTCGAGGGTTCGTATTTCAAATTTGATGTTCCCGTGGACTATGCAGATCTTCAGACGCTTACTATAAGTCTTTACGGTAAGCATTCGATGTATTATGATGTTTCGAGCCAGAGTGATCCTAAGCTTCATGTAAACAGCGATGATGAATCGCTTGTGACTGAAATAAGCAGAGATGAAGCTGCAAAAACAGGCGGTGTATACTATGTGGATTTCGGAAACCTTTACATCACAGAAGCCGACGATGTGTCTATGAGGATCAGTGAAGAAACAAATAGAATTCTTGAAGAAGAGGGAATATCAGGAGCCGTAAGCGAAAAAGAAGATGCTGAAATACAGAAACGTATTCAGGAAGAACTTGACAAGGCAGTAGATGCTGAAAAAAGGCGAAAAGAAGCCGAGGAGTCAGCTGAGAAAGCTTATAAGGTATATCAGCAGAATGAAGAAGCGATTCAGCAGACCGAGGTCGAGATCAGCATTGATGATCCTGACGGAAGCGGCGTGGTAATAATACAGAAGACAACATAAAAATAAGAACTTGCAAAAGAAAGTCAACATACAAATCTTGTATCGGAGGAAAGCATTTCGTATGAAAGGCTTTCCTCCGGTTTTTTTGGATACGGTTTTAGTTTGTGACGGCGGCATTATTTTTGGAAAATCAATTATTGCAATGACCACCGCAAATTATGCAAAGGGGAAACCAAAGGAAGGGGGCACATTAAAAGTGTAACCAAAGAGGAACACCTCTTGGAGAAAGGGGAGAGGGGACCAATAAAACCCAAACAAAAGTCGGCATTCCCCTCTCCCCCTCCTCCAGTCGGTTTTCCTCTCTGGACTCTCTTTTCCCTCAACCTCCACCTCCTCACCCTTTGCCTCCTTTTACTTTTTTCATATGGCTTAACTGACACAATTGTAGAACGGCAGTTGAGTATGGGCGAACGCTCAAGCATTTAAGCCTGACCATTAAAAGCAAAAGTCGGCAAAGAGGGGGAAAGATAAGGAAGGGGAGTGCAGAGGGGAAAACTAAGGAAGGGGGAGAAATGCCGACTTTTACTGCGGTTTTCTTTTTCTCCCCCTTCCTTTGGTTTCCCCTTTGCATAAATTGCGGCGGCTACAGTAAAATTCTACAAAAAAGCAAATGCCATTTCCGTGGCACCGGCTCAGAAGCTTATTGATTGACAGCAGTTTTTATGGTATAATCATTATGGGTGATAGCATTGAAATACAGAAAAATTGTCGGCGGTACTTTCATTTCACGGCCTAACCGCTTCATCGCTAAAGTGCTGGTTAATGGCTGTGAGGAGAACGTTCACGTTAAAAATACAGGGCGCTGCAAGGAACTCCTTGTGAATGGAGCAGAAGTCTGGCTCGAAGTTTCGGACAATCCTGCAAGAAAAACAAAATATGACCTTGTTTCTGTGAAAAAACAGCGTGAGGGACTTCCGCCCCTTATGATAAAAATGGATTCGCAAATGCCTAACGCCGCTGTTGAGGAGTGGCTGAAAAGCGGAAATATTTTCAGTAAGGGCGCAGTTATCGAGCGTGAAAAGACCTACGGTGAGTCACGTTTCGATTTCCGCATAACCGAGGGCGAAAAGGTCACATATCTGGAAGTCAAGGGCGTTACCCTCGAAAACGGCGGTATTGCGTACTTCCCCGACGCTCCCACGGAAAGAGGCGTGAAGCATCTCACTGAACTTGTGAAATGCAGGAAAGACGGTTTCGGCGCTTATCTGGTGTTTGTGATACAGATGAAAGGGATAAGCGAATTCCGCCCCAATGACGCTACACATAAGGCTTTCGGCGATGCTTTGCGGAATGCCGTAGCGCAGGGAGTGAAGTGCATGGCTGTGGACTGCGTTGTCACCGCTGATTCAATGACTATCGACAAAGAAATACCAATAGTAACGGAGTGATGAAATGAACTGGGATAAACTGCTGTGCGAAAAGAGAAAACGAGGCTTTACCACATCGTCGGTAAGCTCTGATATAAGGAACGAATTTCAGCGTGACTACCATCGTATAATCGGCAGCGCTTCATTCAGGCGCTTGCAGGACAAGACACAGGTCTTTCCGCTGAAAAGAGGAGATTTCGTCCGCACAAGACTCACTCATTCCCTTGAGGTTTCCTCCTTTGCAAAGTCGCTGGGACAGATGATATTCAGCTATATCCGTGAAAACGGCATCGATGACATAGACGAAGCCAAGACAGGGAAGATTTGCAGTATCCTTGAATGTGCGGGGCTTATCCACGATATCGGCAATCCGCCTTTCGGCCATTTCGGCGAGGACTTCATCCGTGACTGGTTCAGGAAAAATCTGCCGCTAATGGAGTTCAGAGGGCAGAAACTGGACAAGGTGCTGTCCGAGCAGATGCTGGGCGACCTCTACAACTTCGAGGGCAATGCGCAGGCGCTGAGATTGCTGTCAAAGCTTCATTTCCTCGTGGACGAAAACGGCATGAATCTTACCTATCCGCTGCTGAATACTATTATAAAGTACCCTGTTTCCTCTCTGGGAATTGACAAGAAAAGCGGAAATATCAAGGATAAGAAGATGGGATATTACTATGCGGATAAGGATATATTCGAGGATATTACAACGAGTACAGGCACAGGGGGATGCCGTCATCCTCTGGCTTTCATCCTTGAAGCCGCAGATGATATCGCCTACAAGACCGCAGATACCGAAGATGCTGTGAAAAAAGGCTTCATCAGCTATGACAGGCTTCTCGGTGAACTGAAAGAGAATTACATCCATAACTGCGCTGACGATGGCGAGAGAGCCGAATTTGAAAAAGCTGTCGGAAAGCTTGAAGATTATTACAGCAAGGCTGTGGATAACGGCATATCTTCTCCCGGGCAGAATGCGGTACAGCGCTGGGTGATATATCTGCAAGGCGTACTGCTCAGATGTGCTGCTTACGGTTTCACGAAGAATTACTCTGATATCATGGACGGCACGTTCAGAAAAGAGCTTCTTGCTGTCTCTTACGGAAACGCTCTTGCCTTTGCGCTGAGCGATATGGCGGTCAGGTATGTTTTTCGCTCAAAGGAGATATTCAAGCTTGAAATAGCCGCAGGCAGGATATACGATTTCCTCCTGAGCAATCTGGTAAGGGCGGCAGTGGTTTACGATACGGACATTCCCGCTTCTGCCGTTGATCAGAAAATAATGGCTCTTGTGTCGGAGAATTACATCCGTGCATATAAGACATTCTCGGCGGACAAGCCCGAAGAAGAAAAGCTGTACCTGAGACTTCTTCTCGTTACGGACTATATCTGCGGCATGACAGACAGTTATGCGAAAAAATTGTATCAGGAGCTGAGCGGTGTTGACTAAGACTGAAATGACACGATACCAACGAATCAAAAAGCGTATTTTCGATATCATACAGATAGGAAACCGTGGCGATATCCCCAGCAGGGCATTTGATATTTTCATAGTAACGGTCATAATCGTGAATATCATCACGCTGTTTCTGGATTCATTCGATGAGATGGCGGAATATCACGGTTTATTCCACATCTGTGAGGGACTGACCGTGCTTGTGTTTGCTGTTGAGTACGGGCTGAGGATATGGACATCCGAGTTCCTGTACCCGAAAAAAACAAAAGCAGGAGCGGTACTGCGCTTCCTGCGTTCCTTTGACGGAGTTGTTGACCTGCTGACCATTCTGCCGTTCTTCTTCCTTGATGGTTTCATCGTGTTCCGTATGCTGAGAGTTGTGAGGATATTCCATTTGTTCAGAGTAAATGCACGTTACGACTCCTTTCACATCATCACAAGCGTACTCATCGAGAAGAAGAATCAGATCCTTTCGTCGGTATTCATTATAATAGTACTCATGTTTGCTTCGTCGCTTGGGATATATAATGTGGAACATGAAGCGCAGCCCGAGGTCTTCCGCAACGCTTTTTCGGGAATATGGTGGAGCGTTTCAACTCTGCTGACTGTGGGCTACGGCGATATCTATCCCATAACCGTTGTGGGAAGGCTGATGGCTATATGCATTGCTTTTCTCGGTGTGGGAGTTGTGGCAGTGCCTACAGGTATCATCAGTGCTGGTTTTGTTGAACAGTACACGAAGAAGCAGAATTCCGGCAGGAAGCTGAAGGATATCTCAAAGCTGGGCGAAGTTCTCGTTGACAGGGATAGCGCATTCCTCGGTAAAACGGTAAGCGAAGCTGAACAGGAAATGGATACACGTATCTATATGATAATCAGGGACGATCTTTCAATAATGCCCTACGACAGCGTTAAGCTGAAACACGGTGATATCCTGTTTATCAGGGCGGATAACATGGAAAAGGAAGACTGAAGGCGGCAATTTCCGTTTTTGTGAATAATTAAGGCAACACCGCACAAAACCCGCCTGACGGCTTTACACTGAATCTGCGTACATATTTTCCGCCATCTTGCACAGAAATTTCTTGACATACGATAGTATGCCTGCAAAATTTCTATACAATCTGACGAAAAATCTGTCGGCGCATCTTCAGCACAAGCTTTGTGCGGTGTTGCCTTAAAGCATCGTTCCCTTCGTTAGAGTGTAAGTGATTCTGCGTAAAACTTGTCTATTATGATGAAAAACATTGTGGTTTATTGACAAAATTAGAGATAAATGATATAATAATTATGCGAGAAATAATTGGGTTTTATTGATCGTGTCGGCGGAAAGGCTATCTGCACAATAGGCCTGTATGCCGGAATATTCTGAAGTAAGGGAACAAATCAGAAAAGCTGTACTCATAGGCGGGTACAGCTTTGTTCCTTTTATGGTCAGAATCCGAGATCGTCGTAATCCTCTTTTGTGAAGCGGTGATAGGTGACGTGTATGCTTCCGTCTATTTCTTCCTCGGCGGTGATGCAGTATCTGTAGTCGTCGGGAGTACCGTCTGTGAAGTACATAAGGTATTGGAATTCCTCATTATCCATTTCTGTAACAGTGACATTCTCCGATCTGCTGCGGAAAAGTGCGATCACATCGTTGATGGAAGGATGCGTCTGCAAAAGCCCGATAAAGGCACGGATGAACTCTTTGCCGTCCGATGCCTTATTGACGTATCCCGTTCCCTCAGAGGGCACGGTCAGGCAGAAACCGTCCTTGATTGGGCGGAAGCTGATATCTCCGAAACGAGGTGTGGCTGCCGCTGAAAACTCCGTCAGCATTGCCTTTATTGAGTCGGTATTGCAGGCGGCACCTGTGAGATGGCTGAGAGATGCAAGTGTATAATTCAGGCTCATCGGTCTGCCGTCGTAGCCGAGTTTTACCTGTGCTTCGAGAATATTATCGTAGAGATTTTTTTCAAGCCGCTGAAGATCCATGTGCAGGCCTCCTATGTTGTAATAGTATAATTTTAGCACATTGCTGCTGAGAAGTCAACTGACTGTAAGCTTTGCGAAACAAGGGCACTATTGACAACAACTTTTGTACATGATATAATTTAAACATGATCCGTCTTGACAGGAGGTAAATATGACTGACAAACAGCTTAGAAAATTAAAACGTGCCGAACTCATCGAGATACTCTACTATTTAAAAAGGGAAAACGAGGAGCTGCATGAGGAAAACGAAAAGCTTCGCTCTAAACTGGGGGCTTTTGCGGATGAAGCTATAGAGATGAAAAAAGAATCGCTGTCAGCGGAAAAGACAGCAGAAGATGCAGGAAAGACGGAATAAATATGAGCAGTTTGAATTTCAATGATATACCTACAGCGGCGCAGTTTGAAAAGGAAATGAAGCGGCTGAAGTATAAACAGAACTTCCGGAATTCGGTGAAAAGTACGGTATCTGCGCTTATCACCATCGTTGCAGTCGCAGTAATATTGTCAACTATGCTGATCCCCGTGCTGAGAGTTACGGGCACAAGCATGACCCCTACGCTTCAGAATGACGAGTACGTCCTTTGCAGCAAGGTCTCAACAGTGAAGCAAGGCGATATAATAGCTTTTTACTATAACAACAGGATATTGCTCAAACGTGTCATAGGCGTATCGGGCGATGTTATCGATATTTCCGATGACGGCACAGTCACGCTGAACGATAAGGTGCTGGATGAGCCATATATCAGCGAAAAAGCGCTGGGCGAGTGCGATATCGAGCTGCCCTATCAGGTCCCTGAAAACAGACTTTTCGTCATGGGCGATCACCGCTCGGTCTCGGTGGACAGCCGTTCGACTTCGGTGGGATGCGTTGCCGAGGAAAATATCGTGGGCAAAGTGATGCTGAGGATATGGCCTCTGAAAGAAGCAGGCCGTCCTGAATAAAGTAAAAGATTCTCTTGCAGAAATGCAGGAGAATTTTTTTGCTCTCTGAGATTACTATTTGTATAATATTGCGCAGAATTTAAAAAGAACTATAATCAATAATTATAACTGTGAATTTCTACAAATAGGACAATTATTTAATAATGCAAAAAAATGACATATCAGATCAGCTAAGCGGCATCACTTATTTGAAATGACGCATATATGCAAAATAGCGTTTACGTAACATATGTTCATACGTTCCGTAAATGCAAAAATATATTCTACGAAGTGTTGATTTTATAAAAGTAATATTGCCTAATATAAATATTATATTATTGTACATTCATACAAAATGATTCGCTGACTATCATAAATTTTGTAGAAACTATTGATTTTTGTAATAACGGATGGTATAATTTATATATCAGATGGGAAAGCTATTCCCCCATATGAAATAACACCGAGAGGAGAGTGCAGCTTTGAAAGATTTACAGAACAGGATACAGCAGATGCTGGCAGACAGAAAGAATCATATACGTGTTATATCGATGATCACTGCACTGTCCTTGCTGGTAATGTTTATTGCTCCGATGCTGCTTGTCAGCCCCGGCATCAGCCTTACGAAGAATTCCTACAGCCCCGTTAAGCTGGGGAATACCATAGCAAGAGATTATGACGGAAATATTCTGATAAGCACTCAGATCAATAATTCTTATAAGCAGAATGGAATAAGCACAGGTGCCAATGTGGTCAACGATAAAATTTACAGCCCGGCTTCAGTTCCTCTGAAAACTTTACTTTTCGGAGACGGCCTTAATGATCTTATTAATGACGACGACACTCTGGAGCAGGCACTCGACAAAGCAGCTAATAGTTACTTCCTCGGCTTAGCAAGTGAATTCTGTGCATTTATCAAGGGCGACTTTACCGTGTACGATGCGGACGCCGAGGGCAGAGTAGCAGTCGGCGGCAATCTTAGATTTGAAGGCGGCTGGAACTATCAGATAGGAAGCGGTGACTTCGCAAGCCTGACGCCACTCACTCAGACGTACGATTACGATAGCACATCCGGTTTTGCACATATTATCTGCGGTGGAAAGCTTTTCCGTATCAATACCGTTTCAACAGGCAATTACAATGAGCAGGAAAATGTTGCAAATGATAAAGGCTGGCACCGCAATGGCAATACAGTTGTATATGATCCGGAAGACGATATGTATAAGAAGCTGCTTGTCAGTCCGGATGTACTGGACGGATCTCTTAGGTATGGCGGTGAAAAAGAAGGGGATATCTCATATTCAGACCAAGTAGTGGTAGAAATGCCGGGAACTGAATCGGGATGCGATCATGAATATCTGAACAATGTCAATCAGCTGGCGCAGATGTATCAATACGAATATATCAGAGAATTGATCGACACTGTCTATAATAAAGTCGATCAGAGATCCGAAGCTCTCGCAATTATGGACAGCATCCCCGGAAGAATCGCCGATGATGGAGAGACTGTTACATTCGATGGCGAAAATCTGAATGCAACTACAATTTATTTCTCACTCCCTGCATGGGACAATAGAATTAAGAAGGTTATTTTTGAGAATATTCCTGACGATACAAGTATTGTTGTGAATGTCGGCGGCGAAAATTTCCGGATTTTTCCGGGCGACAAAGGAACAGTGCAAACGATCTTCAGAAATAACGGAAATGATAAAGTAATATCCAATAACCAGTCTAACAATTCACAAGAAGCGAATGATTCCAATAACAATGCGGCGTCTTCGAGGATCCTTTATAACTTCTATGAAGCGACATACGGAAGGATCAGCGGAAACTTCAACGGCACGATACTTGCATCGAAGGCCGACGTTACTGCACCGCAAGAGTGTCCCGGACATCTTTCCGGTGCATTGATCGCAAAGTCATTCGAAGGCGGTCTGGAATTCGGTTACAGACCGTACCGAGGCAGCGCCGACATTATCGGACTGAGAACCGGATATGTGATCCCGGTCGAAAAATATGTTGAAGGTAGTAAAAACCGCCTTGCAGATGCAAGATTTGTACTGGAGAGAGTCACAGATGACAACAAAACAGTTCCGGTTTACCGCTGGGCGAGTGATGGCAAAGACCCGTCTTATGTACCGATCCCGCTGCAAGTGAATTATACGAAAACATATACTGCTACCGAAGAATCGAATACATCGGAAACGACAAATGAAAATCCGGATTCATCGGCAACTGAAGATGAAGATTCGGAACCAAAGGTAAATGAACCGGAAGAAATATCGAAATCGTCGGAATCGACAAATGAAAATCCGGAGACATCGGCAACTGAAGATGAAGATTCGGAATCAAAGGTAAATGAACCGGAAGAAAAATCGGAAACGTCGGAATCGACAAATGAAAATCCGGAGACACCGGCAACTGAAGATGAAGTTTCCGATCCACAGGCAACTGAACCGCAGCTCATCTATCCGACCCTGACGGCAAGATATATACTGCGTGAGGAGAATCCGCCGGAGCTGTATTTAGGAACGTCGAAGTATTATCAGATTGATGTAACAGAAAAGATCAATCAGCTTGACCAAGGTGGTCGGCCGAACAATGTCGAATATACGGTGGCGATTAGTTCGCCTGATTCGGATCCTTCGGATGCTGAGACGATCAATTTTACAGTGAGCGACACAGGCGAGGCACCAATCGTGAGAACGATCACTGACGGTGATAAAACGTATAGGATCACCATCAATAATAGCGGAACCAATCCGGTTGTGACATCCGTGGAAAAAGGGGACGGAACAGATTTTCAGAGCATTCAGATGGACGACACTGGAAAGGCACAGAAAATCGACGATAATTTCTATTACGATCCGAATATGATGATGGTCATGCCACTGATTTCTGAAACAAAAACACCGTCTTTTGAGAACATACCTGCATTGCTGTTTGAAAAGGTCGATGATGACGGAAATCCAAGAACAGGTGCGACGATCAGACTGACGAGAACGGGTACGGATCCTGCGATCCCGGATGAAGCAAACTGGAAGTGGCCAGATGGGTCGTCTTCATGTACGATCAATGTGAAGGAGTTGCCGAGCGGCACCTATAAGCTGGAAGAAACCCAAGCGCCTCAGGGCTACGAAAAAGCCGAACCGATCGTATTTACATGGGATGAAGAGAGTGGAAAGCTGACCTATAATGGAATAGACTACACTCTTCCTGCAAAGCTCCGAATGATCGATAACAAGATATATGGTATGAAACTGGAGCTTTACAAGTATGACGGCAGACCCACCCATAGCGAAACAGATGCCCTCGGAGGTGCGGTATTCAGTCTCTATGCGGCGGACGATACGCTCATCAAAGACGGTTTTGAAACCGATGCAACCGGTAAGGTCGATTTGAATCTCAGCGATGTGATAAATGCCAGATATGTGAGGAACGGCTATCTGCTTCCGGGCACATACTATCTCAAAGAAACAACACTCCCGACGGCGACTGAGGGACAACCGTTCACACAGCCCGATAATATCTATTTTACGGTCAAGAAGAATAATAACGGAACATTCTTTGTTGAGGCTTTGAATATGAGTAAAACGAAGGACTGCTCATATTCTGTTCATAGCAACTGGGAAGAAGCTTGGTACGGCGTTCACCAGCTCTATATCAACGATGATAGATTAAACGGTTCAATGAAGGAAACAACTTCGGGCGGTGTGATTGAAAATGTTGTCAGCATCACGCTTGAGACCAACAGTACGATTCAGCAAGCCTATGCCGATGTTGCCTCCAGTAATTCTGTGAACAGCGATCAATGGTCCGTAACATTTGATCCTCCGCAGACAATAAGGCAGTGCAAATTCTTTGTGGCATACAAAGATGATTTTAAGTATACACTGACGATCAGAACAAAGGATAATATTACCTATATTTCTACTAATATTGAAGAGAATATACCTGAGCCTTCAGCGGATGAAGAAGAAACCGGTCTGATGACTGTAGATACGCAGAATTCGCAGCAGCTCAAAATCGCTAACAAATCCGAGCCGGTGAATATCACTGCGAAAAAGGTATGGGCAAATGATGCGGGCTTTGAATTCCTGCGTAACAATGTCAAGCTGACGCTTTACCGATCGCCAGATGATCTGACCCCAGCACAGCAGGCAGCCTACGCCGAAGGCACGACTCCGGAAGGTGTTACGATTGAGCAATGGCAAAATTCGTGGAATACCGAGGAGGATTCTACGCAGACCGGTACGGCAGTGCTTTCCGATGAAAATGGATGGTCGTATACATGGAACAAGTTGGAGGCATTTAAGCAGAATAGCGACGGTACATATCAGAAACTCTACTATTATGTAAAAGAAACGCCTATCGGCGAAGTCGATTATGTTACTACTTATGTGAGAGACGGCAATCAGCTGACTGTCACAAATACGATGAATAAAATCGATTTGAATGTTGAAAAGATATGGAACAACAATAATAGCAGCAATCTTCAGACACCGTCATCCATCAAAGTCGGACTGGAGGTTAAGCACAACGAAAACTGGGAGAAGGTTCTCGGTAAAACGTTGACACTTTATTCCGCAAATGAATGGAAGGGCGAATTTTCAAATCTCCCTGCCGGCGAATCATTCCGCATTTATGAGATATCGGTTCCAACTGGCTGGAAGGTAGGACCGAGCAATACAGTCAATACAGCAAATCTGACAGCTGATCAGCTCGAGGAAAAGACACTGACGATCACAAATGAGCCGGATTTTGCGAGTCTGAAACTGAAAAAGGAATGGGAGAACGAAGAGAGCGTGAATGAGCTGGAGTTCAAGCTTTACCGCAAGGAAGTTTCGATTTCAGGCGGCTATCATGATGCCGGCGACCATGTGATGTTCGGCTTACCTCAGGGCTATACGGCTTCGATGCTCGGCTGGAGTTTCAACGAATTCAAAGATAGCTACACTGATCTTGGTCAGGAGGAGCATTACAAGATCATCGCAAAGAGATTTGCAGACTTTTTCTACAATGCAGTTAAGACTGATGCAAACGGAAATATCACAGAGATCCTGGTGCAGAAGGGCGATGGACAGACCGATCACGACTACTGGGGCGCACCGGAAGATCAGGGCGAGCGAACCGATCAGCTCTTCTGGAGAGATACCGGCGGCGATATCGCGGCAGAATATGCAGCGACACTCGCACAGTATAAGGTTAATTTCCCGGAAGATCCCATGGCTGACCAATATCTGGAGCAAGCCAAAAAGCTCTACGAATTTGCAAAGGCAAAACCGCCCCTGAACGAATATGGTGTCAACCGTAAGGAGGGCACTGAGTACGATTTCTACAAATCCGATGCCAAGGAAGATGATGTTGCATGGGCAGCGGCGTGGCTTTACAAAGCGACCCAAGAGGATCAGTATAAAAATGAACTGGCAAGTTACCCCGGTCCTAATCCTAATGACGATAACTGGAGTTCACTTAACTGGAACAGAGTCGATCTTGCAGCGTCTATCATGAACGGTGAGATCAACAACAACTGGAATACTGCTTCTGATTGGTTTAATAACCACTGCAAATCGGATAACTATTTCTTCGTTGGCGAATGGGGCTCGGCTCGCTATAACTGCGCCGCACAGCTCGCTGCGCTGGTTGCTTCCAAGCATGATGCAGTTGACAAAGAGGCATGGGCGCAAAACCAGATGGGATACATCCTCGGCGAAAAGGGAGTAGGTACAGCCAATCCGAAGTGCTTTGTTACCGGATTCGATGAGAACTCACCAAAGAATCCGCATCACAGAGCTGCATCCGGAACCGATTCCGCGCAGACAAATGCCGACAGCATTGAGAATAAACACATTCTGCTGGGTGCATTGGTTGGCGGACCTGCAGATGAAAACGGCGCATATCAAGATATCAGATCTGATTATCAGAGCAATGAGGTATCGCTGGACTACAATGCCGGACTTGTCGGAGCGGCGGCTGGCTTGTATTATTTCTACCCCCAGGGTATCACTGATGCGGATATCTCAGCAAGTGTACCGGATTCCGGCGTCGAAATAACATACGGCGGCGGCATGGGAAATAGTGCAGTGGTAAACAACTCACAGAATTACGCAAAACTGCTGCAATATTCACTTTACTTCTATGATGCAAATATGTGCGGTTCAGATGTTGGCGAATCTTCAGCGCTGACATGGCGTAAAGATTGTCATGTACAGGATGCACAGCTTAACTCCGCACCAGCAGAATCTGAAACAATACTGCCGAAGCTCAATACAGTGATCGGAAAATATTGGTCTTTTGTGAATCTGTTGAGCGAAGAAAATGCGGAAGCCGATACGGTTCCCGCAGCAACCCGAACCAAAACCCGTGTACTCCGACTTTCCAAGGCCGTTGACCTTGCGGAACAGCTTGAGGTGCAGGCGGCTAAGAACAGTATCCCGAATCTGAAAGGCACAAATCCCAATGGTGAAGCGGATGGATATCCGATCGAAGGCATACTGCTTTCGGATACAGCTGTAGATATTGGGAACGGTGGTCAACAGTCTGTTGGCTACAATCCGAATATTGACAATGTGGATATGATTGTTCTTGTCTTTGATAAAACTCCGACAGGAGATGGCATGAATTTCACAGCGAATAACTGGGATTTAAAAACAGGTAAAAATAAGGGTGGTTCATGGAGTAACTATTCGGGAATACAATATGATAAGTATTTGATCTGGATTTTGGACGAATCAAAGACAATCAGAGAAGTCGGTATACAGGATGTGAAAATCAGCAACGGCGCAAAGATTCAGCGTGTCTTGCTTTATCAGGAAGTGCCTCCTGTGATTACTACCTTCAATGTCACCCCGTCTGCCGGTACAGCTTATACTAATCAGCCATATACGGTGACGGTCAGCGGACAGAGCGGCGTTATCACATGGGAGGACAACGGGAATCCGATTTCTCCTAATGTGTCAGACAACGAATTCACTTTTACGTTCAATACCAAAGGCGAACATCACATCGTCGGCAGGGACGGCAACGATAAAACCGGTGAATTCACAGTCAATGTATCCGATTTCTCATTAGATGTAGCCGATGATGCGACGATTAGCTTCAAAAAGGGCGGTTCCAAAACGGTACACATCAACACCAGTCTGGATCTTAATGAATTTGATATTCAATCAAATCCGGCAGATTCAGTAGTAATCAGGCGTGACGGAAATACAATCACGATATCGTCCAATACAGTGACTGATACACCTGTAACAGTCACAGTCGTCAGTCCGAATAATGAAGAACATTCGTTTACGGTGTATGTTTACGACAATATCACTATCAAACCGCAGCAAGGCACGGAAACACACTCACTTTATCTGGATGAGATCTTAAGACTTGGACTGTATCAGGGTAATACTATGGTAAACAATGTTACTTGGCAATCCAATAACGACGTTGCGACTGTAGATCAGAACGGCATAGTAACGGCAAAGCATTTCGGTACGGCGACGATCACCGCTACACTGAACGGTGAGACAGTATCGTACATTGTAAATGTGAAATCGATTCCCTACGGTGCAGAGAGTGTGGGTAACTACACGCTAAAGGAGACAGATGGCTGGGAAATGGAAGTAGATAATCTGCCGAAGGTTAGCCCACGAGGTCTTCCGTATATCTACTATGTTGAGGAAACTGAGAGTAATCAGTATGCAGCGATTAGCTACAGCGACGGTGTGATGCTCGGAAACGGAGAAACGCCAGAGCTGACCGTTAATAACAAAGCTATAAAAACGCTCCCCATAACAGGCGGCAGGGGAACTGAAAAAATCTATATGGCAGGAGGTGTTATGATGCTTCTTGCAGCCGCCGCATACGCAATGTTTAAGCGCCGAGAATTCGGCAAAGAAGAATAAGATCAAAGTTTAACGAAAAATGCTCTGCTGCCGCCTTAGGCAGCGGCGGCGGAGCGACTACTTAATGAAAAGGAGAATGATTATGAAAACTACTAAGAGATTTATCGCAATGGCAGCCGCTTTAACACTTACTGCTTGTGCAGCAATGCCGATGAGTATTATGACCGTTAGTGCAGAAGACACATCCAGTATTACAGTAACTGGAACATATGCAAAAGAACATACATTTGAAATATACCAGGTTATGGCTGGTAAATATGATGCTACCGCTAAAACTTTTTCAGAGTTAAAGTGGGGTGCTGATGTTACAGCTTATAGTGGTAAAAATGTAACACCTGGTGATCTTGTCAGTGATGCTGATATAGAGGCTATTTCAAGAATTACAGATGCTGGCACTCTTCCCACTAGTCTAACACTTAAAGCAACTGGAAGAAAATACGCAAATAAGACTGGTTCAGAAGACGTTTCGTTCACTGGACTTCAAGAAGGATATTATATTATTAAAGACGTAACAAATCTGTCAGATCAGGATGATTCAAACTCGGCTTGGATCGTACAGGTTGCTGGAACAACTAATATTGCTATTAAGAACGCTAAGCCTACTGTAGATAAGCAAGTTCAGGACGAAACTACAGATGCAGAGGCGGGTGCGGATGCAGATGGTTATGGTGAGTCTGCTGACCACGCAATAAACGAGAGCTTTAACTTTAAGCTGAAAGCAAATATCCTGGCTGACGCTGATTTAAAGGAATACAGCACATATGCAATCAAATTCAATGATACGATGTGTGATGGTGTTACATATGAGGGAATCGAAAGTGTTACAGTTAAATCTGGCTCAAATTCCAAGACTTTGGCCGCAACAGATTACACACTTGATGTAACCAATATTAAAAATGATGGTGGTGGAAGCTTTACACTTTTGATTAATGACATCAAAACTTTACTCCCTGCTTCGACCACATGGGGTGAAAGTGACATTGTAGTAGAAGTGATCTATAAGGCACACTTGAATGAAAAGGCAGTGGTAGATGACGATAGTCGCTCGAATGGCACTATAACCGATACAAACTACAACAGTGTTTATCTCAACTATTCTAACAACCCTGATGCAACAGGAGGTGGAACTACTCAGCCTGGCGGTAAGTCTGAAACCGACTATGTATGGGTTTTCACATATGAGGTTGACAATACCAAGTATAAGATTTCTGCCGATGCAGGAAATGAACTTGAAGGTGCAGAGTTTAAGCTTTACGATAGCACAGGAAATACAGAGATAGGTTTAATTTATGACAATGGTTTGGCAGCATATCGTCCTGTAGCTTCTGGTGAACCAGCAACTGTAATGAAGTCGTCTGATGCAGCTTCTACCAAGGGTCAGTTCAATATTAAGGGACTTGATGCTGGTACATATGTTCTCAAAGAAACTAAGGCACCTGATGGATATAATGCAGCTGAAAATATTACATTTACAATTGGTGCAACACACACGGAAGAGACAGACGGAACTGCAAAGGTTGTTCTTACTGGTATCAATAACGAGGTTGAAAATAAGATTGTTGATACAAAGAACTCAACCCTCCCCGCAACCGGTGGCATAGGCACAACACTCTTCATCCTTGGCGGCGGATGTGCAGCAGGTATCGCCGGTATCTACCTCATTTCCAAGAAGAAGACACGTGAGGAAGAATAAAGCATTTCATGATCATTCATTAACCTAAAACCTGATACCCGCCCCTCCCCACTTCGGGGAGGGGATCAGGGAGAGATCCACAAGGAGAACACTATGAAAATTAAACCGAAAAAGCTTATCCCACTGTTGTTTGTTTTCATTTTCTTTGCGGGCCTCTCCGTGATGCTTTATCCGACTTTCAGCAACTGGTGGAACAGGAACATGGCTTCACACGCCGTTTCCTCCTATAAAGAAGCAGTTGCCGAACTTGACACAGGCGATACGGAAAGGCTGTGGGAAGAAGCACGTGAATATAACAGACAACTTGCGGAGCTATATGCTCCCTTTACTAATTTTGCGGATATAAAGGGCTATGATGACATCCTCAATATCTCGGGTACGGGCGTTATGGGGTATATCTCCATTCCGAGCATCCGTGTTGAGCTGCCGATCTATCACGGCACTTCCGAGGGTGTGCTCCAGATAGCAGCAGGCCATATCCAGGGTTCATCTCTTCCCGTTGGCGGAGCTGATACTCATGCCGTTATCTCGGGACACCGTGGACTGCCGTCCGCAAAGCTTTTCACTGACCTTGACCAGGTGGTGGAGGGCGATGTTTTCACAGTGAACATTCTTGACGATATTCTGACCTATGAGGTGGAGAAGATACTCATCATCCTCCCCGACGAGACTGACAAGCTGGCTATAATACCGGATCAGGATTATGTTACACTGATGACCTGCACTCCATATGGAGTAAATTCACATCGTCTGCTGATACGTGCCCACAGAATAGACACCATTTACGACAGACGCATAAAAGTTCCTGCTGATGCTTTGCAGGTGGACAGAATGACCGTGCTTCCGGTAATGATCGGTATTCTTATTGTTCTTACGGCGATGATCGGAGCGATCACAGGCAGAAACAAACACAACATACGAATCGACAAATACATAGTTTCCAAGCTGCCGTCGGGAGAGGACGGCGGACCTTAATGGAGGAAATATGCGAAAATATCTATCATTTATCACAGCTTTTGCTTTTGTAACGGCACTGCTTACCGGCTGCGGAAACAGATCGGAGAAGGCAGTAAAGCCACTTCTGGGACTTGAATGGTTCGCCGGCTATGACGAAGTTCTCGCTGAAATGAGCGGGAATAATCTTATCGCCGAGCGTGAAACGGAGGACAAGACGAAGCAGCGGATGCAGGACTACGAAGCGGTGAAGCTTTATGGTACAGACTGCGACCTGACGCTTTGCTTTACAGATTCGGGACTTGTGGGCTTCAACTACCACGATGTGAAGCGGAATCAGAGCTATCGTCAGTGGTTCAGCGAAATCGAAAAAGAATACGGTATCCCGACTGAGGAGGGCAGCGGTATTGCATCGTGGTATGATGATCCGCTGGGCAGGAACACGGCGGTCTACCTGTTCAATCTTGAGGAAGGTGTACAGGTTTCGTTCTATGCGACTTCCGATTCTCCCGATCAGTCCTATGAAAAGCAGAAGGAGCGATACATCCCCACTCCCGAATTACGTTCGCCTGTGGTAGCAGTTGAGGAAACTCCTACGGTTTCGTCCGCAGAGACCACAGCTTTGCAGCAGGAGACAACATCAGCAGCAACATCGCTTGCTGAGGAGGAAATTCCAGATCCGGCAGATGAGCCTGAAACGGATGAATATTCCGGGAAAGCCGATGTTCAGACAGCTGCTGCACAAACTTCATTACGGACAGAAACCGTGACCACTTCCACGACTGTGACAACTACAGCAAAAATTGACCGTACAAAGGATTTCCTTCTGAATGGGCTGAAATTCTACAGCAGCCCCGAAAGCGGAAAACGTAAAATGGACGGCTATACAAAGGTCGATGAGTACCGCACAGAAGAAGCCGGGCAGCCATGGGAGCTGATAATGGAATATGAAAATGTTCCGTATCTCGGCAAAAAATGCGACGGAGTGCTTTGCTTTACCAGTCTCGGACTGGTTGGCGTGAACTATTTTGACTCCGAAAGCAGCGACTATAGCTTCTGGGTGGAACAGCTTACGGATATTTACGGCTCGCCTGATGAGACTCAGTACGACTATTCCGTATGGAGCGATTCAACAGCAGGAAGCGGCACGACGATATACATATTCGCACTTGAAGACGGAGTTCAGATCTCGTTCTTCGTTGATGACACAGGCTCGGAAATTGTAAAATAAAAAACTCCTGCGGGCAGAACAGTTCTGATCGCAGGAGTTTTTGTTTATTCTGTCGGGAGGATGAAATTATTCGTCATCCTCATTTTCGTCATTGTCCTCATCCTCGTCGGAGTCATCATCGTCCTCATCCGAGTCTTCATCGTCAGATTCATTTTCATCGGATCTGCTGTCGTCCTCGTCATCGGAATCTTCGTCCTCATCGGAATTTTCAGCAGCCAGAAGAGCTTCTTCTATGCGCTTTTTCTCAGCTTCGGCCTTTTCTTCGGCTTTTTTTCTTAGTTTGCCTGTTATCAGAAGCATAACAAGGAGTGCGCCGAGGCCTGACAGCGAAATGATAAGACCGATATTCAGTCCCGGTACGCTGTACTTCATGACCAGTTCGTGCTTGCCTGATGGTACACGGAATACGGGGAATACGTCGGCAGCGGTCATAGTCTCTACTTTTTTGCCGTCGCAGTATATCTTCCAGCCGCCGTCCTGTACAGCAGTCATGAGCATAAGAGAGTCGTGGTCAAGTTCCACATCGCCCTTTATCTTAGTGCCGCTTGCGCTTGTTACTTTGATTCCGCCTGATTTGAGCTGCTTGGATGCCTTGTCCCAGATCTGCTCGTCCATGTAGTAGACCTCAAGTCCGTGGCAGCCCATTGATAAATTCTCGGCAGTGAACTCGATCTTCATCTGACCGCCTTCTTCAAGACGTCCGCAGAATGCGAATGCGCCGTTGCCTGTTTCAACAGTTCTGTCGAGGTTGAATGCGGTAACATGGAGAGAGCCTGCACGGAAATTGTGGCTGAGGAAGTAGAATCCGCTCTTTGGAGCAGTGTATTCGTAAACGATATGCGGTGCTGCTGAGCCGTCTTCAACGTAGTAGTATCTGCTGTTAAGGTCGTCGCATTCGTCAAGTCTTACATTTACGGGATCGATATTGTCAGGCTCGACCTTGATGTAAGGCGTTGTTTCTTCGCCGCATAATGCAGAAAGGAAAAGGTTGTGGTTTTCAAGTCCACGTATCTGATCGTCAGTTCTGAAACTGAGGATGTCGTCTGAAACTGCATATGCGATAGGGAGAGCGGTGGTGTTCTCATTGATAGCCGGAGTTTCTTCAGCTGCGGTCTCCTTGACAACTGTGCCGGGTAATACGTAGCCGATGTTTCCTGAGTAGTCGATGAAATACTTCAGACCGAAAAGGCTGTTCTGAACTGGTGAACAGAGTGTATAAACGGAGCTTACCTTGTCGGCGTAGACACGGTTGCCCATATATCGGAGGAATGTGAAAGCATTGCCGTTCATTGTGGAAGAATAGTAGCCCATACCCTTGCAGTTGTCTATCATGCTCGGATTGAATGTGAATCCGCCGTTTGCTTCCACACGGTAGAAATCGTTCTTGCCGCTGGCGATGCGCTTGCCGTTATTGATGTGGCGGACAAGCTGTTCTGTGTATGTTACCTCGTCAGCTGACTGGAATCCCTTGTTGCCCTCGTACTTTGATACGGTAAGGAGATTCTTGCTGATGTCGAATATCATCATGCAGGCAACAGCCGCTGTGCATACGTGCCAGAGGATGTTCTTTGCCTTGTCGGACTTGTTTCTGATGATGAATGCGACCACGCTTCCCACAACGATAACAGCTGCTGAAGCTATGATAACAGGCCATGCATAGGATGGGAGGTCCTCATATTTTTCAGTCTTGCCCAGTCCCTTTACTGTGAAGTGGAAGAGAGCGATGCCTGCACCTGAGCCTAAAACCGTTCTGATAATGGTAAGCCCCTTGTAGTTGGCAAGTCCCTGACCTGCAAGGAGTATAAGATAGAGTGAGAAGAGGAATACCCAGCGGCCGGGGAGCTGATTCGGGAAGTGGAAGCCGTGCCATACGTAGTTGAGGTAGTTGCAGTTCATTGAAGCGGTAAGGAATACCAGCATCAGTGCACTGAATATACGCTCGGGAATGCGGATCATCTTGTTGGTGAAGTAGAGCGGTACTGCTAAGAATACCAGTAATCCGCAGTAGATATTCACGCCTGTGTACTCCTGGAAGAACTGCTGTGAAGGCAGAGCGTACTGGAGCACCTTGGTGAAGTTGCCGTACCATTCAAACTTTTCGGGGCCTGTTGCTTCGGAAGCAAGGGTATTGGTGATGCCCATGTATACGGGAATGATAACGAATGCTGAAAGTGCGCCCGCAATCAGTGAGTAGATGCCGAATCTGACACAGGAGATAAGAGCATCGCCAAAGCCCACGATGCGGTATTTCTGAGATACGGGGTCTTTGGTGAGTCTGATGCAGAGGATGAAATGAGTGATGAAGTAGACTGCGCTGAATATACATACGGCAAAACCGATGTAGAAGCTGGAGATTATAGTCGCTGCGAGAGTGATAACATAAAGCAGCGGCTTTCTTTCATGTATCAGCTTTTCTATGCCTATGATAACGAGCGGAGTGTAGATGAGGGCATCCGTCCACATGAACTGTGAGATGAAAGCTATCATGTAAGCGCAGAGCGAATAGCACACAGCCGCACCTATGAGTGCAGGTGACTGCGACTTTGTCTTGTACCGCAGAGCGCCGAGACAGGTCACTGAACTGAGGGCTATCTTGATGAGACAGAAAATGTCCAGAGCCTTGACCAGCTTTGCGGCAGGGACGAATTTCATCAGCAGGATGAATATACTGTTGCAGTAATAAGCGCTTTGTGCCCAGTTGTTGTAGCCGAAAGCGCCGTTCCACGAATGCAGTATCTCGGAAAGCGAGCCTGCATTTGCATTGTTGACGTACATCGGGAAATACTGTCCCCAGAGGTCCATGCAGAGTACGGACCTTCCGCCGAATGGAGCGATCTCCTTTGCCTTGAACACTATCACGCCTATGGCAAGGGAGATCACAGCTGTGATCACGTAGGGGAGGAGAGTAAGCGGATTGATTCTGCTTAGCTTCGGTGTTTTATTTTTCATATATAACTCCTTCTTTTTGTAAATTATTTATAAATAAAAGGGCGTACCCTCATATATATTAGACGATTTTTAACCGCAAAAACTCTCAGTGCAATTAAAAATTCGCAGTAAAATGTTATGTGGTGATCAACGGAGTATTTGTACAACATACACAAAAGTCGCCCTGACACTGACATTTTTGCCTGAAAAGCGCCTTGAATGTGCTCTTTTTTGCCGCTGAAAACCGTGTTGACATCACATACATTCTATTATATAATAAAATATGAAATTTTGCAAGGAGGAAATGTATGAAGAGAATAATTCTTAATCTGGCACCTTACTGGTACCTCGTTGTCATCATACTCGCTTTGCTGGGAGTGCAGGCTTTCTGTGACCTTTCACTGCCACAGTATACGTCGGATATGATAGATACCGGTATTCAGAATCATGGTGTGGAATATCCCATCCCCGGGAAAATGACCCCGGAAGAGATGGTTTATTCGTCATTGTTTATGGACAGCAGTGAAAAAGCAGCGTGGGAAGAGCTTTATACCGAAAACGGGGATATTTACGAGCTCAAAGACATGGATAAGGAGCAGCTTGAGGGAAACAGCGATAAATTCCTCATTCCGCTTATACTGACATATCAGACAGCCAATACAAGTGAAAAACAGTTCAAGGACATAATCGGCGAATCAATGAAGAATAATCCGCAGGCCGTGCCCGAGGGATTCGACATCAGCGGTATGAGCCTTGACGAAATAGGACAGATGATGCATACGGAGCTGAAAAGCTTCGAGGCTGAGGACGAGGAAGGCGTTACCACTACCTACGTTGATATGCGACCAATAATGGAAGGCCTCATCATGAGCGGTCAGATGGACGCTGCTCAGCTTTCGGCTATCCGTGAGCAGATGGAGAAGACCATCGACACTGTGGGAAGCTCCACTATGAAGTCGATGGGCATCGCCTACGCTATCTCATGCGATAAGGGCGCCGGCATTGACGTTGATGCCATACAGAAAAGCTACCTCTGGAAACAGGGACTGAAAATGCTTCTTATGGCAGGACTTATGCTGCTTGCTTCAATAGGTGCAGGCTTCTTCGCCGCAAGGACAGGCGCAGGGATAGGCCGTGACCTGAGAGAGAAGATATTCAAGAAGGTCATCAGCTACTCCAATACGGAGATGGACAAATTCTCAACAGCTTCGCTTATCACACGAAGCACCAACGACGTACAGCAGATACAGCTGGTAACGGCGCTTCTTCTCCGTGTGCTGATGTACGCACCTATCCTCGGCATCGGCGGAGTTATCAAGGTGCTCAGAACAGGCGCAAACATGGGCTGGATAATCATTGCTGCCGTAGCAGTTATACTGCTTCTGGTGATGATACTCCTGGTTGTGGCTATGCCAAAATTCAAGGCTATGCAGAAGCTTGTGGACGGACTTAACCTTATCTCACGTGAGATCCTCACAGGTCTGAGTGTTATCCGTGCATTCGGCAGGGAAGAAGTGGAGGAGGAGCGTTTTGACGACGCTAACTCAAAGCTGATGAAGAATCAGCTCTTCACCAACAGAGTCATGACCTTCATGATGCCGTGTATGATGCTGGTAATGTACGGTGTTACGCTGACTATCGTATGGGTATCGGCTCACCGCATTGACGCAGGCGATCTTCAGGTAGGCGCTATGACAGCGTTCATCACCTATGCGATACAGATAGTCATGTCATTCCTCATGCTTACGGTCATGTCGGTAATGCTTCCGAGAGCAGGAGTTGCTGCCGACCGTATCGACGAGGTGCTGAAGACAGATACATCCATCAAGGATACAGATTCTCCCGAAAAGCCAGAAAGCTTCAGGGGAGTAGTAAAATTCGACAACGTGGCATTCAGATATCCCAATGCGGACGGAAATGCTGTTGAGGGCATCAGCTTTACTGCCGAGCCCAACAAGACAACGGCTATTATCGGAAGTACGGGCTGCGGCAAGTCCACCCTCATCAATCTCATTCCACGTTTCTATGACGTTACCGAGGGCAGCATTACTCTCGACGGCGTGGATATCCGCAAGCTTACAAAGAACGACCTGCGCAGTCAGATAGGTCTTGTGCCGCAGAAGGGAGTGCTCTTCTCAGGCACTATCGCTTCAAACCTCCGCTTCGGCAAGGAGGACGCTTCCGAGGAAGAACTTGCAGTTGCCGCTGACATCGCACAGGCTATGGAGTTCATCGACTCCGACAGCGACAAGTTCAGCCGTAAGATATCACAGGGCGGAAGCAATGTGTCAGGCGGACAGAAACAGCGTCTTGCCATTGCAAGAGCAATAGTGAAGCAGCCGAAGGTCTACATCTTCGACGACAGCTTCTCGGCTCTCGATATGAAGACGGATGCCGCTCTCAGAAAGGCGCTTGACAAGCACGTAAAGGATACGACTGTAATTATCGTTGCACAGCGTATCAGCACTATCATGAACGCCGACCAGATACTTGTCCTCGATGAAGGAAAGATAGTCGGCAAGGGCACACACAAGGAACTGCTGAGATCATGCGATACATACAAGCAGATCGCAAGCTCACAGCTTTCAGAGGCTGAACTGAAAAAGAGTATCGGAGGTGAGGATAATGAGTGAAGATAACAAGGATATTCAGACTCCACGCCGAAAGCCTCCGATGGGCGGCGGACGATTCGTAGGCGGCGAAAAGCCCAAGAACTTCAAGGGGACGCTGAAAAAGCTCATATCCTACCTGGGAATGTACAAGATAGCCATACTCGTGGTAATGATACTGGCGGCAATCGCCACTGTATTCTCGGTAGTCGGCCCTAAGATAATGGCAAAGGCGACAAATGCACTCTTCGACGGCCTTATGCGAAAGATAGCAGGTACAGGCGGTATCGACTTCGGATATATCGGAAAGATACTCCTGTTCACTCTGGGACTGTACCTTTTCAGCTCGGCAGTAAGCTTCGTTCAGGGCTGGATCATGACGGGAATATCGCAGAAGATATCCTACCGCATGAGGAAGGACATCTCACAGAAGATAAACCGTATGCCGATGAAGTACTTCGAGAGCCGCACCTACGGCGAAGTGCTTTCACGTATCACAAACGATGTTGATACTCTCGGTATGACGCTGAATCAGAGCATAACACAGATAATCACATCCATAGCAACACTTATCGGTACGCTGGTCATGATGCTGTCAATATCACCGCTTATGACAGTGATATCACTGGTAATACTGCCGATCTCGGCCATTCTTCTGGTATCGGTTATCAAGGCCTCTCAGAAGCATTTCCGTACACAGCAGGAATATCTGGGACATATCAACGGTCTGGTTGAGGAGACTTACAGCGGCCACACCGTAATACAGGCTTTCAACAAAGAGGAAGAAACTGTTGAAGACTTCTGCAAGACCAACGATGTACTCTACAAATCGGCGTGGAAATCCCAGTTCCTGTCGGGACTTATGATGCCTGTCATGACCTTTGTAGGAAACCTCGGCTATGCAGGTGTTGCCATTTCAGGCGGACTCCTTGCTATAAAGGGAGTTATCGGTATCGGCGATATACAGGCATTTATCCAGTATGTCAAGCAGTTCACACAGCCAATACAGCAGATTGCCCAGGTAGTCAATCAGGTTCAGTCCATGGCTGCGGCGGCTGAGAGAGTTTTTGAATTCCTCGACGAAGAAGAGGAGGAGCAGATCCCCGAAAATGCCGAGCATATCGACAACGTTGTGGGAAATGTAAGCTTCGAGCACGTTTCATTCGGCTATGTGCCCGAAAAGACCATCATCAAGGACTTCAGCGCTGAAGTGAAGGCAGGCCAGAAAATAGCCATTGTCGGACCGACAGGCGCAGGCAAGACCACCATGGTCAAGCTTCTCATGCGATTCTACGATGTTAACGGAGGAAAGATACTACTTGACGGAACGGACGTAAAGAATGTGCCGAGACAGGAACTCCGTGAGAATTTCGGCATGGTACTTCAGGATACATGGCTGTTTAACGGCACTATCATGGAGAATATCCGCTACGGCCGTCTGGAAGCAACTGACGAGGAAGTCATAGCTGCGGCAAAGGCTGCCCACGCTCACCACTTCATAAAGTCACTGCCTAACGGCTATAACATGGTGCTCAACGAGGACGCAAGCAACGTCTCACAGGGACAGAAACAGCTCCTCACCATTGCGAGAGCCATTCTTTCGGATTCCAAGGTCATGATACTGGACGAGGCAACATCTTCTGTCGATACCCGTACAGAGGAGCTTATCCAGGACGCAATGGACAGACTTATGAGCGGCCGCACAAGTTTTGTCATCGCCCACAGACTTTCCACTATACGCAATGCTGACATGATACTTGTCATGAAAGACGGCGATATCATCGAGCAGGGCGCACATGACGAACTTCTCGCAAAGAACGGATTCTACGCACAGCTTTATAACTCTCAGTTCGAGAGTGCATAAAAAACGGCAGGTTCGATATGAACCTGCCGTTTTTTATTGTATCCCGAAAACCCCTGGCTCTGCCAGGGGTTCAAAGAAGCTTTAGCTATGAGTAGAAAAAGAAAACCTCCCATGTTATAATGGTAATGGTCTGCCAACCAAACTGAAAATAACAAAGGAGGTATCGTCATGAAACGAGACGATATAAATAGTTTAGCACATTCCAAGTGAAATTGCAAGTATCATATAGTGTTTGCACCGAAGTATAGGCGAATGGTGATTTATAGTCAGATAAAAACTGATATAGGAAAGATACTAAGAAGGTTATGTGAACAAAAAGGAGTAGAAATAATAGAAGCAGAAGCATGTCCGGATCACATACATATGCTGCTTGCAATTCCGCCGAAGTACAGTGTATCGCAGATAATGGGCTACTTGAAAGGAAAAAGCTCATTGATGATATTTGAGCGACATGCAAATCTGAAGTATAAGTACGGTAACAGACATTTCTGGTGTACAGGATATTATGTTGATACAGTAGGAAAGAATGCTAAGAAAATTGAAGAGTATATAAAGAACCAGCTGCAAGAAGATATTATGACAGACCAGTTAAGTTTGTTTGAAACAACAGACCCGTTCACTGGAGAAAAGTATAAGAAGAAGTAAAAACCCCTTAAGGGGTAGCTGAGAATGAAATGCAGTTGGCAGACCTTTCTCAGCCCACTTAAGGGGCAGTGTCCGTATCAAGCCCTTCTAGGGCTTCCTCAAACCACCCGTTTTACGGGTGGTTTTGATTATTTGCTGTTGCAGTATACCTCAATTGCCTTTGCAGCCAGCTCGGCCGTGCCTTTGCCGCCGACCTTGTCGATATTTTCAGTGAAATCTCCGCCGCCTGCATACATTTTTCCCAGACCTGCCAGTATCTCATCCGTGCAGGTATAAAGATGCTCTGTGATATAGTCCTGTATGCGTTTTATCTGTGTCTGCACCTTTTCATCCTCGGGGGCAAGCTCACGCATTGTGCCAAGCTCTGCAAAAAATCCCATGAACTCCTCGGCAAGAGCAGCATCTTCCTCCTTTGTCCTGTTTTTCGTCTTTTCTTTGTATTCCTTGTAGGCAGGGGTATTGCCCCAGTTTTCTTTTGCCTTTTTTGAATATTCATCAAGTTTTGATGTGTCAAATGCTGTAAAATCCACAGCTCTCACTCCTATCATTTTTATTCCACGGGCGAAGGTTATGAGGTTTTCGAGGTGTTCCTTTTTCAGCTCAAGCAGTTCTATCTGCTGCTGTAGCGCCTTATTCCTGTCGAAATCGGGACTGTCGAGTATTGCCTTTATGTCCTTCAGCGGAAATTCAAGTTCACGGAAAATCAGTATCTGCTGCAGCCTTTCCAGCGCTGTATCGTCATACAGTCTGTATCCTGCCTCCGTGTATGCCGCAGGGGACAGAAGCCCTGTTTTGTCGTAATACTGGAGAGTGCGTATACTCACTCCCGTCAGGTCGCTCACCTGTTTTACCGTCATCATATCAATGACCTCCTTCCGTAACTACAGTATAAACTATTACGTAACGTAGGAGTCAATAGGGTGTGAGCATCTTTGTAGGATGTTACAAATTCGTGTGCAGCTTTTGCAGCAATATTCACAAAGCAACTGCGTATTGACTATATCATTCAACTGTGTTATAATTAATGTTGAACAATCAAGGCGGACTGCGAAAAGGTCCGCCAAAACTATGTAAGAGGAAATTATGAAGAACTTATTGAAATATCTGAAAAATTACAAAAAGGAACTGGTGTTCGGGCCGTTCTTTAAACTTCTCGAAGCAATTTTCGAGCTGATAGTGCCGATGGTCATGGCGAGGATAATCGACAACGGTATCGGCAACAGCGACAGCGGCTACATTTACCGTATGAGCGGACTTATCGTCATTCTCGGCGTATGCGGACTTTGCTTTGCGCTGACCTGTCAGTACCTTGCGGCAAGGTGTGCTTACGGCTTCGGCACTGAACTGAGAGAGGCGCTGTACAAGCATATCAACTCCCTTTCCTACAGCAGTATCGACAGGATAGGCACGTCCTCACTGGTCAACCGCCTTACCAATGACACCAACACTGTTCAGAACGGCGTGAATATGTTCATCCGCCTTGCTGTTCGTGCGCCGTTTCTTGTTATCGGTGCGGCTGTTATGGCGGTAACTATTGATCTGAAGCTTTCGCTGATATTCTTCATAGTTGCGCCGCTTATTTCTGCCATAATCTTTTTCATCATGCGCCGTACTATCCCCATGTACAAAAAAACTCAGAAATGCCTTGACAAAGCGGCTATGCTGACAGGCGAGAATCTTGAGGGTGCACGAGTTATCCGTGCTTTTTCCCGTCAGCAGGAGGAGATAGCCGAGTTCCGTGAAGCTGTGGACGACATATCCGACGAATCCATTGCAGTCGGTAAGATATCCGCCATCCTCAACCCTGCCGCCTTCATGATAATGAATCTGGGCATCGTTGCGGTGATTCGCTTCGGCGGAGTGCGAATCGACACAGGCGACCTGACACAGGGCGAACTTACGGCGTTTACCAATTATATGACACAGATACTTCTTGCGCTGGTGGTGCTTGCAAATCTGATAGTGACTTTCACAAAGGCCTTCGCCTCCGCAAACCGTGTCAGCGAGGTCTTTGCACTTGAGCCCGAAACTTACGGCAGCAATGACGAGATATCCCACGACAGCAGAGAAATCCTCGAATTCAGAAACGTATCCTTTGCTTATGAGGATGCCGCAGAAAGCTCCGTGAAGAATATCTCATTCAGTCTCGGACGTGGCGATATGCTGGGAATAATCGGCGGTACGGGCTGCGGAAAGACTACCCTTGCCAATCTCATCCCGTGTTACTACAAGGCAACTGAGGGCGAAGTTCTCGTCGGCGGCGAAAATGTCAGAAACTGTGATCTTGACCAGCTTCGCCGAAATATCGGTACTGTTCCACAGAGGGCTGTGCTTTTCTCGGGAACTATCAGAGAAAACATGAAATGGCGTGATCCTGCGGCTACCGATGAACAGATCATTGCTGCACTGAAAACCGCACAGGCATGGGACTTTGTAAGCCGTATGCCCGACAAGCTGGATACCCGCATCTCACAGGGCGGCAAGAACCTTTCGGGCGGACAGAAACAGCGTATCTCCATTGCGAGAGCGCTGATAGGAAAACCGGATATACTCATTCTCGACGACTCCACAAGTGCCCTTGACTACGCTACAGACCTTGCGCTGAGAAAGGCGCTGAGGGAGGACATGGCAGGCACTTCCGTCATAATGATATCCCAGAGGACCACTTCTCTCCGTGATGCCGACCTTATCATAGTTATGGACGACGGAGAAGCTGTGGGCATGGGCAGACACGATGAACTTGTGGAAAACTGTCAGGTCTACAGCGAGATATACCGCTCACAGATGAACGAAAAGGAGGACGGAAGCAATGTTCAAAACGCTTAAAAGAGTATTCTCCTACGCCCGTCCCTACCTTGCATATTTCGTAATGACGCTTTTATTTGCGGCACTGGGAGTTTCGCTGTCGCTGGCGGTCCCCGTGTTTATCGGAAATGCCGTTGACTGCTGTGTGGGCAAGGGACAGGTGGACTTTGAAAAGCTTGGAAAAATTGCGGCACAACTGGCGGTAATCGTCATTGCCAGCGGATTCTTCCAGTGGCTGATGAGCCTTTTCACCAATAAAATGGCATTCCTGACAGTTCGTGACCTTCGTGCTGATGTATTCAATAAGCTGGAGAGAGTGCCGCTGAAATACATCGACGGTCATACAAAAGGCGAACTCACAAGCCGTGTCATCAATGATATTGAGATAATCTCTGACGGTCTCCTTCAGGGGTTCACGCAGTTTTTCACCGGTATCATAACGATCGCAGGCACTCTTATTTTCATGATGCCCATAAATGTGAAGATAGCGGTGGTAGTAGTGCTGCTCACTCCGCTTTCATTCATTGCCGCTTCAAAGATAACCAAGGCTTCCCACGATTCCTACATCAGGCAGTCAATGCTGAGAGGTAAAATGGTGGGACTTGCCGAGGAAATGGCAGGCAACCAGAAGATAGTCAAGGCCTTTGTCTACGGCGACAGGGCAGAGGAGAGATTCAGGGAGATAAACCGTGAGTACGGAAAAATCGGTACAAAAGCCACTTTTTTCAGCTCTATGACCAATCCGACCACCCGTTTTGTAAACGGACTTATCTATGCGGCTGTGGGACTTCTCGGTGCCCTCGGCGCTATGGGACATTCCGCTTTTGTGGGAGCAATGTCTGTGGGAAAGCTTTCCAGCTTCCTCGCATATTCAAATCAGTACACCAAGCCTTTCAACGAAATATCGGGCGTTTTTGCCGAATTACAGAATGCTGTGGCTTCCGCACAGAGAGTGTTCGATGTTCTGGACGAGGAAGAAATTCCCGATGACTCCGGCAAGGAAGTGCTGACCGACTGCACAGGCGATCTCAGATTCTCGGATGTGTGCTTCTCATATACTCCCGATACAAAGCTGATACAGAATTTCTCCCTCGATGTAAAGAGCGGTATGAGAGTGGCGATAGTCGGTCCTACGGGATGCGGCAAATCCACCATAATCAATCTTCTCCTGAGATTCTATGATATCGACAGCGGAAAAATAGAGATTTCCGGCAGAAATATCAACGACATCACCAGGAACAGCCTCCGAAGCAGTTTCGGCATGGTTTTGCAGGAAACATGGGTGTTCACGGGAACTGTTGCCGAGAATATCGCTTACGGAGTTCCTGATGCCAGCCGTGAACAGATAATCGAAGCGGCCAAGGCAGTCTACGCTCACGGATTCATCAAGCGTCTGCCCCAGGGGTATGATACCATAATCAGCGAGAACAGCGGTCTTTCGCAGGGACAGAAACAGCTTATCTGCATAGCAAGGATAATGCTGATGGATCCGCCTATGCTGATACTTGACGAGGCTACAAGCTCCATCGATCTCCGCACCGAACAGAGGATACAGAAGGCATTCGTCAAGCTTATGGAGGGCAGGACCAGCTTCGTTATCGCTCATCGCCTTTCTACCATAAAGACTGCGGATACCATTCTTGTAATGAAGAGCGGAAATATCGTGGAGCAGGGCAGTCACAGCCAGCTTATGGCTCTGGGCGGATTCTATTCACAGCTCTATAACAGTCAGTTTGCTTCATGATACGTCAGACATGAGAGCAGCAGCGGTACTCTTTCAGATCATCGTAATGGATGTGGTAAAGAGGAACGCTGTTGGTTTCATGTCTGATTATTTTTAGTTATACATTAAATATTCACAAAATATTATAGAATGAACCTTGAAATTTATTGTGAAATATGGTAAAATTATATAAAGTATTATTTTGCCAAGTAAAGAAAAGAAATAGTTAAGAGAGTTGACTATTTGGCTAAGGGGGGATATCAAATATGCCAAAAGATAAAGCATCTGACGGATCAGACAACCTAAAACGAATGAAACAACTGAAATATTTTCTTATAGCCGGTTTTGCAGTTATCGCTTTTTGTTCGATCATTATAGTATCGCTTCTTGCCATACACAGAACGGATACAGTTCTCAAAAACAAAGTCGCAGATCTCACTTCCTCTCTTAATGTACAGATGAAGCTGAATCTGGAAAGCTTTATGTCCCGCATGGAGACTATCGGAAATCTGGCGTTTGCTGCGGAAGAATCCTATACCTATGACGCTACAGACCCGTCAAACGATGAATATGATGCTCTCGTTACGGAAAAGGCGATCTCCGACAAGCTGTACAGCCTTTGCATCATGGAAAATTTCGTCGATTACGGTATCGTCTACCGCAATAATCACTTTATCGGCAAGATATCAAACGGTACTATCAGTCTTTTCGGTGACAGGATGTATGAGGATCTTCACTCTATGATAAACCGTCAGCGTACAAATGACGGCTGGGCGGCAGGCTACGGACAGAATTTCAAGCGTATCTACTATGTCAAGGAGATACATGAAAACGCTGTCCTTATCATTTCCTTCTACGCCTCAGAGCTGGAAAAGGTATTCGATAATCCCGAAAATCTGGCGGATATGGTCATAAGGCTCACAGATAAGGATTACGGGCTGATCTATTCTTCCGACAAAATGGAAGTGCCGGGCGAGAAACTGCCTGAGGAAATAAAAGAGCGTGTGGAAGGCAAGAAGGCTGTCACCATCCTCGATAATGAATACCTTGTTACTGTTTCGACAGGCGAGGACAACTGGTACATAATATGTTCGATCCCAACAAGGATAATTCTGAAAGAAAAGAACGTGATGCGCACCCATATCATGCTGACGGCGATAATTGCCTCAGCACTGGCTATAATCCTCGGTATGGTGCTTTCCATCAAACTGACGGATGTTATCACAAATATGGTGCATAACCTTGATACCAAGGCTAATACAGACCAGCTTACGGGACTTCTCAACAAGAAGACCTTTGAGGATAACGCTGAGAAGATACTCAGGGATTCGGATGAGAAAGACAATCATTCCATAATCCTGCTTGATGTGGATAACTTCAAAGGGGTAAACGATACTCTCGGCCATGCATACGGCGATCAGGTACTGGCAAGGATAGGACGCACACTGACTGAGGTGTTCTCCAATAAAGACCTTATCGGACGTATCGGCGGCGATGAATTCTGCGTTATGATGAATATCGATCAGCGTCCTTATGAGGAATACAAGGCGCTTATCGAGGAGAAATGCACTATACTCCAGGATGAGTTCCACAGATACTACACAGGCGAAAATATGGACTACAAGATCTCATGCAGCATCGGTATAGCCATGTTTCCATTGGATGGCAGAAACTTTTCGGAGCTTTATTCCGCTGCTGATGAGGCGCTTTACCTGTCGAAGCACAGAGGCAAGGATATTTTCACATTCTTCAGCGACAAGGAGGAGGCGGATACAGAATGAAAAAGCTAAGACGCTGTATAGCTGTACTTCTTTCATCAGCTTTGATATCCGCCTCATTTACGGGATGCGGAGAAAAAAAGGTAGTCACCGAACACCATCAGCAGACTCAGATATCCTTTTCATGGTGGGGAAATGACACCAGAAATGAGTATACTCTTGAGGCTGTAAGGAAATTTGAGGAGCTTCATCCCGATATCAAGGTGAATTGCAGCTACTCCGAGTGGTCGGGATATGAAGCGAGAAGCCATGTCAGAATGGTCTCAAATACCGAGGCCGATGTGATGCAGATCAATTTCGGCTGGCTGTCAGACCATTCTCCCGACGGAAAGGGCTACTACGACCTTGAAAAGCAGAACGATGTACTGGACCTTTCCACTTTTTCCGATGAATATCTGGAGTACGGCAGAATGAACGGCGTACTCAATGCGGTGCCCATTGCGATGAATACCGAGACTATCTATATCAATCAGACGCTGTATGAGAAATACGGACTGGATGCGCCCAAAACATGGGATGATTATTTCGCAGCCGCAAAGGTGATGCAGAAGGACGGAGTTTATCCGATGGCAGGCGCACAGAAGTCGATATGGCTGTTTCTGCTGGCTTATGCGGAACAGAAAAACGGCAAAACTCTCCTCAATGATGACGGCAGTCTCAGGTTTGAGGCTGATGATTTTCAGGTAATGCTGGAGGAATACCGTGAAATGGTTGAGGCAAAGGTCATCCCGCAGGTTGAATACTTCGTCCGCACCGAAATAGATAGCAGTAAATATGCAGGTGCTATTGCGTGGGTGAGTGACGCTGCAAACTATTTCTCACAGCGTATAGAAGCCGGTGACAACATAGTCATCGGTGATTATCCCAACTTTGATCCTGAGAAAAGCGGAGAGGGATGGTATGCTAAACCTGCCCAGCTTTACGCAGTCAGCAAGAATACCGAACAGCCGAGAGAAGCGGCTATGCTGGTGGATTTTCTCGTAAACAGCAGGGAGATGGCTTTGCTTCAGGGCGTGGAAAAGGGAATCCCTCTCAGTTCGGATGCGAAGAAATACATGGACGAAGAGGGGATGCTTGAAGGCATACAGTATGAGGCTTCACAGAAAATGGATGCCAATGACGGTATGATGAGTATGGACTCTTTCCTTGAAAATGCAGACGTTATAGACGTATTTATGGCGGAATGCAACGAAGTCCTTTATGATAAGGCGAGCCCCGAAACTGCGGCATGGAAGCTGTATCAGGCGGCAAAACAAGCAATGGAGTAACACAAAGGTGCAGCCCTCTCAGACGGTACAATCTGTCTGAGAGGGCTGCTCGCACATCTATTAAAGGGGAGTATTGCGTTGTTTATTCAACCGGGAGAGTTTTGCGTATGCCGTGGAGATACTCGCTGTGATATGTGAGATCATCGGAGTCAATCACGCCGTCGCAGTTGAGGTCAGCCGCTTCAAAACGCTCTGTATCGCCGTTTTCTACAGCTTTTCTCATGAGGATGAGATCGAATACGTCAACCTCGCCGTCACCGTCAAGGTCGCCGTATACAATGGGTTCGGACGGTTTGTCGGGCTTCCACCAGTTGATGTTGAAAAGGTAGCCGTCGCCGCCCTTGAACACGAAATACACATCGTTCCTGCCGGAGGTATTCTCGATAGCGCAGGTCTGGGTGTTCCAAGTCTGCCAGCCGCCTGTACTCTTTACAGGGAGAGTACCGATGAGTTTTCCGTCAGCAGCACCAAGTCTTACTTCGATGGATGCCTCTGCGCCGTTTGAGCCTATTCTGAAGCTGATGGAATCAGTTCCGCTGCCGAAGTCGATATTCTTAAAGCCGATGTAGTCACCGTTTTCAATGTATGCAACGTCGCTTCCGCCTTCGCTGCAATTCTCGGTCTGAATGCCTTTCTGAATGTCATACTTCTCAGCTTCGATGATATCATCCGTACTTCCGCCAGAGCCGCTGAGACGGAGGATATGTCCTGATTTGCTCAGTATTTTGCCGCTCTTGTCGGTGACGTATATCCTGTATTCGCCTTCCTTTGAAGGAGTGCGGATAGAAGTGGCATTTGCTGATGCTCTTGTCATGTCAGCGCCTGCCTTGAATGTGTCTGTGCCGTCAGGTGCTATCCATACTATGCCGTCACCTTTGCGGATAGGCAGACTGCTTGAACAGGTGGTCCTGCAGCTTGCAGGGAATACAAAGTCCGCTTCTGAGATCACGTAATTCGGAACAAGACTGCGGTATTCATCGGATACGCCTGAGTTTACGCAGACTTTGTACTGCGGGAGATCCCAGACATTGTCCGATACCACAATGGGGTCGTCGATATCGCTGTCAGGAGGATTCTTGCCCATTTTCTTTACTGTAGCGTAGGTGCGCTTTATCTTGAGGTGGTGCTTCTGACCGTAGTCCTCGCAGTTGATAGTGTAGGTAACATTGTGGCTTATCTCCAGAACATTGTCGTTTTCCTCGATATAGGCAGTTCCTTCATCGTTGTGGAGGCCGTAAGTCGGCTGGAATGAACCTGCTGCAGGAATGCCCTGGATGTAGTTTTCGTTGATGACCGTGCCTTCCATCTGGCCGATGGTGTAGATTCCGCCGCTGTCGTGGAGACGGTTAAGGCTGTCGATGACACGGTTATAGCATATCATATTGTTGCGGCAGGTGGTGGAGTCCTTGAAGTTGCACCAGCCCCAGCCAAGATGTATGCCGTTGTATGCTGTCTTCCTGATAGTGTTGTTGAGTATCTTCACAGTGTCAACGTAGTAGGAGGTTATAGCTGCACAGCCGCCGAAACCGTGAACTACGCTGATATCGTAAAGCATATTGTCGGAAACGATGTCGTTTTTGCAGATACCCTCAACGCCTTTCGGGAATTTCTCGTGATTGTCCCATGAAGCGTCGCCGATATAGATATGCTGAGGGTGGCCTATTGTGATGCCGCTTGAAGTGATATCGGTGATATAATTGCCCTTTATCTCGGAATCGATAACATCGTTGCACATGGAAAGACCGTCAGCGCCTGTATGCTTGATAACGCATCCTGTAACTGAGATGTCCTTGCTGTTGGTGATATGAACGGCGGCAGGGAGAGTGTCAGCCATTTCATATTTGCGCTTATGCCAGTTGGAATCCGCATATGCCGTGTAGGTCTGTGCGGCCTGACAGGTGGTCTTTCCGTGAGAACCTGCAACGTTGGTGAGCTGATATTCGGTATTAGCAAAGGTGATGCCGCTGAATGAGATATTCTCAACACGGTCGGAAGTGTCCTTGCCTTCGACAACTATAAGCTGTTCAGCCACAGGTGCTTCAACGTCCGCAGAGGACATATCTTCGCCGTTTCTCGGGTAGTAGTACAGCTTCTTGTCGGTCTTGTCAAAGTAGAATTCTCCGGGACTGTCCACGAATGAGAGGGAATTGTAAATGGTATGTGTGCCGCCTGTGTTGAATCCTGCGCCCCATCCGGGAGTCTGAGCTATAGCACCGTATGGCTGCTGGAGAAGCATGATGAGGGAGTTGCCGTCCACTTTGATATCACGGGTACAAACGATATTTTCGTTCCATGTTGTGCCGTTGATTATCTCCAGGTCGTCGAAATTTGAGGGTATACGTGGGATATCGCCTGCATTGTAGGAAATGCCGTCCTTTGCCGTGCCTGAATCCCATGCCCAGTCAGCCTGACCTGCGGTGACTTTGTACTCACCCCAACCGCCCTTGGAGCCGACAGTTACGCTGCCCATATTTGCACGTTTGTCGTTGACGTAGAGGTTGCGGAGTTTGTAGTCTCTGTCGAGTGTGGCGGAGTAAAGCTTGTCGTTGAATTTGGTCCAGCCTGTGACCTGCTGTGCGCCGTTTATGACGGGAATTTCGTCCTCATAGGCGGTGTAGTTGATATGGCAGCCGTTGGTTGCGGAGTCACGGGTATCGAAAACTATAGGTTCGGTGATCCTGTAGTCGCCGCCACGGAGATAGACGGTAATATCAGAGGACATATTGCCGTTTATCTTTCTTACGGCGTCACGGGCAGCCGTCAGGGTCGCAAAAGGATGCGCCAGAGAGCCGTCGTTTGTATCGCTGCCGTCAGGGGAAACGTAGAACGCCGTTCCGTCTCCCTCGGCTGAAACAACAGCTGAGAGATCACACGGAACAGCTGCCATAGCTGCTGAGAGGAGCACAGCTGCGGAGGAGTAGAATACTTTTCTTAGCTTCATAAAAACCACCTTTCATCTGTCATTTTGTTGTCACTATAGGCAGAATGCACATTCAGCGGAGGTTGTGATTGTGAAATACGCCAGCATTAGTGACGGATTGTTTACACTTCAACTATATTTTACTATAGAGATTGCAACAAATCAATTCACAAAACGACTTTTAGGTGGACAAAATAAAGAAAATTTTCAGCGTAAATTATAACCGCTGTACTCTTACAGAAGCTTTTACGTATTTATCAGGGAAGAACCTTTCTGAGGAAAGATTTCCCCTCAATAGACACGTGCAAAAACTTCTGTAAGAGTACAGCGGTTAGAGCTTTTTCTCTTTTTATGATCTCATTTATAATTTATTTATATGATCATTCTTCATCCTTAGCTTCGATAAAGTCGTTGATAAACTTTATCTCGTCATCATGTTCTATTTCTTCGGGATCATAGTCATGTTCATCGTATTCCTTGATATAGAAATACAGGTCTCTGTCGGGCTTGCCGTCTTTGACTGTGAACTTCAGCATTGCTGTATCCATCATATACTCATCAGGTTTGATATCGCCTGCAACAGCCTTGCCTCTTTCGGTATAGAGAAGAATACCGTCATAGCCCTTTTCTCTTAACTTTCTGAGATCGAGAACTGCGAAATAATCTCCGTCCTGAAGAGCGATCTTCTCTCCCGGCTTCACATTTGTGTAGATGTGATCGAGTTTGAAGTTCTCGCCTGCTTCCTTATAAACATCGTAAGTGCAGAGATCATTCATCACTGATTTATCGTAAATACTGAGAACGTCAGCAGAAACGTTTTTCTCCTCTGTTACAGGTGAGAAGTAAAGATTTGCCTCACCCTCGTATTCATAGACATAGCCCCAGTGATAGTACTCATCAAATCCGCCGACATAGCCCTCGGGGACCTTGTCAAGCTGAAGCTTATAAGCATTGCTTCCTGTCATGGTCAGGCCGTCGAATTTTACAGTACCGGTCTCATCGGAAGTCCACTTTGCGATCGTTTTTGCATAAGTGTCAGGGCATTCGATAACTGACAGCTCAACGCCGGGAAGCGGTTTTCCTGTTGAAATATCTATACAGTTTACTGTAATGTAATTGCTCTTGCCGGGCAGAGGGCCGAAGTCGAAACTGAGGTCCTTGTCAGCCTTGCCGTCCTTTACTGTGAAGTCAAATCCGTTTGACTTGTCGGTAAATTCAACATCAGGATAAACCTCTTTCATATGCTTGCCGAAATCGCTTTCGGGATCGATAAGCGTTACAGGATAATCAAAGCCGTTGAACTCGGCATGATACTCGCCGTCGGGAAGTGCGAACTCCTCATTTCTTAGCTGAGGATAATAGACCTCGCCGTCCTTATCGGTGATGCATACAGTGCCGTAGTAGGTCTGATGCAGACCTATCGACCAGTTATACATATCCATATTGACATTTCTCTCGCTCTTGTCAGCAAGCACACGGACGGTCACTTCCTTGTCGGTAACACCGTCGTAGCTGAAGAAAAGCTGCTGATCCCAGTTTCCCCAGCCATTGCCGTAGCCGCGTGGAAGATTATCCAGATTCACCATATAAGTGTACCTTCCATCGGTAGGAAGGCCTGTGAAGTAGGTGTCATCCTCGGGAGTATAAGTCCATCTGCCTACATCGTAGCAGTAGTCATCGCATAATCCGAAAAGCTCAACATCAACGGATTCAAGAGGCTCGCCGCTCATCATATCAACAACTTTCAGCCTGAGAGAACCGCTGTTTGCAGGAGCTTTACCTGTCAGCTGTTTGCCGAGGAGGATATAATCGAAAACGTCAATATCTTCGTCCGCATCCAGATCAGCATTTTTCCAGTTTCCCAGTTCCTCGCTACTTCCCAGCAGGAAACGGCGCATCTGAACCGCATCCGAAACATTTACAGAGCTGTCAAAATTAACATCACCGAACTGTGTGACAAAATCTACTTTGTCCTTTTCAGAAACGTCAGTTTCGCTGTCAGCGGAAGCCATAGCTGTCGGCATTGCCATAATAGCTGCACCTGAGATAACAGCAGTCAGCAAAGCCTTGATACAATTGAAATTCTTCATGATCATTACCTCCTGTCATTAACGAGAAGAAGGAACCTGATGTTCCATCCTCTTATTAATTCAATAGTAACATATTTGAACATAGATGTCAACGAATTTTTGGAAAATTCGTCAGGTTTTGTTTTTTGTGATTTTTCGGATAATACCAATTTGTGCATGATGACAGACAGCAGTAATTCGCAGATATTGCGTTGTTTCTGAGCTGTATTTTCTGCTTTTGGCAAGAATTGGTCAGTGCATCTCTGTCCATTGACTTTTAAGTGCCGCTGTGCTATAATTCCAATATAAATTTTTTACGGAGATATCAGTATGAGCATAAGAAATTATGACGAAGATGTTGAATACAATCTGAATAACTGTTTCGATAAAAGCGGAAAATTCGTTAAATCCGAGGATTATAAAGATCCCGATTACAGCACGTATCATTCCGTTGTTGTCGTGCCGAAGATCCTCATTTCCCAAAATGGAGAAAAAAATGCGGAGATAAAGGTAGGCATGACATCAGATGGACTTATTTCAGCAAAAAAACTGGAAAAATACACGATCGACGGCGTATCGGAGAAAGATCTGTACATCCTGTTCCGCATGGGAATGAAAAACTGTCTTGTATGGCCGTCAAGGACATGGTCCATAAATCAGGCAAGACGCAGTCTCGGAAACGATGACCGCCTTGATATGCTGCTGTGCGATATCGCTGAATTTTACTCCATCAGCAAAGATCATGATAATATCACTGCTGAATTCATAAGCAAGGTTTATGAAAAACTTCCCAATACCGCAGGTGCATTTCTGAATATGCCGACTCTTGTCTGGCTTTCGGGATTCAGAGATTTCAATGACTTTATAATCAAACGAGAGCTTGAGGCATTCGTTAATGAAGATAAAGAAGAAAAATATTATCTTGCCGTGAAGTGGGATGAATACTACGAAGAGCTTCTCAAAAGAACCGTTTCATACAAAAAGAACCACAACTTGCCAATTCCGGAATCCATCAGGAGGAAATATGACGATAGCAAAAAATGAACTTCCCGTACTTGAATACGACAGCGACCCGGTCACTATCGTAAAGCTGAAAATCAGCGGAGTAAAGCTCCCCGAGAAGGCGGTTTTCGCCTTTACCGGCACAAGCACCGACACATATGCCGAAGCAAATAATGCACGTATCGCAACCGTTTTTGAGACCATCACAAGGGATTACGATATCTATATAATAGAACGAAACGGGCAGGAGATATGCCTCATGCAGGCTCCTATGGGAGCAGCGGCGGCTATACAAAGTCTTGAGATGCTGCTTGCTCTCGGCGTAAAAAAAGTACTTGCAACAGGTTCGTGCGGCGTCCTTGCGGATATTCCCGAGAACAGCTTTATCGTGCCAACCAGAGCGCTTCGTGCAGAGGGCGTTTCCTATCAGTACATCCCGAAGTCACGCTTCATCGACCTTGACCACGAGTTCACGGAAAAGCTTTGCAGTCAGCTTGACAAAAGAAGTATCCACTACCGCAGATGCACCACCTGGACTACCGACTGCATCGGACGTGAAACTGCGGCAATGGTGGAATACCGACGGAATGAGGGCTGTGAGACTGTAGATATGGAATGTTCGGCAATGGCAGCCTGTGCCAGATTCCGTGGTGCGGAGTTCGCACAGCTTTTCTTCACAGCCGATTCCCTTGCTGACGTCAGAAACTACGACCGCCGCAGCTTCGGTGTCTCATCCAGAGAAAAAGCCATCGAAATATGCATGGATATCATCACAGAAATGTAAAGATAACCTCGGTACTCTTACAGAAGTTTGTATACGAATCTATTGAGGGAAAACTTTCCTCAGAAAGTTATTCCCCGATAAATACATATAAAGCTTCTGTAAGAGTACCGAGGTTATGCTCTTAGAACCTGTCCACATAGGGATTCATGCACGTCTTTTCGTCAAATTTTGCCGGTGACTGCGTTAAAAATCCTTGAAGGGCGACAAAATTATGCCTGAAAATCCGTACATTCACCCTATGTGGACAGGTTCTTACTCTTTTTTCATGATCATTTGCGGTAACGTTCTGTGCCGAAGAATACCTTGTTGAAGAAGTCTCTTGTAGTTTCTTCGCCCAGTTCCTTTTTGAACACGTCTGTGGAAACTCCGCCCTTTTCGATAAGGCCGTCGCAGTATTCCTGAGTAAGTTCAAGCTTTACGGCTTTTTCCTCGTCGCTGAGGAGAGGAAGCGTTTCGGCTGTTTCCATATAGCATCTTACGGCGTCGCAGAACATATCGTTTATTTTGGCATCGTCACTGCGTTTGCCTGCCTTGTGGAGTGCGATTGTGGTGTAGTCATCGTACCATGCAGGTGAAGTTTCGATAGTCTCAAGGCCGCTGTATTTGCCTTCAAACTGTCTGATGCTGTCGAGAACTGACTGATACTCGGCAGAAGACGGATCAGCTGCGAGATCATAAAATTCGGCATAGGCTTTTCTGTTGCCGAGGATGTACATGAAGTCCATGGACAGCAGGGGCATATTCTTTTCGTAGGGACTCAGTACAAATGAAGACATCTGCATGAAACCCATATTCACTGTCATTACCGAAAGATTGCCGATATTCTCTACATCGTACTGTGAAACATCGAACTTCATCAGGCCGTAGACCTTGATCTGCCTGTACTCTCCCGGATCAACTGGAGTAACTTTTGCATTCTGTGAAAGTATTTCCAGCGCCTGATCGACTGTGTCGTTCATGACTTTCTTGTTCTTGGCAGCGTTGACGGCGATGAATCCTCCCAGCATACAGATTATAAGCAGAATAACTGCCAGTACCACAGGCCATCTGCGCTTCTTTTTTACATTGATGTCACTCATGATAAGCTCCTTTATACATTAAAATAAATTTAAGGCAAAACCTCACAGATGCAGTCATCGTGAAGTTTTGCCTTAATTATACCATTGGTTCGTGAAAGTGTCAAGATGTCTTACTTACTTCCCCAAGGCAACAGCATTTACTTTTTTGGGGCGATTCATAATTCTTGTAAACCATCCGTAAAGCATCGCTACTCTTGCTTTACTACTTCGTCAGGGGGACGCTGTCCCCCTCATTCACCCCCTGCAAGGGAGATAACATCTCCCAACGGTCGCCCGTCCCCTCTGTCACTTCGTGACATCTCCCCGCACTGTGGGGAGTCACCCTTGACCCCGGAATGCCGCCTTCGGCGGTTTTTTATTTTTTATTTAAAAGTAAACGCTGTTGCCGTGCTTACTTCCCGAACATTTTCCGCTTTGTGAACATCCGCTGCAATTGCCGCAGCAGCAGCCGTTTTTGTGATCCTTTACCACTTTGCGGATCGCCGCTGCAAGTGCAAGGACGATAAGTATCAGCAGGACTATATCGAATATATTCATCACATCACTCCCAGAGCGGTGCAGATAAGCTTTACGCCGAATGCTGCAAGCCATGCCACTATGCACTGGAATACGACAAGTGTAAATGCCCATTTCCTGCCGAGTTCACGCTTTACAGCTGCGACAGCCGCTACACATGGAGTGTAAAGCAGGCTGAATACCAGAAGTGCAGCGGCAGCACTCTGAGTAAGGGCTGTTCCCACCTGTCCGCCGAAGAGAACTTCCAGCGTGGAAACTACGCTTTCTTTTGCCATGAATCCGCTGATGAAAGAAGTAACTATTCTCCAGTCGCCAAGTCCGAGAGGTCTGAACAGGGGAGCGAAAACTCCTGCAACGATGGCGAGCATACTGTCTTCGGAATCCTGTATCATGTTGAACTTGAAGCTGAAATTCTGAAGTACCCACACCACTATAGTAGCGATGAGGATAACAGAAAATGCCCTCTGGAGGAAGTCCTTTGCTTTCTCCCACAAAAGCTGGATAACGTTCTTTGCGCTGGGAAGACGGTAGTTTGGAAGTTCCATTACAAAGGGGACTGCCTCACCACGGAAAAGTGTCTTCCTGTAGAAAAGGGCTGTGATGACACCTGTTATGATGCCGAATATGTAAAGCCCTGCCATTATAAGTCCGCCATGCTTCGGGAAGAATGCGCTGACGAAAAATGCGTAGATAGGCAGTTTTGCCGTACAGCTGACGAAAGGCGTCAGGAGTATGGTCATTTTTCGGTCACGCTCACTTGGAAGCGTTCTCGTTGACATTACAGCAGGTACGGTGCATCCGAAGCCTATGAGAAGCGGAACTATGCTTCGTCCCGAAAGTCCTATCTTTCGCAGCAGCTTGTCCATTACAAATGCCACTCTTGCGATGTATCCGCTGTCTTCGAGAAGTGAAAGAAAGAAGAACAGCGTGACGATTATAGGTAGAAAGCTGAGTACACTTCCTACGCCTGCGAAAATGCCGTCGATCACCAGTCCGTGGATGGTGCTGTTGATGTTCATGCTGTTGAGAAGCTTGTCCACCGCTGTGGTAAGTCCCTCAACTCCTGTTTCGAGAAGTCCCTGAAGCCATGCGCCGATGACGTTGAAAGTAAGCAGGAATACCAGCACCATTATTACGATGAAAGAGGGGATAGCTGTGTATTTGCCTGTCAGGAATGTGTCTATCCTGCGGCTTCTGATGGTCTCTTTGCTCTCGTGGGGCTTGACTACCGTGTCCTCGCAGATACGGTGGATGAATGCAAATCTCATATCAGCAATGGCAGCGCTTCTGTCAAGACCTCGCTCCTTTTCCATCTGGCTGATGATGTGTTCAAGCATATCCTTTTCGTTTTCGTCCAGGTCAAGCTGTTCAAGGATAAGCTCATCGCCTTCCACAAGCTTGCTTGCTGCGAATCTCACAGGTATGCCTGCCTTGACGGCGTGATCCTCGGTAAGGGCGATTATACCGTGGAGACATCTGTGTACCGCACCGTTTTTATGTCGCTCATCACAGAGGTCCTGCTTTACGGGATGTTCCTGATAGTGGGCGATGTGAATAGCGTGGTCGATAAGTTCATCTACGCCCTTGTTCTTGGATGCCGAGATGGGCACGACAGGAACGCCTAAAAGCTGCTCCATAGCGTTGATATCCACCGAACCGCCGTTGCCGCTGACTTCGTCCATCATGTTCAGCGCCACTACCATAGGGATGTCCATTTCCAGAAGCTGCATGGTGAGGTAGAGGTTTCGCTCGATATTTGTAGCGTCAACGATGTTGATTATGGCTTTTGGCTTGTCGTTGAGCACGAAATTACGTGAAACTATCTCCTCGCTGCTGTACGGGGACATGGAGTAGATTCCGGGGAGGTCGGTGACAAGAGTGTGGGGATAGCCTTTTATCGGGCCGTCCTTGCGGTCAACGGTAACTCCCGGGAAGTTGCCGACGTGCTGGTTTGAGCCTGTGAGACGGTTGAACAGTGTAGTCTTGCCACAGTTCTGATTTCCCACAAGAGCAAAATGTCAGCTCAGCATCATCGGGAAGCGGATCGCCGTCACCCTCAGCGTGGAAGATACCTCCCTCACCGAGACCGGGATGGCTGGTCTTTTTCTTGTGCTTCTTCTTGGTCTCAGCCACAGCTTCGGCATTTACGGGTCTGACAGTGATATTATCGGCATCCGCAAGTCTCAGCGTCAGCGAGTAGCCGTGTATGCGAAGCTCCATCGGGTCGCCCATGGGAGCAAGCTTTTCCAGAGTTACCACTGCCCCCGGGATAACGCCCATATCGAGGAAGTGCTGCCTCAGCGCACCCTCTCCGCCGACAGCCTCAATAACAGCGCTTTCGCCTGTTTTCAGTTCTTTTAAAGTCATACTATACCCTCTTTATTGCATATTCTTCTTTATTATAGCATAAAATGACTTATTTGTCTTGATTTTACTGTTTGCATATGATAACATAATTCCTATGTTCAGTAAACTGTTTTTTCGTGGACAAGCGAAAAGAGCCGCCTGAATCTTTCTTTTTCCGAATCGACACAGACAAGGTAGTATTCGGTGTGGCATTCGGGATCGGCTATGGGAATGTCTATGCGTCCCTGTATACGCTCACCACGGCGTATAAAGTAATCGGAGGCGAATATGGGGTAGGCGGAATGCTCAGCCAGTTCAGTGAAAGTGCTTCGGTCTATCTGCGGCAGATACTTGGTGTGGGGAGTTTGGGCACGGTGCATATTTGCCCAGAATCCTATTTTCGTCAGCAGAAGGATGGAAAGTCCGTCAAGGTCTTTCAGATGTATCTCAGGATAGAAAGTCAGCGGGTCGGAGGGCAGCACTGATACGAAAAGGCTCTCCTCGCCGCATTTTTTATAGTAGAATCCATCTCTGTCGGGGATGCTGTGGGTTATGGCAAGCTGGTATATCCCGTTCTCCAGATCATCGAAAAATGTGGCATCGTCTTTCATATCGGCTGAAATGGTCATACCGTCGAAAATGCTGTTGAGTATTGGCGTGAAGACCTCCTGCGGCACGGGAGCGCAGAAACCCACGGAAAGTGTATGGAGACTGCGGTCGTACTGCCTGACCTTTTCTATGAAGTCACGGTCGGCTTCTAGTACACGCTTTGCGTATTCGGCGGCTTTTCGGCCTGTACTGTTAAGGGAGATGTGGTTCTTGCTGCGCTCAAACAGCGTAACGCCCAGTTCGTCCTCCAGCTTTTTCATTGAGCGTGTCATGGCAGGCTGGGAGGTGTGCAGCTTCTCGGCGGCGGCGGAAAGAGTTCCGTATTCGGCATAGGCGGCAAGCTGCTGAAGTATGTATATATCTATCATGTTATCCCTCACTATTCACTTGTGATATAGTACTATCTGATATTGGCATTGTACTTTTGCGGATTTGCGGTGTATAATAAATACATAAGCTAATGAATCCATTATATCATAAACGATATATTATTGCAAGGAGGTAACTTATGAAGAATGTGAGACTTTACAACGGAGTGGAAGTTCCCGTGCTGGGCATCGGTACTTTCATGATAAGTCCGGAAGATACCGAAATATCAGTGTTTTCCGCACTGAAGGCAGGCTACAGGATGATCGATACGGCTAATGCCTACATGAACGAGGAAGCAGTGGGCAAAGCGCTGAAAAAAGCCATAGATGAGGGCATTGTCAGGCGTGAGGATGTGTTCGTTTCCACTAAGATATGGGCTACCCTTTATAACAAGGAAAGCGCCGTTGATGATACTCTTGCACGTCTGGGACTGGACTATGTTGATCTGCTGTTTATCCATCAGCCGTCAGGAGATTTCATCTCAGGCTACAAGCTGATAGAGAAGGCGTTCAAGGACGGTAAAACACGTTCACTCGGCATTTCCAATTTCCATGGTGAAAAGCTGGAGAGACTGCTTGCGGCTGCCGAAATAAAGCCTCATGTGATACAGCTTGAAGCTCATCCCTACTGTACAGAAAAGGCGATAATGGACAGACTCGCAGAGTTCGGCACAAAGCTTATGGGCTGGTATCCGCTGGGGCACGGCGATGCAGGCCTTCTCAATGAACCCGTATTCACAAGGCTTGCCGACAAGTATCATAAGAGTGCGGCTCAGGTAATTCTCCGCTGGCACACACAGATGGACTTCATAACTATCCCGGGGTCTAAGAATCCCGACCATATACGTGACAATTCCGATATCTTTGACTTCGACCTCACAGATGAGGAAATGGCGGAGATAGCAAAACTTGACGGAACTAAAAAATACTACAACGCTGATAATGCAACGGAAGAGAAGTATGCAGAAATGCACCTTCCTTTCGAGAAATGAGGAGGTATTGCAATGAGTGAAAAGATAGTACAGACAGCAGGAAGAGAACAGCTTGGAGAGTTTGCTCCCATGTTTGCCCATCTCAACGATGATGTGCTTTTCGGAGAGGTGTGGAATGAGCAGGCAATCGACGTAAAGACAAGATGCATCATTACCGTGGTATCCCTTATGGCATCGGGAATAACCGACAGCTCGCTGATGTATCATTTGCAGAATGCAAAGGTTCACGGCGTCACAAAAGAGGAGATAGCTGCCATAATCACACACGCAACAATGTACGTGGGCTGGCCGAAAGGCTGGGCTGTATTCCGACTTGCAAAAGAGGTCTGGAACGAAACTGCTCCCGAATCCACCGATAAGGACAGATTCTCGAACGAGATATTCTTCCCCATCGGAGAGCCGAATCCATACGGTCAGTTCTTTGTTGGACAAAGCTATCTTGCTCCCGTTTCAACTGAGCAGATACCGATATACAATGTTACATTTGAGCCGAAATGCCGCAATAACTGGCATATCCATAATGCAGAGAGCGGCGGCGGACAGATGCTTATCTGCGTAGGCGGCAGAGGCTACTATCAGGAATGGGGCAAGGAAGCCGTTGAAATGACAGCAGGAAGCGTGATAAATATTCCTGTCGGTGTCAAGCACTGGCACGGTGCTGCGGCTGATTCCTGGTTCGCACATCTTGCAATTGAGATACCCGGAGAAAAGGGCAGTACTGAGTGGCTGGAAGCTGTATCCGATGATGATTACAATAAACTGAAATAAAATCTATGATCTTTGATCGAAATGGAGGAAATTATTATGAATAAATTAGTAGCATATTTTTCAGCAAGCGGAAATACCGCTGCCCTTGCAAATAAACTGGCCGCAGCCGCAGGTGCTGATATCTGCGAGATACGCCCTGCTGTTCCTTACACTAAGGATGACCTCAACTGGATGAACAAGCAGTCACGCAGCAGCGTTGAAATGAGCGACAAGTCATCACGCCCTGCAATTGCTGATACGGCTGTGGATATCGCAAAGTATGACACTGTCTACATCGGTTTCCCCGTGTGGTGGTACATTGCTCCCACTATAATCAATACCTTCCTTGAAAGTGCCGATTTTTCGGGAAAGAAGATAATCCTCTTTGCTACTTCGGGTGGAAGCGGTTTCGGAAAAGCTGTTGAAAACCTCAAAGCCAGCGCTCCCGGTGCGGATATCACCGAAGGTAAAGTAAACCCGTCAGATGCCGATATAAAGGCACTGGCTGAGATGTGACAGTTATAAGAACCTGTCCACATAGGGATTCATGCACGTCTTTTCGTCAAATTTTGCCGGTTACTGCGTTAAAAATCCTTGAAGGGCGACAGCCCGTCGGCGGATTTTTGCCTTGTCACCGACAAAATAATGCCTGATAATCCGTACATTCACCCTATGTGGACAGGTTCTGAAAAGCGGCTCGTGCTTCACCCTCTTTGAAGCACGAGCCGCAGTTTTTGTTGATCTATATTTATTTCTTTTGTTTAATCTTCTCTGTTTCTGTTCTTTCTCAGTCGAGGAAAAGGAGCTTCTTCTGTATTTTCTGTGCGTCCTTTGGTGTGATACCGTCGCCTGTTTCGTTGATATCGGCGTTGAAAAGGCCATCGTCTGTAAGGGTGTACTTATCGGGATTTGAGAATGACTGCATGATAAGTACGGAGTCTGACATGTCAACATCTCCGTCAGCGTTTGCATCGCCGTTTCTCGGTATGAAAAGGTCGATATTGCTCATATATACTCTGATGGAGGTAAGACCTGTTTTAGCCATATCCTTGTCAACAAACTCGGGCAGCTCTTCCTCTTCGGGGAGAACATAGTGTGCATAGTCGAAGAGATCGATCTCAGGGTGCTTTTTGAAGTATCTTGCCATCTCGTCCTTGATGCCGTCTTCGGGGATGCCAAGTTCCTTTACAACGTAAAGCTGGATGCTGATAACATCCGAAAGGTCACCGCTTATCTCGTTTCCGTTGAAGTCGCAGTTCTTGTTGAAGTTGTCGATTATAGCCTGATCGAATTCCGGATACTTCGGGTCATTCTTGAACGAATCCTTCATAAGCATCAGGTCGGCGTAGATGTAATCCTCGAACTCGATAGTGCCGTTCATATTGATATCGGGCTCGGGCAGTTCGCCGTTCTTTACTCTTGTGAAGTAGCTGATAAAGTCGTTCTTGGTCTCTTCCTGTGTGAAGTCGAAACGTGCTGAATAGACTCCGGGCATTGCATACTTCATGTAATCAAACATATGGTTGTGAGCGCTGATGCTGAAGAATCCGCCTCTCATATTGTCGAAATAGTGATCTTCGCCGTATGCACGTTTGAATTCGTTATGATTGAAGAAGTAGTTCACAAAGTAGCGGTCATATTCAAAAGCATAGTTAAGTGAGAAACGGGCATAGTTGCAGTTGCTTCTGAGCTTTTCCCATTCTTCCTCTGTGAAGTAGGTGTTTCTTGCTGTTTCGTATTCTTCGCTGTCGTCAACACCGTATTCCGGAAGGCTCTCCCAGTAGCATAAATGGGCGGCTTCGATGTGGTCATAGAGCTCGTCTATGGTGAATTGTCCGTCGCCGTTTACGTCAAGATCAATGAGTCCCTTGTCGATCATATCACAGAAGATGCTGTAACCGCCGTATGCATCGCTGTTGCAGTCTACGAAATCAAAAACGAACTGAATGATCGGGTCGGGGTTACGGTAGATATCTAAATCGTAGAATCTTGTGAAGGTCCACTTGTCATCGGGAGTTGTGAAGTGATAGCTGTATTGCGTATCGTCATAGTCATCGGGGCAGTTGAAGTAGTAGTTGTTCGGATCAACGGAATCATAGGTCAGAGTGGAATTGTAATTGATGGAGTAGTAATATGCCAGTATCTCGAAATCATCTCTGTCGATCTCTTTGTCGCCGTTGAGATCGCCGTACTTCACAACATTTTCTGTGATATTTTCGGGGGCGGTAAATACGGGCGGGATAAAAGTCTCGGTTCTGTCGTCATGGACGATGACCTCGCCGTGGTTGTTATGATCGTTCATTCCACGGTAGAATGCGTAAAGATCCCACATATCGAAGCTTCCGTCTTCGTTCAGATCAAGGTCAGCTTCCTTATCGGCTACATTGTTGACAGCTGATTTGTTGATCGTGAGATAGAAAGCGCTGTCGTTACGCAGAAAATCAAGGAAGGCGCAGGGGTTCGTTTCAGCGTTTGACGGAAGGACCGAAGCATTTGATGCAGCAAATATCAACGATGCTGCAAAAGCTGATATCTTCTTCATTGAAAAGCTACTTTCTGCATCAGAAATAAGATCTGATGTTGCTGTTGTTACTGATGCTGTACCGTTATCTGCGGGTGCAGAAGCTGCTGCGGTTTTTACAGCAGCTCCGACAGAAACGGATGTCACAGCGGATTTTTTTGAAGAGTTTGTACTCTTTGTTACTGTAGTTGTTCCCGGAAAGCCGGATGATGTTCTTGTCTGTGAGGATGAAGCAGTTGTACGGGTTGCAGTTTTTGTTTCTGCGGCAGCTGATACGGAAGTTTCGGACACAGCTTCAGACGTAGTGATATCCGTTATAGCCGGCTCGGTAACAGAGATATCATGCTCGCTGTGTTCGGGATGTATCTTTACTGCGGTCCATACTCCTGCACCTATGATAAGTGCGGCAGAGGCAGCGGTCAGTCTGAAGACCCATGGTATTGCCCGTTTCTTTTCTTCGGTATATACAGGCTGCAGATCATTGAAAAAATCATCCTTATGAGCTGATTCAGGGAATACAAACGAATCTTTGATAGCTTTCTTTAACTTTTTACTCATATCCAGCCCTCCTATCCTTTGAAGTTTTTTCTGAGCTTATCCAGGATGCTTTTCAGTATCCTGCCCATTTTGAATCTTGAGATGCCGTAAAGTTCTGCAAGCACCACAACAGGCACTTCGTTGACATAGCGGAGAACTATCAGTTCTCTTTCCTCCTCGGGAAGCGCTTTTATAGCATTTCCCAGTGCTACGTTTGTGAGTATACAGTCCTCATAGTCTTTGCTGTCAGGTATATTCTCAGTCAGTTCCACCGAAGCTTTTTTGCGGAAATGATCTGCACACAGATTGCCGGCTATAGTGTACAGATAATGGAGTTCCTTGTTCATGTTGGTGTAATGGCTGCTTTCGAGGAATCTCAGGAAGGTCTCCTGCGTCAGGTCCTCAGCAGCTGCACGGTCATGGAGCTTAAAAAAGCAAAATCGGACATATTTTTTCGGAACTGATCTCTCAAATAAAGGGACACATTTCGACCTCCCTTCACTATGATTAACGTTTCAGCAATGCTGTGTGAGCAAAAATAATTGTAAACATTTTATGAACATTATACCATATTCTGACTTTTTCTGCAATGCATAAGTTGCTGTATG
>ACOK01000090.1 GCA_000174895.1 Ruminococcus flavefaciens FD-1
CAGCACAGGCGATGCACTTGTATGGATCTCAGGAAATGCACCTACAGTAGTAACACTTGAAGACGGCGACTACGTGCTTCACGAAGTAGCAGCTCCGAATGGCTACGAAAAGGCAACAGACATCAAGTTCACAGTTAAGGATGGCAAGGCAAGTGCTGAGAAGATCGACATGGTCGATGAGATCATCACTACTACATCCACAACTACAACAACAACAACAACCTCAACTACAACAACAACTACAACAACAACTACTACTACAACAACAGCTGCAACAACAACCACTACTACAACCAAGGCTGCAACCACAACAACAGCTGCAACAACAACTACAACTAAGGCTGCAACCACAACAACAGCTGCAACAACTACTACAACTAAGGCTGCAACCACAACAACAGCTGCAACAACAACTACAACTAAGGCTGCAACCACAACAACAGCTGCAACAACAACTACAACCAAGGCTGCAACCACAACAACAGCTGCAACAACAACTACAACTAAGGCTGCAACCACAACAACAGCAGCAACAACTACTACAACTAAGGCTACAACCACAACAACAGCTGCAACAACAACTACAACTAAGGCTGCAACTACTACAACAACCACAACTATTGCACCTATCACAACAACTCTCGCTAAGGTCAACATCAACAAGGTTGACACAGGCGGAGCTGAGGTTCCCGGTGCAGAGCTTACCCTGACAGGTACAGATGCAAACGGAAACAGGATCACATTTACAGCTGATCAGATCAAGGCAGGCGATAACGTAACAGTTAAGAATGCTTCTGGTGACGCTCTTGTATGGATCTCCGGTGACAGCGCAACTATAGTAACTCTCGAAGACGGCGACTACGTACTCCATGAAGAAGCTGCTCCAAACGGTTACTTAAAGGCTACTGACATTCCGTTTACAGTTAAGGATGGTGTTGTAAGTGTTGGTGAGAACATTGACATGGTTGATGAGATCATCACAACAACTACAACAACCACTACAGTAACATCTACAACCACAACAACAACAGAAGAAACTACAACAACAACTACAGTAACATCTACGACCACAACAACAGAACCAACTACAACAACAACTACAGTAACATCTACGACCACAACAACAGAACCAACTACAACAACAACTACAGTAACATCTACAACTACAACAACAGAAGAAACAACAACAACTACTACAGTAACATCTACAACCACAACAACAGAAGAAACTACTACAACTACATCCGAGACAACAACTACAGAAGCTACAACTACTGAGCCAGTGACTACAACAACTCAGGCAGCTACAGCAGTTGTAAAGATCAACAAGCAGGACGTTTACAGTGTTGAGGTTACAGGTGCACAGCTTACACTTACAGGTACTGATAAGGACGGCAACACCATATTCTTCAACGACGGTACAGTTGAAATAGCTGATGACGCTAAGCTCATCAAGGGCAGCGGCGATTCACTCATCTGGATCTCAGGTTCAGCTCCTACAACAGTAGAGCTCACAGATGGTACTTATGTACTCCACGAGATCGCAGCTCCAACAGGATACGAAGTAGCTACAGATATCACATTCGTCATTGAGAACGGCCAGATCGTTTCAGTTGACGGCGAGGCTTCATCAACAGAAGTTATCGTAATGGTAGACGAGGCTACACCTGTTACAGAGACTGAGACAACTACGACCGAAACAACTGCTACAACAGTCACAACCACAACCGAAACAACAACAGAGGAAACAACTACTACCACAACAACAACTACTACAACTACAGAAACAACCACAACAACATCCACTACAGAAGAAACAACTTCAACCACAACCGAAGAGGTTACAACAACCACAACAACTGTAACAGATCAGCTCAATGAAGATGTGACCACATCTACAAGAAGCGGCGTTATTGGCGGCGACGATGTAAATGCATCAACAACTTCAACGACTGAGACATCCACTACTACATCCACAACTGAAACAACAACAACTACTACAGAAACAACATCTACTACAGCAGAAGAAACATCCACAACTGAGACAACTTCTGTTACAACAACTGCAAGAACTTCATCAGGCGGATCTTCCAACAGCAGTTCTTCCGGCAGCGGTTCCAAGTCGTCAGGCAGCTCTTCAAAGAGCAATGCTAACTCACCTAAGACAGGTGATAACGGCGTAGGAACAGTAATGGCAGTAATCGCACTGGCAGCTGCAGGCGCATATCTCGCTCGTTCAAGAAAGCACGATGATGAGCAGTAATGAAATGATATCTATTGATATTCTTTCAGCATAACTAAAAGGGACTGCCGGGTTATCTGGCAGTCCCTTTTGCTGTAATATCAAAAATACCGACAGAGTATCATGATACCCTGTCGGTTTATAGCATTATCGAGCGGCGCTGATCTCACGGATCTCATAGGAGAGGTCGTAGATACCGTCGTCATAGTGGGCGTAGTATGTTTCAACGAGCCTTTTTGCTGCGGTCGCTCCGCCGTCCCTGTCGGCTCCCATAAGAATGACGAAAAGCTGTCTGCCGTGTATTGAGGAAATATCCCCACGTCTCAGGGCAGTGCGGACGATATTCGAGAAATTCTGCACAACTTCGGGTTCGATGAATCCCTTTGCACGGGTGTTTATATTGAATATGATAAGCTGTGCTTTCTGGTCGAGACGTTCAAGCATTCTGAGAACGAATCGGTATATATTAGTGAAGTCGTTATCCTGGATTATGAACGAACCGCTTCCTCTGTTGGATTCAGCGATCTTATCGAAAAGGCTGAAATCAACGGGATCGGGTGAAAGTACCGAGCTGCGGCAAAGTGTCTCGATCCGTTTGGTTATAAGCTGTGCAGGCATCGGAAGAACGATAACGTCATCGGCACCGTATGCAAGAAGATTATCGAGATTTTCTGACGAGCCGTCGAAGGTTAGGATACCTACAGAGAGAAACTGTCGCTTAGCTTCGTTGATATTATTATGAAGATCCTCGCTTATCAGATCCTGAGAAATGAGAACGCAGTCGTAGTCGGCAGAGATGTCTTCTAATGAGGTTTTATGGAAAGATATGCCTTTTATCCCATGGAGATACTTATCGGTATTTTCATAGGAATTGCTGATAACAGCAACACTTTTCTCTATCATATTAAAACTCCTTTCGTTGTGGCAATATGCCGCATCAGGCTGTAAAAAGCGGAGAGGGATGCCTTGAACAGCTTAGTATCATTATAGCACAGTTTTGTAAAATAATCAATAGAATTATCGCAATTCATCGTAAGATCAGACGATAATTAACAATGTGTACATATTGGCATCTGTGTCAGAAAAAGCTTGACATTCTGCGGAAAAGGTAGTATAATATCATCTGACAGTTCGTTTGCGCCATCCTGTCGTTAAACAAAACCAGGGCATTCTGTTTTGACATTGAAAACAGGAGATATTCCATGTATAACGGGGTATCTCTGTCTGACTGTGTTCAGAGTGCGTCTGCAAATGGCAGACGCTTTTTTTATGGAGGAAATATGTATTATCTGAAAACATCGGCTTCTTTTGACAGCGCCCATTTCCTTGCGGGATATCAGGGGAAATGCGCTAATATACACGGCCACCGCTGGAAGGTGGAGGTGAGCATCTGCGGCGGCTCCCTTCAGCAGGAGGGTACAAAAAGAGGTATGCTCATCGACTTCAGCGACCTTAAAAAAGCTGTTCATGATATGGCTGACAGCTTTGACCATGCTCTTATTTATGAGACAGGCAGCCTGAAAGAAACAACTATCGCCGCAATGAATGACGAGGGATTTCATATTATCGAAGTGCCGTTCCGTCCCACAGCGGAGAATTTCGCAAAGCATTTCCATGAGCTTCTCACAGCAAAGGGACTTCACATAAGCTCGGTGACTGTTTATGAAACTCCAGATAACTGTGCGGTCTACGAGGTGTGAGATATGGGAACATTCAGACTTGCCGAGCATTTTGTCAGCATCAACGGCGAGGGCAGACTCGCAGGTGAGCTTGCGCTTTTTCTGCGGTTTACAGGCTGTAACCTGAGATGTGACTGGTGCGATACCATGTGGGCGAATGAAAAAGACGCTCCCTACACCCTTATGAATACTTCAAGCCTTGCGAAAATTGCACAGCAGGCTTATGAGGAGTACGGCGTTCGCAATGTGACGCTTACAGGAGGAGAACCGCTTTTGCAGGAGGACCTTCCCGAGCTTTGCGGAAGGATCGCAGGTCTCGGCCTCAATATCGAGATCGAGACTAACGGTGCAGTTCCCCTTGAGCCTTTCCTGAGTGACAAGCGCACTGGCAGACCTGTGATAACTATGGATTACAAGCTGCCTTCAAGTAAAATGGAAAAGCATATGTGTACGGATAATTTCAGATATCTGAAGTATTTCGATACGCTGAAATTCGTCTGCGGTTCACTGGCAGATCTCAATCGTGCCGCAGAGATAATAGAGGAATACAAGCCTGAGTGCATGATTTATCTCAGCCCTGTATTCGGCAGGATAGAGCCTGCTGAGATGGTAGAATTCATGAAAGAAAGAAAACTCGGGAACGTGCGCCTGCAATTGCAGCTGCATAAGATGATATGGGATCCCGAAATGAAAGGTGTATGAATATGGACAGAGAAAAAATAGAATTCCATGTACGGGGACTGCTTGAAGCTATCGGCGAAGATCCCGACAGAGAGGGGCTTCGTGAGACTCCTGCAAGAGTTGCCGGAATGCTTGAGGAGGTCCTTGAGGGAACTAATTATACAAATCATCAGATAGCAGAAATGTTCGGCAAGACCTTCACAGCTGAGCAGTCCGACGCCGAAGAAGCCGTTATCATGAAGGATATAAGCGTGTTCAGCTACTGCGAGCACCATATGGCTCTGATGTACGATATGACGGTCAATGTGGGATACATCCCCAGAGGAAAGGTGCTCGGCCTCAGCAAGATCGCAAGAATCTGCGACATGGCGGCAAAGAGACTCCAGCTCCAGGAACGCCTCGGCCGTGATATCGCCGAGATAATCTCGGAAGCAGCAGGTACTCCCGATGTGGGAGTTCGTATCGTCGGCTCTCACAGCTGTATGACTGCAAGAGGAATCAAGAATGTTTCCGCACGTACAGAAACAAGAACATACACAGGTGCATTCAAGTCACGCAAGGACCTCCAGGACCTGCTGAAAGGAGAATGATATGAAAGCATTGGTATTATTCAGCGGCGGACTTGACAGTTCAACTTGTCTTGCGCTGGCTGTTAAAAAGTACGGAGCAGAGAATGTTGTGGCTCTTTCCATTTACTACGGACAGAAGCACAACAAGGAGATACAGGCGGCAGAAAAGCTTGTGAAGTACTACGGCGTAACATGGAAAACTCTTGATCTTGCGCCGATTTTTGCGGATTCAGACTGCTCACTGCTCACACAGTCGGACAAGGAAATCCCTAAGGAGACCTATGCCGAGCAGCTTGAAGAAACCGACGGCAAGCCTGTTTCCACATATGTGCCATTCAGAAACGGACTTTTCCTTGCGTCAGCCGCAAGCATTGCACTCTCCAATGACTGCGAAGTTATCTACTACGGCGCTCACAGCGATGATGCAGCAGGGAATGCATATCCCGACTGCTCTGCTAAATTCAACAATGCCATGAACGAAGCAATTTTCACAGGCAGCGGCGAACAGCTCCGCATAGAAGCACCGTTCGTTGATCTGAACAAGGCTGACGTAGTTCGTATGGGTACTGAACTGAACGTTCCCTATGAAATGACATGGAGCTGCTACGAAGGCGGAGACAAGCCCTGCGGAGTCTGCGGTACCTGCCGAGACAGAATTGCGGCTTTTGAAGCAAACGGACTTATCGATCCGCTGATGAAAGGAGAATAATATGGAAGGCAGAACCGAAAACGAAAGAGGAGATATCATGCTCCTCGGCAATAACAATACAAAATATTTATCCGATTATGCTCCCGAAGTGCTGGAGACTTTCCCGAACAAGCATCCTGACAGGGACTACTTCGTCAAGTTCAACTGCCCCGAGTTCACAAGTCTCTGCCCTATCACAGGTCAGCCGGATTTTGCGACGATATACATATCCTACGTGCCTGATGTACGCATGGTTGAAAGCAAGTCACTGAAGCTTTACCTTTTCAGTTTCCGCAATCACGGCGACTTCCATGAGGACTGCGTGAACATCATCATGAACGACCTGATAAAGCTGATGGACCCGAAATACATCGAGGTATGGGGAAAATTCCTGCCAAGAGGCGGCTTATCCATCGATCCTTACTGCAATTACGGCAAGAAGGGGACGAAATGGGAACAGGTCGCATGGGACAGGCTCACACAGCATGATATGTATCCCGAAACTATAAACAACAGATAAACAAAAATCAAGCCCTTAATACTCCGGCTTCATTGTGAAGGTGGATGTTGAGGGCGCTATTTTTATTCAAAAATACACCAAAAGGTGGACGAAACGCATTTAATATATAAGATTTATACAAAATGATATAAAAGCAGTGCTAATAAATGCACAGATTCGTCATTTTGCAGATTGACATTTAAGTTCCGTTTAAGCTATAATATAATTATAGTAAGCAGAGCGGAAGCTGCTTTGATTTTGGAGGGATATTAAATGAAAACAAAAAAACTCATTAGTGCACTCACAGCTATGGCTATGGCACTGCCGACACTGTGCATCACAAACTCAAGCGCATCCGATAACGGTCAGATGCGTGACATGACTACCGCTCAGATAGTCGAGGACATGGGCATAGGCATCAACCTTGGAAATACCATGGAATCCTGCGGCGACTGGATAACTCAGTGGTCAGACGGCACTGTCACCGATTACGAAAAAGCATGGGGAAGCCCTATTGTTACAAAGGAAATGATACAGGGCATGGCTGACGAAGGCTTCGGCGTTCTGAGAATTCCCGTAGCATGGTCAAACCGTATGGCTGACGACGGAAAATATACCATCGACAAAGAATGGATGGCGAGAGTGACTGAGATAGTTGACTGGACTATCGAATCAGGTATGTACGCTATTGTCAACATCCACTGGGACAACGGCTGGGTGAATAAGTTCCCCGAAAACAAGGATGAAAGCATGAAGCGCTTCCAGGTAATGTGGGAGCAGATCAGTGACAACTTCAAGGAATACGGCGACAAACTCATGTTTGAATCCCAGAATGAGGAGCTTGGCTGGGAAACTATGTGGAATCCATGGGGCGGTACCGAGGGCAAGGCTGAGTCTTATGCACTTGTAAACGAAGTGAACCAGAAGTTTGTGGACGTTGTACGAAACTCAGGCGGAAACAATCCACAGCGTCACCTTCTTATTTCGGGATATAACACGGATATCACACGTACCTGCGATCCGCTTTTCAAGATGCCGGATGATCCTGCAAACAGAATGGCTATCTCCGTTCACTACTATACTCCTGCCGGATTTGCTATCCTCGAAGAAGATGCAGACTGGGGCAAGGCAACTTCGACATGGGGCACTGACAGCGATATGAAGGAACTTGACGGCTGGATGGACATGATGAAGACCAACTACGCTGACAAGGGTATCCCTGTAATTATCGGCGAATACGGCTGTCCCACAAAGAATAAGGAGCCTGAGTCCGTGAGAAAGTTCCTGTCATCTGTGTGCAAGGCTGCTTACGAAAGAGGACTTTGTCCCGTACTGTGGTCAACTCCCGGCGGACACTATGACCGTGCAACATTCAAACTGGCTGACCAGCAGTTAAAGGCTGAATACGACAAGATAACAGGCGGCAAACGACCTGCACCTGTGGAAACTTCAACCACCACCGAGACAACGACAACTACGACCGAGACAACTACTACAGTAACCACAACAGCTGAGACTACTACCACTGAAGCAGAGACTACAACCACCGAAACTACAACATCAGAGACAACAACAACTGTTACTGAAACTGTGACAACAACAGAGCCGAAGACAGAAGTAACTCTCTGCGGAGATGCAAACTGCGACGGTAAGGTCGATGTTTCGGACGCTGTTCTGATCATGCAGACACTTTCAAATCCGTCCAAATATCAGCTTACAGAACAGGGAAAAGCAAATGCTGACTGCTCAGGTGACGGCGACGGCGTTACCAACAGCGATGCTCTTGCCATCCAGAAGTTCATGCTCAGTCTTATAGACAAACTGCCTGAGACTTCAAAATAAAGCTTAAAAAATGGGCTGTCGGGTGATTCCCCACAGTGTGGGGAAATGTCACGCAGTGACAAAGGGGAAGGGCACGTGTTAAGTGCGCCAGCCCCTACAATTCGGCTATTCTTCGTGAAAGCTTTTGTAGGGGACGGCGTCCTCGACGTCCCAAAATTAGTTTTTCGACAGCCTGAATCGGGGACAACCTAAAAAGTTGTCCCCGATATTTTTACATAATATTTGATGAGAAAGTTACGCCTTGATCTGTTATGAACCTGTGCCGCTGTATTTCATAGCACCGAACATCCAAAGCTTATAGCTGAGCCAGAAGAAAATGCAGCCGATAACGGGTGAGAGCCACGAAAGCAGCGGCACCTCATCGGGGCGCAGTATAACAAGGCTGGGATAGTATGCGATAAACGCAACAGGCATTATGAATGTGAATATGAAGCGGAATACCGGACTGAATATGGTTATGGGATATTTAGCGTAGTCCTTGAATTTGAATGCGAAGTCAAGGATGTAGAAAGAATTCTGTATCCAGAAACAAGCGGCTGCTGCTGCATTCTGCATTGCAATCATGATAAGGGATGCGGTGATAAGGAATACCACTATTTTCAGTATCATCAGCGGAGTGCAGGGGAGTCCTATCTTATTCCATGAATAGACAATGGTACCGATACCGAAAGCAAGCTGACCCAGTCCCTTGATGTCGAATACCTCCGACTGATAGTAGAAGAAAAGGTTTATGGGACGGAAGCAGTATTTGATGAAATCGCCCGAGTACACGTACATTCTCAAGCTCCAGTTGTTATCGAAGAAGCACTGCACAGGAGTTATGGATACCAGTGAGAATCCGTAGAGGAACAGCATCTCATAGTAGGTCCAGCCGTTTATGGACGGGAAATTGCGGAAAAGTATCCAGAAGCTGATGAAGCCTGCGATATTGGTGAATATCATGCCGATGGTTGAGATTATGAAATCTGCACGGTAGCTCATCTTGCTTTTGATATCCTGTGCCAGAATTTTGAAGTATATGCGGAAATAAAATCCAAGTGTATTTTTTTTCATATCATCAGCCTCCGTTCACAGTTATCTGTCTGATGGAGACTTTCCAGAAAATCTTGCTTATGGCCCACATTATAAGACTCCAGAATATCTGCATCCCGAATACTTTTGCGAGAGTTTCGGGCTGAGGGTGAGCGTCCAGCAGAAGTGAAAGGGGAGCGTTGTAAATTGACTGGAAAGGCAGGCAATAAACGATTTCTCTCAGCTTATCAGGAAAGAATGCAAGCGGTATCGTCGCTCCCGAAAGAAGGAGGACTATGACCTGTTTCATCATATTGATTCCCCATATTGACTCGGTGAAAAGGCATATCGTGCCCACGATGAAGTCTATGCTGTAATTGATGGAAACTGCCAGAACTACGGAAATAATGAAGAACAGCAGGTTTATTCCCATGTGTATTGCTCCGTGAGTGAATACGGCCACTATTATAAAAGTGGGAAGAAATGTGAAAAAGAAGTGGGTGACGAATGTGCCGGAATATGACCAGAAAAGGTATCGGCGGTATTCCATCGGCTTCAGCAGGTCGAGAACTATTTTTCCCGACTGTATGTTTCGTCCTATTTCCCAGACGAAGTACATTTCAAGGAAGCCGTAAAGTGCCGTAGCAAGTACCAGATAAATAAGCGTATCGGTAAAGGTCATGCCGTTGACCACATCTGTGCCTGAGGAAGCATAGATCGCCTTCCACAGGAAATATACTATAATGAGGTAGAGGATGTTTCCGATGACCATTACCACAGCCGAAAGCCTGAACTGAAGGGATTCGATTATTCCTGCACGGGTGAGAGTGAGGTATTTTTTCAGGTTCATGAAACTCCCTCCTCGTATATCTTCTTGATAACGTCCTCGGAGGATATCTCGTCCAGCTGCATATCACGGATATCATGGCTTTTCTGAAGCTTTCCGAGAACGTCGATGACCTTCTCCTTGTCCTCGTCAACAAGAACGGATATCCATTCTTCATCGGATGAAACTGAGAAATCGGGCAGTTCTTTCTTTATCTCCTCGGCAAGCTTTTCGTGGTCGCCGTTTATGCGTATTTTCAGTGTGCGGTATGAACCGAAGAAGCTTTTGAGGTGTTCGATATCGTTATCGTAGAGCATTTTTCCCTTGTCGATAATGATTATCCGCTGACATAAAGCGTCAACATCGCCCATATCGTGAGTGGTAAGGATGACCGTAGTATTGCGTTCCTTGTTCAACGCCTGAATGAGAGTGCGTATCTTCGCCTTCATTGAAACATCCAGACCGATGGTAGGTTCATCGAGAAAGACAATTTTCGGGTCGTGGAGGAATGCGGCAAGGATATCGCTGAGGGTACGCTGTCCCAGAGACATCTGACGCACAGGCTTGTGCAGGATCGGTTCGATATCCACGAGAGAGCGGTAAAGCTTCATTATGCTGTCGTACTTCTCATCGCTGATTCGGTATATATCCTTGAGGATTCTGAACGATTCCACAAGGGGAAGCGCCCACCACAGCTGTGAACGCTGACCGAATACAACGCCGATATCCTGTGCATTTCGTGAGCGGTTTCTGTAGGGTTCATTGCCGTTGACGATGATCTCTCCCGAAGTCGGTTCAAGAACTCCCGTCATCATTTTAATAGTAGTGGATTTTCCTGCGCCGTTAGGACCGAGGTAGCCGACTATCTCGCCCTGCTGAATGGTCATGCTGACGTTATCCACCGCACGGACTATTTTGTAATCTCTTGATACAAGATCCTTGATACTTCCGAGGAGACCTTCCCGTCGGTTGAGTACCTTGAATTCTTTGGTTGCATTTTTTATTTCTATTATTGCTGACATGGTTTCCTCTCTTTCTGCGTTTGTGTTGAATTGTTTGTATGGCTGGCATCTATGCTTTATGGTACCACATTTCATAAGGCATTACCTGATATTTTTAGCCGGGAAGTATCAGGTTCAGGAAAAAGATACTTTCCATTATATCACAAGGGATAGTAAAATTCAACTGAAATTTTACAAAAAAATATACAAATTTAAGACTGAGCGAAAGGGCTTTTTTCGTTAACCATGAGTAATATTCTTGCAAATATATAAATGGTGTGATATAATAAATTTAGTTAGATATTACTAACTAAAATAAGGAAAGGAGAGTTTTTTATGAATATAAGTTCAGCATTGGGGCTGATGATACCGTTCATCGGCACATCCGCAGGTGCGGCAGGAGTATTTTTCATGAAAAAGGAACTGAGCAGAACTGTTCAGCGGTCGCTGACGGGATTTGCGGCAGGAGTCATGGTCGCCGCTTCAATCTGGAGCCTTATAATTCCCGCAATGGAGCAGTCGGAGCATATGGGCAGACTCAGCTTCATTCCTGCATTTGTGGGATTCTGGGCAGGCATACTGTTTCTGCTGCTGCTTGATACATTCATACCTCATCTGCACTTGAATGCGGAGAAAGCCGAGGGCGTCAGCAGCAGACTGTCAAGAACTACCATGATGGTACTTGCAGTAACGCTGCATAATATACCCGAGGGCATGGCAGTGGGAGTTGTATTCGCAGGCCTTAAAGCAGGCTCGGCAGAAATTACAGCAGGCGGAGCAATTGCCCTTTCGGTCGGAATTGCAATACAGAATTTTCCCGAGGGAGCGATAATCTCAATGCCGCTGAGAGCGCAGGGAAAAAGCAGGCTCCGCTCATTTGCAGACGGCGTCCTTTCGGGAGTGGTTGAGCCGCTGTTCGGCGGACTTACAATAGCTGCGGCCGGGCTTGTAGTGCCTGTGCTGCCTTATCTGCTCAGCTTTGCGGCAGGAGCGATGATATACGTGGTAGTTGAGGAACTTATCCCCGAAATGTCAGAGGGGGAGCATTCAAATATCGGAGTAATAATGTTCAGCATCGGTTTTACGCTGATGATGGCTCTGGATGTTGCACTGGGTTAAAGCAAATAGGGCAGGTTTAGTTGAAATATAACAGTTTGCACGTGCAAACAAACTTGATTTATGAACGTTTGCACAAAACTGAATTGATGCTCCGTTTGGTTCCTTGACAAAAGCAGAACATAATGTTATAATTCACAATGGTTAGAAAATCCTAACACATCGGAGTAAGTCTCCGATATATTAATGATACGCAGTTAGCTATAACTAACAATAATTCATTCTACAATGACAGGAGGTATCATGAGTATAGTGATCGTAGGCGGCAATGACCGCATGGCAGCAAGGTATCAGGACATATGCAAGTCGTTTCACGTCAAGTCAAAGGTGTTTACGCAAATGCCGGCTGATTTTGAAAACAAACTTGGTTTCCCGGATCTGATGGTGGTGTTCACCGCTACCTGCTCTCATAAAATGCTGAACGGAGTTAAAGCACGTTCTGAGAAGCATGGGATCCCCGTGGAACACGTTCACAGTTCCAGTGTCAGTGCGCTGAAGCAATTGCTGACAAACTATAAAGGCAGATAAAACTATATACAGTTGTCCGGATGACCTTTGGCAGTTTCCCTCATGAGACAGGGGAGTTCTGCAATAGGTTTTCAGACAAACAAAAAGGACGGATGACACCGTCCTTTTTGTTTGTCAAAAAAGCCATATATTATTGTAAAAAATGTGCTGTCGGGTGATTCCCCACAGTGTGGGGAAATGTCACGCAGTGACAAAGGGGAAGGGCACGTGTTAAGTGAGCCAGCCCCTACAATTCGGCTATTCTTCGTGAATGCTTTTGTAGGGGAACGGCGTCCTCGACGTCCCAAAATTAGTTTTTCGACAGCCTGAAAGGACGGATGATATCGTCCTTTATTTTTTTCTGCAATTGAAATTCACGCTGTTTTATTCGAGCTGACCCTTGACTTTGAGTATTCTTCTTACGCTTTCGTCGATACGCTCTTCGGATATTACACCGTTAGCGACTGCGTCCTCGATGCCTGCAACTGATTCACGCAGATTCTTCGGCGAGAGAAGCATATCATTTCCTGCCTCAACAGCCATGACTGCGCATACAGAACTGCTGTATGCGTTGGCGATAGCGCCCATTGCAAGAGCGTCTGTAATAACTATTCCGTCGTAACCGAGAGTGCCTCTCAGCTCGTCGTTTATCACCTTTGATGATAAGGATGCAGGGAGGTTATCGATCGCAGGAACGGTTATATGTCCCACCATAACGAAATCGGCGCCTGCCTTAATGCCTCTGTCAAATGCTGTGTATTCGTTGCTGCGGAGTTCGTCAAGCGTCCTGTTGGATACGGCGAATCCGTCGTGTGAATCCTCATAGGTATCACCGTGCCCCGGGAAATGCTTGAGGGTACAATGCACTCCGCCTTCTCTGAATCCTCTTACAGCCGCACCTACCAGCATTGCGGTCTCTTCAAAATCATCGCTGTATGCACGGGTGCCGATGACTTTATTGTCGGGATTGGACCATGTATCCGCAACAGGAGCGAAATCAAGGTCAAATCCGAACTGTCCGATATCGCCTGCAAGCTTTCTTGCGTTGGCGTATGCAGTAACGGGACCCTTGTCCTTGTAGCTGTACATGGGCTCAAATGCGGATGTACCAAGCTTTTCTGCACAGCGTGAGACTACTCCGCCTTCTTCATCAACGCCGAAGAAAAGCGGTACACATCCCAGACCGGCGGCATAATCCTTGGTAGTCCTTATCATATCCGTCACCTGTTCACGGGACTCCATATTATCGCTGAAGAAGATAAGTCCGCCTACGGGGTATTCCTCAAGGCCGTCACGGGTAGCCTGAGTAGCGGATGTAAGGTCAGTGCCGTTTGTGAGTTCATCCGGCCTTACAATGAACATCTGGCATATCTTGTCATGAAGCGACATACGGTCAACTATATCGCCCGTCTGTGATGCGAGGTAGTCCTCGAAGGAATCAGTCAGCCCCGAAGATGTCTTTGCGTAATATGTAAGAATAATGGTAGCGTCACGGCCGTCAACGATTCCGTCAGCGTTGACATCCGCCGCTTTCATCTGGGCATCGGTAAAAGACTTAGCCTTACCCGCAGACTGTGATGCATATTCTGTGAGTACAGCTGTAGCATCTCTGCCGTCGATGACCTTATCGCCTGTAATGTCGCCGAGGGTATTTCCCTCTGCACCAGCATTAATAGTGCTGCTCATAAGAGCGGATGCTGCGGTCAGCAGCACACACATAGCAGCTGCAATACGTTTTTTCATATAAAAGCCTCCAATATGTGAACTCCCTGACGGGGTACATCATTCTGCTGCGGAAGTGCAATGCTGAGCTGCGATAGTTTCGATATTGTCGTAAATGAATTTCTGAGCCTGAGTTGAGAAAAGGTTGGTGTATGACTCCTTACCGTTTGAACTCTGTCTCACTTCTGTAGTAATGCCGAGATTATTTCCGTCAATAGTAGCAAATCTGTTTCCGTTGCCGTTTCTGAAAAGCATACCGATGCTTTCCAGCCAGTCGTTTATCCATTTGGCCTGCATTATTTTTGAGCCGTTATCAGCGGTCACACGGTTTATCTCCTTAGCGATATCGCTTACCTGGCAGCCGTTATCGCAGAGTACGAGCTGTGAGGCCTGACTTGCAGTAATGAAGAAGCCCTTTCTCTCACAGTTCTTGTCACTGTCCTGATTTTCACAAAGCTCTTCTATCTTGCGTTCAAGTGCCTCAACTGCTGTATCAAGGCATGAGATTATCCTGCTGTCACGAACGATATCATTTTCACTGACACGTTCACCTGAGATCGGGTCTCTGCCATTAGCAAGCTTTTCGAGGAAAAGTTTAGCCTGCTTCAGTTTGCTTATATCATTCATGGGATCATCCTCCGATATGAGTATTTTACGCCGCCAAAGAAACTGTAACAAGAGATAATGCGGCACTGTTACAATTATATCAAGAAATCATTAAAATGTCAATATATTGCCTTAAATCAACATGGCGGATGCTGTACCGCTGCCCCCCCGTAATGACTGCAAAAACATCGGAGTATCCACATTGCAGTCTGGAATGAAAGAAAACACAGACAGCTACGGCATAATCAACACAGTTATCAACGATGCAGCATATAAATCTCCCATTCATGCCTCCGTCCTGTTTCGGAGGTGTTTTTGCATATAGGCAACACCGCACAAAACTTGTGCTGAATATGCGCCGACAGATTTTTCGTCAGATTGTATAGAAATTCCGCAGGCATACTGACGTATGTCAAGGGATTTCTGTGCAAGATGACGGAAAATATGTAAGCAGATTCAGTGCAAAGCCGTCAGGCGGGCTTTGTGCGGTGTTGCCTATATAGAACAGTACCGCACAGAGAAAAAGAGGATCTCTGTGCGGTACCGCATATACAAAATACAATGGAGAGCCTGTTCCTGCAGGGGGATAGCAGGAACAGGTTTCAAATGAAAAGGTATAGACTTCTATATTAAATCATGTTTTCTTTTATGCCTCGGGGAGTTTATCTATTAACTGGAGGCAGAATCTCTGGATTGCCAGAGCATCTTTATTTGTAAGGCCGTTTCCGTTTTCGGATACGTCTGCATTGATCGAACCCTGATCTGTGATATGTCCGTTTGCATTGCCCTTTACGCCGAATCTGTCAGGATTTGAGAATGCCTGCATTACCAGTACAGCGTCGCTCATATCAACCTTGCCGTCACAGTTTGCATCACCCCAGATAGTTGCATTCTGCTGCTGTGAAACTGATGATACAGGAGGCTGTGTCTGTGTAGTTGCCTGAGTTGTAGGCTGAGTTGTAGGCTGAGTTGTAGGCTGTGTAGTTGGTTCGGTTGTCGGCTGAGCAGTAGTCTGAGTTGTCTGTTCAGCAGCCTGTGCGCCTACTGCTTCAATAGTGAACTTCTGGTTAGCGTTGCCGTTGAATGCGTACTGCTGTACATTTGCGCCTGCGTTCTTGGACTGCTCGTTTACATCAAGTGCAGACTGGCCGTCTGTGATCTTTGTAAGGATGGAAACTGTGCCGTCGTTGTTCTTCACGAACTTGAACTTCTGGTTGTCGCCCTTGTTGAATGTATAGATCTCGATGTTTGTACCGTCAGCTGTTTTCTTGCCGTTTACGTCAAGTGCATAGGATTCGCCGTCGCCAAGCTGTGAAACGAGGTAGAAGTAACCATCGCCTGCTGATACAGCCTTGAACTGGTTCTGCTTGCCTGCTGCTGCTGCCTGCTGGATGTTTGTACCGTTTGCAGCTGTACCGCCCTCAACGTCGAGGTAGAGACCGCTGTTAACGTTCTTGAATGTGTAGATCTGTCCGTCAACGATATCAGAAGCAGGAGTTGTCGGGATGTCAACAGGAGGCTGTGTAACGATAGGCTCTGTAACAGGTGCCTCTGTTACTTCCGGTTCTGTTGTTGCAGGGATGTCTGTCTTATGAGGAGTATTGTTGAACTGTACCTTTGGCTTGCCGGGAACAGCTGCATCGCTTCCGAGGTAGTAGCTTACGTGAGGAGGCTGGTTGTATGAAGACTGCTGGCAGCAGTTCTGGCAGCGGTACTGCATATCGTGCATGAGAGTTGCAAGACGAACCTTTGTTGTTGCTGTTGAGCACCATACACGGAGCTTGGAGTTGTCGTCTGTTCTCATGATGAGCTCTTCTCTCCAGTCACCGAAAAGGTCAACTGTCATACAAGGAACTGATTTTGAGCCATTGTTTGAACCGCATCCGTTAGCTGTAAATACTCGGTCGATCTTATTAGCGCCATTCATCTTGGAGATCTTGTTTCCGTCGAGGATCTCACGCTCGAGATCGCCGTCCCAGTAGATGAAGAAGTTCTGTGCAGGTTTTGTGCCGCCGATCTTCTGACCCTTTGTGTTATAAACGTTGCCGTCAGCAGCGCCCCAGAATTCAGCGCCCTTGTTGCCTGCCCATACGTTATCAGCAGCGCAGCGTCCTGTATCAGTTGTACCTTTGATGTGGAAGAGCTTCTTACCTGTTCTTGCGTCATATAATGTTTCACCATGTGGTCCGCCTTCGTGGCACTCCCAGATCTCAAGACCCGGATTGTCAGGATCAAAATCACCAACGTGCATTGCGTCACCGTGACCATCGCCTGATGACCAGAGGAGCTTACCGTTATCATCGATTACAGCTGAACCTGTGATAACTTCCTGCTTGCCGTCGTCGTCAACGTCAGCAACCATTACGTTGTGGTTTCCGCATCCGTAGCCTGCTGCGGACTTGTTATGTCCTGTGTCGAATATCCATCTCTTTACAAGTTTCTTGTTTCTTACATCGATAGCTGACCATGTGAGTCTTGTGTAGTAGCCTCTGCCGTAGATAGCGGAAGGATGTTCGCCGTCAAGGTAAGCGATACCGCTGTTCATACGGTCTACACGGTTTCCGTAGTTATCGCCCCACTTGCCAACATCTCCTCTCGGTACAGGGAAGTCGATGGTATCAAGTGCGGCACCTGTCTGTCCGTCGAAGAGTGTCATGTACTCAGGGCCTGAAAGTACGTATCCGTTGCCGTTGCGGTAATCCTTGCTTCCGTCACCGATGACTTTGCCCTTGCCGTCCTTTGTGCCGTCAGCGGTCTTGGTGATGAGTTCAGCCTTGCCGTCGCAGTCGAAGTCAGCTACACACATCTGAGTATAGTGCTGACCTGCACGGATGTTCTTGCCGAGGTTGATTCTCCAGAGCTGCTTGCCTGTGAGAGTGTAGCAGTCGATGATAACATCATCTGTTTTACCCTGCTGTGAGTTATCCTTTGCATTTGAAGGATCCCACTTGAGGAATATCTCATACTGTCCGTCGCCGTCAACGTCACCAACAGCGCAGTCATTAGGTGAATACTGATTGCCCGGTCTGTTAAGCTTGATGTCAAAGTAATTGTTGCCTGAAGTGAACTTACAGTTCTCTGAGTTTACTACCTTGCCGCCTTCGATGCAGTCAACACGATATTTTGAACCTGTGCCGCCGCCGTTATCCTGGAAGCAGGTAGGATCGCCCTTCTTGCTGGTGTAGATAAGCTTGTCATCACGGTAGAGTCTGTACTCAGCGTCGTCAGCATCGCTTGCGTTGAAACGCCAGCTTACATACATACCGTTGCCGTTTTTAACAGCGTAGATACCTCTGTCAAGGTATTCCATGATAGCTTTTCCGTTACCGCCTGCGCCGTAAGCGGCATTAGCGGTAAACTGTGATGCCAGTGTTGCATTGGATGTGGCTGCAACTGCAAGTGAAGCTGCAAAAGCTGCCACTTTTTTAAAGCCCTTTTTCATTTAACATTCTTCCTTTCAAATTTTAATATCCCTTAAATTTTTGCTTTACTATGGTTTCTTATAAGCTTAAAAGTACTTTTTAGCTAATTCATTCCGTTGAGTATATTATAGCATAATTATAACTGCATTTAAATGACCAATTCCATCATTTTGTTGACAAATTATTGCAGAAACTGTATAATTAAATCATAGAGAAATAAAACATCGATTTTCTGCTTGCATTATATTAAAAGATAACAAATGTAAAGATACATTTATTTCAAAAAAATAATAGTCGATAAACTATAATCAGAGGGGGATTTTTTATGTTTATCTATCAGCTTGGCTGGCACTGGGCACACGCCGAACCTTTTGCTATAGAACGACCTAACGGTCATTTCGGTCATCAGATAATCCTGACACGCTCAAAAGGAAGATTGAAAATGGGCGACAAGGAATATCATGTGGAGAAAAACACAGTTTTTATCGTCACAAGCTGCCTGCCTCACTGTATTTACAGCGACGGTGAGGAGTACTGCGACGACTGGATCAGATTCAGTCCCGAACAGGAGGATAACGAATTTTTCTCGGCTCTAAGCCCATTGATGAATGTTCCGATCAAGCTGAATGATGACGGAGTTTCAAATCTCATTGCAGGTGCGGTCGAGATATTCAATTCGGAAATACCGCAGAAAAAAGAAACTCTCCATCACATACTTTGCGCCATACTCACACATATAAGCGCAAGTGCAGTACCTGCCAAAAAAGCCAAGCACAACTATTACGACGAGGAACTTGATAAGCTCAGGAAGCAGATATACGATGACCCCGGACATGAATGGAGTATCCCTGATATTGCCGATAAACTCAGTATTTCCGTTTCCCATTTCCAGAGATTGTACAAGAACAGATTCGGGGTATCATGCATGAATGACGTTTTCATGAGTCGTATGTACTACGCAAAACAGCTGCTTATGAATACCGAACTCCCTGCCAAAGAGATCGCAGAGAAATGCGGATTCAATAACTATGAATATTTCTCACGCTCATTCACTAAATACGCCTGCGTCTCACCGGTCAAATACAGAAGTAAATTCAAGGAATAAAAAAGGAGGCACATAACTGTGGTACTCTTACAGCAACTTTATGCGTGTCTATTGAGGTAGACATTCTGAAGAAGCCTCTTCTCGGATCTGTTTCCCAAGACTATTAATTTTGCCCCATAGAGGGCGCTCCCAGTAAAACTACTGGTTTTCACAACTTACGTGGAGCGCCCTCTATGGGGCAAAATTCTATTAAAAGTCTTTGGAAAGGGGTTCGGGGAAGAACCTTTCCTCAGAAAGGTTTTCCCCGATAAATACATATAAAGCTGCTATACGAGTACCACGGTTATAGCGGCTCGGTTTTCTATGACAATAAAAAATGTGGGGGGTGAGCTTCACTGAGGAAGCTCACCCCCTTGTTAAATATGGATAGATTCCGGTTTATCGGAATGGATCATTATGCTTCGGGAAGCTTGTCGATAAGCTTGAGCATTAACTTCTGGATAGCAAGAGCATCTGCATTTGTAACGCCGTCGCTGTTGCCTGAGCAGTCAGCGTTTGCCTTGCCCTGTTCTGTCAGCTTATACTTAGAAGGATTGGAGATAGACTGCATGATGATAACAGCATCTGAGATATCAACAGTACCGTCGCAGTTAGCATCGCCGTATGTTACGTTTGCGGGAGTTTCGGAAGAAACTGTAGTTGTTGTGGTTGCAGCGGATGTTGTAGCAGCTGTAGTAGTTGTGGTCTCTGTCTGCGGCTCATCACCCTCAGCGTACTCATAAACTACCTGGATGCTTGTGTATTCAACTTCGATCTTATCCTTTGTTGCATCATCGGGATCGCCCTTTTCGGAAGCATCCCACCACTTCTGGAGCTCTACCTTGCCGTCAGCAACGTATGCTTCAAGATCCTCTGATACCTTGTCCTCACCTTCACCTGTGGTCTTTGTGAGTGTGCCGTCAAACTTTACGATAGCGGACTGACCCTTGCCCAGCGGGAGACTGTAGCTCTTGTATGTCCAGAAATCCTTGCCGGCCTTGTCCTTTGCGTTGATGCATACTGCACAGCCTGCTGTTGCCCAGCCTGAACCTGCACTTGATGTAACATCGCCGTTGATAACGATCTTTGAGAGGTGCTCAGGATCTGTTATCGGAATTTCAACATAGCCGTTCTTATTTATCATTGAAGAAGGATCCTTGAATTCCTCAGTCTTCTCGGTTACCTTCTTTTCCTCGTATATCTTCTCACCGTCGAAAGCAGCGGCGTCATCGGATACAACTACCATTGCAGCTGAGAAAGCAGGAAGCTCAACATTTACCTTGTTATCCTTGACATCCTTTACGATGTCGAGAAGTCTTACCTGATCGTTGTCGCCGTATACAGCGTAAACAGCAGCTGACTTGTAGTCCTTTGAAGCATTCTCAAGGTCGATAACAGCGTTCTCAGCTTCTGTCATATTCTTGTTGGTGATCATGACAGTTACCTTTGACTCATCGCCGTCGTTAACAGCAGCGTATGTGCTGGACTTTGATACATCTTCAGTAGAAGCAGGGATGAGAGTATCACCGAAGCATCCGCCCTTGCCGTCGTAGTTAGTGTAGAGGTTGATACCTGAGATGATGAATGGCTCACCGCCCCAGAGAGTTGCGAGATATACGCCCTGATCAGCGAAGCATCCCAGTGCCTCTGCCTGAGCGATAGTACCGGAAGTATCCTCGCCGCCCTTGAAGTTATACTCTGAGATAGCCAGCTTTGTGCCGGGATAGTATGTATCTATGGACTTCTTTATAGTCGGAAGGATAGGCACATTCTGCATACACCACTGACCGATCCAGCTGTTCTCGGAGAAGCCTTCCTCATAGAGAGTACGAACTGACTGAACTCTGTCCTCAGCGCCTGTTCTTGCAGATTCCGAGTAGTAGTGGATGTCAAGTACATCGAGGAGACGGGTGCCTTCTTCTTCAGAAGCCTTCTTCATCTGGTCGAGATAGCAGTCCAGATACCAGTGATAGTTGTTCTTGGACTTTACGTCCTCCCATTCTGTATGCTGCTCGTCATCGTCGAGGTGATCGAAAGCAGTGTAGCCATAGAGTGCAGGTCCGAAGATCTCAGCCTTAGGATCAAGCTTCTTGACAGCCTTAGCAAGTTCGATGGACTTGTTTCCAAGCTCTTCGATAGTTACAGGCTCGGGATGAACTCTCGGGTGAGTATCGTTCCAGAGAACAGGCTCGTTATCAAGGCTGTAGCCCTGGATACCTGTAGGTGACTGTGAATCGCCCAGCTTATTGATGATGTAGTTTACGTACTCATCCATATAAACAACGCCGTCTGTCAGATCAGGCTCATCAGCAAAAGGTGCGCCCTTTGTGAACTTTACCTCGTTCCAGCGCTTTGAAGGAGCGACTTCATCTTCCTTGACAGTGCCGTCCTTATCAGCTGAAACGTAGCCTGCCATCTGGAGAGTTGTCATTTTGTAATCAACGCCGTACTTTGCAGCTTCCTTGGAAAGTCTCTGAACTACCTCAGCAGGAGCATTTGAATCCGAGAGGTTGTTATCGGAACTGTGTTTCCAGTCCGAACCTGCGTTTGAAGCATTGTTCTCCCAGTTGTAAGCAGTCATACGGTTACCGCCCTGACGTACAGCAGTAGTCTTGACGCTCTTGAGGTCTGTGGTATACTGGTTAACGCCGTAGATAAGAGGGCTTATCTCCTTGCGCTCGCCCTTGAGGTCTACCTTGATATTCATATCAAAACCTCCTGCTGCATTCACCTTTGTTTCGGGCAACACGCCTAATGGTGCAGACAGTGTACAACCTGCCATAGCAAGTGCTGTCAGAAATGCTGTTGATTTTCTCATAAGAAATTCCTCCTTGTAATTAGTATCCCTTTTATTTTCACCGATCGATGACCGGATCATTTCTCGTCCTTTTCCCACCATCTTACTGACGGGACTTTGGTATCATCGCTTCCGTCACTGTAACGGAAAGCTCCCTGACGCCAGATATCGGTATTCGGCTCGATATATTTCAGATAATTTGTGATCGCTCTTGCCAGAACCAGCATGAATGTTATCATGTGGTGGTGAGAGTAACCGTAGAGTATCACCGACTCATCGCTGAGAACAGCACCTACTCGCCAGACAAGTCCGAATCTGTCCAGCCTGTCGATGATGTACTGCACCTTATCCAGCGGAATATTCAGTTTCTCGGAGATATTTTCAGCCGAAAACATCTTGTTCCTTGCGCTTGCACCGAGGTACATGATGATGTTCAGGGCATCCACATCCGCAAGAGTGTTGAAAAGCCTTGCCATATTGGTGATGTCTCCGAAATAGTGATTCAGACCGTTTTCCGGCACCTCAAGGAAAAAGAAGTATCTCAGGTCCTTGTTGAGGCGTGCTATCGATATGGCATCGTCTGCTTTTATTCCTGCGAAGTTCTCATGCTCGTAATCATCGCTGAGTCTTCCTGTTTTGTCGGTGTTGGGGTTGTAGGCGTACATTGCCGAATACATAAGCTTCATGAATAGTTCCGCACGCTTTTCGGGAGGAGTGATCCTCATCTCGTCACTGACAAGCTTTTCGATATCACGTTCGTTGTTTTCGATCTTGATACCGAACAAAGCGTCAAGAGAGATATTGAGTTCCCGTGCGATCCTGGGAAGCAGTTCGCCGTCGGGATAACTGGAATTCTCCCATTTTGATACTGCCTGCGGGGAGACATTCAGTCTTACAGCAAGCTGTTCCTGAGTGAGTCCGAGTTCTTTTCTGCGCTTGACCAGATTCTTTCTGAACAGGTTTTTCTTGTCCATGACCCCGCCCCCTTTTCCGTTTACAAGTTTATTATAGCACAACAACCGGTAGAGTTCAAGCTAAACATATTATAATAAAATCAACTATCGGTTGATAAGTTGGATTTTCTAACTTGATATTTTTGAGCTGATCCTCGGATCCTCACGTTTTTTTCGGAATCCCCGGCTTACTATCTTCCCGGTGGAAAAAGCGGCGTTATTGCATAAGCATATAGACCAATAGTAGAAAGTATATATTCCTTGACATTGCACTTAGTTAAAGCTATAATAGTATTACTGCTTATTATTGATTTTCTTATTATTTAATATGGAGGACATCATGAAATATCTTTTTCTTTTAGTTCTTGCCTCGGTTATTTTTTCAACGGCGGTTTCTATCAGACAAACCAAACAGGAACGCCTGAGTTATCCTTGCCTTGCAGGATTTGCTGCGGCTTGTCTGGCAGCGATCGCAGACATTGCCGGTGCCATGAAAGGGACTCCGTTCAGGGGCGCATTCCTTCTTATGGGAATAGTCGCAGCGCTGGAGTTTCTTCTGATAAAGAAAAAAGCAGCCGAACCAAAGGTGGTAAGGCGCATCTCAAAGGCAGCACTCATCGCAATGGTACTGGAGCTTTCACTGTTTCAGCTTCCGTCGCTGCCTACGGTATTCATCGGCAAGTACAAGCCTACACGTCTTCCGCTGGCTGCCGCAGAGATAACAGGTGACGGATACGACGGCATCGATGAAAACGGCTTCGTAAAAATGAAAGGCAACTGTTCGGTGCATTTCGGCTACAAGGATCTGAATATCCCTGTGGGCTCGATACACGCAGATATCGGATTTGACGATAGTACTGAATCTGTTGAAAACTGGACGGATATACGTGACGAGACTGTAAAGAATCTGCGTGACAACGTGGCTTCGGGAAGGATAGTCAGGGGAGTGAACAGCACAAGCTATATCCCTTGCAGCTTATCGGGAAAAGTCTCACAGGTGGACATAGAATTCCGCTGCAACGGCGATAACGGAAGCGCTGTGGTAAGGAGCATAACTCTCAACAGCCCCATTCCCTTTGAAGTCAGCTTCATAAGATATTTTATCATTGCAGGCCTTGCAGCGCTTACTATTCTCATTGCAGGTTCAGCGGCAATGACTAAATCCGTCAGCGAAAGAAAGCACTCATTCCAGCTCTGGATAACAGAAGTAACCATTGCCGCCATGACCATTGCTCTGCTTGTCGCCATGGTAAAAGCACCGGGGGGCGGCGTGAAAGAATTCTTCATGTCGGACGGCGGAGACCAGATGACAATGCAGCTTGTGGATGCATTTGAAAACGGCAGACTCTACATCGATGAGGAGGTGCCAAAAGGACTGCTCGAAATGGAAAATCCCTACTACTCAGACGGCAGGGAAGGCATCATCTACGAATGGGATCATCTGCTGTACAAGGGAAAATACTACTCCTACTACGGCATAGCTCCCGTAATACTGCTGTATATGCCGTTCCACATGATAACGGGCTCATACATGACACAGAATGCGGCAGTGCTTATATTCACACTTATCGGGCTGATTTTCCTGAGCATGACCTACCACACCATCATCAGGCGCTTCTTCAGTCATATTCCGTTCGGATGTGCGGTTGCAGGACATATCGTCATGCTGATATCATGCGGAATATGGTTCAGCGTCTGTCAGCCGCAGTTCTATCAGGCAGCGATCTCGGCAGGCTTTGCCGCCATAACCGCAGGTGCATACTTCCTTGTTTCATCGGGAGTATTCGGCAGCGGAAAGCTCTCGCTCCCACGTACTGCGCTGTCCTCGCTTTTCTTCGGAATAGCCGCAATGAGCCGTCCTACCCTTGCAGTGTATGCTATCAGTGCTTACATTATTTACGCTATGAACATAAAAAAAGCGGACTTCATATCAGCCGAAAAGACCGACAAAAAGCGCAGGATAAAGTATGCTCTCTGCGGAGCGCTCCCTCTTGCAGCCCTCGGCATATGTCAGATGGTCTACAACTATGCACGTTTCGGCTCGCCGCTTGATTTCGGTATCCAGTACTCACTGACCATAAACGATTTCACACATTCGGAATTCCACATGAACTTCATGCTTCTCGGACTTTTCTACTATCTCATTTCACCGCCGATGTTCAGAAGCTTCTACCCGTACATCACCAATGAATTCAGCCAGTTCGACATTCACGGCTTCTACTACCGCTGTCCCGAAACTGCGGCTGGACTGCTTTTCATGGCGATACCCACTGTGGGATATCTGCTGACGGGCAAGGCTCTCGGAAAGCTGCCCGACCGCAGAACACGTCTGACCGTACTTGCAGCAGCAGGCATACCTTTCGTAGTGATGCCGCTGGTGATAATCTGTGCTATATGGGAGAGCGGATATGCAGTCAGATACATGGCAGACTTCTCATGGGAGATTCTGATGGGCGCATTGTTCGTACTGTTCTTCCTCTATGGAAAGTGCCACGACCGCACCATAAGAAAGCTGTTCAGATGGTTCATGGGCACATCGGTGGTAATGGCGTTTTTTATCGATGTACCGATCATTTTCGGGGTAATGTTCCCCAGGGACGAATTCCCGGCTATCAGTGCAAAATTCAGCAATATCTTTGCATTCTGGCAGTAAAAGAACAGGTGTATGCTTTGCAACGGCATACACCTGCTTTTTATTATTCTTTTTCGGGGAGACTGTCGATAAGTCCCAGCATATAGCGCTGAATCGTGAGAGCATCCTTTGGAGTGATACCGTCACCGCCGTAAACGTCACCGTTTTTCAGGCCTGCATCGGTCATGTGAAGCGCAGCTGTACCGCTGAGACCGTAAACATCGGGATTTGAGATGTACTGCATGATGAAAACAGCATCAGAAAGATCAACCTTGCCGCTGCAGTTTGCGTCACCGTAAACTATTTCAGCTTCATCAATGGGCTGGAATTTCCTGTTGTACTTCTTTGCGTATGCCTCGGCAGTTGAGCCGATATAGCCGTGGATAGTTACTCTGTTGTCCTTTGTTTCCTCGTCCGCAGTTATAACAGGGGAAGCAGTGTAGGGCATTTCTTCGGGGAGTTCCTCATCTATGACAAGCTCGCTTCCTGACGGCCCCTGAATGCTTTTGGAGTGACTGTTGCCGCCCGATATCTTGTCATTGTCGGAAGAGCCGCTGTCTATGATGAGATCATCGTCCAATTCAGTGGGTTCTTTGAAGGTTTCGGGGATAGTTTTCTCGTCGTCAAAGATATCACATTCACGGTCATAGATGTATATATCCGTCAGCTTTTTAGCTCCCGTGAATGCACGTTCACCGATGGAATGGCCTGAGAAGTCGATAGTGACAGCCGGACCCTTTGATGAAGCGTAGCACAGCGGAAGAGTGTACATAATGCTGTCAGGGAATGACAGATGCTCTGTTTTGTTGCAAAGAAGGAACGCAAATTCGGCAACTCCACGGGTGCCTTCACGTATTGCGGCATCTTTCAGAGAATTGCTGTCGCCGTCCACAGCCCAGTTGTCAACGTAGTCTATACCGTCAACTGTTTCGATACAGCCGGTATTTTCAAATGCGCCGTGACCGATAACGGAAACAGTTTCGGGGATGTTGAATTCTTTCAGTGCAGTGCATCCCGAAAAAGCACCGAATCCGATCTTTTCCAGCTTGCTGTTTATTTTCACCTCGGAAAGAGAAGAGCATCCGAAGAAAGCATCTCCTGAGATAGTTGTAACGCCGCTTGGTATCTCCACGCTTTTCAGATTTTTGCAGGCAACGAAAGCGGAGTTGTGGATGTGTTTGATATTTTCGGGGATAACGGCTTTTTCCAGCTTATAGCAAGCGGCAAAAGCGAAATCCTTTATAGCTTCGGCTTTTTCGGAAATTTTCAGTTCTTTCATCTCCATAGCAGGCGGACAGCCGATCAGTTCCTTCATGTCCTTGCTGTAGATGATACCGTTTTCCGATGTGAAGTAAGGATTATTCTCCGATACTGTCACCTTTTCCAGAGTAGGAAGGATCTCCCCGTCAGTTTTGTCCGTACTTACTTTTCCCGAACTTGCGGCCAGATCAAGCCAGTCGATATATTTCATAGTGTCGGGAAGTGTCACGGACTTCAGACTGCGGCAGTAACCGAAAGGTGTATCGGTAAGACCCACAACGGGAACTCCGTCGGCTTCTTCGGGGATAACAGCATCGGTGATATCTGTATCCTCGCATGACACCAGATATGCGAAATCATCATAGATATTGAACACCAGACCGTCTTTCACGAATTCTCTGTGGTCTGCTTCAAGGTCAGGCAGAGTCTCATCTTTATATGCAATATAGTCAGCGGAATAAGTGAACTCAGTTGCGTAAACGGGTGCGGCAGTGCTGAAAGCCATGCTTGTCATGACAGCAAGAGCTGCCGCAATAGATATAATCTTCTTCATCATTTTACCTCCGGGGATAATGTTTCTATGCTTTTGCCTATAAGAAGATTATATCATATTTCGCTGTATTTTTCAAATCATGGATTGCGGAATTTAAGGCAACACCGCACAAAGCCCGCCTGACGGCTTTGCACTGAATCTGCGTACATATTTTCCGTCATCTTGCACAGAAATCCCTTGACATACGATAGTATGCCTGCGGAATTTCTATACAATCTGACGAAAAATCTGTCGGCGCATCTTCAGCACAAGCTTTGTGCGGTGTTGCCTTAAGAAACAGCCGCTGAAAGGATAATTCTCCGTCAGCGGCTGTTTATCATGATATATTATTCGTAGTCAACAACATTTACCCAAGAAAGCAGGATCTCTTTTTCTTTCTGTTCCTTCTTCACTGACTGTGAAGCGGCAACAATAGGCATCCACGACTGAACATAGCGCTTGTCGGTATTGCTCTTTTTGCAGAACAGGTCAAGGTACTTGTCAGCGCCTGCAATATTACCGTTAAGGCAGAACTTCAGATAAGTTCTTGCGGCATCGGCGGAGGCATTTCCCTGAGTAGCGTGTGCCCAGTCAAGGACGTAAGGAGTGCCGTCGGGAGTAATGATTATATTTGACGGAGTATAATCTCCGTGGCAGAGCTTGTTGTGCTTCTTCATTCCGTCGAGACGGGTATGAAGGTCATACTTTGTTGTATCGTCAAGCTCTGTCAGGTCGATCTTGCGGTTCATCTTGTCCTTGAGACGGCTGAGGAGAGAGCAGGTCTTTGACTGTATCTCCAGCTGAAGGTCAACGAACATATCCATATATTCATTGTACTTCTTAGGATTTGCAGCGATCAGGTCAGCAAGGTTCTCGCCCTCGATATACTGAGAAACGATAGCCCACTTTCCGTCGATACGTGTTACTTCGTAAAGCTCGGGGATATTCAGTCCTGTCTCCTCAACACGGGCATGATTGAGCGCCTCATTCAGCACGTCAGCCTTTGAGTAGTCCTTGCTGAAAAGCTTTATTACCTTGTCGCCGTCACGGTATATCTTCTTGTTTATCCTCTCTGCGATAATTGTATCAAGTTTCATTATCCTTACCTCCTCAGTCAGCCTTGGGATATTCTTTTTCGGTGAATGTCCTGCCGTAGTATGCGTTGAGATACATCTGCTTTATCTCGCTCATAAGCGGATAACGTGGGTTTGCGCCTGTGCACTGATCGTCAAAGGCATTCTCTGTCATCTCGTCAAGAGTAGCAAGGAAGTCTTCCTCGGATATGCCATAATCAGCGATAGTATCCTTTATGCCGATCTTGCGGCGGAGTTCACGGATAGCCTTGATAAGTCTCTCCAGCTTGTCCTGATCGGTCTTTCCGCCGAGCCCGAGATAGTCGGCAATTTCTGCGTATCTCGCAAGTGTATGAGGATGATCGTACTGTGGGAATGTTCCCATTTTTGCAGGAGTCTCAGCCGCATTGAAGCGGAGAACGTCCTCGATAACAAGAGCATTTGCAACTCCGTGAGGGATGTGGTGGTATGCGCCAAGCTTATGTGCAAGTGAGTGTGAAACTCCGAGGAAAGCGTTTGCGAAAGCCATACCTGCCATAGTAGCGGCATTAGCCATTTTCTCACGTGCAACGGGATCGTTTGCGCCGTTGTCGTATGCACGGGGGAGGTACTCGAATATGATCCTGAGAGCTTTCAGTGCAAGACCGTCTGTGAAGTCTGTAGCCATCATGGAAGCGTAAGCCTCAAGAGCGTGAGTTACGGCATCGATACCGGAAGCGGAAGTAAGTCCCTTAGGTGCAGTCATGTGAAGGTCAGCGTCAACGATAGCCATATTCGGGAGAAGCTCATAGTCAGCGAGAGGATATTTTACTCCGCTCACCTCATCAGTGATAACTGCGAAAGGTGTTACTTCTGAACCTGTACCTGCTGATGTGGGGATAGCAACAAAGTATGCCTTCTCTCCCATTTTCGGGAATGTGTAAACTCTCTTGCGGATATCCATGAAGCGCATAGCCATATCCATGAAGTCAGCTTCGGGATGTTCATAAAGCACCCACATGATCTTTGCAGCGTCCATAGCAGAGCCGCCGCCGAGAGCAATGATAACATCGGGCTTGAATGCAGTCATCTGTGCGGCGCCTTCCTTAGCGCAGGCAAGAGTAGGATCGGGAGCAACGTCGAAGAATACGGCGTGCTGAATGCCCATTTCGTCAAGCTTGTCAGTGATAGGTGCAGCGAATCCGTTTTCATAGAGGAACTGATCGGTAACAACGAATGCTCGCTTCTTGTTCATGACAGTTTTCAGCTCGTCAAGTGCAACGGGCAGGCAGCCCTTCTTCATATAAACCTTCTCAGGCGCTCTGAACCAAAGCATATTCTCTCTCCTTTCGGCAACGGTCTTGATATTCAGCAGATGCTTTACTCCTACGTTTTCGCTTACGGAGTTGCCGCCCCATGAGCCGCATCCGAGAGTAAGTGACGGGGTAAGCATGAAGTTGTAGATATCACCGATACCGCCCTGTGATGAAGGAGTATTCACAAGGATACGGCAGGTCTTCATGCGGCTTCTGAATTCTTCAAGAATGTCCTGTTTCGACTGTATATCGAGATAGATAGATGATGTGTGTCCGTAGCCGCCGTCAGCGATAAGACGTTCAGCCTTTGAAAAAGCGTCCTGTATATCGTCTGCCTTGTACATAGCAAGAACAGGGGAGAGCTTTTCGTGAGCGAATTCCTCGGCAAGATCGGTGCTGTCAGTCTCTCCGATAAGGATTTTTGTACCCTCAGGAACGGCAACTCCTGCAAGTTCGGCTATCTTGAAAGCACTCTGTCCTACTATCTTAGCATTGAGCGCACCGTTTATGAGAATGGTCTTGCCCACCTTCTCCTTTTCCTCCTTATTGAGGAAGTAGCAGCCTCTTGCGGCAAATTCGGCCTTGACCTTGTTGTATATCTTCTTGTGAACGATGGTTGACTGCTCGGATGCGCAGATCATACCGTTATCGAAAGTCTTCGAGTGGATGATAGAGTTTACAGCGAGAATGATGTCTGCTGATTCATCAATAATAGCAGGAGTATTTCCCGCACCTACACCGAGGGCAGGCTTTCCGCTGGAATATGCAGCCTTTACCATTCCCGGGCCGCCTGTAGCGAGGATGATATCAGCCTCGGACATAACAAGATTTGTCATTTCAAGGCTTGGAACGTCGATCCATGAGATGATACCTTCAGGCGCACCTGCTGCAACTGCTGCTCAAAGCACGACCTTTGCAGCCTCAATAGTGGACTTCTTAGCCCTCGGATGGGGACTGATGATGATACCGTTTCTTGTCTTGAGAGCGATGAGAGTCTTGAAAATAGCGGTAGATGTAGGATTTGTAGTCGGGATCACAGCGGCGATGACGCCGATAGGCTCGGCAATTTTAGTAACGCCGTAAGCCTTGTCCTCAGCGATAACGCCGCAGGTCTTTGTGTCACGGTAGGTGTTGTAGATATACTCAGAGCGCATAGTGGTTCTTGATCACTTTATCCTCGACGATACCCATGCCGGTTTCCTCAACTGCCAGTTTAGCCAGCGGGATCCTCTGCTTGTTAGCCGCAGAAGCAGCGGCAAGGAATATCTTATCCACCTGTTCCTGTGAGAATGTTGAAAAGATCTGCTGAGCCTTTCTCACACGTTCAATAGCCTTTTCCAGCTGAGCAACACTATCGACGATATCGTACTTAGCATTATTCATATTTTTCCTCCTGTAGATATGAGATACAATTGATAAGATGATAACGAACTTTGTGAATTAATTATCAATTGTCGAGTTTTATTAAGCGGATACCTCTTTTATATCCGCTATATGAATTATACCACAAATGAGAGAAAATATTCACATTGTTGCACTTAGCTAATACTAACAAACTCGTATTTGTCGGCTTTATACCAATATTGCTCTGATTGTTCGCATAATTCAGATAAAAAAACTGTGAGCACACAGCTCACAGCTTCTGACAATATTTCTTCAATTCTTTTTTCAGGTATTCGTATCGCTCACGCTTTTCGTCCTTTGCGAAATGGACTTCTCGCAGCTGCTGAGGATTATCCTCGTAACTGAGTACCTCGCCGCCGAACTGTTCACTTGTCAGGTCGAAAATGCAGTCGCCGATAACGTTGTAGCAGTGGTAGTTGCCAGCCGGTCTGAGAACACCGAAAACCTGACCGCCGAAAATATCCTGACAGAGGAAAGCGGTTATCGAGCATTGCCCGAGAGTGATATTCTCCTCGCTCCATTTATCTCGCAAACGGGGAGCGCAGGTATATCTGCACCACACATGAGTGAGAGCGTCATAGAGCTTACGGGGATCGGTGATACCCGTAAACTCATCGGTAACAGGGACGGAATCAGCGGTTTCCCAGCCGTAAAAAGCGTATCCCATAGTTATCAGACAGTATGATTATTCAGCTGTACCAAGCTTAGCGTTGAGCTCTTTTACGAGAGCGTCAGCGTCAACACCGTGAACTGCTGCAGCCTCTTCGATAGTCTCCATCTGTGAAGAAGGACATCCGAGACAGTGCATACCGATGCTGAGAAGTACAGGAGCAGCTGCTTCTGCATTGATCTGAAGAAGATCGCCGATAAGAGTTGATTTTGTGATCTGAGCCATAATAAAGACCTCCGTGATATATATTCCGCAGCTTGTCCGAATTATACATAGCTGCGAGTCAAACTTGACAATTGTCAATGTTCATGATATAATCATAGCATAAACTCTGACGTTTGTCAAGGTTATGGATCGAACTTATACAAATCGAGGTGTAATGTCAATGTACAGTGGAGAAAACAAAACAGCCATAGTTTCGCAGCAGCTCATATCCGAGGCTATGCTGTCGATGCTTGGTACAAGAGCCTTTTCGGATATAACCATAAGTGAGCTTTGCAAGACTGCAAATGTGTCACGTCAGACCTTTTATTCGCTTTTCGGCAAGAAGGAAAATGTTATTGCATATGCGCTGAAGTGGAAGTGCTGCTATCAGCCCGAGGATAATAACAAAAGCTGCCGTTCTGCGGTATTCCGTGATTTTTGCAGAGGTTACAGCGAATACATAATCTCACGAAGGAATCTGCTTGAGATACTTGTCAGGAACGATATGATGCATTGTCTCTATGATGTACAGTACGAAAGCTTCATGAACTGCGAGCATTTTATCCGTGGCGTAACAGGGGAGGAGCGCACCTATCTTGTTGACTTCATAGCAAGCGGAATGAACAGCATAGCGAAGAATTACGTCCTTCTGGGATGCCGTGACGATCAGGCGAGCCTTGAACAGGTGATGTACCGTCTGTTCGGCGGGATATACTTTACTCCCGAAAAGAAAAAACGGACCGAATGATCGGTCCGTGAGAAAAAGGATGGGGTTGTGTATGAAAAAAGTAAATAGCAGATTACTTGTTTCTCTTCTTTGTTGTGATGCTGAGTGCAGCAGCTGAAAGAAGAGCAGCTGTCATACCGAGTGCAGGGAATGAATCGCCTGTCTTAGGTGAATCGTTCTTGTTAGCAGCCTTTGTTGTTGTAGCAGCTGTTGTAGTTGCTGCGGATGCAGTGTTGCGAACGAGACGAGCCATACCGCCGTTGCCGATGGAGATCTCGTTGTTGCTGCGGTATGCACCGCCAAAGCTGAATGTACCTTCAACGTAGAAGTTAACAACAGTTGTTGATGAACCGCCGATTTCTTCCTTTTCGAGCTTAACAGTACCGTTTACAGTCTTATTAGCTGTATCTGTATATGTGAATGTACCGTCAGCCTTGATCTCAACTGTACCGTTGCTCTTTGAACCCTTTTCAACAGGTGCGTTGCCGCTTGAAACCTGATAATCCCACTTGCCTGCTAAAGCGCCGAGGCTTATAGCAGTCTGAGTTGTTGTTGCAGCAGCAGTTGTCTCTGTAACAGCGATTGTAGTTGTGGTAGTTGTTGTCTCTGCAGCAGCAGTTGTAGTCTCAGCAGCGGTTGTTGCAGCCTCTGTAGCAGCTTCTGTAGTAACTGCTTCTGTAGCGATAGTAGTAACCTCAGCAGCTAAAGTTGTTGTTTCTTCCTCAGCACCTGCTGTAAGGAAAGCACCGTTTGAGAATACCATAGCAGCTGAAAGAGCAGCAGCACCAAATTTAACCATCATATTTTTCATAATAGAATCACTCCTTAAATTATTGGCGATGGGGCAGTCAACCTGCGTACCATATTTGATACGGATGTTGACTGGCTCATCTTTACGTTTTACCGTTTACATAATATACATTCGTGCCTCGGAGATGAAATAGGACACATTTTTTGAAAAAAATCCAAAAAAAATTTTTGAAGCGTTGCAAATGGCTGTATATCGGCAAATTCAAGATGCGAAAAAAAGCAAAACCTCCTGAGATTCCGTACTCTCGGGAGGTTTTACTGTATAGATAAGTTTTGGGGGATGAGAGAATTTCTGGATCAACAGCCGACGTCAATGAGAACTGACGCCGACTATAATAAAGATTAGGGATGCCTCTGCAAATACACTTACGAATAAAATGTATGTGCGCAAAGGCGGATATCAAATACAAAAAGAATTTGTAGTTTACTTCAGATTATTCCTCAACTGTCTGTACTTCTACAGCAGTCTCAACAGGTGTTACCTCAGGAGCAGCAGGAGCAGCAGGCTTGTTTGCTTCTCTCTCAGCTCTCTCTGCTTCACGCTGAGCCTTCTCAGCTTCGTGCTTAGCCTCACGCTCAGCCTTCTCAGCTTCGTGCTTAGCCTCACGCTCAGCCTTCTCAGCTTCGTGCTTAGCCTCACGCTCAGCCTTTTCAGCCTCGTGCTTAGCCTCACGCTCAGCCTTTTCAGCCTCATGCTTAGCCTTATCAGCTGCGAGCTTAGCTTCTCTCTCAGCCTTCTCAGCCTCGTGCTTAGCCTCACGCTCAGCCTTTTCAGCCTCACGCTTAGCCTTCTCAGCTTCGTGCTTAGCTTCTCTCTCAGCCTTCTCAGCTTCAAGCTTAGCCTCACGCTCAGCCTTAGCCTCTTCGTCCTCTTCCTCAGGCTTTACTGGCGGCTCAGGCTTCTCAGCGTCGTCAAGCTCAGGCTTCTCAGGTTTAGCAGGCTTCTCAGCATCTTCGTCGATCTCAGGAAGCTCACCTTCCTCAGGTGCCTTGATCTCTTCGCCGATTGCAGGAGGAGCAGGCTTGTTCTCGTCGTCGATCACAGGAGGAGCAGGCTTCTTGTCATCGATCTTAACGATATCGATCTTGAAAGTATCTCTGCAGAAATCGATGAACTGAGCCATGCCGGGGCCATCCTTGAACTCGAACTTAGAGAAGTCGAAAGCGTTCTTGATGATGTTGATAACTTCGTCAACATCGACATCCTTGCTAACTTCTTCATCAACTATTTCCTTAACTGCTTCCTTAACTTCTTCCTTTACCTCTTCAACAGGTGCAGGAGCAGCTTCTTCAGTTTTTGCCTCAGGCTCAGCCTCAGCAGCAACAGTAGTTTTAACTTCTTCTGTTTCCTTCTCAGCAGCGAATACGCTTGTGCCTGCAACAGTTGACATTACAGAAAGAGCAGCGAGTGCAGCGAGGATCTTCTTTGAGTTTTTCATAATTAAGACTCCTTTATAAAATAAATTTAGTTTTTGCATTCACCATTCAGCAGCATCGTTGAACAATTGTTTCTTAGCCACGCTCATGAAGGAAAAATTGTCAAGGAAATCCAAACAAGAGCTTTAGTTGATTGATGGTACCGATCGGCGAATGCTTGATTTAAGATCACATCCGTAATACTTCGGTGTGCAGATCTTAGCGAAATATTACCGATGAGATCATAAGTGCTTTTTGCCTTATGTTAACAGGATACGGACAGCTTTCCTAAAAAGTGGGGTAATGCGGAAAAATTTTCGGAAATTTTTTCTGATTTTTTCATTTGCCTGAATATAGCCGAAAAACAGCTGAATAATTTTTGAATATATTTTTTTGAGACAAAAAAATTGACCGCTTAAAGCGGTCATAAACAGATCATTTAAGATCAGGAAGTGGGCTTTCATTGCAGAACTTGTCTTCTAATGAAGACGAATTCTTATTTTCAGGATCCGTAACAATCAGTTTCGGAAGATGAACATCGTTGGAGTGTGCCTCGGGAAGTCTGATCTCAGTATCAGTCAATCCCTCATGAGGCTTATGTATGATATGATTTTCATTCTTGTTTCCATTTTTATTCTGGTTTTCGATCTTGTTTTCATTTGGCTTCGGCGGTTCTGCACGAGGGACTTCGTGAGCCGGAGCTTCGTGCTTTTCGTGAGGAAGCTTTTCATTGGCCTGCGGAGTTTAGGCAGCAGGCGGATTTTCAGCTGCGGCAGGAGGCTCAGGAGTAGGAGGAGTCGGCTCATCCTTCACAGCAGGCTGTTCCGCCTTCGGAGGTTCGGGAACCGGCGGTTCGACAGGAACGGCAGTGTCAGTCTTCGGCGGCTCTGCAAGCTTTTCATCTGCTTTCGGAGCGGCAGGAACGGGAGGGGCTGCCTCATGTTCCTGAGGTGTCTCTGCCGGCTTCACGGGTTCCGGAGCTTTTTCCTCATGCTTTTCTGCCGGAACTTCAAGCCTTGCCTTTATATTATCCATTTCCTTGCGGAGGGAATTTACAGAATCGGGATCATTTGATGATACGTAGAATTCCACCTTGTTGCCGTCGGAGATAAGTCCCTTTGACTTTTCGATCTCTATGATCTCATTTGCAACAGTGGTTTTGTCCTTGCCTTTTCCGCTGTAGTTTTTCAGTATTTCTCTGCCGCTTTCGGAATCGCTTTTCAGTGAAAGGACTTCGCCCTTGCTGTTAAGCTCCATTGTAATATTGGCTTCGGTAGATATCACTATAGTTGAGTGAGTCCTGAAGTTGTTGGCATAGTAGCGGTAGCCTGTACCTGCGAAAAGTACAAGGCAGGCAGCGGCGGCAGCAGTAACGATCATTCTTATATTCCTTGATGATGGAGCAGTGCTTTCCATTATTACAGGATCGGTCACGACCTGTCCCACCTTATAGTGGAGGTTTGCCGTATGGATAAAACGTGAGTCCTCGTCCATGAGTACGGCGTATGCCTGATGACATTCCATTACCATATATTTCATGTTGCTTCACCGCCTTTCAGTACCTGCATTATGTGCCCTCTCATTATCTCGTAGCCGTTAGTGCATATGAGAAGGACAGCGACGAGATATCGTCTGTGTCTTTCAAGGGATTTTCTCTCGACCTCTGCACCTTCTGCGAGACGGGCTATGGGGACACGCTTTGTCCTGAGAAAATCCTCCAGTATATCGGGATTATTTCTTGCATAGGAAATAGCCTTCTGACAGACTTCAAGGGTGCGGCGCTGACGGGGCGAGTTATCTGCCACATCATTCATGGAAACGCCGAAATCCTCCATCTGAGCGGAAAGTTCTTCTATTTCCTGCTTTGTTGCTTCACGAAGTTCTTTTTCTTCGTAATCATTATGGTCATCCATTATAGTATCCATGAGTTCGTTGTTATCATCGTCCTCCGCATCAAGAGATACATGGCCGAAATTTCGCTTTTCCCTGCGGTAATTGTCGATAAGACGGTTTCTTATCTGCAAGGCGGCGAATTTCAGAAACGAGCCTTTCAGCCTTGAATAGCTGCGTATAGCTTCATAGAAAGCGAACATGGCTATACTAAGCTCGTCGTCGCTCTGTACGGGTGAACGTTTAAGGAATTTCGCAGTTTCCGACTTGATAAAGGGCATATAGTCCTCTATAAGGCGGTCAGCTGCACGGCTGTCCTTTTTCGCCGCATATACTTGGAAAATTATCTGATGAGCATTCGGATCCATTCTGCCACCCCCAGTAATTATAGTATACGGACGGGATATCTCAAAAACGGGGTATCCCGAAAAAATTTTTTTCTCAGAACCTGTCCACATAGGGTGAATGTACGGATTATCAGGCATAATTTTGTCGGTGACAAGGCAAAAATCCGCCGACGGGCTGTCGCCCTTCAAGGATTTTTAAGGCAACACCGCACAAAACTTGTGCTGAATATGCGCCGACAGATTTTTCGTCAGATTGTATAGAAATTCCGCAGGCATACTATCGTATGTCAAGGGATTTCTGTGCAAGATGACGGAAAATATGTCCGCAGATTCAGTGCAAAGCCGTCAGGCGGGCTTTGTGCGGTGTTGCCTTAACGCAGTCACCGGCAAAATTTGACGAAAAGACGTGCATGAATCCCTATGTGGACAGGTTCTCAGTTCCTCTGGAGGATCATATCCAGAGAAAAGCGCTTGTTTTCGCAGTTTATCTTCATCATGCCGCCGTTCTTCTCTATGACTTTCTGTATATTTTTCATACCGAAGCCATGAAGTCTCTTGTCGGCTTTTGAGGTAAAGTGCAGGCTTTCGTCCATCAGTGCTTTGCAGTCGATATCCTCCTTACAGCTGTTGGAAATACTGATAAGCCGCTGATGAGCGGTCTTTTTTATGTTTATGCCGATATTTCTCGGCTCGCCCTCTGTCACCTGTGAAGCTGCTTCTATGGCGTTGTCGAGAGCATTTGCAAAGACTGTGCAGATATCCATAGGCTTCCAGCCGAGACCGCCGTCAATTACACCGTCGATTTTGAATTTTATGCGGTTTTCCGCCATTTTCGCCAGCTTTGCGGAGATAAGCGAATCCAGCATCTCGTCGCCTGTGACAACTTTGGGAGAAAACGAGCTTACCTCTGTGCGCATATCATTTATGTACTGCTCGGCTTCATCGTATTTTTTCTGCTCCATCAGCATTGCCACCGCCGTAAGATTATTCTGTACATCGTGGCGGAATGCCCTTGTCTCCTCCTGAGCGGCTTTATACTGCTTTGAAGCATTGAGCTCAGCCTCCAGGAAATACTGCTGATGCTCGCTGAGTCTGCCGTAGTAGGAGCTCTGACAGTTTCTTATTATAAAGAAGGGGAGGAAGGTTATCATGAAAATAGTGAAAAGTATCAGCAGATAGTCCTTGATATTATCGGGAGAATTGAAAAGCATACCTGTCTCATTCCCCTGCTCGTCTATATCGGCAAAGTACAGAAAGATCACAAATGTCGCATAGAGCCATACCAGAAGCTTATCCTGCCTGCGGAATAACAGCGTCTTTTCTTTGCGGATATAGACCATATACATTATAATAGAAGGAATTACCGTATAAACAGCAATAATCGGCAGGTACAGATCACTGTATAACTCGTCTCCGAAATTCAGCAGTGCAGATACAGCAAGTTGTAAAGGGAAGATCACAATGAAAACAAATATTACTGTTAATATGTATCTGCTCCAGTTGATAACTCGTCGGAATAACGTCATTTTCCCTCCAAGTACCGCTATAACGGGTATGACTATAACGTAGAATGCAGTAACAAAAGGATCGGTTGCCGGTGCTATTTTAATGAGTACAGATAAGAAAGGCATCAAGGCGATCGCTAAGATTTTTTTGCCTGTGACTGCTAAATTTTCGTCATAGAAACAGTGTATTAACAGAAGCGGAAACAGCGTTATCCCGAAAAAAGCAAGGTAGCCTACGATACAATCAAGTATTTCTGTCATCAGAACGCCTCCCTGCTGACGAATGAAAAGAGGACTTCTTTCAGCTTCGATTCCTTTGTACGGCTTACAGGGAGGGATGTGCCGTCCTCCATGATGACTTCTTTTCCTGCCAGCTTCATTACCTTTGACAGAGAGATGAGATATCCACGGTGTATGCGGAAGAATCCCTCGGAAGCCAGCTTTTCTTCGTAGTCGCTGATATTCCCTCTGACGACATATGTATCTTCGGTAGTGTTGACCGCCACATTCTGATTCTGAGATTCGATGAAAAGCACATCTGACAGCTTCAGACGCACATCACCGTCAGCAGTTTTCAGCCAAAGCTGTTTTGCGTTCGCCTGTTTTCCGAGGACATAGTCCACTACCTCCCTCACCTTTGCTTCATCGGCAGGCTTTGTCAGGTAGCGGAGGGCATTGACTTCGTAGCCCTGTATAGCGTACTCTACGTGACCTGTCAGGAATACTATGCACACATCCTCGCTGAGTTCACGGAGTTTTCTTGCAAGGGTTATGCCGTCCATTTTCGGCATTTCTATATCAAGGAAAACTATATCATACGGTGCGCTTCTGAAACTTCTGAGCAGTTCGTAGCCCTGTGAAAATTCCTCTGTTATTATATCAAGGGAGTTGTAAAGCTTATCTATTATAGATGTAAGATCGTTTATGAATCGCTTTTCGTCATCGCATACTGCAATTCGCATAGTGACCTCCTTAATTCATTTATTAGATCGTTTCCATTATACCATATTTTTCTATATTCTTCAATCATTTTTGCAGTTCACGACACAGAAAATGCAATTCACGACAGACTGCAACAAAATTTCCGCAGATGTGGTAAGATAAGATCATCAAAGGAAAACCAATACCGAAAGGAAGTATCATTATGAATAACACAGCTATCATCAACAACGAAAACATCATCGACATGAGAGACATTAAGGAGAAAAAAGCCGAGTACAAAAAACTCAGAAAAGAATTCAAGAAGCAGAAAAAGATAAAAAGAACTGCTGTTGAACACGCTATAAGCCTAATTTTTATACTGTTTGCGGCAGAAGCGGTCATGTACCTGTTAATAAAGCCCTACGTAATAAATATAAACGACCTGCTCGCACACGAGATATGCATGGCGTTCACAGCTTTAATTGGTATACTTATCAACCTCGGATTCAGCAAAGTTAAACTCACCGAAAGAGTAAGTGTAAAGAACCTCGACTTTCTATCAATAGCTATGCTTACTGTAGCCGCATACAGCGGCCCCGAACTTGTCGACAACATCAGCGGCGCTATCCTCTCACACTTCATGACTGTAACCCCCAATGAGACCGACCTGAACACACTCTCACATATTATCAGTGCAGTTATATGCGCACCTATATTTGAAGAACTGATTTGCAGATTCGGCTTCATGGAACTTACACGCAAGCACTACTCCGCAAAATTCGTTATAATCTTCGCAGCATTTCTTTTCACTCTCCTCCACGGCTATAACATCCAGGGATTCCTGAACGTATTCACAGGCGCAATAATGATGGGTATCGTTTACTACTACACAAACAACCTCATCCTTACAATGGCTGAACACGCTCTCCACAATACTATCTGCTGCATTACTCCCTCTGATATGAGCATTTTCGGCACACCGATCTACCACGAAACTAACGGATTCGTAATCTCATCACCAGCATGGATCGTTATAAACGCAGTCCTCTTGGCAGCATCAGCAGTCGTATTTGTAAAGTATTTCGTGCCTAAGTACATGAGCAAGAAGAATGAAGCAGAATGATCCTGACAAAAAAGGGACGCTATTAACTGTTGTACTCATATAGCAGCTTTATACGCATTTATCGG
>ACOK01000089.1 GCA_000174895.1 Ruminococcus flavefaciens FD-1
TCTGCCTTTAGCTGCAATTACATGAAAAACCTGATGTATATAATAAAGCAATTTCCTTTTGGTTTCCCCTTTGCATGAATGCGGCGGTCTGCATGAAAAAACGACTGTTGTATTAACCGCAATCCCACTTGAAATATAAATAAATATATGTTATACTATAAAACAGGATCGGCAGAACTGTCTCTGCCTTTAATATCGAACAATATTTATAGTATACAGGAGGAATCCACCAATGAAAAACGTTTTAGTAGTAGGCGGAGGCGGCCGTGAACACGCCATCATCATGAAACTGGCTGAAAGCAAAAATGTCGGTAAGCTTTACTGTACCCCCGGCAACGGCGGTATCTCTAAGTACGCAGAATGCTTCAATGTCGGCGCTACCGATATCGACGGCGTTGTGGCTCTCGCAAAAGAACTCAAGCCCGATATGGTAGTAGTCGCTCCCGATGATCCGCTGGTTCTCGGTATGGTCGATGCTCTTCAGGCTGAAGGCTTCATGACATTCGGCCCTAAAGCTAACGCTGCTATCATCGAAGGCTCCAAGGTATTCTCCAAGGAACTGATGAAAAAATACAACATCCCTACCGCTTTCTATGAGGTATTCACTGAATCCGACAAGGCTATCGCTTACCTCAAAGAACAGAACAGCTACCCCGCAGTTATCAAGGCTGACGGCCTCGCTCTCGGTAAGGGCGTTATCATCGCTCAGAACGAGGAAGAAGCTGTCAAGGCTGTTCACGATATGATCGACGAGCTCAAGTTCGGCAAGAGCTCCGCACGTATCGTTATCGAGGAATTCCTCACAGGTCCCGAGGTTTCCGTTCTCTCATTCACTGACGGCAAAACTATGGTTCCTATGATATCTTCTATGGACCACAAACGTGCTCTCGACGGCGACAAGGGTCTGAATACCGGCGGTATGGGTACTGTATCTCCTAACCCATACTACACAGAGGATATCGCTAAGGAGTGCATGGAGAAGATATTCCTCCCCACTATGAACGCTATGAACGCTGAGGGACGCACTTTCGAGGGCTGTCTCTACTTCGGTCTTATGCTCACTCCAAAGGGACCAAAGGTAATCGAATACAACTGCCGTTTCGGCGACCCTGAGACTCAGGTAGTGCTCCCTATGCTGGATGCTGACCTCTATGAGATATTCGAAGCTATCTACAACCACGAGCTTGACAAGGTCGATATCAAGTGGCATAAGGGAAGCTGTGCCTGCGTTGTTATGGCAAGCGGCGGCTATCCTGAGAGCTACCCCAAGGGCATAGAAATGAACGGCTTCGACGATAAGGGTCAGGTAAGCGGATGTTTCGTTTACCATGCAGGTACAAAGCTCAGCGAGGATGGTAAATTCCTTACAAACGGCGGCCGTGTCATCGGCGTTACTGCTAAGGGAGAGACCTTACAGGATGCTCTTGATACCGCTTACAAGGGAGTCGAAGGAATCAGCTTTGAAGGAGCTCACTTCAGAAAAGATATCGGTCAGAGAGCGCTGAAAGCACTGAGCTGAGGAGGATACCATGCGTGAAAGATTAAACAGCGGTATCTTTTTCGGACTTATCGGCAATCTGCTTTTCATAGGCTTCGGTCTTGTATGTATGCTCTACTACAAGACCTACGATCCTTCAAGTATATTCACAAAACTGCTCGAAGGCATTGCATATGTGACTGAGGTCGCAGGCTTCGGATTCCTTGCTTTTTCCGATTATCTCATCATACAGAGTGCAAGAATGAGAAGGCATCTGAAAATCGGCTACTCAGTATACATCGTCTTCGAGGCTGTAATGATGGTGCTGGAGCTGAATTCCTACAAGTTTGAATTCTACGCTCCTTACTCACTGGGACTGGCTATCTTCCATTCACTGGTCTCAGCTGTGGCCTGCTTCGCTTTTATCGAGTTTGACCCCGACAACAAGAAGTATGAAGCTCTCATCATCATATGCGTCGGAATTATCTTCGGCGGAATGCTGGGAAGTATCATGGGTATCAGGATCTACTTCAGCATCCTTGTCAACGCATTCGCATTCTCTCTGCTTTTCGCAGGTATAAGATTCCTTACAAAGCGTGAGGATATCGAGATCGATGTGTACGGCGACAGGGCAACTGTTACCGAATACAGCAGCGACTTTTTCAAAGATAAAGAATGATCAGAACGGGTACTTCCATGTACCCGTTTTATATTATACAAACTGCAATAAATCGGGCTTTTCATACTGACTGCAATATGCGATATTTCATAAAAAATTGTTCATTTTTTATTGACATTTTCTTAATTTTGAGTTATAATAAATATAATAATTACTTTGTGCAGAAAGAAGGTCGAACTACCATGACTAACGACAAAGGCCTCAAGGTCCTCATTGTTGATGATGATAAGAATATTTGCGATCTCTTGAGACTATATCTGGAAAAAGACGGCTACAGCGTACTTCTCTGCCATGACGGTGACGACGCAGTTGTTAAATTCAAGGCGCTCTCTCCTGATATGGTACTCCTTGATATAATGCTCCCAGGTAAGGACGGCTGGCAGGTCTGCCGTGAGATAAGAAAAATTTCAAATGTGCCGATCATTATGATCACAGCTAAGGGCGAGACTATCGATAAGGTCATCGGCCTTGAACTGGGCGCAGATGATTATATAGTAAAACCTTTCGATGCCAAGGAGGTTATCGCCCGTATCAACGCCGTTACAAGACGTGTCGGCACAGGTATTTCCGAGCCCGAGCAGAAAGAGGTCCACTACGATAAGCTTTCTGTCAATATGGACAGCTATGAGCTCAAAGTCAACGGAAAGATAATCGATACTCCTCCCAAAGAGCTGGAGCTCCTTTACTACCTTGCTTCAAACCCCAACAGAGTTTATACCCGTGACCAGCTCCTTGATGAAGTATGGGGCTTTGAATACTACGGCGATTCACGTACTATAGATGTCCACATCAAAAGGCTCCGTGAAAAGCTTGAGGGTATCTCCGATAAATGGTCTCTTAAAACCGTCTGGGGCGTCGGTTATAAGTTTGAAGCTGACGAAGAAGAATAATAACCATACGGTGCATACGCACCTTCTGAAAAGCGGAAACATCCTCATGTTCCGCAAAGAGTTATTGACAGACAAAGGGGACATTATGTCCCCTTGTTTCGTACACAGAGGTGATCTGTTTTGAAGAATAAAAAAAGCTCGTATTATAAACTTCTCGTTATGACCATGTTTATAATCATATCTCTCATCGCTCTGCTGGGCGTTCTTACCGTTTCTCTCAGCTCGGCAATATACAGGTCTGCCGAACTGGAAGAGCTGAACAAGACAGGCGATATACTGATAAACTGTTTCAAGGATCAGTACTACCGCTCCGATAATCTGTACGACGAGAATATTACTTCCCTTTGCAGAAGCTTCAGCTCAAACGGCAGTTATTCCGTATATCTCTACGACGAAAACGGAAATAATATCGCTTTCAGGGATGACAACTCCGTAGGCGACCTGAATCTTTCATCCTCAATGATACAGAGACTGGATGAAAAGGACTTCCTTGGCCTGGATTCCATTCATATCTCTCAGAAAGAGCCTTTTATGCTCTATGCTACACAGTTCTTTGCAAAGAATCAGGATGATCCAACTCCAAGGGCTATGTATGCCGCTTTCTATCAGCGCTCCGACAGCCTTAACAGCTTCACTATAAAAGTTACCCTCGCCTATGCCTGCCTGGGAATTATCGGCGCTGTTCTTGCATATCTTCTTTTAAACCGCAAAACAAAACGTCTCGCCGCATATGAGTACGACTTCATGAGAATATCGGAAATGTACGCAAAGGGCGACTTCTCTGAAACTATCAGCACTACTGTCCCCGGCACCAATAAGGAGATAGCTGAGTATGTCAACGCTATCGCTGCAAATGTGGCAAGCAGTGAGGAAACATCCAAGACCTTCATCGCAAATGTATCCCACGAGCTGAGAACTCCTATGACTACCATCGGAGGCTTCGTTGACGGAATTCTTGACGGTACTATCCCCAAAACAAGACAGAATGAATACCTTATACTGGTATCAAAGGAAATAAAGCGACTGAGAATACTCATCAGCTCAATGCTGAATATGTCACGCTTTGAGTCGGGTACACTGTCCCCTAACTTCAAGGAGACCAATCTCACAGACCTTGTCATCCAGACAGTTCTTATGTTTGAAAAGAAGATCGACGACAAGCATATTGAAGTTGAAGGCCTGGGAAGCCCACGTATCGACGCTGAAGTGGACGCTGACCTCATACAGCAGGTAATATACAATCTGGTAGAAAATGCCGTGAAATTCATCAACGAACGTGGAACTCTTTCGTTCCGCTTCGAGAAGCTGGACGGCATGGTAACTATCGGTATCAAGAATACCGGCGAAGGCCTGACCAATGAGGAGATAACTCAGGTATTCGACAGATTCTACAAGACAGATTCATCACGTGGCAAAGATACGACCGGCCTCGGTCTGGGACTTTCTATCTCACGCAAGATAGTACATCTCCACGACGGACATATCGTCGTAAAGAGCGTTTACAACGAATACACAGAATTCCTTGTGGAGATACCTGAAAAACGCAACAGTGTCAAGAAAGGATAATTATGGAAGAAAGAGACAATATCACTCCCTTTGGAAATGAGCCTGTGGAAAATGCTCAGTCTGCATCAGTGCAGAACAGCGCAAATGCAGGTATCACCGATATAAACGAGCCTTTGAAGCAGACACGGACTGTGATAAGCTCAGAGCCCGTAAATAACACCTCTTACGGCTCACAGAGCACAGCTTACAATTCCTATTCATCTCAGAATACGGCTGCTCAGAGTGCTCCTTCTGCGGTCAATCACGCTGCCGATAATACTGCGGAGCAGAACAGCTCCTCCGTGGATAACACGGCCTACGGCTCTCAGAGCACAGCTTACAATTCCTATTCATCTCAGAATATGGCTGCTCAGAGTGCCCCTTCTGCGGTCAATCACGCTGCCGATAATACTGTGGTACAGAACAGCTCCTCCGTGGATAATACGGCCTACGGCTCTCAGGATAGTGTGAAGCAGTACTCGAACGATACAAATACTGCTCAGAACAGCACACAGCAATCCGCTCAGCAGACAACTCCTCCGCCTTCTCAGAATGTGAGAAAGCCCGTTTATGATAAATTCATGTATGAGCCTATCGGATTTGCAGGCTATGACACAAGGGCGCATATCCCGCCTGAAAATCCCTATGGCACTATCGCTGAGATGTACAACAGCGGAGAGGATGAAGAGCCCGAAAAGGTTGACGACAAGCTGGCTTACAGGCTGGTTGCAGGACTTATCGCCTGCTGTCTGCTGGTTTCAGTCATCGGTATCATCTATGACGTCGCCAACAGCAACAAGGCCATGAAAAAATTCAAAAGTACAGGTCCCGTGGTTCTCTACAGTGAAAAGAAGCCTGAAACTGCCAAAGAGCTTGAGGATTACAAGGACGAAAGCGGCAGATACACCACTGAAGGCGTTGCAAAGCTTGTACGTCCTTCCATCGTTGAGATATACACCTACACCGACCCTGCCCATAAAGACCTTGTAGGCACAGGCTCGGGCATCGTTATATCCAAGGACGGCTACATAGTTACCAATGCCCATGTACTTGAATCCGATGGCTACCACCTTATACAGACTCTTGACGAGGAAAACTACAGCGCAACAATAGTCGGACGTGATGTGAAAACGGATATAGCTGTCATCAAGGTAAACGCAACTGACCTCACTCCTGCCGTATTCGGTGATTCCGACGAATCTGTAGTCGGTGAACAGGTAGTGGCTATCGGTAACCCTGCAAACCTTTCCAGCACTGTTACAGACGGTATCATCTCCGCTATCAACCGTAAGATAAGAAGCGACTCCACAGGCTTCCAGATGGACTGCATCCAGACAAATGCCGATATCAGCCCCGGTAACTCAGGCGGCGCACTGGTCAATATGTACGGTCAGGTCATCGGCATTACTTCATCCAAATACGTAAGTTCTATGGTCGAGGGTCTGGGATTCGCTATCACTATCAACGAAGCAAAGCCCATTATCGAGGAGCTTCTCGACAACGGCTTCATTGCAGGACGTTTCCGCATCGGTATCACACTTATTGATATGTCCAGCGCTTCCAAACGTGCAAGCATAGAGGAAGCTATAAAAATGGAACTCCCCGAAAACTTCAAGGGAGTTTACATACAGAGTATTGACAAGGAATGCGATATCGCCAAGACCAAGCTGAAGGAAGGCGACTTCATCACCGAGATCGACGGCAAGAAGATATCTACCTATGACGAGCTTTACGAGGCTATATCAGGCAAATTTGAAGCAGGGGACACAGTTCCCGCAAAATGTGCTCACCTCGAAAAGAGCGGCATCAGCTACTATGATATCGAGTTCAAGCTTATGGAAGACACATCAGGCAATTACTGATCCATCAGCCATGACGGACGCTTTGAATTGACTCCGCATACTCCTCCTGTACAGCCCGAAACGGCAAGCAGGAGGAGTTTTTTTATATCCGCTGTATCCACTTGCAGAGCAAGTCCTGCTAAAAAGATCACCGCAAACATCAGTGTTCCGCAGATAATGCCGCTGACAGCGCCTCTGTGCCGCCTGTACCTGCCGCATATATAAGAACCCATATAAGCGCCTGCGGCCAGCGAGAGAGCCGCCAGAACGTCCGAGAGGCCCATATCTCTGAGGACAAGATATACCAGAGCTGAAAATACACATCCTAAACCAACAGCAGCTGCAAGTCCGATAGTGACCGACAGGATAATGCTCATGGGCTGACTGCTCCACAAGCTCTTTTTATTTCTGCGCATAAAAAACCTCCGTACAGGATATTTGTAAATCCTATGCGGAGGCATTCTTATTTATTCATCCTTTGAAGCTTTCTTGGACTTCTTTTCCTTGGCTGTATCGTCTACAACGCCGGCTGAAGCAAGGGGAGACTTCTTAGCAGGCTTATCAGCCTTCATACGCTCAGCAGCTGTAACATTCTCTGTTATAGCCCAGTTCTTGATCCTGAGCTTGTGCTTAGCGCCGCCTGTCTCGATAACGACTGTATCATCGCCGATGCTTACAACGATACCAACGATACCGCCGCCTGTAACGATCTCATCGCCGACCTGGATATTAGCCTGCATTTCCTTCATTTCCTGATCACGCTTTTTCTGTGGTCGTATTGCAACGAAGTAGAGAAGAGCGAAGAGTATGAGCATAGGAAGACCCATGCTGAGGAAAGCTGATGAAGGAGTCATCTCCTGAGATGAAGAAGCAACAGCTGTAGCAGGCTGAGTTTCCTCTGCAAAAGCGGAAATTGCTGAGCTGACTGCTATTGCAGATGCAGAGAGCCCTGAAGCAACAGCGCTTACGATTTTTTTCTTATTCATATACTATCTCCATTCTGCCTTACGGCATAATAATACTAAAGAAGATTATACCATATATCGGGCGATAATGCAAGTGGTTTTCTCAAAAAAACAGGGCAACAGCGTTTACTTTTAAATAAATAATAAAAAACCGCCGAAGGCGGCATTCCGGGGTCAAGGGGGATGTTATCTCCCTTGCAGGGGGTGAATGAGGGGGACAGCGTCCCCCTGACGAAGTAGTAAAGCAAGAGTAGCGATGCTTTACGGATGGTTTACAAGAATTATGAATTGCCCCAAAAAAGTAAATGCTGTTGCCCTGTCAAAAAAACACTTATATCAATTATGTTGCTCAGAATTATTATTCTGCATGAGAACCGCCCACGGACTCCCATTTGTATTTACGAATACCAATATAAAAAGACCGCTCCCCGAAGGGAACGGCCCTGAATCATATCTGCGATCAAACGAGCTTGATAATAGCCATTTCAGCAGCGTCACCACGGCGTGGTCCGATCTTTACGATCTGAGTATAACCGCCGTTTCTGTCAGCGTACTTTGGAGCGATCTCGTCGAAGAGCTTCTTCGCTACATCTTCCTTAGTTACGTATGAGAATACCTGACGCTTGGAGTGCAGATCATTATTCTTACCGATGGTGATCATCTTTTCTGCAACAGCACGAACTTCCTTAGCTCTTGTAACGGTAGTTTCGATCTGACCGTTTTCGAGAAGGAAAGTTACCATGCCTCTGAGCATAGCCTTTCTATGGTCAGATGTTCTGCCCAGCTTTCTTGTACCCGGCATTGTAATTCACTCCTTTTATTAGTGTATGGTGCAGGGTATGCACCTTATTGTTTTATTCCTCTTCTGAACTGAGGTCGAAGCCCAGTGACTGGAGCTTTTCCTTGACCTCGTCGAAGGACTTCTTTCCAAGGTTTCTAACCTTCATCATTTCTTCCTCAGACTTGTTGATCAAGTCATCCACGGTGTTGATTCCTGCACGCTTCAGGCAGTTGAATGAACGTACTGAAAGATCGAGATCCTCGATTGTCATTTCCAGTATCTTCTCCTTGCCCTTTTCGTCCTTTTCAACAAGAACTTCTGCAAGACCTGCTTCTTCTGAGAGGTCGATGAACAGCTTCAGGTGCTCGCCAAGCAGATTAGCTGCCTGTGAAAGAGCTTCCTTAGCGGAAATAGTACCGTCTGTCCATACCTCCATAGTGAGCTTATCGTAGTCAGTTACCTGACCGAGTCTTGTATCCTCTACGGTATAGTTTACCTTGAGAACAGGTGTATAGATGCTGTCTACAGCTATCACATCAACAGGGAGGTTGATCTGCTTCTTGTTACGTTCAGCAGAAACATAGCCTCTGCCTCTGTCAATGGTGATCTCCATATAGAGCTTAGCGTCCTTGCCGAGAGTAGCGATATGCATACCCGGATCAAGGATATTGACCTCAGAATCGGTTTTTATGTCGCCTGCTGTGATCTCGCATTCGCCCTCTGCCTCTATATAAACTGTCTTAGGACCCTCGCCGTAAAGCTTAGCAGTAAGACCCTTGATGCTGAGGATTATTTCCGTAACGTCTTCCTTAACGCCCGGAATTGTTGACAACTCGTGGTGTACTGTACCATCCTTGCCCGAAAGCTTTACGGATGTTACAGCAACTCCAGGAAGTGAGGAGAGCAGCACACGTCTGAGGCTGTTTCCAAGTGTAATACCGTAACCACGCTCCAGCGGTGCTAAAACGAATTTGCCGTATTTGCCGTCACTTTTAAGCTCGACAATATCTATATCAGGCTTATTGATTTTTTCCAGCATAAAAACCCTCCTATTTCGCAATAAATGTTTATTTCGAGTTGAGTTGATCCAAACAGTCTATTCAGATTACTTGGAGTACAGCTCGACGATGAGGTGAGTAGCTACCTCGTAGTCAATATCCTCAGCTGAGGGGAGACGATTAACTGTAGCAGAGAAATCGTCCTTATTAGCTGTGAGCCATACAGGAACGAGTCTGTCCTTAGTCTCTTCAACAGTTGCCTTGAACTTCTCAGAAGTTCTGTCCTTCTCCTTGAGGGCGATAACATCGCCGACCTTTACTCTGTAGGAAGGAATGTTTACCTTTTTGCCGTTTACTGTGTAGTGGCTGTGAACAACGAGCTGTCTTGCTTCTCTTCTTGTGAGAGCCAGACCCATTCTGTAAACAACGCTGTCCAGTCTGGATTCGAGAACAGTGATAAGGTTATCACCGGCCTTGCCTTCCATTTTCTCAGCGATAGCGAAGTAGTGTCTGAACTGCTTCTCGAGCACGCCGTAGATGAACTTCAGCTTCTGCTTTTCCTTGAGCTGAAGACCGTATTCAGATATCTTCTTTCTGTTGTTAGCGTTCTTGAAACGGATTGACTCCTTCTTGGAAACGCCCATTACAGCAGGGCTGATGCCCAGATATCTGCACTTCTTAAGAATTGGTTCTTTCTGTACTGCCATATTAATACACCTCCAGTTTGATCAGACACGACGTCTCTTAGGCGGACGGCAGCCATTGTGCGGGATAGGTGTAACGTCCTTGATCATTCTTACCTCAAGGCCTACAGTCTGAAGTGCTCTGATAGCAGCTTCACGACCTGCACCTGGTCCCTTTACGTATACTTCAACATTCTTGAGACCGTGCTCCATAGCAGCCTTAGCAGCTGTCTCTGCTGCTGTCTGTGCTGCGAAAGGAGTAGACTTCTTTGAACCTCTGAAGCCGAGCTCGCCTGCGCTTGCCCATGATATAGCATTTCCTGCTGTATCAGTGATAGTTACGATTGTATTGTTGAAAGTGGACTGAATGTGTACAGCGCCGCTTTCGATATTCTTACGCTCTCTGCGTCTTCTGATGGTAGTAACTTTTTTACCCTTCTGCTGTGCCAAAGCTCATGACCTCCTTACTTCTTCTTGTTTGCGATAGTCTTTACAGGGCCCTTGCGGGTTCTTGCATTTGTCTTGGTTCTCTGACCTCTTACGGGGAGACCCTTTCTGTGACGAACGCCTCTGTAGCAGCCTATTTCAACAAGTCTCTTGATGTTAAGAGCAACTTCACGGCGGAGGTCACCCTCAACTGTGTAATTTGCATCTATATAGTCACGAAGCTTAGCTACATCCTCTTCAGCGAGGTCCTTGACTCTTGTGTCAGGGTTTACGCCTGTATTAGCGAGGATGTTTGTTGCAGTCTGACGACCGATACCATAGATATAAGTGAGACCGATTTCGATTCTCTTATTCTTTGGAAGGTCAACACCGGCTATTCTTGCCATATTTTACTTACACCTCCATGTAATGCGTGGGGCTTAGCCCTGACGCTGCTTATGCTTAGGATTTTCGCAGATAACCATTATTCTGCCTTTACGTTTAATAACCTTGCACTTTTCGCAAATAGGTTTTACTGAAGGTCTTACTTTCATTTGATATACCTCCTTATGCGGATGGATAGCGGACTATCCGTTTATCTGATTACTTTACACGCCATGTGATACGGCCCTTTGAAAGATCATATGGTGACATTTCAAGCTTGACCTTATCGCCTGGCACTATCCTGATATAATTCATTCTGAGTTTGCCTGAAACGTGTGAGAGAACCTCATGGCCGTTTTCAAGCTGGACTTTGAACATTGCGTTAGGCAGAGCATCAGTAACGACGCCCTCGACCTCGATCACATCTTCCTTTGACACTTGTCATAACCTCCTTTACTCAGCGCTGCCGAGCTGCCTCAGCACAGTCCTGAGTTTTTTATCAGTTATATCGTTTAATTCGATCATACTGTCTGTAGTGCGGATATGCTTTATGTTTTTACGCTTGGGCTTATCGAGTTTCCTTGACTTGCCGTCTGCGATGTAACAAAAGCTTCCGTCAGTATCCGTTACAACGAAGAAGCCTCCGCTGTCACGTCCTGCGTCCGCAATAACTACAGAGCCTTTTGCGAGCTTCACAATGATGTCCTCCGTCAGGGTTGTGTCAATATCACGGGACCGTCAGGAGTTATTGCGATCATATGCTCGAAGTGAGCTGAAAGTGAACCACTTTTTGTAACGACTGTCCATTTGTCTTTCATGACTCTTACATCGTCGCCTTTGACATTGATCATTGGCTCGATGCATATTGTCATACCCGCTACCAGTCTGGGACCGTGACCGGCTTTACCCCAGTTCGGTATCTCAGGTGATTCATGAACTTCTCTGCCGATGCCGTGGCCGCAGTAATTTCTTACGATTCCGTAGCCTCGTGAAGCACAGTACTCTTCAACAGCATGAGAAATGTCTCCGATTCTTGCGCCAACCTGGGCCTGAGCGATGCCCTCATAGAGAGACTGCTCTGTGACCTCAAGCAATGCCTTTGCCTCATCAGAAATCCTGCCTACAGGGAAGGTCCAGCAGCTGTCGCCGTTGAAGCCCTTATAAGCGGCTCCCGTGTCGATACTTACTATATCGCCTTCCTTTAATCTGTGGCTGGCCTTTGGTATTCCGTGGATTATCTCTTCATTTACTGATATACAAGCGTTTCCGGGGAAACCATAGAGACCTTTGAAACAGGATTTGCAGCCGTGTCGTGCGTAGTATTCGCCGACTAACTTATCAACATCGAGTGTTGACATACCCGGCTTAAGTCTCTCGCCCGCATACCATATTGCGCCGCAGGTAATTCTGCCTGCTTCACGCATTATGGCTAAATCGGACTTGGATTTTATAGTTATGCTCATTACTTCTCTACCCCTACAGCAGCGAGAGTGAGCTTAGATGTGTCTGCGACCTCTTCCTGGCCTTCTACTGTAACAAGTTTGCCCTGCTTTTCGTAGTAGCCCTTGAGAGGAGCTGTTTTTTCGTGATATGTTGCGAGTCTGTCGAGAACGACTTCAGGCTGATCGTCCTTACGAACGATAGTCTTGTCACCGCACTTATCACATATACCCTCAACCTTAGTGGGTTTATACTGGATGTGGTAAGAAGCTCCGCAGCCCTGGCAGACTCTTCTGCCTGAAACTCTCTGCTTGATCGTTTCATCGGGAACGTGGATCTCGATTACCTTGTCGATCTTGATGCCCATTGCGTCAAGTGCTTCTGCCTGAGGAACTGTTCTTGGGAAACCGTCAAGGATGAAACCGTTCTTGCAGTCATCCTCAGCGATCCTCTCCTTGAGGATACCGATAACGATATCATCGGAAACGAGAGCACCTGCATCCATAGCAGCCTTAGCCTTGAGGCCGTATTCTGTGCCGTTCTTAGCAGCTTCTCTGAGAATATTGCCTGTTGAGATCTGTGGGATATTCAGCTCGTCTGAAACGACTTCTGCCTGAGTACCCTTGCCTGCGCCGGGAGCGCCTAAGAAGATAAGGTTCATATGCTCTGTCCTCCTTTTACTTTAAGAAGCCCTTGTGATGACGCATCATCATGTGGGATTCAAGTACACGTGTTGTTTCCAGTGCAACTGATACTGCGATGAGTATTGTTGTACCGCCCATCGAAAGTGATGAGAGCTGTGGGTCTGCCATTGAGATAAAGATCGGAATGACAGCAACTATTCCGAGGAATATAGCTCCTACCAGTGAGATCTTATTGAGTACTCTCTGAATGTAATCAGAAGTGGGCTTACCGGGTCTGATGCCGGGGATACCGCCGTTTGACTGGCGGAGATTGTTAGCGATCTCAACAGGATTGTACTGGATAGAAACGTAGAAGTAGTTAAAGCCGATGATCAGTAAGAAGTAGATCACTGCGTAGGAGAAGCTTCTTGTATTGAAGAAGTGACAGAAGTGGTAGTAGAAGCCCTCTGCCTTTGTAGGCTCTCCTGCGAAAAGCTGGATTGTCTGTGGCAGTGACATAAGCGACATAGCGAAGATGATTGGCATAACACCGCTCATGATAACCTTTATCGGGATATGTGTCTTCTGGCCACCGTACTGTTTTCTTCCTACGACACGCTTTGCGTACTGGATCGGGATACGTCTTTCTGCTTCATTCATGAAGACGATGAAAGCGATCTCGGCGATAATAAACAGGACATAACCGATAGTAACGAAGAGGTACTTGCTCGGGTTATCCTTAGTAAGTGTGAGAAGAGTACCTGCATCAACAGGGAATCTTGCTGCGATACCTGCGAAGAGGAGCATAGAAATACCGTTTCCTATACCCTTATCGCTGATACGGTTACCCATCCATACAACGATCATTGCACCTGCAACGAAACAGAAGATGATAACAGCCATAGCGAAGTAGCCTTCAGCTCCGCTGAGGAACTTTACAGCGTATCCGCCGTTGCCGTCATCCATACGCTTGAGGGTGATGTAGTAAGCATAGGACATTACGAAAGCAAGTACCATAGCTACTACAGCGGTGATCTTATCGATCTTTTTCCTTCCCTCTTCGCCCTCGTCACGCATACGTTCGAGAGGCGGCAGCGCATATGTCAGCAGCTGCATGATGATAGAAGCGTTGATGAACGGTGTGATTGAAAGTGAGAATACGGTAGCCTTTGAAAGTGCGCCACCTGTAAGTGTATTCAGATAATCGAGGAAGTTACCGTTTGAAGCCTTGTCAGCCATCCATGTCTTTACGACCTCGGGGTTGAGGAAGGGAACAGTAACTGCGCTTCCGAATCTGAAGATAACGATCATGAGTAATGTGTATAAGATCTTTTTGCGAATCTCGGGAACGCCCCAAGCCTTTTTCAGGGTCTGAAACACATTACATCACCTCAGCCTTTCCTCCGGCCTTTTCAATTTTCTCCTTTGCGCTTGCGGAGAATTTAGCAGCCTTAACTGTAAGCTGAGATGTAAGCTCGCCGTTACCGAGGATCTTAACGCCGTCGTAAGCCTTCTTGATGAGGCCTGAAGCGATGAGAAGCTCTGTATCTACCTCTGTACCGTCCTTAAACTTGTTAAGGTCGGATACATTTACAGTAGCATACTTTGCAGCGAAGATGTTGTTGAATCCTCTCTTAGGGATTCTTCTTGCGAGTGGCATCTGACCGCCTTCAAAGCCGATTCTAACGCCGCCGCCGCTGCGGGCATTCTGTCCCTTGTGGCCCTTGCCTGCAGTCTTACCGTTTCCTGAACCGTGGCCTCTGCCGATACGCTTTACAGCCTTGTTTGAATCAGGAGCTGGAGTTAATTCGTGAATTTTCATATCAGTGCACCTCCTTGTTTACGCTTCTGTAACCTCGATGAGGTGTGAGATCTTATTTATCTTGCCCTGTGTCTGAGCATTGTCGGGCTGAGTTGTTGTGTCGCCGACCTTTCTCAGGCCAAGTGACTGTGCAGTAGCGATCTGGTCTTTCTTTCTTCCGATGAGGCTCTTTACGAGCTTTATGTTCTTAGCCATTTGTTACTGCCTCCTTAACCTAAAATTTCCTTGACTGACTTGCCTCTCTTAGCAGCAACTTCCTTAGCGGATGTGCAGTTTACGAGGCCGTTGATAGTAGCTCTAACAACGTTGCAGGGGTTATTTGAACGAAGAGACTTTGTTCTGATATCCTTGATGCCTGCTACTTCGATAACGGCACGGACAGGACCGCCTGCGATAACGCCGGTACCGGGTGCAGCGGGCTTCATAAGAACTCTGCCTGCGCCGAAAGCGCCAACGATCTCGTGTGGGATTGTTGTGCCCTTGAGAGCGATCTTAACAAGGTTCTTCTTTGCGTCCTCGATACCCTTGCGGATAGCATCGGGAACTTCGCCTGACTTTCCGAGACCGAAGCCTACTGTGCCGTTTCCGTCGCCGACAACTACGAGTGCGGAGAACTTCATGATACGTCCGCCCTTAACTGTCTTTGATACACGGTTGATAGCTACGACCTTCTCAACGAACTCAGGAGCCTGATTTTCAATATTAGCCATTGTGTTACCTCCCTCTTAGAACTTTAAGCCGTTTTCTCTTGCGCCTTCTGCGAGAGACTGAACTCTTCCGTGGTAGAGGTAGCCGCCTCTGTCGAAAACAACCTCGCTGATACCCTTATCAGCTGCATTCTTAGCGATCATCTCGCCGACCTTGCGAGCACCCTCAACGTTGCCGCCGTTGCCCTCAAAGCCCTTATCCATGCTGGATGCAGAAGCAAGAGTAACACCGTTTACATCGTCGATGAGCTGAGCGTAGATGTGCTTTGAAGAACGGAACACATTGAGACGTGGACGCTCGGCAGTTCCTGAGATCTTTGCACGAACTCTGCGGTGTCTCTTTAATCTTGCCTTATTGCTGTCAAATTTCTTAATCATAGCAATGTACTCCTTTTAATTACTTCTTGCCCTTACCGGCCTTACCTTCCTTGCGGATGATATGCTCGCCTTCGTATCTGATGCCCTTGCCCTTGTATGGCTCAGGTGGGCGCTTTTCACGTATTTCAGCTGCAAACTGACCTACAGCCTGCTTGTCGATACCGCTTACAACGATCTTGTTGGGCTGTGGAACGTCGAGCTTGATAGCTGCTGTTTCCTCAAGTACAACAGGATGTGAGAAACCAAGGCTGAGGTTTACCTTATTGCCGCTCTTTGCAGCACGGTAACCAACGCCCTCGATCTCGAGAGTCTTGGAGTAACCGTTTGTTACGCCCTCTACCATGTTAGCGATAAGTGTTCTTGTAAGACCGTGAAGTGAACGGTGACGCTTGTCATCGCTTGGTCTTGTTACATTGATCTGTCCGTCAGCGACTTCGATGCCGAGCTCATTGTTGAACTGTCTTGAAAGCTCGCCCTTTGGTCCCTTAACAGTGATAAGGTTATTTTCGTTCTTAACCTCTACGCCTGCGGGAATGCTGATGGGCATTTTACCGATTCTTGACATATCAGCTTCCTCCTTACCAAACGTATGCGAGAACTTCGCCGCCGACATTGAGCTCTCTTGCCTTCTTGTCAGTTACGATTCCCTTTGAAGTTGAAACGATTGCGATACCAAGGCCCTTACGTACCTTTGGCATATCTGCGCAGCTTGAATAGATACGCAGACCAGGCTTAGAAACTCTTCTGAGGCCTGTTATAACAGGTGACTTGTTGTCGCCGTATTTAAGTGTGATTCTGATAACGCCCTGCTTGCCATCTTCGATCATCTGGAAGCCCTTTACGTAACCTTCGTCAACGAGGATCTGTGTGATATCCTTCTTGACTCTTGAAGCGGGTACGTCAACTGTGGCGTGCTTTGCAGTATTCGCATTACGAATTCTTGTTAAAAGATCAGCGATTGTATCAGTTATCTGCATGCCGATTTCCTCCTTTTCGTATTTTACCAGCTTGCCTTCTTAACACCCGGGATCTGACCGTCGTGAGCAAGCTCTCTGAAACAGATACGGCAGATGCCGAACTTTCTGAGATATGCGTGAGGTCTGCCACAAATCTTGCATCTGTTGTATGCTCTTGTGGAATACTTGGGAGTTCTCTGCTGCTTGTTGATCATTGCCTTCTTAGCCATTTTCTTTCCTCCCTGATTATCTGATGAACGGAGCGCCCATAAGTGACAGGAGCTCTCTTGCTTCTTCATCTGTCTGAGCTGTTGTGATGAAGTTGATATCCATACCTCTTACCTTGTCGATCTTATCGTATTCGATCTCAGGGAAGATGAGCTGTTCCTTGATACCAGTAGAGTAGTTGCCCTTGCCGTCGAATGAGTTAGCGCTGATTCCTCTGAAGTCACGTACACGGGGGAACGCAACGTTGAAGAGCTTGTCAACGAATTCATACATCTTCTCAGCTCTGAGTGTTACCTTAACACCGATAGGCATACCCTCACGGAGCTTGAAGTTAGCTACAGACTTCTTAGCACGGCAGATAACAGGCTTCTGACCTGTGATAGCTGCGAGATCAGTCATGATAGCATCTATTACCTTTGCGTTGTCCTTAGCTTCGCCTGCGCCGACATTGATAACAACCTTGTCGAGCTTAGGGATCTGCATAACGCTCTTGTAGCCGAATTTCTTCATCAGTGCGGGAGCAACGTCGCTAACATAATAATCCTTTAATCTTGCCATTGTCGTTTCTCCTTTACATTATTCAAAAGACTTGCCGCATTTTTTGCAAACACGGAGCTTCTTGCCGTCTTCTATAACATGGCCAACTCTTGTGGGCTTGCCGCACTTAGGGCAAACGAGCTGTACCTTTGAAGCATATACGGGAGCCTCAGTATTGATGATGCCGCCCTTTTCACCCATTCTTGTGGGCTTTACATGCTTTGTGATAAGGTTGATGCCTTCAACGATAACCTTATCTTCCTTAGGGCTTACTTCAACGACCTTACCTGTCTTTCTGTCGCCCTTGCTGTCGAATTTATCCTCGTACTTACCGGTGAGAAGGATAACAGTGTCACCGGTTTTTACATGAACTTTACTCATAATCGAATGACACCTCCATTAAAGAACCTCGGGAGCAAGGCTGAGGATCTTTGTATACTCCTTTTCACGGAGCTCCTTAGCAACTGGTCCGAAAATACGGGTACCCTTTGGGTTCTTGTCTTCCTTAATAATAACAGCAGCGTTCTCATCGAAACGGATATAAGTACCGTCTTCTCTTCTGAGACCCTTTGCTGAACGAACGATAACTGCCTTTACAACATCGCCCTTCTTTACAACGCCTCCGGGTGTTGCTTTCTTAACGGAAGCAACTACTACATCGCCGATATTTGCATATCTTCTGCGTGTACCTCCCAGAACTCTGATACACATAAGCTCCTTTGCGCCAGTGTTATCAGCGACTTTAAGATAAGTCTGCATCTGTATCACAGCGAGTTCCTCCTTTCAAGCTTAAAGCTTCTATCAAAAAATTAATTACTTAGCCTTTTCAATGATTGTGGTAACACGCCATCTCTTGTCCTTGGAAAGCGGACGTGTCTCCATGACCTCAACACGGTCACCGATTCTGCACTCATTGTTCTCATCGTGAGCCTTGAGCTTAACGGTACGCTTGATGATCTTCTTATAAAGCGGGTGTTTAACGTTATCAACGATAGCAACTACGACGGTCTTATCCATCTTATCGCTTACAACCTTACCGACTCTTGTTTTTCTAAGGTTTCTCTCAGTAGACATTAGCTAAATCCTCCCTTTCTTACTGCTGTGCAGCAAGCTCTGCCTGACGCAGAGTTGTCTTGATGCGTGCAATATCCTTCTTTACAGCCTTGAGACGAGCTGTATTATCAAGCTGATTGATAGCCAGCTGGAAGCGGAGAGCGAAGAGCTCTTCCTTCAGGCTGGTGAGCTTCTCGTTGAGCTCATCAACTGACATTTCTCTGATTTCTGATGCCTTCATTACTGCTCAACCTCCTGCTCTGCTTTAGTAACGAACTTACACTTGATAGGAAGCTTGTGCATAGCGAGACGCATAGCTTCTCTTGCAGTTTCCTCAGCAACGCCCTTGATCTCAAAGAGAACACGGCCCGGCTTTACAACTGCTACCCAGTATTCCGGTGAACCCTTACCTGAACCCATTCGAGTTTCAGCGGGCTTTTCTGTGATTGGCTTGTCAGGGAAGATCTTGATCCATACCTGACCGCCACGCTTGATGTAACGTGTCATAGCGATACGGGCAGACTCGATCTGGTTGGATGTGATCCAAGCAGGCTCAAGAGCCTGAAGACCGAAATCACCGTAAGTTACCTTATTTCCTCTGTATGCCTTACCCTTCAGACGTCCTCTGTGGACTCTGCGGTACTTAACTCTCTTTGGAAGCAGCATTACTGGTTACCTCCTTCTCTTTTAGCGTCACGATTGAAGTTTCTGTTTCCGCCACGTCTGTTTCCGTCTCTGCGGTCATCACGGCGGCGTCTGTCATTACCTCTGTCGTTCTTTCTCTCAACCTTTTCTCTCTGAGCAGCAGCCTTAGCAGCATCGCCCTTGAGAACTTCGCCCTTGTAGATCCAAACCTTTACGCCAAGCTTGCCGTAAGTTGTATCTGCTTCTGCGAAACCATAGTCGATATCAGCACGGATTGTCTGAAGTGGGATTGTACCTTCGTGGTAGCTCTCGCTTCTTGCGATCTCGGCACCGGCAAGTCTGCCTGAAACCTTGACCTTGATACCCTTTGCGCCGAGACGCATTGTTCTGCCGATAGACTGCTTCATAGCTCTTCTGAAAGATACACGGTTCTCGAGGTCGAGAGCGATCTTTTCAGCAACGAGCTGGCTGTCCATATCGGGCTGCTTAACTTCGATGATGTTGATGAATACCTGCTTCTTCATCATCTTTTCAAGCTGTACTCTGAGCTTTTCGATCTCTGCGCCGCCTCTGCCGATTACGATACCGGGCTTAGCGCAGTGAATGTGGATTCTTACCTTATCAGCGAAACGCTCGATCTCAATTCTGGGAACACCAGCAGCATATAAGCTCTTCTTAATGAAGTTACGAACGTTGTAATCCTCAACGAGAGTATCGCCGAAGTCTGCCTTATTGGCATACCAGCGTGAATCCCAATCCTTAATAACGCCGACACGGAGTCCGTGTGGATTAACTTTCTGGCCCATTATTCAAACCTCCTTGGGATTATTCTTTTTCTTTAAGAACAACTGTGATGTGTGATGTTCTCTTTAATATTCTGTATGCTCTGCCCTGTGCTCTTGGCATGATCCTCTTCATTATAGGGCCTGGTGTTACGAAACACTCAGCAACTACGAGGTTATCCTTATCCATGCTGAAGTTGTTCTCAGCATTTGCCTGAGCGGACTTAACAAGCTTTGAAACGATAGGACTTGCAGCCTTGGGAGTCAGATCTAAAGTAGCCAGTGCGATATCTACAGGCTTGTTTCTGATAAGATCCAGAACGATCTGTACCTTTCTGGGTGATATGCGAGCATTTCTTAAATAAGCTCTTGATTCCATCTTTCAAACTCCTCCTTCCGCTTATTTCTTACCGTTATTTGATGTCTTGGAACCGGCGTGGCCCTTGTAAGTTCTTGTAGGTGCGAACTCACCGAGCTTATGGCCGACCATATCCTCTGTTACGTATACAGGCACGTGCTTGCGGCCGTCGTGAACAGCGAATGTATGACCAACGAAATCAGGGAATATTGTTGAAGAACGGCTCCATGTCTTGAGAACCTTCTTTTCGCCTGCTTCGTTCATTGCAACGACCCTCTTCAGGAGAACTTCCTGGACATAAGGTCCCTTTTTGATACTTCTACTCATTGATCAAGTTCCTCCTTTCAGATTACTTGCCGTTGCGGCGCTTTACGATGAACTTATCAGTTCTGTGGTGCTTCTTACGAGTCTTGTAACCGAGAGCTGGTTTACCCCAAGGTGTTACAGGGCCCGGACGTCCGACAGGTGACTTACCTTCACCACCACCGTGTGGATGGTCGCATGGGTTCATGACAGAACCACGAACAGTAGGTCTCCAGCCCATGTTTCTTACACGGCCTGCCTTACCATAGTTAACGTTCTCGTGATCGATATTTGAAACCTGTCCGATAGCAGCCTTAGCGTTGATCGGAACCTTTCTCATTTCGCCTGAGGGAAGTCTGACGAGTGCATACTTGTCTTCCTTACCCATAAGCTGAGCCTGGTTGCCTGCGCTTCTTACGAGCTGAGCGCCCTTACCGGGATAAAGCTCGATAGCGTGGATGAAAGTACCAACAGGGATGTCAGCGAGCTTGAGAGCGTTGCCGGGCTTGATATCAGCCTCAGGACCTGACTCGATCTTGTCGCCTACCTTGAGTCCGTTAGGAGCAAGGATGTATCTCTTTTCGCCGTCCTCGTACTCAACGAGAGCGATGAATGCTGATCTGTTCGGATCGTACTCAAGAGTCTTGACAACTGCGATCATGTTGTCCTTGTCTCTCTTGAAGTCGATGATACGGTACTTTCTTCTGTTTCCGCCGCCTCTGTGGCGAACTGTGATACGGCCGTAGCTGTTTCTTCCCGACTTCTTCTTCATGGGTTCGAGAAGGCTCTTCTCCGGCTCAACCTTTGACAGAACCGAGTAGTCAGTTACAGTCATCTGACGTCTCGAAGGTGTCGTAGGCTTATAAGTCTTTATAGCCATTTTAACTTTTCTCCTTTAATGCATTATTGTCGGGAGCATTACTCCCATAAGTGTCGGCTCATTTTTCAGCCGATCAAACCATACCCTCGAAGAATTCGATAGTCTTTGAACCCTCTGTAAGAGTGATGATAGCCTTTTTCCAGTCAGCAGTCTTACCGAAGTATCTGCCTACTCTCTTGTTACGGCCATTAACGTTGAGTGTGTTTACCTTAGCAACTTCAACGCCGAAGAGCTGCTCTACAGCCTTCTTTATTTCGGACTTGTTAGCGTCCTTAGCAACCTTAAAGGTGTACTTTCCTGCCTGAAGATCGTCCATAGATCTCTCTGTGATAACGGGCTTCAGAATGATATCCTGTGGTGCTTTCATTATGCGTACACCTCCTCGATCTTTCCTACTGCATTCTTAACAACGATGAACTTATCGTAGTTGAGAATATCGTATACATTCAGTGTATTTACAGCAGCAGTCTTAACACCGGGGATGTTAGCTGCGCTCTTGATAACCTTTGCATCAGCCTCTGCTGTAACGATGAGAGCCTTACCCTCAACGCCGAGAGCCTTGAGCATTTCAACAACAGGCTTTGTCTTGTAGCTTTCAAGTGTGAGAGCGTCAAGAACGATCATGTTGTTGTCGATGACCTTAGTAGAAAGCGCAGACTTCATAGCAAGTCTCTTTACCTTCTTGTTCAGGGCATATCTATAATCTCTGGGCTTAGGACCAAGAGCGATTCCGCCGTGTACCCACTGTGGAGCACGGGTTGAACCCTGTCTTGCGTGACCTGTACCCTTCTGTCTCCAGGGCTTTCTGCCGCCGCCGCTTACTTCTGTTCTTGTAAGAGTGGACTGTGTACCCTGTCTCTGGTTTGCGAGGTAATTAACAACTGCAGCGTGCATAACGCCTTCGTTGGGAGTGATTCCGAATACTTCGTCGTTAAGCTCTGTTTCGGAAACCTGCTTACCTGTCATATCAAATACTGAAATTGTAGACATATACGCTTCCTCCTTCCTTAAGCCTTAACGCTGTCAACGATATAAACGATACCGCCCTTAGGACCGGGAATAGCGCCCTTGATAGCGATGAGATTGTTTTCAACGTCGATTTTAACGATTTCGAGATTCTGAACAGTTACCTGCTCTGCGCCCATGTGGCCAGCCATGCCCTTACCCTTGTAGATTCTTGAAGGGGATGAGCAAGCCCCCATTGAACCTGCCTGTCTGTGAACAGGGCCAGTACCGTGAGTTTCCTTGAGTCTGTGCTGATTGTGACGCTTGATAGGACCTGCGTAGCCCTTACCCTTGCTTGTGCCGACAACGTCGATAGCGTCGCCAACTGCAAATGTATCAGCCTTTACGATGTCGCCTACGTTAAGTGCATCACAGTCCTCAAGTCTGAATTCCTTGAGAGTCTTCTTGCAAGCCACGTCAGCCTTATCAAAATGGCCCTTCATTGGCTTGTTCATTCTCTGAACCTTAACGTCGCCGTAACCGAGCTGAAGTGCAGCATAGCCGTCGTTTTCAACGGTCTTCTTCTGAACTACAACGCAGGGGCCGGCTTCTACAACTGTTACAGGAACAACTTTTCCTGCTTCGTCGAAGATCTGAGTCATACCGATCTTCTTACCGATAATACCTTTCTGCATATCGCATTTCCTCCTGTTAGGTTATTGGTCGATATTGCATCGACTTGACCGACGGATCACCGTCATTCCGCTTCCCGAAGCGGTGGTTTGCATTTTATTGAGTGTAAGGGATTACTTAACTTCCATTACAACGTCAACGCCTGCAGGGATCTCAAGCTTATCAAGAGCAGCAGTTGTCTTGTCTGTAGGACGGATAACGTCTACGAGTCTCTTGTGAGTTCTCATCTCGAACTGCTCACGGCTGTCCTTGTACTTGTGAACTGCACGAAGGATAGTAACAACTTCCTTGTCAGTAGGGAGCGGGATAGGTCCTGAAACTCTTGCACCGCTTCTCTTAGCTGCCTCAACGATCTTAGCTGCTGCGATATCAACAGTAGCGTGATCGTAACCCTTGATCTTGAATCTGATTTTTTCATTGACTGCCATTGTTTTCGCCTCCTTGTAAATTTTGACGGGGACGCAAACTGGAATATCACACGCATCCGTGTGTTTCATGCCGTATCTGATAAAAAAACTCGAAAAACCGTTATGTTTTCCGAGTGATCGACAGCATTTGAGCACAAAAAGAGCATAGTTCACGCATACGCAAGCTGCGTGAGAATAAAAGCACAAACTGTGTTCGCTATTCCAATCGCCCGGTTTAAAATCGGACATACTCCACGGAAATTACCTGACAAACCGTCAGCAACCTTCCGTTTCAACGCATATCTTAATTGCAGTCAGTACGCATTCAGCGCACTCAACGTAAATTATTATATCACAATATATTATATAAATCAAGCCATTGGAACAAATTGTAATTGTAAATTTTTAATGAACGATAATTTTGTTTTAACTATATATCATATCAACGGGATATTGCCTGTATCCCGTTGATATCCCTTTGTTTTACCTGTCGCTTATGTGTCAGTTGCCGAACACATATTCCAGTCCCGTAAGCACAGTATCGCCTACGCTGTCGGAATCCACCACTTCCTTCGCCTTATCGGGGCGGTTAGTGATGATATTGTCCACGCCCAGAGCCATCATCTTCTTCATTTCTCCCGAACGGTCAACAGTCCATACAAAGACCTTCTTGCCGCTGTGGTGAGCATAGTTGACCACGCTCTGATTCACGAAGAGATAATTCATGCTTATGGCGTCGATATACTTCATCTGCGAATAAACCGTAGACGGAGCGATATTTGCGATAAGCGCCGTCTTTATATCAGGGTTGACCTCCTTGATCTTCTTCAGTGCCTGATAGGAGAATGATGTAACATAGCATGAATCGGCGATATCGTACTCCTCGACAAGTTCAGCCACCTTTTCAGCTGTAGCCGCAACGTTGCCATGGCTCTTTATCTCGATATTGAGGAGGATGTCATGGCCAACCAGTTCAAGGACCTCCGAAAGCTTAGGTATCTTCACATCGTTGAAAGTGCCGTCGTCGCTGAACCAGCTTCCTGCGGAATACTTCTGCGTCTCCTCGTAGGTCATAAGGCTGAGCGGGCCTTCACCGTCTGTGGTGCGCTTGATGTCGTCATCGTGCATGACCACAAGTTCGCCGTCCTTTGTAAGCTGAACGTCCAGCTCGATATAATCCGCACCGCTTTCGATGGCCGCTTCAAATGCGGGGATCGTATTCTCCGGAGCCACCTTGGATGCTCCACGGTGAGCCGTTACCTGAGTTCTCGCAAGGATGCCCACGTTAAGAGAAACGTTGCCTTTGTAAAGCTCACGGATGTAGGAAAAATTAGCAAAGAATGCCGCAGCTGCTATAACGCATACCATCGCTGCCTTCTTGACATTAGACACCTTTTCATGCTGGATAACAGGGAGTTCAAGTTTTTCCTTTTCGTCGATATCAGTGAAGAATCTGCCTGTCAGCCAGCACATTACCGCAGGTGCGGAGAAGAAAGCCGACATAGCCGTGAATACGTTTGCCGCATACTTCAGCACTTTCAGAGCCGTTCTGAATGCGGTTCGGTGGTTGGATACGCCTTTCACCGCAAGGATTATGAAAAAGCTTACGCCGAAAGTAACAAGTGCTATGAGCGCAACTACAAGTAGAGTCCAGAGCAGCATAGCGAATACCATCTTGAACTTTTCGCCGCTTATCATCTTCTTGCTCTTCTTTATGCAGTCGTGGAATTTATCCTTTGTGAGTATCAGCAGATGCAGGCTGTACGCCGAGCTGACAATTATGATAACGAACAGCAGCTGTATGAGGATATACGCCGCAACCGCCATCCAGCCGTTTACCGAGCGGAATATTCTCCGCAGTATAGGCATGAACGGAGCCATGAACACACCTGACGACATAGTGAACTGTGCCAGTGCCGAACAGAACATGAACCCGATGAAATCAAGGATACCCATTCCTCTGAAAGCATACTTGAAAGCTTCAAAGCCTATCTTCGTCATTTCAAAGGAGCCGACTTTCTTCTTTTTGAAGAAGCCCGAGAAACAGCCTGCCAGAGCCGACAGCTCCACGAACGAGAAGAACGCCGAGAAGAAAAGTATAAGTATCAGCACCAGTATAGTAACGGGATGTTTCAGGAAGAACAGCACATTCTCATCGGAGAGGTACTTTATTCCCGAACACTTCATCGTCCATTTCAGTAAAAAAGCGAGTACGGGCGCACCTACTGCGACCATTACCAGCTTGAACAGCAATTCAAACAGCAGGAAGTGAGGCATAGCACGGAAGAAGACGCCTGCTGACTTAAAAAAATTTTTCATATCAGCCTCCGCATTAATAGTTTATACATAGTAATTATACAACCGCAGAGAGCGTATGTCAACAAGTTTATGAAAAAAATGTGAACAGAAAATATGAGCACAAAAAAGGGAGCGCATAACGCTCCCTTCAAGCCGTCGAAAAACTAATTTTGGGACGTCGAGGACGCCGTCCCCTACTAAAGCATTCACGAAGAATAGCCATTTTGTAGGGGCGGACGCCCTCGTCCGCCCGATAATGCCGTATAAAATCTGACTTTATCTACAGACTGAAAGGGAGCGCATAACGCTCCCTTGAATATCACTTCTTTATCTTCATGGATATATCAAAGCACTTCACGCTGTGTGTCAGTGCGCCGAGAGATATGATATCAACTCCTGTTTCAGCCACAGAGCGGATATTCTCAGATGTGACATTTCCCGAAGCCTCAAGCAGTGCCCTGCCTGCTGTTATCTCCACAGCCTTCTTCATATCGTCACAGCTCATGTTGTCAAGCATGATTATCTCCACCTTGTTGTCGAGAGCCTCTTTCAGCTCATCGAGAGTTCTTACTTCGACCTCTACCTTTACGGTATGGCCTATCTTCTCACGGAGCGCTGTTACTGCTGCTGTGATGCCGCCGTATGCGTCGATATGATTATCTTTAAGCATTGCAGCATCCGACAGGTTGAAGCGGTGATTCTTGCCTCCGCCCACAGTTACTGCGTACTTCTGAAGCGCACGGAGTCCGGGGAGAGTCTTTCTTGTATCGGTAACGGATGCGTTAGTGCCCTTTACCAGCTCTACGCACTTGTTTGTGGCGGTAGCTATGCCTGACATATGCTGAAGGATATTGAGCGCTGTTCTTTCGCCTTTCAGCAGAGTAAGAGTGCTTCCCTCCAGCTCGGCAATGATATCGCCCTTCTGCACCTTTGTTCCGTCCTGAAGCAGTATCTTAAAGTCAACATCTCCGCCTGCCAGGTCAAAAACTCTCTTTGCAACCTCGATGCCGCAGACTACGCCTGTATCCTTTGCAACGTAGTAAGCGGAGCTTCTGTGCTCGGGCGGGATGAGATTGTCGGCTGCTGCGTCGATATAGTTGATATCCTCCATCAGCGCAGTTGTAATGATATTGTCGATATAGCATTGTAAAAGCTTCATAAGCATTTTCCTTTCATCAGTATTTGTATACAGAATCTATACAGAGGAATTCCTCAAGAGTAAGCCCGGAATCAGTGACCTCCGCCGCAAGGGGCTTTCCCAGATAGCGGACGTGCCATGATTCGTATTTGTAGCCTGTTATGTCCTGTTTTCCCTGCGGATAGCGGAGTATGAATCCGTATTCGGCACAGTGTGCGGCTATCCACTTGGCTTCACGGGTATTATTGAATACATCGCCTGCCATGTTTATATCCATGGCAAGTCCCGTCTGATGCTCGGAATGTCCCGGCCTTGCGGAGAATGTATCCGCTTTCGCCTTGCCGTCACGGTTGACATATGAATTATAAAGGTCACGCTGATAGCTGTAGGAGCGGAATCCCGAGCATATCCACAGATTCAGCCCGTCACGGGCAGCCGCTGCCTTCATCTCATTGAAAGCCGCCTGCGCTTCGGGGAGTATGGCTCCGGGATTATAAGTCGACGGCAGGTCGTAGGTCTTGTTTGCGATGAGTATGCCGTTAACGTAGGTTATACCGTTTATCTGCTCAACGTTGTGCTTTGTCAGCCTTTCGGATGTGCCGTCATCCCATGCAAGGTCGATATGTACCGAATCAACAGGAGTTATGACCGCATGAGCAGTTCCGGCATTTCTTCCCGTATGGAAATAAAGGTCATTCCCGTCCTTTTCGTAACGGAAGCTTGTCCCCTTGTTTGTGCCGGTATCGAGATAAGAGCCGTTTACTCCCTTGATGTCATACACACGGTTCACAGTGCCGCTTCCGATCCACTGCCCCGTAAGCAGGTCATCGTAGTTAAGCGGTCCATCGCTGTAACAGCGCATAGTTTCAAGGCGGCCGTCGCTCCATGTGATATTGAAAGCCTTGCTGCCCAGCCACGACACACGGGCTTCCTCGGAAGCATCGCCGTAATCGAAGGTGAAACAGTCTCCGTCAACACTGATACGGAAGGATTTTTTTGCGCCTGTTTCCTCGTCGGTGACTGTACCCTTTTCGCCGTCAAACCAGAAGTACCGTGCAGAAACATCATCGGAGGCTATCCACGTACCATGAGGGAGCCTGCCCGAATTGGCAGCAACTATGAATCTGAGAGCGGCAAGGTCAAGGGAATCCGCAGAGCCGTCGCTGTTTATATCAGAAAGAGCAAACTGCTCACGGGTAAACTGCATCCTGCCGTGAAGATATGAGCCCAGCAGGACAGCATCGCTTATATTCACGCTTCCGTCGCCGTTAAGGTCGCCCGTCATAGCAGGGGCGTCCGCATATGCAGTTGCTGCTGACGGAAGCAAAGCAGCAGACAACAGAACTGCGGCAGCACGTTTCATCAGCTTTTTTCCCATAGTCCGCCTCCTTGTCATATCCCGAGGATATCATAGAAAACCTCATCCAGCTTCTGCCATTCTGTTTCCTTTTCACCGTCCATAGCGTCAGCCCTGTGAGTGATTTCCTCCAGCTGTTGTTCGATATATTCATGGAGTTTCCCTATGCGTCTGCCCTTTCCTATTTCGGGTGTCTGCATTTTCATTTCGAGCAGCTTCTCAACTTCCGGCCTGATGAAATCCTCCATTTCAGCGTCCATCAGCTCTGTAAAGAGCATAGGCGGAGGAGTGCCCTTGTCCAGTATCCACCTTGCGGCAAGAATAGGACGAAGAACATAGAAATACTTTTTCAGCTTCACCTCTTCATCCATGAGATACGCCTTGTAGTTGTGCCTTGCGGTGCTGAGGTAGTGATACACGCCTGCCTTTGACATAAAGCATTCATCAATGATGCCCCGCACCTTTTCCCACTGCGGAGTAGTTTTATATACGATAGGGGAGCCGTTCCACTCAAAAAGGGTAGGATTCGATTTATGCAGAAGTCCGAGAGTTTTTCTGATATCCCAGCCGTTGATATCGTAAACATCGTTCAGTTCCCATTCTATAACGTCACGGGTCTTTTCAAGCTTCAGATAGTCTTTCGGAGTGCGGACATAGATGAATCTCACATCATAGTCGCTGTCAGGGGAAGCAAATCCCCACGCACGGCTGCCCGATTCAATGCAGTGGATTATCCTGATGTTTTCTTTTTCTTCGATCTCATCAAGTTTCTGCTTTATCTTCGACACTATTTCTTCTGACACGATCATTCCTCTCCTCTCATCATATTAGAACTTATTTTATACCGTACTCAGACATATCTGATATTGACCTTGCCTATGCCATGAGCAGTATTGACCCTGCACCTGTCGCTGCATTCCTTGTCCAGCACCAGATCGATATCGCCTACACCGCCTTTGACACCGATATCTCCGTTCACGCTTCCTTCATAGGAAATATTTCCTGTGCCGCCCTTGATATCAACACTTCCGGCGACACCTTTAACCTTGACTGTGCCTGTACCCGATTTTATACTGAGGGAGCCGCATTCCAGAGAATCGGCATTCACATTGCCTGTTCCGCTTTCGATACGCAGTTCCTTGAGCGCTCTGAAATTATTCAGTGAAGTATTACCGACACCCGAACAGATCTCGGCTGTACTGCACTGTACTCCGCTTATACTGCCGTTTCCCAGACCCGTCTTGATGATAAGGCTGCCGTAAAGCTTTTCGGGCAGGCTGACACGGCAGCTGCGTGATCTGAGCGGATTATGAAATATCATTTCTGTAACGGAAGGCTTTCTGATATCGATGATAAGTTTATTGTTCTCCGCCTTTGCAAATGAGCCTTCGGGGACATTTCTGAAGCTGATATGTGCGGTATCGTCATTGCTCCTTGTCACCTCAAGATCGGCTGCACGGCATATCAGTTCTATGTCAGTGAATTCTTTTTCGGGTATATCTGCGTTGAGATCGATAGTATTTGCCATTTTATTCTCTCCTGTCTGTTTATGTTCGGTAATCAGGCTGACTCAGCTTATTACTGTATTACTTCGCCGAGGATTATATAAGCAACAGTAACGATAGACTTAGCAAGAACGAAATCAGCGTCCACGAAATACTTGCCTGTGAGAAGCATATCACGTATCTCGCCTATGCGCTTGTAGCCTTCTGCTGCTGCCTTCTTGTCAGGGATAACGAAATAGCTTTCCTGCATGATCTTTCTTGTCTCGGTACGTACACCCTTTGGTATGCGGTCATGGCCTGCATTTTCAGTGAACTCAGCTTCTTCAAAATCCTTTGGAACGCTGTCCATTCTTGAAGCTATGCAGTTTGCGGCATGGCGTGAGAATACCAGAGCTTCGAGAAGTGAATTGCTGGCAAGACGGTTGCTGCCGTGAACGCCTGTATGTGAGCACTCACCGCAGGCAAAAAGGTTGCGCAGGCTTGTCTCGGAGTTCTTGTCAACGTCGATACCGCCCATGAGATAGTGCTGGCATGGGTATATCGGTACAGGCTCCTTTGTCATATCATAGCCCTGTTCAAGCAGGTTCTTGTATATCATAGGGAAGCGTTTCTTGAGGAATTCGCTGTCCTTGTAGCTTATATCAAGGTAGAAATCGGTAGAGCCTGTCTTCTTGGATTCGAGAACGATAGCATGGGATACTACATCTCTCGGTGCAAGTTCAAGGCGCTCGTCATAGTTGTGCATGAAGCGCTCCTTGTTGCAGTTAAGGAGGTATGCGCCCTCGCCACGTACAGCCTCGGAAATAAGGAAGCACTCACGGGTAGCACGGTTGTTGAATGCGGTAGGATGGAACTGGACGTAGCTGAGATTCTTTATCTTAGCGCCCATTTCATAAGCGAAAGTGATACCGTCGCCTGTAGCGATAGCAGAGTTTGTAGTGAACTGGTAAACTCGTCCGATACCGCCTGTAGCAAGAATGAGGAAGTGGCAGTTCACAGTCTGATATGTATCGTCAGGCATTTTCAGGAAAGCGGAGTAGCCTGTGGAAGTCTGCTTGGTAGCACACATCAGGGTATTCTCCATAATCTCCACATTAGGGAGAGTCTTTACTGTTTCGAGAAGCTTGCCTGCTATCTCAGCGCCTGTTGAGTCTGCATGGTGGAAGATACGGTGATGACCGTGACCGCCTTCGAGGGTACGGTGATAGGTTCCGTCGGGGTTCTTGTCGAAGTCAACTCCGAGGTTTATGATATGCTCGATATCCTGAGCAGCCTCACTTACAAGAGTATGAACAGCGTCAACGTTGTTCTTGAAGCTTCCTGCAATGAGGGTATCGTTCTGATGGTACTGTATATTATCCGTAGGCGACTTGTAAACACCTGCGATACCGCCCTGAGCGAGAGAAGAGTTGCAAAGCTTCAGGTCACGCTTGCAGAGGATAAGTATTTTCAGTTCTGATGGAAGATTGATAGCTGCATAGAGACCTGCTGCTCCGCAGCCTGCGATGATGACATCATAATTACGGGACATAATCCGTCACGTCCTTTACAAAATGAGATAGTATCCGCAAACATACGTATACACATACATTATACCACATATTCTGCCGTTTGTCACTATATTTCTAAAAATTACCACGGGGACGCCCACGCTGGCGATTCGGCTCATGTAACATTTGTAGGGAACGCCGCCCTCGGCGTTCCACAAATATTCATTCGTCAGGTCAAAGGGCGCATACTGTGCCCCCTGCATTGTGCTATTCTTCAACGGGAGGGCGAGGGCGCCCTCCCCTACAATATACGTTCAAGTTCCGAGCGCCCTCACACGTACCCATATCCTGTGTAGGGAACACCGCCTCGGCGTTCCACAAATATTCATTTGTCAGACCAAAGGGCGTACACTGTGCGCCCCTGCAAAAAAAGAGCCCCTGCCGTAACAGGAGCTCTCTGATATTACTTTTTCTTCTTTTTGCCGTTATTGTTCTTCTTTTTGGGAGCGGCTTTCTTTACAGCTGCTTTAGCTTCCTGAGCAGTTTCCTTTACAACTTCCTCAGCCTTTTCTGCTGTTTCCTCAACAGCTTCTTCAGCCTCTTCAACTGCATCCTCTACTGCTTCTTCGGCTGTTTCTTTCGCTTCTTTCAAAGCGTCCTCAGCCTTTTCAGCTATTTCCTCTGCGGCCTCCTCCGCCTTCTCGGCAGCTTCTTTAGCTTCCTCCTCGGCAGATTTCAGCGGCTTTTCAGCTACTGCGCCCTTTGACTTGATGATGTCAACGACTTTCTTCTTCTGGTTCTCCTCAGCATAAGGATCCTTGCCCTCCTTGATAAGAGCCTTTACTCTTGCTTTTTCCTTGAGCACAGGATTATGCTTCTTGTCGTACATATAGAACATTACCAGGATAGCAATACCGATGATCATTGTGAACACGCCTGTATTGAATCCGGGAGGAGTATACTTCATGCTGACTGTGTGGTGTCCGGCAGGAAGCTTTACACCAATAAGGGTACCGAGTATAAGCACCTGACCCTGATCGCCGGCACCGTTTCTCAGTGTGACATTGCCCTCAGCGTCCTTATTCTCTTCGATAAGGCTGTCAACAGTCTTGCCGTCTACCTTGATCTTCCAGCCCGGCTCGTAAGGAATGGTTGTTACCATTACCTGTCCGTCCTTGGCATCGATCTCACCTGTAAGGTATCTCTCGTTGCTCTTGTCAAGATCGAGGTTCCACTGGTTGGACTTCAGCTTAGTGATGTCCTCTTCAAAAGCGTCCTGATCCAGATAGTAGAAGTTGAAGCCTGCGTTCTTTCTTACCATGATATACTCATTGCTTCCGACGTACTGTCCGCCATCGCCCTGAGCCTGGATGGTAAGTCTGATCTCTACCTCATCGCCCTCGTTGAATGGTCCCATTCTGAGGATAGGTGAGGAGTTTGTATTGAAGTATGAGCCGTAGCTCTGGTGATTTGTGAATTCACCGTCAACGTCCTTGTCGCTGGATACCCATACATTACACTGCTTTCTCATTTCTGAGCCGAGGTGCATATAGATATCACCGTCGTGAGGAACGGTAACGTGGATGTTTACAACAGCGTCGTCAACACCTGCGAATGCTTCGTAGCAGTCGTGAACTGTACCTGTACCGCCGTTGGTGTAGTCGTGGAGGTAAACCTTTGACTCATCGAAGCTTACTTCGTAATCGAAAGGCTTGTAGTATTCCTTAGGAATGATCGGAACAGTTGAATAATCAAGAGTGTTGCCTGTCATTGAACTGAGGAAGTTGTTAAGGCTGTTGAATGGGTTATCGTTTCCGAGACCTGTAAGGGTAAGGATATCGTCCTCAGCCATGTAGCCGATGTTGAGAGCATTGGGGTTCTCATAAACATCAAGGTCAGCTGTAACGTCCTTGTCCTTCTTGTAGGTGGTAGAGTAACGCTTGATATAAGAAGAATCGAGAAGTCTTATGTTTCCGTTTCTTCTGTTAGGATCGTCAAGTACATACTTGATACCGAGGATAGAGTCCGCAACAGGGTTGCTTCCCTCATACTTTGACTCAAAGCTCTGTGTGAAGTAGCCCATAGTCTCGATGAACTTGATAGCTCTTGCGTTCATGACTGAACTTGAGTGAGAGATACCTCTCAGACCATATGCAAGGTCATCGTTGACCATACGGTTAAAGGTCTTCTCAGCACGGTAGAAGCCGTTGTCATAGTTCTCAAGCTCCTTCATGACATTGGGAGCGTACATGATCTCGGTGTAAGTGCTCTTGTCGGAGTTGCCGACTTCCTTGAATATCTTACGGAAAGAGTCGAAGCAGTTGTAGCCGCCCTCGAAGAACACCAGAACAGCCATGCATATTGTAATGATGTTTCTGCTCTTGTGATCCTTGGCGTGGCTGTAAAGGTAAACCATTACCATGTAGATAGCAGCCAGCACCATACCGAAAGCGATAGTGCCGAGCCATATCTCTTCCCACTTATCGCCGCCGTGCTCCATATAGTCCTTGTAAGGAGTGATAGCAACGTACTTGTACTTGCTCTCATTGTAGTTGAAGCTCTTCATCTTCACGCAGAACCACGCAACAAGTCCGCCGATTATTGCAAGACTTGAACCTGTGCTTACAAGGCTGAGCTTGTAGCCGTCCAGCTTTGAGAAGATCTCAGCAGCCATTGCAATGAGAACGAATGAAACGAGGAATGAATATCTGTAAGGGAGCCAGTTAGGATCCTGACCGCCGTGCCACATCATATTGACGGGCTTGATATACATACTTACAAAGAGTATTGCTGCAAGAAGTGTATAACCGATCTTGTTCTTCAGATTTATCTTCTTGTTCCAGTAGAACAGAGGGAAGAGAATGAATGTGAGAACGCCTGAATATATCTCAGGACGACCGTAGAAACGTGTTCCCTCGTCAACGTTTACTGAATAGTACTGGTTAGGAAGGAGTGTAGGAACAAGTTCGATAGGATTGAACATAGTTCTGAATGAGTAATCAGGAACTGAGAAATCGAACTTACCAAGGGCAAGTGCGTTGTAGACAGGGAGTATCATGATGATACTGCAAAGGAGTACAACGAATGTGGAAATGCCCATAAGTCCCACAGTCTTCACATAATCGCCTGCGCCGTTGAACTTGCGCTTTGTGCCGAACAGCAGATAATAGAAGAAATAGCAGGCAACGAATATAGCGATCATGAAGCCGATATAGAAGTTTGCTATGAACATTATTGCTGTAGGGATGATATAGTTGAGCTTTCTGCCGTCGTCGATGAGGTACTCAACACCGAGGATGATGAGCGGCAGGAATACAGGACCGTCGATCCACATGGGGTCGATGAGCTGAATGACTATATAAGCCATCATGGAGTACATAGTAGAAAATACTATGGACTGAAGCGGTCTGAGGTTTTTGGACTTCTGTGCATAGATGAAGAAGGTGAGGCCTGCTGCGCCGACCTTGGCCATCTGCATTATCATAACGCTTTCAAGTATCATTTTTCTCGGGAGAAGCATTACGATAAGGGTGAACGGGCTTGCAAGGTAATAACCGATGATACCCATGAATCCGCCCGAAAGGTTACGGCTCCAGTTGTAGAAAGCACTTCCGTCGCCCCAGAAAGCGTCACGGAGAGCCTCGAAGTAGTAGATATACTGTCCGTTCAGGTCGAGAGTGAGCACAGAGCGCTCGCCGAATGGATATACATCAAAATTGATGTAGGCAACCAGCGTGAGCAGGAAGGGGATGAGAAAAGCAGCTAAATAATAAAGCGGCTTATACTTTACCTTCTGCCCCATAGCAAATGGCTGCGCAGGGGTAGACAGTGTACGGGCAGCAGACCCGCCACCATTAGCTTTTGAGTTAGCCATTTTGTTCCTCCTTGATTTTTCGGGCGGCAAAGCCATAATACCCGATTTTATACTATTTTTTATTATACTACAGTTTTAAACTTTTTGCAATACTTTTTTTCAGTTTTCCGACCAGCAGTGTATAAGTTGTCAGTGCTTAGTTATCAGTAAGCAGTTTGCAGGGGCTGCCTTTGGCAGTCCTCAGACAGCCTTGCATTGTAAACAAAGGACGCCCGGAGGGCGCCCCTACAAAGCGTCTGTTTTTGTTTGTTTATGTAGGGGCGAATTTCGCTCGCCAGCATATTTAGAAAAACATAAGCTTTTTTGGCACTCTGAAGGGCGCACACTGTGCGCCCCTACATTCTCCATTCTGATCACTGCTCACTTTACAGAATCCGCCATAACCACCATCTCTCATCTGTATAAGTGAGCGAAAGCAGAGTAATAGTCTCGCAGAGAGTAAGCGAGCTTGCGAGCGAAGCGTGACGTGCGCCGCCGCTCGCTCAGCGGCAAAAAAAGGACTGCAAATGCAGTCCTTTTTGATTACTTATTCTTTTTAGCCTGCTTGCCCTTCCACCATGACCATGTTACAGGTGCAACAAAGAGTGATGAGAAGGTACCTGAGATCAGACCGAACATAAGCGGTACTGAGAAGCTGAGGAGTGAAGTATATCCCTTAACCAGTACAACTATTGTAACTATGAGCATTGTGCCGATAGTAGTAACAGATGTTCTGATAGATCTTGTCAGTGACTGTGTACAGCTTACGTTGATGAGCTCATTAAGTGTAGCCTTTGGCATGAGCTTGCGGTTCTCACGGATACGGTCGTAGATAACGATAGTATTGTTGATTGAGTAACCGAGAATTGTCAGTATAACAGCAACGATGTTTGAATCGATATCGAAGCCGCATACTATTGTAGTTGTGAATGCTACCAGTATATCCATGCAGAGTGCGAAGATAGAGCATACACCTGCGGACCAACCGCCGATGTTTCTGAATCTGATAGCGATGTAGATGATAACGATGAATGCAGCAAATAAAACTGCGATAAAGCACTTGAGGAGGAACTCACGTCCTGATGAAGGGCTTACATCGTTTGAATCGTAAAGCTCAAGGGAATTATCAGCAAACTTTTCCTTCAGGGCTGTATCCAGCTCTGTCTGTCTGTCAGCTGTAAGGCCTTCGTTTGATACGAATGAAATGGTAATCTGCTTTCCGCCCGAGTCAAGGCTCTCGCCCTTTCTTACGACAACGTTTGAGCCGACGATCTCCTTGATAGCCGAGCCTACTTCGTTTTCATTGATCTCTCCCTGATAGGTATAAGTGATAAGGGTACCGCCCTTGAATTCGATAGCAAGGTGAACGCCTCTTATGATGATACCTGCCAGAAGTATAACGCAGACTGCGATAACAACGCCAAGTATGAGCTTCTTCTTAGCACAGAAGTTATATACCTTCTGAGGTAAAGTTACGGGAGTTTCTTTCTGAGTATTCTTCTTGCTCATTTCTCGTCACCTCCGTAAAGTTTTCTGTTCTGGAAGCACTTGAACTTAGAGAGTGAAGTTACCATGAGTCTTGAAGCGAATACTCCGAAGATAAAGTTGCAGACAACACCTGCGAGCAGGGTAAATCCGAAGGAGTAAACAACACCCTCGGCAGTAGCGCCGAATGCGAAGAAGATAGTCTTGTTGAGTATCTTTGAGAAGAAGCTGTCAGGAACACCGAAAGCTCCCATGAGGATAACGGCAATGATAACGTTTGTGATATTACCGTCGAGGATAGCAGAGAATGCTCTCTTGTAAGCTATCTTTATAGCAGCGTCAAGGGACTTGCCTGTTCTGAGCTCTTCCTTGATACGCTCGCCTGTGATGATATTAGCGTCAACACCCATACCAACGGCGAGGATGATACCTGCGATACCGGGGATGGTAAGAGTTGAGCCGTTCATGAATCCGAACCAGCCTGTGATAGCTGCGATAGAACCTGCTATCTGACCGATAAGAGCGACAACTGCCACACAGCCCGGAAGCTTGTACAGCACGATCATATATATTGCAATACCGATGAATGCAATAAGGGCTGCGAGGAGGATAGCATCAAGTGAACCTTCACCCATTGTAGGTGAGATAGTCTTGAAGCTCTTTGTCTCCATCTTGAAAGGAAGTGCACCTGAGTTGATCTGGTCAGCAAGCTTCTTGGAGGATTCCTGATCGAAGTTACCTGTGATAACAGCGCTTCCGTCAGTGATAGCTGTGTTTACGGAAGGAGCGGAGATCATGGTATTATCCATCCAGATAGAGATAGGTGTGGATGAACCTGCAAGCTCTGCTGTAGCGGTTGCGAATTTAGTTGCACCCTCGGGGCTGAGCTCGAGAGCAACGAGGTACTCGTATTCACCGTTCTCGTCGGGACGGTACTGAGCCTGAGCTGAAGCAACATCAGAACCCTGAAGAACGATCTCGGCAGTAGGTGTAACGTTTCCGTCTTCGTCTGTTTCGCTGTCTGTACCCTTTCTGAAGGTCAGCTCAGCCATTTCGCCAAGTTCCTTGACAGCGGCCTGCGGGTCGAAGTCGGTCTCGCCTACCTGCCATGGGAAACGAACGATGATTCTGTCGCTTTTCTCATCGCTGTAGACCTCGTTATCCGTGATACCAAGAGAAGTAAGTCTTGTCTTGATGATCTCGGTTGCGGAGTCAAGCTGTGCTGTATCTGCGTCATAGTCGCCGGCAGGGGCGAAAGTAACGTCAACACCGCCCTTGATATCGATACCAAGGCGGATATCGTCAACACCCTTGACATAGGTTGTCCTTTTATCGGCAAAGATCTGATCTATGCCTAAAACGGAGGTCACTGCAAAAAGTGCGATGAGGATGACGACAACAAAGAAAGTTGATTTGCGTGTTTTTTTCACGGTCATGCCTCCTGATTCTCATATACACTACTATATAATAAGTAAGTGCAATTTATTTCCTGTCTCTACGACAATTACAATTATTGTACTATAAAACAGCCAAAAAGTCAAGCAATTGAGCAGCAAAACAAAATAATTGAAGAATATGCACAATTCAGAGCGTAATAGCTTATGCATAATTACAATTTTGCAGGGAACGGCGCCCTCGCCGTTCCACCAATACACATTGATCGTTTCGGATGGAACGCCGAGGGCGGCGTTCCCTACAGATATTATTTGAAATGCTTCTGTGAAATTTTCAGACGGTTCATAGCACGGTTCAGCGCTGCCTGAGTCTGGTAGTACTCCTTGATGCTCTGCTTCTGGCGGAGCTTTTCCTGAGCACGTTCCTTTGCTTCTTCGGCACGCTTTATGTCGATCTCCTCGGGGAGTTCGCAGGTATCTGCAAGAATTATGGAAGATTCGGGCATGACCTGTATGAATCCCTCGGATATGGCGGCATACTTCCACTTGCCGTTCACCAGATATTTAAGCTCGCCCGTAGGCAGGCAGGTGACCAGCGGTTCGTGTCCCGGGAGTATACCGAGAAGACCGTCTATCGCCGTGATTACGAGGTGTTCCACTTCGCCCTCGAAGAATACACGGTCTGTTGCTATTATTTCAAGATGAAAGGTCTTAGCCATGATAAGCCTCCCTTACTCCTCTATCTGCTTGGCCTTGATGAGGACATCGTCGATAGTTCCTGCCATGAGGAATGCAGCCTCGGGGTACTTATCCATATCGCCGTCGATGATGGCCTTGAATCCCTCGATAGTGTCCTTCAGCGGAACGTACTTGCCCTTGAGACCTGTGAAGTTCTCGGCAACGTTGAAAGGCTGTGAGAGGAACTTCTGTATCTTTCTTGCACGGTATACAGCCAGTTTGTCCTCCTCGTCCAGTTCTTCCATACCGAGGATGGCGATGATATCCTGTAATTCCTTGTATTTCTGGAGAAGCTCCTGAGTGCGTCTTGCAACGTTGTAGTGCTCCTCACCGACGATCTCGGGTTCGAGGATACGTGAATTTGACTCCAGCGGGTCAACAGCAGGGTAGATACCCTGTTCAACTATCTTACGTGAAAGAACGGTAGTAGCGTCCAGATGTGCGAATGTGATGGCAGGCGCAGGGTCTGTCAGGTCATCCGCAGGCACGTATACAGCCTGTACCGATGTGATAGAGCCGTTCTTTGTGGAAGTGATACGCTCCTGAAGCTCGCCCACTTCCGTAGCCAGTGTAGGCTGATAACCAACGGCAGAAGGCATACGGCCGAGAAGTGCCGAGACCTCGGAACCTGCCTGAACGTAACGGAAGATGTTGTCGATGAACAGCAGAACGTCCTTGTGTTCGCAGTCACGGAAGTATTCAGCCATAGTAAGGCCTGTCTGAGCAACACGCATACGTGATCCCGGAGGCTCGTTCATCTGACCGAAAACAAGTGCTGTCTTGGCAATAACGCCTGATTCCTGCATTTCGTTCCAGAGGTCGTTACCCTCACGGGAACGCTCGCCGACACCGGTGAAGATAGAGTAGCCGCCGTGCTCGGTAGCGATATTTCTGATAAGCTCCTGTATGAGGACGGTCTTACCAACGCCTGCACCGCCGAAAAGTCCTATCTTACCGCCCTTAGCGTAAGGAGCGATAAGGTCGATGACCTTGATTCCTGTTTCCAGCACCTCAACCACAGGGCTCTGATCCTGGAATGTAGGAGCTTTTCTGTGTATCTCCCATCTTTCGTCTGTTCCGACGTCGCCCTGCTTGTCGATAGGCTCGCCGAGAACGTTGAACATACGTCCGAGAGTTTTTTCGCCTACAGGCACTTTTATGCATGAGCCTGTAGCTGTAACTTCCATATTCTTGCTGAGTCCTTCACTGGTAGCCAGCATGATACAGCGGACGATGTGGTTGCCCATATGCTGAGCGACTTCCATAACACGCTGTTTGCCGTCCACTTCAACGGTAAGGGCATCCCTTATCATAGGAAGCTTGCCGTTTGCGAACTCAACGTCAATAACAGGTCCGATGACCTGAGTTATTTTTCCTTTTTCCATTTTTTTCTCCTTTTTAAGAGAATTTGGGATAAACCAATTGTAGGGGAGCCCGCCCTCGGGCTCCCGTTGTAAATGATACGTTTATTTCGGGAGGGCGAGGGCGCCCTCCCCTACAAATAAATATTTACTCATCCAGTGAAGCCGCACCGCCGCAGACCTCGGTTATCTCCTGAGTGATAGCAGCCTGTCTTGCACGGTTGTACATCAGCGACAGATCCTTTATCATGTCCTTGGCACTGTTTGTAGCGGCATCCATAGCGGTCATTCTCGACTGCTGTTCACAGCAGAAAGCCTCAACCATTGCGCCGTAGATGATGCCCTTTGCGTACTGAGGGATAAGGTAGTTCATTACCTCCTCAGGCGACGGCATGAACGAAGCCTTTGGCAGCTTCTTCATGGTACCGTCCTCAGCCTTGCCGAAGTGCTTTCTCTCGAAAGGCAGAAGGCGGAGAGTTCTTGTCTCCTGCTGGTTGGATGTTACCATATCCGTATATATAAGGTATACCTCGTCAAGATCGCCGCTCTCGAATTTTTCGATGACCATTTCAGCTATCTCGCCTGCCCTGTAGAGAGTAGGATTCTGGGTAGTGTAGAGGAATTCTCCGTCTACGAACGCTTTCTTGCCGCTGTTCATGCGGCGCTGGAAATGCATTCTTCCCACCTGACCGATAACAAAAAGGTAGCAGTTGTCAAGGTCAGCAGCTTTTTCAAGCTCCTGTTCGGTATACTTCATGATATTGTGGTTATAGCTTCCGCAGAGTCCCTTGTCAGCGGTAATGACGATATATCCCTTTTTACGCTTTTCGTCGGGGATATCCGAACGCCTGTTGAAGAACTGCTGACGGGTATGGGGGGTATGCTCAAGCACACTGTCGATAGTGGACTGGAGCTTGTAGAAGTAAGGCTCAGTTGCCTCAAGGGACTTTCTTGCCTTCTTCAGTTTTGAGGATGACATAAGGTACATAGCGTTTGTGATCTTCAGTATCTGCTGGATACTGGCGATACGCTCACGTATTTCTCTCATATTGGGCATAGTATCACCCCTTATTCCTCAAAAGCAGTAAGGATACGCTCGATACGCTCCATAAGATCGTCTGTGAGTACCTTGTTCTCCTCAAGCTCGGAGATTATATCCTGACCATAGCTTCTGATGTATGTCATAAGCTCGTTTCTGTGTTCACGCAGTTCCTTCAGAGGGATGCCTTTGAAAAAGCCGTGCTGAGCGGCATAGAGAAGTATTACCTGCTCATAGTGCGGAAGCGGATTGTACAGCGGCTGTTTCAGCAGCTCTGTAAGCATACGTCCGTGGTCGAGAAGGTCTGTGGTAGCCTGATCAAGTTCCGATGAGAACTGTGTGAATATCTCCATTTCCTTGAACTGTGCAAGGTCGATACGGAGATTACCTGCGGCCTTCTTCATAGCCTTTGTCTGTGCGGCACCGCCGACACGGGATACGGAAAGTCCGTAGTTCACCGCAGGACGCAGACCACTGTTGAAAAGCTCGCTCTCAAGGAAGATCTGACCGTCTGTGATGGAAATTACGTTAGTCGGGATGTAAGCAGAGATATCGCCTGCGAGAGTTTCTATGATAGGCAGAGCTGTAAGCGAACCGCCGCCGTGCTCGTCATCAAGACGGCTGGAACGTTCAAGCAGTCTCGAATGGAGATAGAATACGTCGCCGGGGTAAGCCTCACGTCCGGGAGGTCTGTGGAGAAGCAGCGACATTGCACGGTAAGCAACGGCGTGCTTTGAAAGATCATCATATATGATAAGTACATCCTTGCCCTTGGACATGAAGTACTCAGCCATAGCTGTACCCGAATAAGGAGCTATGTACTGGAAAGGCGCAGGGTCGCTGGCAGAAGCACAAACTACTACCGAGTAGTCCATAGCGCCGTATTTTTTAAGTGTGCCCACTACCTGAGCAACAGTTGAGGACTTCTGGCCTATGGCAACATAGATACAGATAACGTCCTGTCCCTTCTGGTTTATCATGGTATCAACAGCGATAGAGGTCTTACCTGTCTGTCTGTCGCCGATGATAAGCTCACGCTGTCCACGTCCGATAGGGAACATCGAGTCTATGGCAAGTATACCTGTCTGTAAAGGTACATTTACTGATTTACGCTCGATAACGCCGGGAGCTTCACGCTCGATGGGGAAGTAATCGTCAGCTTTGATATCGCCGAGACCGTCGATAGGCGCACCGAGAGCGTCAACTACTCTGCCGAGGAGCTCATCGCTTACGCCGACACCTGCACGCTTGCCTGTGCGGACAACGGAAGAACCCTCTGTAAGGCCGTGGTCATCGCCGAGAAGAACGACTCCCACTGACTTTTCTTCCAGATTCTGAACGATGCCTCTTACGCCGTTCTCGAATTCAACAAGCTCGCCGTACATAACGGAATTCATGCCGTGAACACTTGCGATACCGTCACCGAGACGGGTAATGAAGCCTGTAGCGGTAGCGCCTGACTTTACCTCGAAGTCCTTGACCTCGGTCTTGAGAACGGATATGATATCGCTGTTCTTTCTGTCCTTTGGTGCATTTCCGCCGTCAACGTATTCGGCAGCCTTTGTCTGGAGAGTTTCCTTCATCTGGCGGAGACTTGTACGGTAGCTCTTATCGTACTCAACATCGCCTGCTGTCAGGATGAAACCGCCGATGATATCGGGATCCTTGCGGTATTCGATATCGACGTCCTCCTTGACAAACTTCTCCATGATGAATTTCTTCAGGTCAGCCTGCTGTGACTCGGTAAGGGGAGTAACATAGCGGACCAGAGCCTTGATGCTTCCCTGCTTTTCGATGAGGATGTCGTTGTAATCCTCCAGCAGTTCAGCCATATTTCCGATCTGACCTTCCCTGACAGCGTTCATCATGAACTTCTGTATTGATTCGGGGAAGAGCTTATTTATGATATTGCGCTTTTCTTCGTGAGTAACAAGAGGATTTGACAGAGTATCGGCAACATCCCCTACCTCAGTGAGTATCTTTTTTGTCTTCTCGCAGTCCTCCTGAGAGATATCAAGGCGAAGAAGCTCATTCAGGTACTCTTTAGTGTAGTCCTTCATTATTTGCCAACCTCCTCATTTGAGAGGAATTCGTCAACAAGACGGCGGTTCTTCTCGTCGTCAACATTAGCGCCCACGATCTTTGAAGCAGCTTCGATAGCAAGATCGGCGATCTCGGACTGAGCCTGACGGAGAACCTTCTTTCTTTCGTTTTCGATCTCCTTGTCGGCCTCTGCCACCTTCTGATCTGCCTCTTCATGAGCCTTCTTTATGATAGCGGCTCTTTCGGATTCAGCGTCATCATGAGCTTTCATGATGATATTCTTAGCCTCTTCCTTAGCATCACCGATAGTATTCTCATACTGTTCTTTCAGTTCCTCGGCTTCTGTTCTTGCCTTCTCGGCAGAGTCGAGGTTCTCCTGAATAGTACGAGTACGCTCATTTTTCATCTTATTTATGGGTTTGAAAAGGAATATTCTGAGGAGTATGAACAGTATGATGATATTAGCAACTGTTTCGACAATACTCCAGAACTCAAAATTAAGCATTATTTGCCCTCCTTATTTTATCTTGCCTATGATAAGGAGTGCGATAACAAAGCCATAGATAGCGGTAGCTTCTGCAAGAGCACATCCGAGAATAAGTGCTGTTCTGATATCACCCTTTGCTTCGGGCTGACGTGCGATAGATTCTGTAGCCTTTGCAGTTGCGATACCTATACCGACACCTGCGCCTGCACCTGTAAGAACGGCGATAGCCGCACCTAATGCCATTGTTCCCATTTTATTATACCTCCGTGTATGTAATTATTTGATCTTACCTATAATAAGAAGTGCGATAACGAAACCGTAGATAGCGGTAGCCTCAGCAAGAGCGCATCCGAGGATGAGTGCTGTTCTGATATCGCCCTTTGCCTCAGGCTGACGTGCGATAGATTCTGTAGCCTTTGCAGTTGCGATACCTATACCGACACCTGCGCCTGCACCTGTAAGAACGGCGATTGCCGCACCTAATGCCATTGTTCCCATTTTATTATACCTCCATGAAATTAGTGTTCTTCATCTTCTATAGCTTCAGCCAGGTAAAGTGAAGTAAGGAATACGAATACGTAAGCCTGTAAAAGTCCGTCGAAAATATCGAAGTATGCACTTGCGACAACGGGGGCGCCAATCGGGCAGAGTCCCTTGATGAGTTCCATTACAACGAAAGCACCGAGCACGTTACCGAAAAGTCGCATACACAGTGACAGAGGACGTGTTATAAGGTCAAGCAGATTTATGGGGTTAAGAAAACTTTTCAGCCACTTGACCGGTCCCTTTTCTATTATGAATGCAGCCTGTACAAATATTATAGCGATACCTGCCAGGGATGCCGTCACATTGATATCCTTTGTGGGTGGTACGAATCCGAACAGACCGATAAGGTTTGCAAAAGCTATGTAGATAATAAGTGTCTCGAGGAAGGGCAGATATTTCTTTCCCTTATGACCGAGAATATTGGTGAAGAAATTATCGAGCCAGTCTATAATCCCCTCCAGCACACATTGTGAACCTGTAGGCACCTTTTTCAGCTTTCGTGTAAATATAATGGACAGCAGAACTATTACACCCATTATTATCCATGTCACAACACAAGATTCCGAAACCGGTATACCGCCTAAAACAGGGATCGTAAAGGCTGTTTTGGTTTGCAGTTCTTCCATCATATTCTCCATGATAACACCTTCTTTCATCAAAAATAAAAAAACGGAGACAGCCTGCGGCCAAATCTCCGTGGATCCAGTCAGAATAGCGTTTTTGTTATACTATTTTTATGACCGTCGGACATCTCGTCCATACCTTTATATAATATAACAAAATGGGTATATTGTCAAGTGTTTGCGGAAAAATTCACAAATTTCCGCCATGCTTTTACAGCATATTGCCATATATGTATCAAGGGGCTTTATTCTGCTTTTTCAGCAGTTTCTTCAGCCTCGTTTTTTTCAGCTTCACCTGCGGCGTTGAGAGCCTTTATAGCGTTGTCGAGGCGCTCTATGGAGGATGTGTTCAGCTTTGAAGTAAGCCTTACACGGTCAAGGTCACGCTTGAAAGCAGTGAGCTCGCCTGCTATCTTCCTCATGATGTCCTTATTCTGTATCTCCTTGTCCTCAAGGGCGCACACTCTCTTGATAAGGTCGTTGACATTGGCGGCAAGGGCTTCGTTTGCGGCATTCTGCCTCTCACCGAATTCCGTAAGCTTTTCCGCAGCTTTCAGCGTACCTATCTTTTCGTGGCCCGTAAAGGTCAGCATTTTCTCATTTGTAAGTCTGATATCAGACATTCTGCTCACTCCTTTATCTTTGTTCTCCAGTAGTCAAGGGTATCCTTAATGGTATCCTCAACGGTTATTTCTGCTTTCCAGCCCGTATCTGCGTATATCTTTGAAACATCGGGCTCGATTATAGGTATATCCGATGCTCTCATGCGCTTTTCGTCACGGCGCACGGTTATATTGGTTTCGGCATAGCTTATTATCGTATCCAGAATATACTGTATCTTCACAGCCCTGCCCCGTCCCACATTGTAGACCTGACCGCTTCTGCCCTTTTCACCGAGAAGGCGGTAAGCTCTCACAACGTCACGCACATCGGTGAAATCACGCATAGCTTCGAGATTTCCCACGGATATAACGGGCTCTCTCATGCCTTTTTCTATCTCGGCAGCCTGTTTGCAGAAATCCGAGATAACGAATATCTCCGCCTGCGCAGGTCCCGAATGATTGAAAGCCCTGACCATGACAATATCCATTTTGTACGCTCTTGCGTATATCTCTCCCAGCATACCCTGACAGGCTTTTGTGGCCGCATAGACATTTCCGGGGCGCAGGACCTCATCCTCGCTGAGAGGACAGGCATCCTGACGGATATAGCCGTATTCCTCGCCGGAGCCGATGAGCACAATGCGCATATCCTTCTTTACCGCATCACGGGCGGCTTCGAGGACGTTTATAGTGCCGATAACATTCACCTCTGCGGTAAGCTGAGGCTTTTTCCATGAAAGTGCCACTGAGCTCTGAGCGGCAAGGTGATAAACGATATCAGGCTGTATTTCGTCAAATATCGCCTTTACGCCGTCTCCATCGAGGATATCGAGAGTATGAACGGTACACTCTCCCTCAGTCTTTTCCGACGGCAGGCAGGAAACATGGACTTCCCATCCTGCCGAAGCAAGCTCCTTTATGAGATAACCTCCCACAAAGCCTGCCGCACCTATGATAAGAGCCTTCATATCTCCGCTCCTCCTTTCAGCACCTCATACAGCCGCCTGATAACGGCTTCTTCGCAGAAATGCTCCATTACACGTTCTTTAGCGGCATTTCCGAATCTCTCACGCATATCCCTGTCAGACGCAAGACGGATGACCGCCTTAGCAAGTGCCTTCGGGTCATCGGGAGCAACAGTCAGCCCCGTTTCGCCGTGAATGCTCACATAAGGCACTCCCGAAGGAAGAGCCGTATTTATAACGGGCTTGCCGTAAATCATCGCTTCAAGCTGTACAATGCCGAATGCCTCGCTCTTCACAACGGAGGGAAGCACGAATATATCGCAGTCGGCATATGCCTGTTTAAGCTGTTCATCGGGGAGAAATCCCAGAAAATGGACTTTTTCCGAAATGCCGAACCTTTCAGCCATAGCTTCCAGCTTTTCACGGAGTTCGCCTGTGCCTGCGATAAACAGCTCTATTTTCTGTCTGCTTTCCGTGGCATAGCGGAAAGCTTTCAGTAGTACCTCCACGCCCTTGTAGTAGACAAGTCTGCCTGTGAAAAACACCTTTACGCTTTCGCTGTCGGTGCATTTCCCGGTCAGGAATGGAACTCTCTCGATGCTGAGATATTCTGCGGGAGTTATACCGTATGGCACTATCCTGCATTTCTCCGCAAATCCGGGCAGATAATCCGAACCCTTGATATGTCCCTCAGTAGCCACAGCCACAGCATCCGCACGTTTCAGCAGATACCGCATAAAGGGCTTGTACACCAGCATCAGCTTTTTCTGCTTGACAATATCGCTGTGCCATGATACCACCACTCTGCCTCTGAACCCCGAAAGCATAAGTGCAAAATCGGCAAGGGGAAAGGGGACGTGGATATGCACCACATCCGCATTTTGCGCCATTTTCCTGAAAAGCCGCACAAACGACAGGGAAACGGGGCATGAGAAATAAGTCCCGAAACTGCCTGCACGGGTAAGGTCAACGCCATTCACATTCTCACGGACTGTGAGCCCTCTGCCGTCACGGCAGACGAGAGTTTTCACCTCAACTCCGTCCATAGCGCCAAGCTCCTCGGAATACTGCTTAACGAGAGTCTCGATGCCTCCCGTATGAGGGTAATATGCCTTGTTTACCTCTAAGATACGCAGTTTTCTGCTCATAACTGCTTGTCGTAGCCGTACTCACCGATATACTTCATCGTATAGTCCTTGAGTTCGATACCTGCTTTTCTTGCAAGTCCTGCCATTTCTATGGTTTTCTGCTTCAGCTCCTCATTCGTATCGAGAGTATCGTTTTTCAGATTCTCGAAAAATTCGGGGAAGTATTTCTCGAATTTCATTTTGAACTCCTCTTCGGGAGTAAGCTCAAATATATTTTCACTCATGATTATTCTCCTTTTCCGACGGATCAAATTAAGTCTTTATATACAGCGTTGAGCATTTCAGCCGACTTTTCCCATGTAAAGCCTTTTGCACGCTCAATGCCCTTTCGGCTCAGTTCTTTTCTAAGCTTTTCGTCAGTGCACAGCCTGTACAGTCCCTGAGCGATGCTCTTTACGGAGTATGCGTCGCAGATCACTGCACAGTCGCCTGTTACCTCGGGAAGTGATGCCTCGCACGACGCAAGCACAGGCACACCGCAGGCCATAGCCTCCAGCGGCGGCATACCGAATCCCTCATATATGGACGGGAATACAAATGCCAGCGCTCCGCACATCAGCGGATTCAGATCCTCGGAGGGCACATATTTCGTGAATATCACCTTATCCGTAAGTCCCAGCCTTTCCACACGGCTGTATATTCCGTCATTGAGCCAGCCCTTGCCCCCTGCCATGACCAGCTTAGGGCATTTGTCACCCAGTTTGCCGGCAAGATGACCATAGGCTGTGATAAGTCTTTCCAGATTCTTTCTCGGCTCGATAGTGCCAAGATAGAGGAAGTATTCGCCCTCGATATCAAGGGACTTCTTTACCTCGGGGATACGCCCGGGCTCGGTGCAGGGATGGAATCTCTCCGTATCCACACCGCAGGGCACGACACGTATCTTTTTCTCATGCTGAGGGAAGTATTTCACTATCTCCGACTTTGAGAATTCCGAATCGGTAACTATGATATCCGCCCTTTTCATGGAGCGTTTCAGTCCCATTTCAAGCATGAAGCGGGTGCGTCCTCTTACGGTTTCGGGGAAGGCCTTGTACACCATATCATGAACGGTGACTACCTTTTTACCGTGAACAAATGGCGGCACGATGTAGTTGAAAAAATGTGTGACATCGGACTTCCTGCCGAAAAACCACGAATAGGGCACAGGCAGGAATGTGCTTGCGGCACGGTAGAGATATCCCGAAAAATGTGAGAAATTCATATCTATATTCTCGCCTGCAAAGCCCTCCACACGCTTTATGCGCTCATTGTCGCCGCTTGTGAAGAAGCTGTATTCGTACTTGTTTTCGGGGTGGATACGGGCAAGCGCCTGAGTCTGTCCCACCTCGCACCAGCCGATGCCTGTTATCTTATCGCTGCAAATAGGCACAGCGTCGAAAGTTATCTTCATTCTTACCTCTTAAAGCATTATCTTACGAATTATAGTTTCTTCAAGTTCTTTTATGTAGTTGTCGGTATCCTCCACAGAGAAGCCCGAGCCTGCGAATATAAAGCCTTTTGCCTTATTAAGGGGCATATTCCTTATCTTTTCCAGCTCGGCATTTACTGCCGCATCGGACATTTTCATCTCGTCCAGTGCAAGGATAAGAGAGTTGTAAGCGTCAACTTTAGCAAGAACGTCATTTCTTGCGTAGCCGCCTTTTTCCGTCCTGAGAACCATTTCTCCCATAATAATGCTCCTTTACAATAACCTACAAATATAGAGAGGCCGCCCTCTCTATATTATCGATATGCGTAGCTGCTGTTTTATTTTATATCATTCACCTTGATCTCATGTTCGGTAATAGCAAGATCGTTCTTTACCATGCGTTCAACAAGCTGTGAGAAGTCTATCTCACGCTTCCAGCCCAGTGCCTTTTCAGCCTTTGACGGGTCGCCGAGAAGAATGTCTACCTCGGCAGGACGGAAGAACTGCTTGTTCACCTTTACGATAGTCTTGCCGTTTGCCTTGTTTATGCCGATCTCGTCAACGCCCTTGCCCTGCCATTCAACGTCGATGCCAACGTGTCTGAACGCAGTTTCAACGAATTCACGAACAGTTCTTGTCTCATTTGTAGCGATAACGTAATCATCGGGCTTGTCCTGCTGAAGCATCAGCCACATTGCACGGACATAGTCCTTTGAGTGTCCCCAGTCACGCTTTGAGTCCATATTTCCCAGTTCTACGTATTCCTGAAGTCCCAGACTTATACGAGCGGCTGCCTTTGTTATCTTACGTGTAACGAACTCGATTCCACGGCGCTCGCTCTCATGGTTGAAAAGTATGCCCGAACAAGCGAACATACCGTAGCTTTCACGGTAATTCTTTGTTATCCAGTGACCGTAAAGCTTTGCAACGCCGTATGGGCTTCTCGGATAGAAAGGTGTAGTCTCCTTCTGCGGAGTCTCCTGCACCAGACCGAACATCTCGGAAGTTGAAGCCTGATAGAAACGAGCCTCGGGCTTGACGATGCGGATAGCTTCAAGCATATTTGTAACGCCTAAAGCGTCGATATCGGCAGTACCGAGGGGAGTATCCCAGCTTGTGGCTACAAATGACTGTGCGGCAAGATTGTACACCTCGTCAGCCTGTGATATCTTCATAGCGGATATAAGTGAAACAGGGTCGGTCATATCGGCATAGATGAGGTGCACCTTGTCCTTGAGATGCTCGATGTTGCCGTAATCAACGGTAGCCTTTCTTCTCCATATACCGTAAACGTTGTAGCCCTTTTCCAGCAGAAGTTCTGCAAGATATGAACCGTCCTGACCTGTGATACCTGTTATAAGTGCATTTTTCATTTCTATATACTCCTTTATTTCAATGCGTAATTCTTATTGCGTAATGCATAATTGCGGTGTCCCCTGTCGGGGACAAATCAAAAAATTTCCATCCGTGAGCGTAAGCAAACGCATTTAATTACGCATTACGAATTACGCATTACGAATTGTGTTTCATACCAGCTCAAATCTTTCCTGTCCTTTGAGCTTTGAAATGACCTTCTTAACGTCCTGCGTGCTGTTCTTGCTGCACACCAGCAGAACATCGTCCGTATCAACGATTATGAGGTCACGTGTGCCGACTGCGGCAATAAGGCGCTTGCCTCCGCATATGGTGGTACGCTTTGAATCAACGGCTATAACGTCGCCCTCGATGTAGTTCTTGTCATCGTCAGTCTCGTTGATACGCTCCATAGCCAGCCAGCTTCCCACATCGTCCCAGCCGAAACTGCCGGGGATAGTGTAGATATTCTCAGCCTTTTCCATGATACCGAAGTCTATGGATTCCGACGGGAATGCCTCAAACTCACGGATGAGCACTTCCTCGAAATCGTCTGTGCCGAAGCTTTCACCTATCCTTGAAGCGCCGTCGTATACCTCAGGCATGAACTTCTGTATATTCGCCATGATGGAAGATACCTTCCACACGAACATTCCGCTGTTCCAGAGGTAATCCCCCGATGCCAGATACTTCTTAGCTGTGGCGAGGTCGGGCTTTTCCACGAATCTCTCCACCTCGAATGCATCGCCCTTTTCATCGCCGAAATTGATATAGCCGTAGCCTGTTTCGGGATATGTGGGAGTGATACCGATAGTGACCAGATTCTGTCCCTCCTCAGCAGCAGCAATGGCTTTTCTTAGGGCACGGTGATATATATTCACATAGCCGATGAGGTGGTCCGACGGAAGCACCAGCATTACGGCATCGTCATACTTTTTCTTTATCACAGCCGCCGCATAGGCTATACAGGGCGCTGTATTCCTTGCGCAGGGCTCGGAGAGTATATTCTCCTTCGGTATCTGCGGGAGCTGAGTTTCTACTATTTCTCTGTAGGCTGCATTTGTAACTACGAAAACGTCCTCAGGTTCAACAATTTTTCCGAGGCGCTTTACGGTTTTCTGTATCATTGTCTCTTTGTCTGCGGTAAGTGAAAGGAACTGTTTGGGGCAGTTGTTTCTGCTCTTGGGCCAGAATCTCTCACCTCTGCCGCCTGCCATGATGACTGCGGTTATCTTCATTCTTTGTTGTTCTCCTCTTTATCTTTCTGCTGTACAGCCAGTACAGCTTCTGCTGACTCTGCATTGTTCTTCGGTGGGAAGAGCATTGTTTTCAGTGTCATAAGTATTATCTGAAGGTCCATGCGCATTGAGAAATTCTCAATGTACATAAGGTCCATTTTCAGCTTGTCATAGGGGGTAGTGTCATATACTCCCGTGACCTGTGCGTATCCCGTAAGTCCTGCCTTGACTTTGAGTCTGAAGCCGAATTCGGGCATATCCTTTTTGTATTCCTCGGTAAGTTCGGGGCGTTCGGGTCGTGGTCCCACGACGGACATATCGCCTTTGAGGATATTGAAAAACTGCGGAAATTCGTCGATACGGAACTTCCTCAGCACCTTTCCCACAGGAGTGATGCGGTCGTCCTCCTCGGAGGCAAGACGGGCTTTTCCGTCCTTTTCGGCATCCACTATCATGCTTCGGAATTTCAGCACGTCAAATTCCCTGTTGTCGATGGTGAGGCGCTTCTGCTTGTAGAAAACAGGGCCGCCGTCGTAGAGTTTCACGGCAATTGCCGATACTATCATGAAGGGACTGAGCAGTACGATGCATACAAGCGAAAAAACAATATCGAATATGCGCTTGACCAGTCTCGATTCAAAGTCGAGGCCGTAATTCCTGCAAAGGAGGAGCGGCGTATCGAAAAGCCTGATATCGTCGGCTCCTCGGATGATTATATCCGATATCTTTGGCGCTATGTAAGCTCTTATGGAGCGCTCGAAGCAGAATTTCAGATAGTCGTTGCGGAGCTCCGCAGGGATGTCGCAGATGATGATGCCCTCATACTTCTCTATCAGCTCACGCACCTTGTCCTCGGGCTCGCTGATGCTTACAGATTCGCATATCATATACTTGTCCACTCGCTGACTCATCTTCATGACCAGCGATGCCGCCTGCTTGCTTCCGTAGAGTATCACAAGCTTTCTCGGCGGATATATCAGAAAATAGAGCTTTCCCGTCAGCACAGTCCATATGGCTATAACTCCGAAATGGACGAAAGTCATCTGCAATATGGGCGAGACCTTCATGAAGTCACGGCCGATAAGGCTGATGAGAAAATAGCTGACTGTATTGACGCAGACCATTGATATCATCTGCGAATAGAGCATATCCGTCTTTTTCAGATAGCCCAGCTTGAAGCCGCCGTATGCCTTGAAGAAAAGCCATATCAGCAGGCAGTAGATGGCGATGAGAGTCCAGTTTCCTCGCCTGTAGTACGGGAGCACGATGGTCTCGCTGTAATTTTCGTACCACACATAGGCGAAGATACCCGTCAGTATCCCCATCAGCACCAGTGCAGAAGCAAAGGTGATAAGTCTTTTATATCTGTCTCTTTTACTCATATCACTATTATCGTGCGACCAAAAATGGTCTGATTCCTTTATAAGTCGTAGCTTCACGCATTCAATGCCGCCCATATGTACCGAAACCGGGAAGATCAACTGTGAAGCCTTCACTAATCTAAATTATAGCAAATAGCGGAATAAGTGTCAATAGAACCTGCCTTGTTTTACAAAAACCTGCCATAAAATACAGCATAATGCACAGTTTTTCTTTAAGGCATCTTCATCACAAGATTTGAGCGGTGTCGCCTTACCGCAGGATCTGACAGGATATCCGTCACGGTGCGGTTATAATATAGATGTGTAGTCTTCGGGCTTCTCATTTCTGCCGCCGATCCTCACAGCAGAAAGGATCACAGCCGCAGTTACGGGAATGACGCAGGGGATAATTCTGCGCTTGTACATACTGCTTATCCGTTCAATTTCAAACTTGCCCGACCAGCCCCTGATGTCAGCATAATGGCAAAGATTATGAAGCATGACCATGCAGATGATAAATCCCAGAACCAAAAAAATGACCGACAGTACATTTGGGGCTTTTTTCCGGCTTCCGCACATTACAGTTCCTGCCGTCATAAGCAGTGCGGACACTATAAAATACACCCCTGTCAGGGTCAGAAATTTGCCGTATGAGGCACGGTTGTATAAAAGTCCAAGACCTGTCATAACAGGCATAAAAAGGCAGTATACCGCCGAAAGCAGCAGTATCGCCGCTTTCAGGAGATGTACCGCTTTAACGGTTGATTTTCTCATTTCTGTCTCCGATTTTCATTTATATTTTGCAGCTGCGTGATAATAATAGTATTGTTCACCCTGCAAGTGAACACGAAAGGAATGACTTGATGCATATCAGAAAAATTATGACAAAAACCGCCGCAGCTCTATTATCTGCGGCTCTTGCGGGATTATTCACCGCCGCAGGCTATTATTCGGAAAGGCTGCCGGATTCGGTCACTTCCTCTTTCGGCGATGAGCTGAAAATAGCCCAATACCCCGAGATAAAGCTGTGCTCCGGAACTGTTTGCGGCGGAAGTACCGCTACTCTTTCCCTATTCGGCGCCATCCCCGTCAAGAACATTGAAGTCCGCCAGGAGGAAGCTCCCGTATTCATAGCGGGCGGAAGTCCCTTCGGAATAAAGCTTCTCATGGAAGGCGTTATGGTCACGGGCCTGGGCGATGTGGAGACCGCCGGCGGATGTGCAGTCTGCCCTGCGGCCGACGCAGGCCTGAAAACAGGGGATATCGTATGTTCAGCCAACGGAAAAACGCTGACCTCGAACCTCCAGCTGCAAGCCATTATCACAAGAAGCAGCGGCAGTCCCATCCCCTTGTCGGTACAGCGTGACGGTGACAGCTTCGATACCGTGCTGAATCCGGTATTTTCGGACAAAACTCAGCGCTGGACAGGCGGTATGTGGGTGCGTGACAGCATCGCAGGAATAGGAACTATGACTTTCATCGACAAGTCCACAGGCCGTTTTGCAGGTCTGGGGCATCCTATCTGCGACTCCGATACAGGCGGCATGGTACCTCTGCACAGCGGCGAGGCGGTACCCGTTGATATCACAGACACCAAACGTGGCGGACGTGGGATCCCCGGCGAGCTTCATGGACGTTTCAGTCCGGGCGGAAGCTTCGGAACTCTCGACACTAACACCGAATGCGGTATATTCGGGCAGCTCAGCGACGCAGCACTTGAACGTTTCGCAGCAGAAGGCGAGGAATTCCGCCTCGGCTACCGTCAGGATATAAACACGGGCAAGGCTCAGGTATATACCACTGTAAACGGCGATAAACCGCAGAAATACGATATTCTCATTGAGAAGATAGACTATAATTCCGAGGACGAATCCAAGAATATGATGATAACGATAACCGACCCTAAGCTTCTTGAAGCGTCGGGCGGCATAGTTCAGGGTATGAGCGGAAGTCCCATCATACAGAACGGCCGACTCATCGGTGCAGTGACCCATGTATTCGTGTCGGATCCATCCCGTGGATTTGCAATATTTGCGGAAAACATGGCTGAGCATATGAATGACGGCGAATACGCCGGCGAGAGCGAATGACCATCGGTCAGTCAGCAGCATTCCCATAAAACAAAATGGGCGTTACAACTGTAACGCCCTTGAGTTTGTTCGTTGGTAATTATCTGTTTTCTTCACTGAAACCGCTGTCAACGAGATCGATAAGAGCGTCTACAGCAGCCTTTTCATCAGCGCCGTCTGCGATAACCTTGATGGTAGTACCGCCAACGATACCGAGTGAAAGAATACCGAGTAAGCTCTTAGCATTTACTCTGCGCTCTTCCTTTTCGATCCAGATAGATGCCTTGAATTCGTTAGCCTTCTGGATAAAGAAGGTTGCAGGTCTTGCGTGAAGTCCAACCTGGTTCTTAACTGTTACTTCTCTGACAAACATATACAACTCTCCTATTCTCTGATACGCCGCTGTTGTTTTTAATTTTAAGTTCAGCGGTCGCCGCAAATATCTCACTTGCTGATATCATTATACAATCAAATTTTTGCATAGTCAATGGATTTTTTGTGAGAAAACCTGATATTCCTTTAAATTCTACATTTAGATTAAATCGCAAGTTCATTTTTTTCTTTTGCTTGTTTATTATCACCACAAAAAATTGTTGACTATCATTGTCAATGTTATATAATATTCAACGTTTTATTATGTTTAATATATCTAAACTAAATTTTAACACGTTCATTATTAGTTCATTATATGGCAACATTATGATTTTTTATACCAAATCACCCATATTTGCGCATCATTTGAGAGGAGTTTTCAACTGACCCTATGGTCATTTTTTCTTCTTGACTTCAGGCGGATGTTCTGCCATATACGTCTCATAGAGATCAGGGCGCCTCTCCGCTGTTATCTCAAGGCTTTTCTCGTGTCTCCATTTTTCAATGTTGGCATGATGCCCCGAAAGCAGCACAGGCGGAACAGCCATATCCTCCCATACTTCGGGACGGGTATAGTGGGGATATTCAAGAAGGCCGCTGTAGATGCTCTCCTCCTCGAAGCAAACATCATCGGAAAGAACTCCCTTGCACATTCTTGCTACGGAGTCCACCAGCACCATTGCCGGAAGCTCGCCGCCTGTCAGAACATAGTCGCCGATGGAGATCTCCTCATCCACGATCTTGTCGAGGATACGCTGATCCACGCCTTCGTAGTGGCCGCAGATTATGAGGATATCCTCCATTTTCGACAGTTCAGCCACTCGTTTCTGATCGAGGACTTTTCCTTTGGGCGACATATATATTGTATGCGGTTTTGTGCCGAATTCTTCACAAACCGCCTTGTAACAATTGTAAATCGGCTCGCACTGCATGACCATGCCCATTCCGCCGCCATAGGGAGTATCATCCACACGGCGGTGCTTATCGAGGGTATATTCACGTATCTGGCGGCAGTGTATCCGGATCTTCCCGGCTTTACGTGCTCTGCCGACGATACTTTCGCCCAGGACAGCCTCACACATTTCGGGGAAAAGCGTAGCTATTTCGATTCGCATATTTTCACTTCCTTAGTTATGGTATATTTTACTTCACATAAATGGGCGGATGATATCCGCCCTTCACGCAGTATAACCGTATTGTAGGGGCGGACGCCCTCGTCCGCCCGATAATGCCACATTAAATCTGACTCCTACATTATTTCCTTTTCAGCCGCTTGACGATCTTAACCACAGTAAAACCTATGAACAGGGCAATAAGCGCAAGCATGAAAATTCCCATAGCAATATTGCCGTCACTGAATGACTGTACAGCCACAAGAATGCAGACTCCTGCCAAAGCCGCATATACCGCAAAAAGAATTATCCGAAGTATCCACCTTACAGGCTTCGGAACTCTGCTGCTTCTGCTTCCTTCGAGCATTCCTTCAAAGGCAAGCCCCACCAGTTCTTCAATTATCGCTTCGATCATTATCTACCTCTACATTCACCTTTACTGTGCTTAATACAGCCAGTTCGGTCTCGGGATCGTTTGCAGAAACATTTACTATTGCATCCGTATGATCATTCGTAAGAAGGTGCATTGCCGACAGAGAGTTGAAATTCTTTGTGTCAACATGAGAATTGTACTCGATCGTCTCTCTTGATTCGTTATGGAATGACTTATCCCATGTAAGCAAATGCATAGCCTTGAAGGATTCGTCCGACAGCGGCACATTATCAAGGCACTGAGTTATAAATGCCTTGTAATCGTCATTCTTCACACTGTAATGACGGATATGCTCCCCGAATCCCCAGCCTGCCAGTTCGCCGCCAAGCTTGAAGAAAGTCTCGGCATTGCGGTAGGTCTTTGCATTGAAATCAGAAGTTCCCAGTTCAGCGCCGACAAGATAAACGTCTATACCGTCTTTGACTCTTTCCTTGCCGAGTGCTTTCGCCAGGCTGTTTACCTCATTCTCATCAACTTTCAGGTCCATAAGAGACATATGTACGCACTCCATAGGAGTAAACCCCAGTTCACCGAATGTTCCGCCGAAAAAATACATCTTGCGGACTGTCGGGTCTTTTTTATATGCTTCATCGGTACTCAGCACATCGGTAAAGCATCTGTCGTTTTCGTCATAGACCAGGCCTGCAGGGGCCTTGAAGCTGATATCGGTGATACTATAAGACTCACAGTCATCGGGAACACTGAATGATTCATCGGGCTGATTTACTATCTCACAATCATTATTGTTGTCCCAGTATACCAGTTTGCGGAGCTTATAATCCTGCCAGTCATCGGGGATATCAATAGATACACAGGAAAGTTCCATAACATCGATATCTTCGGTCTTTTTGTATTCATCCCAGTACTTCAGCTTTGTCGGAACACCTGAACCATAGGCGATACCTGCCGCAATAACGATCACAGCAGCCGCAGCAGCTGCAATGCTTATATTTTTCTTTTTCATGATCAGTCAAAAAGCCCATCCAGAGGCCGTATAGTCATAAGATTGTTGTCGATATCGGTGGAAACCACCACATCAGCGATCGCAGGTATGAGGTACTCTCTGTCCTCTCCCTTTATGACGTAAACATCGTTTGCGCCTGTTTCAAGAACATCCGCTATCTTTCCGTAGACCTTGTCTGTATCAGCGTCACGTACTTCAAGTCCTATGAGGTCCTGTATGAAGTATGTGTCATCGTCCAGTTCAAGGTCGTCACGGTGCATATAAAGCACCTTGTTTCTCAGCTTTTCAGCGGCTTCGGGAGTATCGACTCCCTCTATCTTTGCGATGACTGTATTCTTGAACACACGGGAACGGGTAATAATTACCTCGTCCCTGTTCTTTCCAATGAAAAGCCTGTCGAACTCAGCAAGAAGCTCGGGACTGTCGGTATATGGCATTATCTTCACTTCTCCACGTATGCCGTGAGTAGTGACAATTTTTCCTGCTTCCAGGTATTCTTTCTTCATTTTATTCCTTTCATCTTTCAGCAAGCTTTGCTGAATTCACTATCTGATATATGAGCTGTTCATCGGTGCTGCTTATCTTTACAACATGATAATCGTTGAGATCAGCCTTGTCATAAAGTACCAGATCATACCAATAGCGCTGATCCTCACAGCCGATGCCGTTAAAGTCCAGAAATCCCACAGCACCGTCTGTTTCAAAGTCCCACGCCTGTTCGTAATAACAAAACGCTTGTTTATCGGTTGCCAGTCTGACAGCGCTGACGAAAACTCCGCCGCCTCTCGTCCTGACATCATCGAAGGTGTAGTTGCGAATTGCCGATGAAACGGCGTAATTGTTCTTTTCGGTTTCCTTATTCAGAGCGGAACTTTCTCTTTCCCACTGTTCAGCGCCGATAAAATCATAGGGCATATAAATGACCTGTGCGCCTGATGAGGATGCGAGCGGTTCGAGAAAATTCACGGTAAGACCGTCGCTTTCAAATATATGGTATCCCGACTTATTTTTGTCCTCGTCCCTTCTTGCGGCATTTTCGGGCAGGCGCAGAGAAATGCCGTACATAGCCGTTTCCTTGAAGCTGTCGGGAGTTTTTACGTCATAATGCTCATAAGAGGAAGTCTTACTGTCCATATTCGAGAAATTCCCCAGTTTGTCCGAATGCACCACAAGTTCTGCCATGCTCTTCGGAAAAGCGATGAAAGCGCCGATCACCGCCAGAATAAGGACTGCCACTGTGATAAATACGACCTTTACTGTTTTCATAATGTTACTCCTGTTCTGTGCGCTAAGTACATCCGCACCTATAGTATTACACTATATAAAGATTTTCTTAAATCAGAATATTTTCACATCTCAGCTGTTCGTACAGCAAACAGTCTTAGCTATTTTCTGCGCTGTTTCAGGGTCAGCGCTCATGATGACCAGTTCCGTGAACGAGTCGAGATCGTTCACATCGTAGCATTCAACAGCAAGGGAGTATCTTCCGCCCTTTGATACTGTCTGATTTATATACATTTTCGCTTTATCGTTCTCATAAAAATAAGAATGCGGGGTGACTTTAAGAGGAGTTTCAAGGGCATCGTCACTGTCGTCTATGCCGATAATGGCAGGCATCATTATTTCCTTGTATACAGCCAGTTTGCCGAATGCGCTGACTTCCGATACCGAAAGCTTATTGCAGTCGTTTTTATCAAAAGTGCCGAGCAGATACATAAGGCCGTAATGATCGTTTGGGATGGAATACCCCATTTTTTCCACGCCTTTTCTGACGAATCCGCTATTGAAGAAGCCGTCCTCGCCGATGGCTTTCCATGTGGGATATTCGGCCTTTTTCTTCTCCGGATAAACAAAAATCTGAACGTCGCACTTTTCCGTGTCATTGCTGAAATAGCGCACAGAATTGTCAGCTGTTCTGCCTTCGGGTATCTTCGGCACAAGGCAGTCGGGAGCTTTCAGCGATATACCGTGGATAGTATAGTCTGTGAAGTCATCGGGGACCTCCGCATCCGCATAGGGATAAGCCTCGATATGCTTATCAAGATTTGCGCATCTGTTCCCGATAAAATGGTATTTTACAACTGTCTGCGATAAAAAGAGAACAGCCGCACCTGCTGCGGCAAGGGCAATAATGACCGATTTTTTCATTATATCTCCTTCACTTTGACTGTATCAGTTTGAGGGCGGATAATATCCGCCCCTACTGTTTTCTGCTCTCTGCGCTCTGTTTAGTGCCGGCGAGCGAAAGCAGATCAAGCTTAACGTACAAAGTCAGGCACCTGTGCCGACTCGTGAACCGCCAGCGGGAGCGTCCCCGCTCAATTCTTCATTTCAAAGCTTTCGCCGAGAATGTCCTTGTTTGCGTCGAGGATAGGCTTGATGCACTCAGCAAGGAACTCGTCAACCTGCTGTGAGCTTCTGCCTGTGTAGTTCTCAGGCTTGAGAACAGCGTCAAGTTCTTCCTTTGTAACCATGAACATAGGATCAGCCTCGATAAGTTCACAGAGGTTGTTGTCAAGGCCTCTCTCCTTAACGTTTGCGCCTGCCTCCATGGAGTAATCCATGATGCGGTCGTGGAGTTCCTGACGGTTGCCGCCCTTCTTAACAGCGTCCATCATGATGTTCTCGCTTGCCATGAAAGGAAGCTCAGCCATTACTCTGCGTCTGATCATCTCAGGGTATACAACGATGCCGTTTGTAACGTTCATCATGATGTTGAGAATAGCGTCAACGCCGAGGAATGCCTCAGCTACGGAAATACGCTTGTTTGCTGAGTCGTCAAGAGTTCTCTCGAACCACTGTGTACCTGCTGTGAATGCAGGGTTGAGGCTGTCTATAATTACGTAACGTGCAAGGGAAGTGATTCTCTCGCATCTCATAGGATTGCGCTTGTATGCCATAGCAGATGAACCGATCTGCTTCTTTTCTCTTGGCTCTTCCATTTCCTTGAATGACTGGAGAAGTCTCATATCATTTGAGAATTTGCTTGCTGTCTGAGCGATATCGCTGAGGACTTCAAGAACCTTTGAATCCACCTTACGTGAATATGTCTGACCCGAAACAGGAACAACTGCATCAAAGCCCATTTCCTCAGCTATCATCTTTTCAAGCTGCTTTATCTTGTTTGTGTCGCCCTCAAAAAGCTCCATGAATGAAGCCTGAGTACCTGTAGTACCCTTTGAACCGAGAAGCTTTAATGTAGACATACGGTACTCTAAGTCCTCGAAGTCCATGAGAAGCTCGTTGAGCCAGAGAGTTGCTCTCTTGCCTACAGTTGTAAGCTGTGCAGGCTGGAGGTGTGTATAAGCCAGGCATGGCATATTCTTGTACTGGTCTGCAAACTTAGCCAGATTGTTCATTACATTGAGGAGCTTTCTGCGTACCACCTTGAGGGCATCACGCATGATGATAACGTCTGTGTTATCGCCTACATAGCATGAAGTTGCGCCGAGGTGGATGATACCTGCTGCATCAGGGCAGGCCTGACCGTATGTGAAGACGTGAGCCATAACATCGTGACGGGTTATCTTTTCACGCTCTGCTGCCATTTCGTAGTCAACGTCGTTGATATGTTCTTCAAGCTGCTTTACCTGTGCCTCAGTAACAGGGAGACCCAGCTTCATTTCTGCTCTTGCGAGAGCGACCCAGAGTTTTCTCCAGGTAGTGAATTTCTTATCAGCTGAGAAAATGTACTGCATTTCCTCGCTTGCATAACGTGTACAGAATGGGCTTTCATAGCTTTTGATATTATCGCTCATGACTTTTTCTCCTTTAAAAACAATACTTGCGCTTAAACGCATATTTTTTCATTTTAAGGCAACAACGCACAAAACTTGTGCTGGATATGCGCCGACAGATTTTTCGTCAGATTGTATAGAAATTCCGCAGGCATACTGACGTATGTCAAGGGATTTCTGTGCAAGATGGCGGAAAATATGTAAGCAGATTCAGTGCAAAGCCGTCAGGCGGGCTTTGTGCGGTGTTGCCTTAATTATAGCATTTTCTTCACGCTCTGTCAATCGTCACATACGACCAAAAAAGGGAAGCCGAAGCTTCCCTTTGATTTTATTTCACAAATTTAGCGTTTATGATAGTATAGCCGTATGGCGGTACGTATACCGTATCATTCTCAAATCTGCCGTAACAGGCTGTGAGATTCTCGAAACGGCTGAGGTGTGAACTCATATTGCCGATAGCCACCTCGTCACCTGAGCGGTTGATGAAGAAGATATAGTCCATCTCATCGCCCTGACGGGTAAATGCAGCTACTCGTCCATCGACCACATTTTCCTCGTTCAGCACGAAATAAGTACGTCCGCACTTCAGGTTGGGAATGCTTTTCCTTACCCTGCCAAGCTCTCTGACATAGCTTATAAGCTCCTGGTCCTCATTGCCCCAGGGATAGCAGCGGCGGTTGAATGGGTCCTTGTAGCCCTGCATTCCGGCCTCGTCGCCGTAGTAGATGCTGGGAACTCCCGGAAGGAAGTATATCAGCGCAAATGCGGCTTTGAGAAGGTTCTTGCCGTACTGATACTGCTCATCAGTCAGATAGCGTTCAGCCTGCCATTCCTTGCTCATGCCCTCGCAGTTATCACCGCCGAGACGGTTGATAGCACGTTCGATATCATGAGTGGATACGAAATTCATAAGGGTGTGGACGGTATGTCTCGGATAATTCTCAACGATAGTCATTATAGAGAATATGAACTCCTTCGGGTCACCGCCTTTCAGGAATTTAATGATAGCTTCACGGAAAGGATAGTTCATGACCGAATCAAGCTGATAGCCCAGGAGATAGCGTCTCTTTATGCCGTAGCTTTCCTTGTTGGAAGCGTCCTCCCAGACCTCACCGATAATGATCTTATCCTGTGAGAACGACTTTACCGAGCGTCTCAGGTTATTGAGGAACTGGTCAGGGAGTTCATCCGCAACGTCAAGACGGTAGCCTGCTGCGCCCTTGCTGAGCCAGTAGTGGAGAACTCCGTCATCACCGCAGATATAATCGGTGTAGCTCTCGTCATTTTCGTTGACATTGGGGAGGGTGTCGATGCCCCACCATGCCTCATAGGTATCGGGATAGTTGATGAAAGAATACCAGTCGTAGTATTTGCTCTCGGTGGACTGATAAGCGCCCACTGTGTCGTATCTGCCGAACTTGTTGAAGTAGATGCTGTCAGCGCCGGTATGAGAGAATACGCCGTCGAGAATTATGGATATGCCGTACTTCTCGGCCTCTTTGCAAAGTTCCTCGAACTCCTCATTGGTACCGAGGAGAGGGTCTGCCTTCATGTAGTTTGCGGTATTGTAGCGGTGATTCTCGTGGGATTCAAATATCGGGTTCAGATAAATACAGGTAACGCCCAGGTCGTAAAGATAGGGCAGTTTTGACTGTATTCCTGCGAAATCGCCGCCGAAGTAGTCGTTATTCCAGACATGGCCGTTCTGGTCGGGCTTATAGTATGGAGTACCTCCCCAGTCCTCACGGAGAACACGGTCTTCGGGGACGTTGTCATGCTTCTTGCCGCTCTTGCAGAAACGGTCGGGGAATATCTGGTACATTATGCCGCCCTTGATGAAATCGGGAGTCTGATACTCGCTGGAGTAAACAGTCAGCTGGAAAAGCTCTCCGTTGTCGATAGCGCCCTCATGGCAGTTCACCTTTTTGATATAGTGGCGGATGCCCTGTTCTGTGTATGAGAAATAGTAATAGTGAACATCAGTATATCTTGCGTTATACTCAGCTGAATATGCTATACAGTCATCTTCCTCGGTGACTTCGTTCATATTGATAAAGCGCTCCTTGAAGCCTGTACGGAAAAGGACCACAACAGGCGGATAGTCGGGCTTTATATCCTTTGGCAGTCTTATGGTGAAGCGTATAGTCTCAAACTGTCTTACAGCTCCGAATATAGATTTGTATCCTAAATTCCAGGTATCATAGATAGTTCTCATTAAGTTCTCTCCATTCTCTTGAAATTGATAGACTGTATATCAGCTGTTCTTATCAAAATGGGGACGGAAAAGCGTCCCCATTGAGGTCTGATTATCTTAAATGCCAGATATTCTCAGCGTACTCTGTAACAGCACGGTCAGCGGAGAATATTCCCGCACCTGCGATATTATTCAGTGACATCTTAGCCCATTTCAGCTTGTCATTGTAGCACTCGGTGATGTACTTCTGAGCGTTTCTGTAGCTGTCGAAATCAGCGAGCACCATGTAAGGATCTCTGTCCTTCAGTGAATTTGCCACATCGTTGAATGTGCAGCCGTTGATACCTCTGTACATACGGTCGATAGCCTCATGGATAACTCCGTTGTTGTTGTAGATATCAACAGGATTATAGCCTCTTGCCTTCAGTTCGTTGACCTCGGGAGTTGTCATGCCGAAGATGACGATATTCTCATCACCGCAGGCATCCTTGATCTCGATGTTAGCGCCGTCGAGAGTACCGAGGGTAACTGCGCCGTTGAGCATCAACTTCATATTGCCTGTACCCGAAGCTTCTGTACCTGCAAGTGATATCTGCTCTGATACATCGGAGGCAGGCATAAGATGCTCGGAAAGTGTTACGCAGTAATTCTCAAGGAATACCACCTGAAGCTTCTGGTTTATTCTCGGATTCTTTCTTATCTCCTCGGATATAGCCCATATCATCTTGATTATCTACTTGGCGAGATAGTAGCCCGGAGCAGCCTTTGCTGCGAAGATATAGGTCTTGGGAGTGTAAGGAGCGTCGGGATTATTGAGCAGATATGCATAATCTGCCAGTATATTCATAACGTTGAGGTGCTGTCTCTTGTATTCGTGGAGACGCTTGACCTGTACGTCGAAGATGCTGTCTGTATTGAGGATTATATCGCTATGTGACTTGACATACTTGGCGAATTCTTCCTTGTTTGCCTTCTTCACATCCATGAGCTTTGTGAGGACATCCTCATCGTTCTCGAATTTCTTCAGCTTAGCCAGTTCAGCGGCGTCCTTGATGAACTTCTTGCCGATAGTGGCGCTGAGAAGCTTGGTAAGTGCAGGATTTGACTGATACAGCCATCTTCTGTAAGCGATACCGTTTGTGACATTCTTGAACTTTTCGGGAGTATTCTCGAACTCATCGTGGAATACTGAATCCTTGATGATCTGCGAGTGAAGCTTTGATACGCCGTTTACGCTGTGTGAAGCGGCAACGCAGAGTGTAGCCATGTGTATCTGGTTGTCCTTGATGATGGACATACGTGTGGTCTTTGCGCTGTCGTAGCCGTTTCTCTCCATGAGAGACTGACAGTAGCGGTTGTTGATCTCCACTATAATGGAGAAGATTCTCGGAACGACTGTCTTCACAAGGTTGACATCCCACTTTTCAAGAGCTTCAGCCATAACAGTGTGGTTTGTGTAAGCGAAAGTTCTTGTAACAATATCCCATGCCTTTTCCCATGTGTATCCGCAGTCGTCGAGGAGTATTCTCATCAGCTCGGGGATAGCGAGGGTAGGATGTGTGTCGTTGATGTGGATAGCTACCTTATCAGCAAGGTTTTCGAGAGTTCCGTAAACGTTCATGTGGCTTCTTACTATATCGCCTACAGCGGCAGCGCACAGGAAGTACTGCTGACGGAGACGGAGGCTCTTTCCTTCCAGATGGTTATCGTTAGGATAGAGGATCTTTGATATAGCGTTTGCGATGGAGTTCTGAGCGAGAGCCTGATCGTAATTGCCCTTGTTGAACATCTCCATGTTGAAGTTAGGAGCCTTTGCTGACCAGAGACGGAGCACTGATACGCCCTCTCCGCCGTAGCCTGATACATACATATCATAAGGTGTAGCAACGACTGTGCTGTAATTTACATGGGAGATGTAGTGATACTGATTATCCCAGTATTCCTGAAGGTCGCCTTCAAAGTGGACATCTATCGAAAGCTCAGGCTTCGGAACCAGCCATACGCTTCCGCCTGGGAGCCAGTTATCGGGGAGCTCGGTCTGCCAGCCGTCTTCAAGCTTCTGCTGGAAGATACCGTACTCATAGCATATTGAGTGGCCCATAGCAGGGAATCCTGTGGTAGCCAGACCATCCAGATAGCAGGCAGCAAGTCTTCCGAGACCGCCGTTGCCCAGACCTGCGTCAGGCTCGTATTCATATATCTTATCGAGGTTTATATCATAATTCTTGAGCATAGCCTTGATGCCGTCAGCCAGCTCTAAGTTGTAAATGCTTGTTTTGAGGGAACGTCCCATGAGGAATTCCATGGAAAGATAGTATACCTGCTTTCCGCCTGCGGAGTTGGTGTGGTTGATGAAGCTCTGCCTCTTAGCTCCTAATATTTCCACTATGATCGAAGAAAGCACATGATAGACCTGCTTGTCGGAAGCTTCCTCGGGAGAAACGCTGTAGAGAAGCTGAAGCTTCTTCGGGAATTCATCCTTGATCATGTCCATGAGAGGGTTTGCCTTTTTTGTAGCCATAATTGTTCTCCATTCTGCCGCCGGGCGGCTTTATTACTGCCTGTATAATTATTTTTTGTATTTACCAATTATTTGCAAATTCCACCTTGCAATAACTTTACAAGCGGTATATTTAAATTATACTCTTTTTCCGCAAATATTTCAACTGTATATTTCAACAAATATTTGTCCACTAAATTTACACATTACGAAGCAAAGCCGCATACTCTGTACAGACTGCAACAACAGCGCCTCATTCTCTTGTGAAATATCACTATCAGAAGCAAAGTACAAAGCAAAATATGTGCATATCTGCCAAAAATCATGTGATTTAATCGTTTTGCGTGAAATTACGTGTAAAAACTAAAAAAAGTATTTGAAATTTATGAAAATATGTGATATAATAGGAGAGTAAATATTTGTCGGGCTGAAATGCCTGCGGCGAGATAGATAAAGCCGATGACAAAAAATATGTGTAAAAGGGGCTCTCTCCCCGAATGATTAAGTTGAATTGAAAAAGGTGATCGTTTATGGAAAAGAAAAAAGGTTTCTCGATACTCAAGTTCGTTATTGTCCTGCTTTGTATTGTACTGATCGCAGCATCAGTCGTCGTGAATGTTTTCTTCGCAGGCGGAAAAACTCCAAAAATTCTTGACAACTACATTTATATAGTAAAAGAATCCGACAACATGGGTTCTATGGTGAACGTAGGTTCAGCCCTTATCTCACCAAGCGCAAAGAATATGTCCGTAGCAAAGGGCGATATCGTCCTCTGCAATCCGGCAGACGCTCCCGACAGCCTGAAGCTCCGCAGCATCTACAACATCGATATCACCGATGACGGCATAGCAAACTTCACTACCGCAGACGCTTCAAACGTTCCAAGTGAGCAGACTATCACAAAGGACGCTATCAAGGCTATCTGCACAGGCCATCTCGAAAGCGCAGAGCTCGGACACTTCATTACCTTCGCCCAGACTCTGACAGGTATTATCGCTCTGCTTATTATCCCATGTGTGGTCCTCGTTATTCTTCTTATCGCAAAGATCGTTTCTTCCAAGGAGGACGACGAGATCGTTGAGGAGAACTACGACTTCTACGAATACGACGGCGACGAGAAAAAGAAGAAGAACAGCCAGCCAAAGGCTCCTGCTTCTCACGAAAAGAAGCCTTCCTCTCCTCTCTTTGAGCCATCACAGGAAATACAGCCCAGTGATGATCTCGAGCGCAAGAAGATGTCCATCGCTGAAAACTTCAGCCAGAAGAAGGTCAATCCCAATTCTCCTTACCAGAAGGAGAAGGAGCGCACAATGCAGTTCAAGGCTCAGATGGCTGCAAAACAGGATGCATCTCCTGTCAACAACTCACCTGCACCTACTGCTGACACTCTCAGAGATGAGATACTCAAGAAGAACGAAAAGACAAATACAGGTTCATTCGGCGCTATAAAGCCTCTCGACAGACCTGCACAGCAACCTGTTGAAGTCAAGCCCGCAGAGCCCGCAGCTCAGCCAAAGAAGAGCAGCACTCCCGATATTTCCGATATCATCAAGAAGAGCGAGAACAGCGCCCGCAAGAAGAAGGCTGACGAAATGTCAGTTGATGATCTCCTGAAACTCATCGAGGACGAAAAGAAAAAGCTTTGATCACAAAAAGACCGTTTCCGGACGGTCTTTTTTCCTTTGCAATTATTGGCATGACAGTATTGACAAATTGCGACATATAATATATAATTGTAAATAAGTTATGAACAGAAAGGGATAATTTATGAAAGGTAACAAGACTATCGTCAGATCTGTACTTATATTTACGCTTATCATGGGAGCCATGTCCTTATTGGTCATGCTCAATTCAAATATAAGACAAAAAAACAACAACTATATAACCGTCGATCCCGAGACTATGGAGCTCGTACAGCTTGACGGCCCCAGGGAAGGCGACCCGATTGCAATAGTCGATACTACCCTCGGCGAGTTCAGATTCGTGCTCTATCCCCAGTACTGCCCCAATGCTGTGAAGAATTTCACCGATCTGGCAGAACAGGGCTACTACAACGGCACATACGTTTTCAACTCCGACAGCGGTGCTTACTCCGCAGCAGGAGCTCCCAACAAGGACGGCACTGTCAACGACTCATCACATGAAGTAGTTGAGCGTGAACTCCACGAAAACCTCTGGCCTTTCAAGGGTGCGGTCTGCGCTATGACTACTACCGTGGACAAGGGCGTGAAGGAATTTCTCTTCGGCGGCGGCACATACTACAACGGAAGCCGCTTCGCCCTCATCAATACCATAGAGTTCGACGACCAGATGAAGGCCGATTTACGTGAAGTTTCGGCAAGTCAGAAGCTTGCGGAAGCTTTCATCGAAAAAGGCGGAATCCCCAATTTCTCACAGCAGATGACTGTCATCGGTCAGACCTATCAGGGCATGGATGTCATCGAAAAATTATCCGCTCTCGAGACCGAAAACAAGGGGCCTTACAAGATACCGAAGGACGACATAATGATCATTTCCGTCACAATTGACAAATATAGTGAAGAAAACGCAGACGCTGACAAGTGATACTGTGCAATCGTTGCGGCATTTTACCGTAATTGTGACCATTTTTTTACAGCGGTTTGCTTGAATATGACAAATTTAAGCATAACCTATTTACAAATCGTTTCCAATGTTGTATAATATATAGGCAGATTTATAAATAGAACTAAATTGATCATAATAATATGGAATGATAAGGTTCCATAAAGGAGTATTGGTATGTATAAAAAAGCTCTGGCATTTGTTATGTGCCTCGCTGCGGCTTCAGCCTGCGTGACTTCATGCGGCAGCAGCAACAATGCAAACAGCAGCGAAAATCCGGCTTCAGTTACTTCTGAGACCGAGAGCGTGGAGGTCGCTAACTTCACAGCTCCGAATAAAGGCGATACTATCATTATAATGAACATAAAGGATTACGGCGAAGTCAGATTCCGCCTCTTCCCCGAATACGCCGAAAAAGGCGTTGAGAATTTCGTAGAGCTCGCCAAGAAGGGCTACTACGACGGTCTTACCTTCCACCGTGTTATCAAGGACTTCATGATACAAGGCGGAGATCCCCTCGGCACAGGCACAGGCGGCGAATCCGTCTGGGGCGGCAAGTTCGACGGCGGTACAGACCCACACCTCATCCACGCTGCCGGCGCTCTTGCTTACGCAAACAGCGGCTCTACAGCTACCGACGGAAGCCAGTTCTACATCGTAACTGGTGAGGTCTACTCAGCAGAGCAGCTCTCATCTCTCGAACAGAGCGGCTACTCCTTCACAGATGAGCAGAAGGAAATATACTCCAAGGCAGGCGGCGCTCCATGGCTCGACGGAAACTACACAGTTTTCGGTCAGGTCATCGACGGTCTTGATATCATCTTCAAGGCACAGAACGTTGCTACAGGCCAGAACGACAAGCCCGAAACAGACCTTATAATCGAGTCTGTAAAGGTGGGCGAATACAACGGCGAAGAGATCCGCTGGTACCTCTCCGATTACGACTACGTTCCTGAGACAGAGCCCGAGACCGAGGCTGCTACACAGGCAAACGTTGAGGCTGCCAACTTCACAGCTCCCAAAGAGGGCGAAACTATCGTCACTATGGAGCTTGAAGGCTACGATCATCCCGTTAAGTTCAAGCTTTTCCCCGAATACGCCGACAAGGGCGTTGAGAACTTTATAGAGCTTGCAAAGAAGGGTTACTACAACGGTCTTACCTTCCACCGTGTAATCAAGGATTTCATGATACAGGGCGGAGACCCCGAAGGAAACGGCATGGGCGGTGAATCTGCCTGGGGCGGAAACTTCGACGGCGGTACAGATCCGCATCTTATCCACGCTGCAGGCGCTCTTGCTTATGCAAACAGCGGTTCTACCGCTACCAACGGAAGCCAGTTCTATATCGTAACAGGCGAGGTTTATTCAGATGATGAGATCAAGGAGCTTCAGGATTACGGCTACGGTCTCACAGATTCACAGATAAAGATATATTCAACAGCAGGCGGTGTTCCTTGGCTTGACGGCGGTTATACCGTTTTCGGACAGGTTTTCGACGGCCTCGATATCATTTTCGATGTCCAGAATGTTGATACCGACGATAACGACAAGCCTAACAAGGATGTAAAGATAAAATCAATGACCGTAGAAGAGTACAGCGGCGAGCCTGTACGATTCTATCTTTCCGATTACGCAGAGGGCTCCACAAGCGGCTCTGACGATGACAAGGAAGAAGACAGCGAAACTACTACAGCTTCCGACGAAGAAGAAGCTGAAACAACAGAAGCAGGCACTGCTTCTGAGAAAGAAACTACAGCGGCTGAAGAATGAGCCGTAATGAATTGATTTATGCCGGTACACCTGGTACCGCACTGATGTCCCGTGCAGACACGGGGAACAAAAGAAAGCAGTTCAGGCCAAGACACATACAGTGCGCCTGACCATTAAGGAGAGAAATCATTTGGATAAGTTTGTTATCAAAGGCGGACGCCGCCTTACAGGTGAAGTTACGATCAGCGGTGCTAAGAATGCCGCAGTAGCAATTCTTCCGGCAGTTATTCTGTCAGATGAACCATGTATCATTGAAAACGTACCTACTATCAGTGACGTTACTATCAGTCTCCGCATACTCAAGGAAATGGGTGCGGAGGTAACAAGCGTAGGCCACGACGCCTACAGAATAGATCCTACAAGGATCGATAAATTCTGCGTACCATATGAGACAGCCCGCAAGATGAGAGCTTCTTACTACTTCCTCGGCGCTCTGCTGGGCAAGTTCAATAAGGCAAGAGTTTCAATGCCCGGCGGATGTCCTCTCGGTGACAGACCTATCGATCAGCACCTCAAGGCTTTCTGTGCTCTTGGGGCAAAGTATACTCTCAGCCAGGGTATGATCGACCTTACTGCCGATAAACTCAAGGGCAGCCAGATCTTCTTCGACGTTGTTACTGTCGGAGCTACTATGAACGCTATGCTGGCAGCTGTAAAGTCAGAAGGTCTCACAGTTATTGAGAATGCGGCTAAGGAGCCTCATATCGTTGATCTTGCAAACTTCCTCAACTCCATGGGTGCAAACATCATGGGCGCAGGTACTGACGTTATCAAGATCAGAGGCGTTGAGCATCTCCACGGTACTACCTATTCCGTTATCCCCGACCAGATCGAGGCCGGCACATTTATGGTAGCTGTTGCAGCTACAAAGGGCGATGTTCTTATCAAGAACGTTATCCCGAAGCATCTTGAATCGATCACTAAGAAGCTGGAGAAGATCGGTGTTAATATTGAGCAGTTCGACGACAGCGTAAGAGTATGGGTCGATGGTCCGCTGGTAAAGACAAATGTCAAGACAGCCCCTCATCCCGGATTCCCAACAGATATGCAGTCTCAGATCGCTACTCTCCTCACACTTGCTGAGGGTACAAGCATCATCACCGAGAATATCTGGGGAGCAGCGTTTCCGCTACGTGGACGAGCTCAGACGCATGGGCGCTGATATCACTGTAAACGGCAAGGTCGCTCTTATCGAACGCACAGGCAAGCTTATGGGCGCTCCCGTAAAGGCTTGCGAACTGAGAGCCGGCGCTGGACTTATCATCGCAGGTCTTGCTGCAAGCGGCATCACCGAGATCGAGGATATCTACCACATCGAGAGAGGCTATGACTGCATGGAAGGCAAACTCCGTGCTCTCGGCGCTGATATCGAGAAGGTAAGCTTCCCTGACAAGGTGGAGGCTGAAGACACTGAAAACAGTGAGAGCAAAGACAAAGCTGCTTCTTAAATAAGGCTTATACAGCACTTCCGTTGGGGAGTGCTGTTTTTGCGTTACGGGGATATTTACGGGCAATTATGGTTATATTACCGAGGGCGCACACTGTGCGCCCCTACATTATTCTAACCGACATTTGTATGATTCGAGGACCGCCAAAGGCGGCCCCTACAGACTAACAATTCTGATTATGTGCAGACAAGCGCTCAAGCATTTAAGCCTGACTATAGAAGA
>ACOK01000088.1 GCA_000174895.1 Ruminococcus flavefaciens FD-1
CGATAAATGCGTATAAAGCTTCTATATGAGTACAGCAGTTATGTGCTTGCCCTTTGGGATAACGTAAAAAAATGTTTTCTTGACTTTTATCAAGGAGTATGTTATAATTTTAACAACTTTTTTGACAGGAGTGTTTCGATGGACAAATTCAATGAACTTATAAAAATAATTGACGAGTACGTATGGGGGCTCCCCCTGATAATACTCATCATGGCCTGCGGTATCCTCCTCACGGTGAGGCTGGGATTCGTGCAGGTCAGAAAACTTGGCAAGGCGCTGAAGTACATGGTCAGAAACGAGGAAACAGGCAGCGGTGAAGTCTCAAGCTTTGCGGCGCTGTGTACCGCTCTCTCGGCAACAGTCGGCACGGGAAATATCGTCGGAGTTGCTACTGCCGTCGCTACAGGCGGCCCCGGTGCGCTTTTCTGGATGGAGGTCGCCGCATTCTTCGGAATGGCTACAAAGTACGCCGAGGGACTTCTCGCTGTAAAGTACCGTATCAAGGACGAAAACGGCAGTATCCTCGGCGGTCCGTTCTACTATATCGAAAACGGACTCGGCAGGAAATGGAAATGGCTGGCTAAGCTTTTCGCCCTTTTCGGATTGCTGGCAGGTCTTATGGGAATCGGCACTATCACTCAGATAAACGGAATAACTACCGCCGCAAACAATTTCTTTGACCCCGGGGCAAAGCATACCGTATCCGTACTCGGAATGGATTACACTGTTACAACAATACTTGCAGGAACGCTTATCACCCTGCTCACCGCTCTCATAATTATCGGCGGTATCAAGCGTATCGCCACAGTTTCGGAAATAGTTGTACCGGCAATGATACTGGCTTACGTGGGATGCTGTCTGCTGATAATTTTTCTCCACGTTTCCGAGATCCCATCAGCTATAGCGCTCATAGTCAAGGAAGCTTTCGGTGCAAGACCTATTGCAGGCGGTCTGGCAGGCACCGCACTGATGATGGCATCAATGAAAAAGGGCGTGGCAAGAGGAATCTTCTCAAATGAAGCAGGCCTTGGCTCAGCTCCTATCGCAGCAGCTGCCGCAAAGACAAACGAACCTGTACGTCAGGGACTTGTTACCATGACCGGCACTTTCATTGATACTATAGTAGTCTGTACCATGACAGGCCTGGCTATCATCATCTCCGGCAGCCACAACAAGCCTGAACTTCAGGGCGTTATGATTACTATGGACGCTTTTGACTACGGACTGCCATTCAGCGAGAAAATATCTTCATTCATCCTCATGGCGTGTCTGTCGGTATTCGCATTCACCACTATCCTCGGCTGGAATTATTACTCAGAGCGCTGCCTTTCCTATCTCACAGGAGCAAATGCAAGAATAACCAAGGCCTATAAGTGGATATACATCACAGCTGTTTTCGTAGGCCCTTACCTCACAGTCGAAGCCGTGTGGAATATGGCAGATATCTTCAACGGCCTCATGGCTCTGCCTAATGTTATCGCCATTATAATGCTGTCGGGCGTCGTCGCATCGGAAACCAAAGACTACCTTACCCGACTTAAAGAAGGTAAAGTCAAAGAATAATACGATAAAAAGCTCCCCTGACTTAAGTACGGTACGCATAAAGAAGTTTTACGCCATAGTATTTCTGATGTAAGGTCAGAAGTACTATGGCGTTTCTATTGACAGACCTTCAATGCTGTGTTATAATTGTTACTAACAAAAATCGGAATTTAGGGGGAATTCATCTATGAATTCAATTTGGAACGATTATAAAGAAGACCTACTTGAAAAAGAATACCTTGATGCAGAAGAAATCTTTATTGCTGTCTTTTCAGAAACATATCGGCATACGAGTCCAAATGCAAAGCTTTTTACAGACCTTTATAACTGGTATACCTGCGGAATAGAAGACGGAATGTATCAGTTTTTTGAATTTGAATATAGGACTATAGATTCCCTATCTGACTTAGGCAGAGTAGTCAAAACGTATCTTGGCGACAGTGCCTATGATTGCTTTCAAAAGTGTATCACAACGCTAATGCCGCTTGTATACAGTGATTCGCCTGATTCAGCTGCTATTGATGAAATATCAGAATCCATGGATGCGTTTTTTACGAAAAATGAAAAAGCCTTATTGCATGGGATAAAGATTTATCTGCTTGAAGAAGGAGATAAAATCGCAGCAGAAATCGGTTGGTAAATTCTGATTTAGCTTAGCAACATAAATATTCACAATGCCCCTGAGTGCTTTGTAACACTCAGGGGCAAAACTTCTATATAGGTATCTGTCTTAAATCAGGGGATCATATTTATCAATCACTGACGTCGAGGTCGAGTCTTACTTCCACTTTATAATCGGGATATTTTTCCTGTATCTCACGGGCGATCCCGGCGTGGAGGGCTTTACTGTCGGGGGCGGCAAAGTCGATTATCACATCAAATATGATAGTATGTGATTCCTCATCGAAGAAGAAGCCGTGGATCTGGAGCACAAATTCGTGTGACATGACGGTTCTGCGGATATCGCTGTAGATCTCAGTTGCCTTGCCTCCGTCTGTATTCACGGAGTATACGCTGATTCCCGTCAGGATTATATTATGCTCGGAAAGCACCTTGTCGGTAATGCTTCTTTCAAGCTTATCAAGCTTGCTGACGGTCATAGTATCGGGAACTTCTATATGAACCGATCCGATAAGCAGGTCAGGGCCGTAGCTGTGGAGTATAAGGTCATATGCACCCTGCACCTCGGGAAGCGAGCATATTGTCTTCTTGACTTCCTTGGAGATACCGCTGTCCACACGCTGACCGATAATGTCCGAAATACTGTCTCTCAGCATTTCTATACCTGACTTTATGATGACTATTGATATCACCGCACCGAGCCATGCTTCAAGGCTGAGGCCTGTGATAATGAAAATAGCGGCGGCAACAAGTGTTGAGAAAGAGATTATTGAATCCATGAGAGCGTCAGTTCCCGAAGCTATAAGCGATGAAGAATTGACCTTCTGTCCCGTTTTCTTGACGTAAAGTCCGAGGACTATCTTAACTATGACCGCTGCCGCAACGATCACAAGTGCGGCTGTGGTATATTCCGGAGTCCTGGGATGGATTATTTTTTTCACCGATTCAAGAAATGATGTAAAACCGGCATAAAGCACGATCACTGCAATTGAAAGCGCACTGATATACTCAATTCTGCCGTGGCCGAAAGGATGCTTCTTATCGGGCTTTTTTCCTGCGAGTTTGGTTCCGATGATCGTTATTACCGACGAAAGCACATCGCTTAAATTGTTTACCGCATCGAGTACGATGGCGATAGAAGATGTGAGAAGTCCGACTGCCGCTTTGAAGCCTGCAAGAAGCAGATTTGCGGCAATGCCTATAAAGCTTGTTCTGATGATGACTTTGTTTCTGCCCATATAATTACACCTCATTAGATAAATTATCACTATTATACCACATTCATCGTAAAAAGTAAACATATAAAGAAATTCTGAAATTCCCGGAAAATTACTGTTGATTTGCAAGTGCTTTTGTGATATAATCATAATATAATTATTTTTGTGGAGATAAATATATGAAAAAACGTTATATTATTCCGATAGTCATCTCAGTTCTCATGCTTGCTGTCAACATAGTTTCACGTTTCAGCAGACAGTTTTCCGATTTCTACGTGCAGAAGATATTCCCTCACATCTCAGGCATTGTCTCACATATCAGCGGACTTTTCCCCTTTTCTGTGGGGGAGGTCATGATAATCGCAGGCATTCTGCTTGTGGTCATAGGTCTGCCGCTTTTCCTGATAATGCTGCTTGTCAGAAAGGATAAGCGCCGCAGGACCGCCGGCATATTTGCCTGCACATTTCTGTGGGTGTTCACTTTTATATGGACCACCGAAACTCTCAACTGCTTTGTGATGTACCATTGTACGCCATTCTCCGAGCGCTATTTCGGCAAAGGCTCTGAACGCTCAGACGAACAGCTCACTCAGCTTTACGCTATGCTTGTGGACGAAGCCGACAAGCTTGCCGAACAAGTGCCGAGAGATGAAAACGACCGCTTCATCCTCACCTGCGATTACAACAAGGAAGCCAAGGAGGCCATGAAGCGCACAGGTATGAAATATCCTCAGCTTAAAGGCTATTATCCCACCGCAAAGAAGATCCGGTTTTCGTACTTTATGAGCCAGTCAAATCTGCTGGGAATATATTTCCCGTTTTCGCTTGAATCCAACTACAACAAGGACATGGTCAGCACAAATTATCCATCGACAATATGCCATGAGTATGCACATCTCAAGGGTATCATACAGGAAGACGAAGCGAACTTCATCTCATTTATCGCCAATGTGGAAAGTGAGAATATCGAGTTCCGTTATTCGGGCTATCTCAACGCTCTCGAATATGTACATAACGAAATTTACGAGCAGAATATCACCTCTGCTTACGGCATAACCGACAAGATATCCGATAAGGTCTCGAAGGACTGGTTCAGATTCATGCCCGACGATTACTGGGAGAAAAACAAGGATAAGGAGATAATCCCTACCGAAACAGTCAGCACCGTCAGCGATGCCGCCATTGATACGAATATCCGCCTGAACGGCCGTGATGACGGCATAAAAGCCTACTCCCACGTAGTAAATCTCCTCCTCGATTATTACTTCAGCGATAATAAATAAACAAAAAACAGGGGTGCTCGGAAAGCGCCCCTGTTTTTTTGGCTATTCTACGTAAACACTTTTGTAGGGGACGGCGTCCCCTACGTCCCGGATTCAGTTTTTTGGCACTCTGAGGGACAGCAGTTGATCGCTGTTCCCTGTTATTTTATGCCGAGGAAATTCTTGAAGTTGTCAGCGAGAATGAGCTGATTTTCCTCGGGAGTGAATCCCAGTCTGAGGAAGCGCTCCAGCTCCTCTTCATGGCTCCACATAGGAAAATCCGAGCCGAAGAAGCAATTCTCCACACCATAGGTACGCACCATATGAGCAGCTTTTTCAGGAGTGAGGAATGCCAGTGAACTGCTGACGTCAAAGCGTACATTTTCAAGTCCGGGAAGGCATTTTTCAGCGTCGTCCCATCTCTGGTATCCGCCTAAGTGAGCGGCAAGCAGCTGAAGCTTCGGGAAGTTCTTGTGTATAGCGGCTATTCTCTGCGGTGCGGAGTAGTCGTATCTGTTGTCGCCGCAGTGTATCAGCAGAGGAAGCTCGCCTTCGATGATCTCATAGATCTTGAACGCCTCGGGAGAATCAGCATTGAACTCCTGAAAATCGGGGTGAAGCTTTACTCCGTGAAGTCCGAGTGCCTTTATCTGGGCGATGTCAGCTTCAAGATCCTCTGAATCCGGATGAGTTGTGCCGAATCCGTAGAACTCGGGATGGGCATTGCATTCAGCGGCTATGAATTCGTTGATGTGAGCGGTCTGACGTGGAGTTGTAGCAGTCGAACATACAAGGTATCTTGAAGTACCTATCTTACTGCCGCTTTCGATGAGTTTGTCACTGATACCGCAGCTTTCCATAGGGATATCATAAAATTTGCCGATATTGACAGTAGCATTTTCAGCTATCTTCTCGGGAAATATGTGTGCATGGGCGTCAATTATCTCATACTGTCCGTAGATTTCGCTATCCATATTTATCTCTCCTTGCGCCTTTTTCATACAAAATAATAATTGCAGAATACATTATATTCCTTTTTTGACCGTTTGTCAAATCCTGTGAACTGCCGTTAACCGTGACGATAGTTTTATTTATTGATTATTTCGCAAATTATCGCTGAATGATTGACTTTGCACACTTTTTATTATATAATATAATTGTATAATAATGTTTGTGTAAAGGAGGTCATAAAATGGATCTGTCAAGACTGGCAGCGCTTTCTCTGGGCGCTGTCCTCACTCTCAGTCTTCCTCTCAGCTATGCACCGGCTGCATCAGCGGCGGCGGACACTAAAATAGTCTTCAGTGATTTCGACAAAAATGTCAACGGAGGCGAACCCATCAGGGGCGTTGACATCTCATCCGTCATCGCACTTGAAAAATCAGGCGTAACTTTCAAGGACGAAAACGGCAATGAACAGGATATCTTCAAGACCCTCTCCGAACATGGCGTGAACTATATCCGTGTGAGAGTCTGGAACGAACCCTACGACAGCAACGGAAACGGATACGGCGGCGGAAACAGCGACGTATATACCGCAGGTCTCATAGGTAAGCGTGCGGCAGAATACGGCATGAAGCTGCTGGTGGATATCCACTATTCCGATTTCTGGGCAGACCCTGCAAAACAGACAAGACCGAAATACTGGCAGCAGCACAACAACACAAAGCTTGCGGAAGAGATATACAAATGGACATCATGGGTGCTGAAAAGTGTATCCGAAGCAGGCGGCGATATCGGCATGGTACAGGTCGGAAACGAGACCAACTGCTTCTTCTGCGGCGAAAAGGATATGTATGAGATATGCAAGCTTTTTGCCAGCGGAAACAAGGCTGTCCGTGACTTCGACAAGAACATCCTCATAGCCCATCATTTCGCTAACCCCTCAACAGGCCACTACGACTGGTACGCAAAGGTAATGGCCGAATGCAAGCTGGACTACGATGTGTTCGCTACATCCTATTATCCCTACTGGCACGGTTCTCTCGATAATATGACCAAGGTCATGAAGGATATAGGCGACAAGTACAACAAGTACGTCATGGTTGCTGAGGTAGCTTATCCCTACACTAATGAGGACGGAGACTTCTTCGGCAATTCCGTTACAAGTTCATCGTCGGACTGCGAATTCGCCTACGATATCTCTGTGGAAGGTCAGGCGAAGTGCCTTGCTGACACATTCCGTGGCATAGCCAACACAGGAAAACACGGCATAGGTGTGTTCTACTGGGAACCTGCATGGATAGGCGTCAGCGGTTCATCCTTCGATAAGAACAAGTCCCTGTGGGAAAAGTACGGAAGCGGCTGGGCTTCGTCCTACGCTTCGGAATATGACAAGGAGGTCAAGAGCACAGGCGGTTCATCCTTCGATAATCAGGCGCTTTTCGATTTCAGCGGAAAGCCTCTGGATTCGCTGGATGTGTTCCTGAATGTCTACCCTCATGCGGAAAAGCAGACCACTGCGGCGGTCACAACTTCCGCATCTGTCACAACTACGACTACCGCTTCACAGTCCGATAAGACCTGCAAGATAATGGCTATCGGCGACTCTATCACCGACGGCTACGGCGTTGGCGGCTCTTACCGCAAGTTCCTCTATCACGAACTGACCGAACAGGGAATTAAAGTGGACATGGTAGGCTCAAAGGACAATGGCTCAGGCACAAAATATACCGATCCCGCAACAGGCAGAAGCTTCGATTACGACGACGGCAACACAGGCTACAGCGGCTACGCTATACAGGAGTACAGCGGCAGAAGCGGTATCCTCGAAACGCTGAAGTCTACGGGCTGTCTTGCCGAATCGCCCGATATAGTGCTGCTTCAGATAGGCACCAATGACATCATCGACAATCACGAACTCGACACCGCAGGCGACAGATTAAAGGGACTTATCAGCTATATCCTTGACAATATCCCCGATACCTCGGCGCTTTTCGTTACCACTATCCCCGACGTTGACCCCAACCGCAAGGAAGTGTACGACTGGTTCGGAAATTACCGTCACAGCGCCGACTGGCAGACTCAGTACGACGATACAACAGCCGAAAGTAACATCCACTCGGCAGTTGAAAAATACAACAGCGACATACAGAAGATCGCTGCGGATATGGCAAAGACCGACAGCAGAGTTCATTTCGCAGACGTAAACAGCGCAGTCACCAGCGTGAAAACTCAGCTTGGCGACGGTGTTCATCCCAATGAAGACGGCTACAAGGCAATGGGCGGATACTGGGCGGACGTGATAAGCGGCTACCTCAGCGGAAAGCCCGATGTTACGGTGACCACTCAGAAAAAAGATGTCATCCTCGGTGACATGAACGGTGACGAGACAGTCGATGTCTATGACCTTATCTCGCTCCGCAAGGCAGTACTGAAAAAGGCATACAGTATGTCCGGCGACTTCAACGGCGATAACGAGCTTGGCGTTGCCGATCTTGTGGCATTGCAGAATTTCCTGCTTGGCAGACATTTAAAATAAGATTTTATACGTCCACTCAGTGGAACATAAGGTGAATTTATGTACGAAAACAAAACAGAAGAAATACCTGTAAAAGCCGTGCTTGCCTGCGTGGATACAGGTGAATTTGACGCTGAGGCCTCCATTAAGGAACTGGAAGAACTGGCATCTACCGCAAATGCTGAAGTTGTTGGAAGTATCATCCAGAAGCGTCCATCATACGACCCTGCTACCTGTATGGGTGCAGGCAGACTGGAGGAACTGAGAGAACAGCTTGAAGCTCTCGATGCGGAACTGGTCATTTTCGACCACGAACTTACAGGAGTTCAGGTGAGAAATATCGAACAGCTTCTTGATGTGAGAGTTATCGACAGGACTACTCTTATCCTCGATATTTTCGCTCAGCGTGCAAGAACAAAAGAAGGCAAGCTTCAGGTAGAGCTTGCTCAGCAGAAATACCGCCTCCCCAGACTTACGGGCATGGGTACCGCACTCTCCCGTCTCGGCGGCGGAATCGGTACAAGAGGCCCCGGTGAAACAAAGCTGGAGACCGACAAACGTCACATCCGCAAGAGGATATCTTACCTTGAAGCTGAACTGGAAGAGCTGAAGAAGCACCGTGATTTCTCACGCTCACGCCGCAAAAAGGACGGTGTGCTGTGTGCGGCTATCGTTGGCTACACGAACGTGGGAAAGTCCACTCTGCTAAACGCTCTTACAGATGCAGGTGTTCTTGCGGAAAACAAACTGTTCGCCACACTTGATATCACTTCACGATCTATCGAGCTCCCTGACGGAAGAAGCGTTATGCTCATCGATACAGTCGGACTTATCCGCCGTCTGCCCCATAATCTGGTGGAAGCCTTCAAATCCACACTGGAAGAAGCTGCGGCTGCGGATATAATCCTCAACGTGCAGGATCTCACTTCTCCCGAAATAAAGGAACAGGCAGAGGTAACAGCTCACCTTCTCTCAGAACTGGGATGTGATGGCATACCGCAGATCTTCGTCATGAACAAGGCGGATGCGGCTCCTTTTACAGATACAGTTTTTGAAGACGGCAACACCGTTCTCATAAGCGCAAAGGAGCAGACAGGTTTCGACAGACTGCTGGAATGCATAGTCAGAAATCTGCCCGAAACAGCGAAGAGAATGAAGCTGCTCATACCATACGACAAAACCGCCTTTATCGGCAGGATCAGGCAGGAGGGAAAGGTCTTCTCCGAGGAGTATGGTGCCGACGGAACGGAGATCGACGCACTGGTCGATATCAAACTTGTCAGGGAAGCAGAACCCTACAAAATTTAAACTTATTTACCTAATGTTAATACGCAGTTTTTGTCAATACACCTTGAAAACCTTATAATAACGTGATATAATTAAGTCACGTTAGTCAGTTTCATCACAGAAAGGAAAAAGATATGACTAAGAGGCTAAAAGCTTTATTATTGGCTGCAGCTGTTTCATTATCTCTTACAGCCTGCAGCGGCAAGGATAATACATCATCATCATCTTCTTCATCTTCCGTGCCAGCCTCCACTCAGCCGGCTGCTACCAATGCTGCTGTGGAACAGGCAACCGCCGAAAGTATGTCAGATGATTCATTCAAATCAGAGGAGGGTGCATCTGCACATATTAGTCCTATGGAAACAATCAGTTCTAATCTTGGCTGCAAAGTTGATGTAAATACCGTTGTACCACATACAGACGGTTCAAACACATATAATATGCCGATTGCCGATTTCGTCAATGAGGGAGATTACATAAGGTCGTTCACTTTCATCGTTTACGGCGTAGGCGGAAATATAAATGATTTCAAGGGCGGCTTCGGAATCTCACTTCTTGACGGATGTCCTGCTGAAACCACTCCGAACTGGTATCAGACAGGTCCGCAGACAATCCCAACACAGGGCGGATACGGCGAGATCAGATGGGATGTACCACCCGAGGTTGCTGAATATGTCAATGTTAACGGAGAAGTTCAGTTCGGCTACTACTGGGGCGATTGTGACAGCGTCAAGCTTGACAGCGTTTTCTGCGAATATACCCGCACTGTGAACGTTCCTGCTGACGGCACACAGACTGTTGAAGTCGGCCAGACAGTCAACTTCGATACAGATTCCATCTCTTACGAAGTACCGCTTGATTTCCTCCCCGAGGACACCGTTCCCGAAGCTGTAACTGTTGACCTCAGCGCAGCAGGTCCCATCAATATGTTCCAGGGACAGTTCGAGTACCAGTCCCCTATCGGCACCTGCAAGGGCGACAAGATAGGTCTGTTCACCCCAGAAAATACCCTTCAGCTCACATGGTTCCTGACCAACGAGATGAAGCAGTACTACGCCGAAAACGGAACTATCAAGCTTTCCTACTGGTACGGCGGGCAGAAAGAGATCACTATGAATACCATGACTGTAAGATACAGCAACAAGGATACATCCTCTGTTCAGGAGGTTATCGGAGGCATCGGCGGTGCTGCTGCCGAAGATACAGGATTCCGCTCAGCAAGCCAGATAGTTGAGGCTATGAACGTGGGCTGGAATCTGGGCAATGCCCTTGACAGCTATAACACTGGCCTCAAAGGTCTCGAAACTGAAACAGGCTGGGGCAACCCCAAGACCACTCAGGAAATGGTACGCTCAGTCAAGAGCGCAGGCTTCAACACTATCCGTATCCCTGTAACATGGGGCGAGCATATGGTCGGAAATACGATCCAGGGCGAATGGCTCACCAGAGTCCAGGAGGTCGTTGACTATGCATACAACGAAGGTCTATTCGTTATCATCGATGTTCACCACGATGACTATTTATGGATAACTCCAAACAACTCCGAATATGCCAACGACAGCGAAAAGCTCAAGGCTATATGGACTCAGATCTCGGAACGCTTCAAGGATTACGGCGACAGACTCATTTTCGAGGGCCTCAACGAGCCAAGAACTATCGGAAGCGCTATGGAATGGATGGGCGGTACTCTCCAGGAGAGATCGGTCATCAACAACTTTGAAGCCGACTTCGTTAAGACTGTACGTTCTTCAGGCGGCAACAACGCCGGAAGAACTCTCATAGTTACTTCTTATGCGGCATCTGCTGAGAGTATGGCGCTCAAGGATGTTATCATCCCCAAGAACGGCAATATCATCTTCTCTGTTCATTACTACGCACCATGGAAATTCTCCGAGGGCAATGATACAGTATTCGACGCTAAGGGAAGAGAAGAGCTCGACAAGAAGTTCAGCGAACTCAAGGAAAAATTCATCGACAAGGGAATCCCTGTTATCATCGATGAATTCGGCTGCGTAAATGCCGCCGACGAGAAAACAAGAGCCGATTACTACAAGTACTACGTCGGAGCCGCTAAGAAGCTCGGTATCAAGTGCGTGGTATGGGATAACGGCTCACTCAAGGGCGACGGAAGCTTCGGAATCTTCTCACGCACCGACTGCAAATGGAATACCGCTATCCTTAACGGCATCATGGAAGGCGCTGAATCATAAAATAAATTGGAACTGCTTTTAACTGCTGTACTCATATAGCAGCTTTATACGTATTTATCGGGGGAAACCTTTCTGAGGAAAGGTGCTCCCCCGAACCCCTTTCCAAAGACTTTTAATAGAATTTTTGCCCATTATAGGGCGCACACAAGTAAAGTAAGAATTTTTCATTTCTTTCAAGTGCGCCCTATAATGGGCAAAAATTAATACTGAAAGTTTTAGGAAGGGAGTTTGAGGGTAGCGCTCCCCACAGTGTGGGGAGATGTCAGCGCAGCTGACAAAGGGGACCGCCTCCGTCAGAGGAACCCTTTTTCAAAAGGGTTTCCCTCAATAGACTCGTGTAAAAACTTCTGTAAGAGTACAACGGTTAAAAGCAGTTCCCTTTTTTATGTCTGTTCCTCGGGGGCTGTTGAAAATGAGGTATCGTGGAGGGTAATGCTAAGCTTATAGTTCGGCATTTCAAAGCTGACAAGGCGGCCGTCGCTGTCGAGGCCAAGCTGATAGTCGCCGCCTTCGAGAGTTCCCGGAACGATGAAGCTGCCGTCCTTTTCCTCGCCGCTGAGTTTTTCAAGCCTTGCGTTATCGTCAACAGCTTTTATCAGATTCAGCATCATTGCTTTCACCGGCAGCGCTGACTGCGGTACGGAAAATTCCAGCCCCTTGTAGGATGCGCTGACTTCTCCGTCTGAGAAATCCAGTTTCACTCCGCTGAGGGTATTAGGTGATTCAAACTCCACCGACCACAAGCCGCTGCCGCTGCGGATGAGAGTACCCTCCGCCGTCATCTTTTCAAGGGTAAAGGTAACAGCTGACTCAAATGTACTGTCGAGGCCGTTTGTGTGGGATGTACTGCTGCTTTTCACAGGCACTGCACAGGAAACGAGGCAGAATGCCATAACAAAGAAAACAGCGAATGCAGAAAGTCTTTTCATGGTATCACTCCTGAATATTATTTAACTTTGAACATCCGCTGTTTTAGGGCATCAGATTCCCATATCCCTTTTCTTTTCTTTTAATGCACCGAATGAATCGGACAGATTGTCAATGATATCACGGGGCAGCATAGCCTCCATGCCAAGCTTTTTCGCAGCGATATCTCCTGCAAGGCCGTGCATATACACTCCTGCACAAGCGCCATCGAATAATCCTACGCCCTGAGCGATTATCGAGCCTATCATGCCTGCGAGCACATCTCCGCTTCCGCCAACGCTCATACCTGCGTTGCCTGTATGATTTACAGCTGTCGCATGGCTGTCGGAAACGACCGTACCGGCCCCCTTGAGTACAACGGTTATGCCGTATTTCTCGGCATATTTCTCAGCAACCACTATCCTGTTGGCGGATATCATAGCTGTGTCACAGTTGAGAAGCCGTGCCATCTCGCCGGGATGGGGAGTTATTATGACATCTGTCTTTTTCTTCAGTAATATATCTATGTCCGCAGCTATGCAGTTTATTCCGTCTGCGTCGATAATAACCGGACAGGATGCATTTTCCGTCACGAATTTTGTCAGCTCGATGGTATCCTGAGTAACACCCATACCGCAGCCGATAACAACAGCCTTAGCCTTATTCATGGCTTCGAGTATCGCTTCACGGTTAGGGTCAAAGAGCATATAGCCGTAATCGTCATAGTCCATTTCAATGAAGGTAGCTTCGGGAACAAGTACCGCTGCCGAATCTATGCACTTTTCCACAGAAGCAAGGCGGACAAGTCCTGCACCGCTTCTCAGTGCGCCCAGTGAAGCGAAAGCAGCCGCTCCCCTCATGGATGAGCTTCCGGCGATAACGAGGACTGTACCGAAATTGCCCTTATGGGAGTCTCTTTCACGCTTCGGAGGAAATGCAGCCAGGTGATTTCGCTCGATGCGGTAATACTTTCTTTCGCCGTCTATCGCATCTGTTACGCCTGCCGGCAGACCGATATCAGCTATAGTCACCTTTCCGCAGTATTTTTTCAGCGGAAACTGAGACATACCTGTTTTGATGTAGCCGAATGTGAGAGTCTCGTCAGCCTTGAATGTGCCGTTTGAAACTGTGCCCTCAGTGCTGTTTCCGCCGCTGGGCACATCCACAGCTATGCAGTAAGCGCCTGTTCCGATGGAAAATACAGCCGCAACATTCTTGTCAAGACTGCCGTGGAAGCCTGTGCCGTATACGCCGTCCACCAGCACATCCGCCTCTCTGACGGCCTTTGTGACCTTCTGCATACGCCTTTTCTCATGCAGGAGGATATTGTCGATGGGGTTGCGGTCCTTTTTGTTTTCAAGAGCCTCCAGACTGCTGTCGCCGCCCACCGTCATATATTCAAGCTCAGCAGCTTCGATGGCAGCGTCAACGGTTTTGTTCCTGTAGCCGTCGATGAAGTTTATACGCTCCTTTGGCAGACGGAGATACATCTCCTTTGAAAGGTCAGTTTCGGGCTGACCGCCGATATCGATAATGGTAATTCTGTAGCCACGGTAAACGAGGATATTAGCCGCCGCATAGCAGTCTCCGCCGTTGTTGCCCTTGCCTGTGAGAAAAACGACCGACCGCTCCTCGGTGCGGTTATTTTCTTTGCGGCAGTAATTGTCAATAAGGTCCGCAAGTGCCTTTCCTGCATTTTCCATGAGCTGTTTTTTGCTCACGCCCAGCTTTTCCGAGCGTTCCTCGATCCTTGCCATTTGTTTTGGTGTAACTATCTGCATACATACTCCCCCTTTTCAGAAACTGCGGACACATCCGCCATATACTTTTATTATAGCACTAATTATGACAATATGCAACAAAAACAGACAGACCGAATCAAATCTTTGCATGGTAGCCTGCCACCGGGCTCCCACAATTTCATCGAACCTTAATCGGAGGACGAGGGCGCTCGGAAAGCGCCCCTACAGATCAGTTGATCTTCGTTAGTTTATGTAGGGGCGAGTTCCGCTCGCCCGCATATTTCAGAAAAACATCAGCTTTTTAAACACAATAACGGGCGGACGATATCATGATCGCAGGTCATGCGCACCTACAAAAAGAAACCACGGCGGTTGTTGCGGTATTACGAGGGCGCACACTGTGCGCCCCTACAATATTCTCACCAACATTTATATAGATCCGAGAACCGCCAGAGGCGGCCCCTACATTTCAGATCCGTCCGCAAAGCGGACACCGCAATTATGCATTACGCATTACGAATTACGCATTAAAAAGGACCGCCATAAGGCGGTCCCATGATTTTATTCTCCCATTGCTGCTGCACGGGCTTTGATGTATGTTTCAAGCATATCAACTGTCTTGTCAATGCCGAGCCTTGAGCTGTTGATGCTCAGGTCGTAGAGCCTTGAATCGCCCCAGCTGCCTGTGCAGTGGTAGTTGTGATAGTGCTTGCGCTTCTTGTCCTTCTTGTACATGAAGTGCTTTGCATCTTCTTCATTCAGCTCATAAAGCTTCATGACACGCTCGACTTTCTTATCTGTATCGCCAAGGATGAACAGCGAGATAAGTGCAGGATACTTCTTCAGCTTTGTCTCTGCACATCTTCCCACGACCACGAAGGATTCACCCTTCTTAGCCTTTTCATCAAGGATGTTGAACTGCATTTCTGCCACGTTGTCCTCAATGGAATTGCTGTAGCCGTTGACTCTTCTTGAAAGTATCTTCAGCTTAGGTGCTTCGTCGTACTTCTCGACTTCCTCAGCAGTCATGCCCATTTTCTCGGCTATCTCAGTGATGAGATGGCGGTCATATATCGGGATATTGAATCTTTTTGCAAGTTCTTCTGCAATCACACGTCCGCCGCTTCCGAATTCACGGCCGACTGAAATAATGATCTGAGACATAGTTTTTACCTCCTGGTATCAAAGATATCTGACGAAAAGATAAACTGTAGAGATAGCAAGAACGATCACAGTAGCAGGAGCGATCTTCTTGCAGTAGCGTCCCCAGCCGATGGGGTGGCCGTTCTTGGCGGCAACAGATGTACCCACAACGTTTGCTGATGCACCGATAGGAGTTGCGCTTCCGCCGATATCGGTACCGATAGCCAGCGACCATGCGAGAGTGCTGATAGGAACTCCCGAAGTCTCTGAAAGACTCTGGATGATAGGCACCATTGTAGCCGCAAACGGGATGTTGTCAACGAATGCGCTGGCGATTGCTGATACCCAGAGGATAATTGCGATCATAAGTTTTACATCGCCGCCGCTGATATCGCCGATAAAGTTTGCGATAAGCTTGAGGATGCCTGTTTCTTCAAGTCCGCTTACAACGATAAAGAGACCGATGAAGAATACGAGAGTTTTGTAGTCCACCTTCCTGAGAAGTTCAAGTGCGTGCCTGCCCGAAGTGATAAGGGTGATAGCCGCAATGAAAAGTCCGATGGAAGCAACTGTGAGATGTGTAGTAGCGTGAGTGATAAGAAGTATTACCGCACAGGCAAAAATTATACTGCTGATGACGAAATCCTTCTTGTTTGTGATAGCCTCCGAAGGCTTGGGGAATTTGCTCATATCGACCTTAGCGCCGCCCTCTGTTGCAAGTTCCTTTCGGAATACGAAGTAGAGGAATACTACGGATACTATCAGGGATATGCCTGCGATAAGACCTGTATTTGTAAGGAAATCGAAGAATGAGAAGCCCAGTGATGTACCTACTATGATGTTCGGCGGGTCACCGCACATTGTAGCGCTTCCGCCAAGGTTTGCGCAGAAGATCTCTGAAAGAATCATCGGTACCGGATTGAATTTGAGAAGCTGTGCCAGTTCCACTGTAACTGCCGCAAGGAACATGATAACTGTGATACTGTCGATGAACATTGAAAGTACCGCAGACATTACCATGAATGTGATGAATATCGGTATGGTCTTACATTTTACAAGGAAAGCTATCTTCATGCAAAGCCAGCGGAAGAAGCCTGCTTTCGCCATACCCTCGACCATGACCATCATGCCTGCGATGAAGATTATAGTCGCCCAGTTGATGCCCTTGCTTTCGCTTTCCGTCACCTGATACCAGAAATCCTTGGTGAAGAAGCCTTTAAGGGCAAGTGTGTCAGTAACTGCTCTGCCGCTTCTCATACAGATACCGAAAACAACGATAAGAGTGAGAATGCCGCTTCCGAGCGTTACATAGTGCCTTTCGATCTTGTCGAGAACGATCATGATGAACATCCCGACGAAGATTATGATGGCAAAGATCTGTGCTGCCGTCATATGTTTTACCTCCTGATTGCGGATATACCGCATATTATACTGTTTCAGCGATGGGGCACAGCCTCAGCTTCCGGCTATGGACATCTCTGAATAAACACCATTTCGCATTATAGCACATTTGGAAGGTCAAAATCAAGGTAAAATTTGCTTTTTGTTGGTCTTGTGAAAATTTTGGCGAATCATCGCTGATATGCTAAATATACCGTGGATTTTTAGTAATTTTGCCTTTGATGTGCAAGATACACATTTACTTTACCGCTTTGTATCTGTAAATCGTTAAAATGCTTTGTTGACTTATTCTTAGCGAAATGGTATAATTAGGGTGGATAAGAAATGTAAACCAAGGGAGGGCGAGGGCGCCCTCCCCTACATCTGACTATTCTGAATATATTGCAGGGACGTTGTCCCATCATATGCTCATTCATAAAAGGGAGTTTTCAACAATGAAAAATACTATAGGTTCAAGCGTTGCGCTCACTATTTTCGGTGAAAGCCACGGTACCGCCATCGGTGCCGTTCTTGACGGTATCGCTCCGGGCATTCCCGTTGACGAGGAGTTCATCGCTCATCAGATGGGGCTGAGAAAATCAGTCGGTTCCATCTCAACTCCACGCCGTGAAGCTGACGAGGTAAAGATACTCAGCGGCGTTTTTGAGGGAAAGACTACGGGTACCCCCATCACTTTCATGATACAGAATCAGGATACAAAAAGCAAGGATTACGGCGAACTCGCCTACAAGGCACGTCCCGGCCATGCTGATTATCCTGCAAATATGAAGTATCACGGCTTTCAGGATTTCCGTGGAGGCGGACACTTCTCAGGCCGTATCACCGCAGGAATCGTTGCCGCAGGTGCAGTTGCCATTTCCGCTCTCAAAGCAAAGGGCATAACCATCGGCACACATATCCTCAGCTGTGCAGGAGTTTATGACAGAAGCTTCGGTGATATCCCGTCAGATATCGAAAAGCTGTCGGACGCACAGTTTGCTGTCCTTGACGAAAGCGTAAAGGACGCTATGATAGAAAAGATAGAAGCTGCCCGTGCGGACGGAGACAGCGTAGGCGGAAAGCTTGAAACTGCTGTTTACGGCTTCCCGGCAGGCGTAGGTGAGCCATGGTTCGATACTCTCGAAAGCGTGCTTTCACATATGCTGTTCAGCATTCCCGCTGTCAAGGGAGTTGAATTCGGCGACGGCTTCGGCATTACCGATATGCTCGGCAGTCAGGCTAACGACTGCTACAGAAACGTTGACGGAAAGGTTGTTACCTCATCCAACCACAACGGCGGCATCACAGGCGGTATCTCAAACGGAATGCCTCTGCTGTTCCGTACAGCCGTAAAGCCCACACCTTCCATATACAAGGAACAGGAAACAATCGACCTTAACACAGGCGAAAACACCACGCTCCAGATAAAGGGGCGCCACGACCCTGCTATAATCCACAGGGCAAGAGTGGTAGTTGACAGTGCTGCGGCACTTGTACTCTGCGACCAGCTTGCCCTCCGATATGGCACCGACTGGCTCCGCTGAGCGAGCGGCGGCGCAAGCTGACGGCAGCTTGACCCCGATCACGTTTCGCTCGTAAACTCGCTAACTTCTTTCAAAGCGATGAGTCTCAGGTCGCTCGACGGCTTGTTTTGTAGGGAACGCCGCCCTCGGCGTTCCATGTTAACGTAACACATATGAATTTTATTTTTACTACATGAATGATTTCAACATCATTTATATGGATGGCAAATTCAATTGATTCACCGTGGAACGGCGAGGGCGCCGTTCCCTACAAAATGTGATGAACCATTTGTAGGGGCGCACAGTGTGCGCCCTCAGATCAAACCATAAACACAGTCAGAATCTGTAGGGGCGGATATTATCCGACCGAATCACAACAGCATAAACAGACACTGAAATACGACAATGAGAGACTGACACTTCTGAAGCTAACAAGGGAATCCCCTTATATAAATATGAAAGGAAGTATACCAATGGCACTCAATATTATCCGTGAACTGCCACATCCTTCGGAATTAAAGGCAGCTCATCCCCTTTCACAGGAACTCATTGACATCAAGGCAGGACGTGACGAAGAAGTAAAGAAAATATTCACAGGAGAGTCAGACAAATTCCTCCTGATAATCGGCCCATGCTCAGCCGACAACGAGGACAGCGTTCTCGATTATATCACCCGTCTCCGTGAGCTTCAGGAAAAGGTAAAGGACAAGATCATGATGATCCCCCGTGTCTACACAGGAAAGCCCAGAACCACAGGCGACGGCTACAAGGGTATGCTCCATCAGCCCGATCCGCAGGCAATGCCCGACCTGAAAAGCGGTATTATCGCCGTGAGAAATCTGCATATGCGTGTGCTCTCCGAAACAGGCTTCACTACCGCTGACGAAATGCTCTATCCCGAGAATTTCAGCTACCTCGACGATCTGCTCTCATATATCGCTATCGGAGCCCGTTCCGTTGAGAATCAGCAGCACCGCCTTGTTTCCAGCGGAGTTGATATCCCCGTAGGCATGAAGAACCCCACAGGCGGCGATATCTCGGTTATGATGAACTCCATAACCGCCGCTCAGCACCACCACGCTTTCATCTACAGAGGATGCGAAGTCCGCAGCGACGGCAACCCTTACGCTCATGCAATCCTCAGAGGCTATGTCAACGACAGAGGTCAGTCATTCCCCAATTATCACTTTGAGGATATCCACAATCTTGCAAAGATCTATGCGGAAAAGGAACTGAAGAATCCTGCTCTTATCGTTGATACCAACCACTCCAACTCAGGCAAGCAGTACGGCGAACAGGTGCGTATCGCAAAGGAGATACTCCACAGTATGCGCCACAGCGAAGATATCAATAAGCTTGTCAAAGGCCTCATGATAGAAAGCTACATCGAAGACGGCTCACAGAAGATAGGCGAGAACATCTACGGCAAGTCCATCACAGACCCATGCCTCGGATGGACAAAGACCGAAAAGCTTGTCCTCGACCTTGCAGACCTTCTCTGATAAGCATTATATTCAGAGCTGATACAGAAGATTTAAGCCATAGTATTTCTGATATGCAGTCAGGAATATTATGGCTTTATTTTTGTTGACTTTTAAACATAAGTATGATATAATATATAATAATTTACAACAAATTCAGAGGTGCTTTATGGAAACAGAATCAGAAAAAGTTATAAAAAAATCATTTCTTTCAGATCTTGACCGCAAACTGCTGAACAAAGATTTCCCATTACAGTTGATCAATCGTGACCTGCTCAAATATATTGCTCTGGCACTGATGACTCTCGGTCATTGGCAATTAACAGTTTATGCATTATTTCACTCAAAACCGTTGTTAATGATCGTTGGCGCATTGGAATTCTTTGCTCCTCCTGTATTTTTCTTTTTTATATCGGAAGGATTTCACTATACCAAATCGAGATCAAAGTATGCGATACGGCTACTGATTTTTGCAGTCATTACTCAGATACCTCATTCGCTGACATTGGCGGGAGGCCTGACGGTTCATAATCTGCTCCTGCAATGGAGTGTGATTATGACACTCTTTCTGGGACTTGCGGCACTGATAGTTCTGCATTGTGACTGGAAACTGCCGCTGCGCATTCTGGCTATCGCCGCATTGATGGGTATAAGCCGGCTGCTTAACTGCGAATGGGCTGTCAGCGGAATAATGATCATACTGCTCTTTGATCTGCTCCGTGAAAAGCCGCTTATAAGACTTGCAAGCTACATGGCCCTTATGTACGGTATTCTCTGTGTAAGCTTAGGCAGTATACCGGACACATCTTTGTTTTTAATCTATCTGTTACCTGAATGGGCAGCAGGGATCGTCATCACATTTTTCTACAATGGTAATAAAGGACATTTCCCGTTATTTTCCAAATACTTTTTCTACGTGTGGTATCCGCTGCATTTGTTCCTGCAATGGTTATTCCAGATGATAGCGAAGTAAATCCTGATTCACCTTAGCAGCATAAGGCAATAAAATGCCCCTGAGTGCTTTGAAACGCTCAGGGGCATTTTATTTTTCGGTTTATTTAAACAGTTCCTTTGCAGAATCAAAGCCTGCCTTGAAAGCTTTCCTTTTTTCGGAGCCGTAAGCATCGCTGATACGTTTTGCTATACGCTCTCTTTCGGACTTGTCCTCACAGGAAGCCATTTCAGCAAGAAGCTTGCTGACCTCGCTGTTTCTTGTGCAGTATTCCTTATAGAGGAGCTCCATGATATTGTCCTTGTCTATCTCCTTGGTGTGAGACTTGTCGGCGGCAGTATCACTTGCCTTTGTCTCCTTTGCAGGTTCATTGACGATGTTCTTCACCATTTTCTCAGCCTCACGGACCTTGCTGAGTCCGATCTTGCTCATAGCCTCGAAAACCTCCTCAGCCTGCTGATCGATGGTCTTTTTCTCCATTGAAGGTGTTTCGCCGTCCATGCGGATGTTCCCCAGTTTGCGTATCTCCTCCAGGAACTTAGCCAGCTTTTCCTCGTTTGACATATTGTTGTTTTCCATTTCTTATTCCTCCTATATCATTTCTGACTGAACGGCACTCTGCCGCTGTCAGCTTCATTATACAGTATTCCGACGGAAAATACAATACTTTCACTAAAATTTCATTAAGGCAACACCGCACAAAACTTGTGCTGAATTAAATTTCTGCTGTATATTATTGACAAAAGGTGGAGAAAGTGATATAATAGCGGTATTAAAATATTATATAGGAGGAATCCACAAAAATGAAGATGAAGAAATTTGCAGCCGCCGCTATGGCGTTTGCACTGGTAGGTGCTTCTGCACCTATCGCAGAAAGCATAGCCCCTGAGCTTGCACTGACTGTAAATGCAGCTGACGCTGCAGAAACATTCTATACCTCTCTCCCCATCGTTTCCCACAAAAACGTAGGTATATACAAGGATGACAAGTCCGCTACATTCAAAATGAGCGGAAGGATCTACAATAACGGTATTGTTTTCCGTGAGCACACTAATACCACTTCCGAGATAACATTTGATGTTTCATCAGCAAAATCCCTCTCTTTCACTCTCGGCCACATCGAAAACGCTAACAAATACGACTCAGGAATCAAAGTCTATGTAGATGATAAACTCACTGATACCATCGAACTGAAATGGACCATGAACGCTTACAAGTATGATATGGACGTTTCAAAGGCTAAGCAGGTATCATTCATAATGGAAAACGGTTATGCAGCTAACTACGCTCTGGGCGATATCACAACAGATACAGACAAGCCGGCCATTCCGTCAACAAGAACTATTTATAAGGATATGTCCAGCGTTATAGGCGGTGCATACGATGGAGACAAAATTAAACTGTATCCCGGCACTGATGAGACCAAATCCTTCAACATGAACGGCAGAACTTACCACGAAGGTATTACTTTCAGTCATGGATATAAGGGTGATGTTGCTACAATTGGTTTCAATGTAGAGAACTGTTCAAAGCTGAACTTCACATTAGGTAACATCGACGGTACCGAAAGTGCAGATGGTGTATTCAATTTCTACATCGACGGCAAGCTTGTCGATACCAAGAAAGTTTCATACGGCGAACCTCTCAAGGATTGCAGCATAGCTATACCAAAGGGTTCAAGCTACCTCAGAATGGAATTCGCAGGTGAAGGAAACTGTGCTTACGGTGCAGGCGATATCCAGCTGGATGATCTTGCTGTTTCCAAAAAGGCTGCTGTTCCTGAGTTCAAGGATTCAAAGTCACTTCTCGAAAGCGCTTATGATCTTAACAAAGCCACTATTTACTACGGTGACGAAAAGGGCAAAAGCTTCAATGTAAACGGACGTTCATACTATCAGGGAATTAACTTCGACACATCTTCAAGCAATCCTACAGGCGCTGTTTCTTTCAATGTGGAGAATCATGATAAGATCTCATTCTCAGTGGGAAGACAGGACTCACAGAATGCTCAGGGTGGTTCACTCGGTGTATTCATAGATAATAAGGAGATCGAAAAGATCCCTCTTTCTCCGGATATGCTGACAACTGATTATGAATTCGATGTCAAGGACGCTAAAAATATCCGCTTCGTATGCAGTGCTTATGCTTCTCACTATGCAATGATGGATGTCAAAGTTGACGATCTTTCAGCAGGTCTTGATTCAACGGTTGCTGAAACTAAGGATACAGCAAGCCTTATCAAGAGTGCATTCAACTATGAAAAAGATGCTTTTACTATTTATTCAGGTGAATCCGACAAGGAAGCATTCAACATGAACGGCAGAACATATCATGACGGTTTTATAGTCGTAGGAGACTATAACCCTATAGTTCATAATATTTCATTAAACGTTGAAGATTTTGAAAAGATCACATGGGATACAGGCAGCCTTGATAGCTGGGAAAACGACCACGAAGGCTATGTAAATGTTTACCTTGATAACGAACTGAAAGAGAAGATCGATCTCACACTGAATATTCCGATCACCGAGACAAGTCTTGATGTTTCCAAGGGTAAGGTTCTCCGCTTTGAGTTCCACCTGAACAGTGCTTATCTCAAGTACGGTATCGCAAATATCAGAGCCGATAAACTTGCACCGGTGAATGCTCCTTCCATCCCTGAATATAAGGATGAAAATGAGTTCATCAAGTCAGGATTCAAGGCTGTAAATGTCACAAAATATACAGGCGGATCTGACGAAGCTAATTCATTTACTGTCGGTGGCAAGAAATACTATTCCGGTTTCGTATTCCCACGTACAGGCAGTGTTGCTCCCTGTACAGTAAGCTTCAATACAGAAAACGTTGACGGAATGAAGTTCTCTATCGGTGTTGCTAACAGGGTTTACGATTCTGATTCAGTTACATTGAATATCTTTAAGGATAATGTATTGTATAAAACTTTCAGTATCAAAGGAAACAGCGAACCTTTCCCATTCGGACTCGATACAAAGGACTGCAAAGTTGTAAGATTTTCTGTTAACTCCAGCCCGGCAGTTAATCCGGCTATTTACGATATGGAACTCGGTGAATTCGATCCTGCTTCTCTGACTACTACAACTACTGCTCCTGTTACAACAACTGCCAAGCCTCTCACAGACCTCTTCGGCGATATCAACGGCGATGGTATCATAGACGGCCGTGACGCTACTGTACTTCTCACATATTATGCTAAGACTTCAACAGGCTACAAAGGAAGCCTTATGAAGTTTATGGAAGAACAGAATATCATCCAGACAACTACAACAGGTACAGGTACAGAAACTACTACCACAACTGCTGAAGTTACAACAAAGGCTGAAGATACCACAACAAAGCCTGAGACCACAACTGCTAAGGCTGACTCAACTACAACAACCACTAAAAAGCCTGAGGAACAGACTACAACTACAGCAATTGCTGATGAACCAAACGATTACGGTTTCTATGAAGTAAAGAATGCTCCTGCTTCAGGTGTAAGCGTAAAGGCACTTTCAGGCACATGGGAAAATGCAGATAAGCCGAATCAGTACCTTTACATCAAGGGTGACGATATCTACAGCGGTACTTTCCGATTAGGCGATACTACAACTACCGAATCCGAAGGTATTATCAAGCTTGAATACGGCATCACACTCAGCGGTACTAAGGAATTCTGGTACAATCTCTACGACAAGAACGGTAAGTTCGTTATGGGATTCAGTGTAACAGGTGAACTTCCTCTGACAGATCTCTATGCAGGTCAGTCGGGATCTCCTCACTTCAAGAGCACTCCTATAGTATAATCGCTGTCTGATGATACAGCTTAATAAATGAATAATTGCTCCCTGTGATCTCATCCGATCATGGGGAGCAAAATGTTTTTATAAAAGGGGCGCTATATAAATCAAATTAAGGCAACACCGCACAAAGCTTGTGCTGAAGATGCGGTGACAGATTTTTCGTCAGATTGTATAGAAATTCCGCAGGCATACTATCGTATGTCAAGGGATTTCTGTGCAAGATGACGGAAAATATGTCCGCAGATTCAGAACCTGTCCACATAGGGTGAATGTACGGATTATCAGGCATAATTTTGTCGGTGACAAGGCAAAAATCCGCCGACGGGCTGTCGCCCTTCAAGGATTTTTAACGCAGTCACCGGCAAAATTTGACGAAAAGACGTGCATGAATCCCTATGTGGACAGGTTCTCAGTGCAAAGCCGTCAGGCGGGCTTTGTGCGGTGTTGCCTTAAGTAACCGCCATTTATTCATAGCATATATTTCCCAAAAAGACCGCAGAATCTCCTGCGGTCATAATTATTACTATATACAAAACGCTGCATACAGCGGAACGACTTTTTTGCTGTCCTCAAATGCAAAGTTCTTCGCAGACAGCTTTATCGCATACTCAGGCTTATAGGTATCCATATACACACGCAGGCTTTTCGCCTTGGTATTATCGGCACTTTTGACCTCTATGGGTATCAGCTTTCCGTCACGCTGTATGATAAAATCTACCTCTGCACCACGTTCTGATTCCCAGTAGTATGTGCGGTAGCCGTTCATGATAAGCTGATTGTTAGCGTAATTCTCAGCCATGCCGCCTTTGAACTCATTTATCTCATCGACCATGTACAGCACATCATTGGCATTCAGATTTTTCTTAGCGCAAAGCAGTCCCAGGTCAGAAACATAGATCTTGAATGAGTCGATATCTTTGTAGTTCTCAAGGGGCTTCTTTATCTGCTCCGCCCTGTAAACCTGAGAAACAATGCCTGACAGACCGAGCCACTCAATAGCGTTCTCAAACTCCGAGGCTCTTGCACCCTTCTTTATCAGCTTATACTGGAAACGTGTATTCTTCTTTGACAGCTGAACAGTGACGTTGTCGTAGCAAAGACGGGTTTTCTTGATCTCATTGGTAGTGTTGTACTTGCTCATATCGTCAAGATATCCGAGCAGAATGGTGTCCTGAGTGTGACGTACCAGCAAATAGTCCTTAGTCTGAGCGAACTGCTGAACGCATTCCGGCATTCCTCCTACTATCAGATATTGACGGTATAACTGCATAGCGGCATCGTGTAAAGCACTTGGCATAGGAGTATCGTCCTCAAAATGCCCGCGAATCTCCTTAACGAGATCAGCTTCATCCATAGCAATAAGGAACTCCTCCATGTCCATTGGATACATAGTCTTTATATCGACCTTGCCGACAGGAAACGAGAACTGCTTACGGTTTACAGCAACTCCCAGCAGACTTCCTGCAACGATGATATGATACTGAGGCGCTTCTTCACAGAAGTATTTGAGAGAAGTAAGCGCACGTTCGCAGAGCTGTACCTCGTCAAATATTATCAGCGTTTTCTCGGAAACGATGGTAGTTCCTGCGATATGTGAAAGGATCGGAAGCAGATATGCAGGACTTATATTTTCTGCAAATGTATCAGCCAGCTTCGGATCAGTCTCAAAATTGAAGTATGCCACGTTGTCATAGTTGTTCCGACCGAATTCAAGTAAAGCATAGGTCTTGCCGACCTGTCTTGCCCCCTGAAGGATAAGAGGCTTTCGGTTCGGACTTTTCTTCCATTCTGCCAGATATTCAGATATCTTTCGGTACATATCATCACCTCACGTGTTATTTTTAGGGCAACACCGCACAAAGCTTGTGCTGAAGATGCGCCGACAGATTTTTTCGTCAGATTGTATAGAAATTCCGCAGGCATACTGACGTATGTCAAGGAATTTCTGTGCAAGATGACGGAAATATGTAAGCAGATTCAGTGCAAAGCCGTCAGGCGGGCTTTGTGCGGTGTTGCCTTAGCATTATTATATCATAAAAGCGAAGCGTTATGATATAATTGCCCGATTTGCAGGGAGCAGATCGAAGATCTGCGCATCTGCAAGGGCTTTAAATAATGTATAATGAATGCTTTTGCATTCATTATATCATATATTCGTGTAGAAATCAAGAGATTATTACGAAATATTCACGTAAATCTACACGAATAATTCGGATACTTATTCTATTATTTCTATTAATGTGTATGTAGTAATAAGAATACTTTCTGACAGCTGACTTTTTGTACACATTTGCCGCTAAAATGCAATATGCGGGGATATCCCCGCATATTGATAAGTCTTATTCTGGAAGTGAAGAAATAAGTTTCAGCATATATCTCTGAATTGCAAGTGCGTCCTTATTTGTTAATCCGTCACCATTTCCGGATACATCACCATATTTAATGCCTTTAGCTGTAATGTGAGCTTTATCTGTACCGTTTTCGCCGTATTTGCTCGGATTTGAGAGATTCTGCATGATGAGAACAGCATCGGAAATATCTACAGTTCCGTCGATATTAGCGTCTCCGTAAACATAGTTGCCCTTCTTCAACACTTTACACTTCAGCTGAACAACATCAAAATCAGAGTTGTAGACCGAGATCACAGCTTCTCCTTCGCCGAGTGCAGTAATTACTCCGTTCTTTGAAACAACAGCAACATTTGTATCATTAGATCTGTATGTCAATCCTGTCTGGTTTGCCTTGATAGTATACTGTCCGCCGTTTTCGAGAGTGATGTCCGAGACATCTATCTTTAATTCTGACTGTGTTGGTTTTATTGAAGTTGTAGTTGTTGTCGTGGTAGTAGTTGCTTTTGTTGTTGTACGTGTGGTAGTTGTAGTTTTTGTAGTACTGCCTGTTACAGGCATCACTATATCCACAGGTTTGTTCTTCCATCGAAAAATGCATACACGTATAAATCGGAATAATGCGCTTCGCCGCTTGATATGAAAAGTTCAGGAGTACCGTCTGAATTAATGTCATATAATTCATATCTTGCTAAATCGCTCATAAAATTTTCATCATCTTCAAACTCCCATAATGTACGTGCAAAAGCCTCTCCCCAGGAGTCGTATGTGTAATCTACATCGACATAATACTCTCCGTCCGCTTTAACTGCCGCTGACAAAGAATTATAATGTGGAATAAAAGAAACAACCATTCCCAGTGCAGTGATAAAAGATAATACCTTTTTAGTTTTCATAAACTCAACTCCTTCTTACTTCAGAATATTTCGGATAATCGGAGAGCGGGATATCCCGCTCTCTCATTGTATAAGTATTTTTGGACCTTTACTGCTGTCAAGCCGTTTAAGGATATACAGCATATCATATTCCGGAACAGCCACACAGCCTGCTGTATAGCTGCCTGTCATGCAGTGAAGAAATATAGCCGAGCCTTTACCTGCGATCACAGGAGACATATTGTAGTTGATAACTACCGAATACTTGTATGCCTGCGGATAGTCTATCAGGTGTTCTGAGCTGTTCCATGTGATGTTACTGCTTTCGACCCATTGATTGTAGAGCGGTGACTCCATATCATCCACCCAGTAGCAGTTACCGTTTATCTGCCGATATTCGATATCAAGTCCATTGAAGGATTCCGTACCGAATGCAAATCCCAGCGGAAATATGCCTTTTGGCGTACAATAGTCCCCTTCCCTACTTTTGTCGGATACTCCGTTTTTGCCGACTGCTCCATTAGTTTCAAGCACGCAGTCCCATGCTGAACCGTTCTTTTCATACATTGCCGCAACACAGGAACTGCCGCTTGAATCAATTGTTATCAACTGCTGAGCATCACCGATATCGCTGAATGACAGTCCGTTTTTATCCAGATAACTGCCGAGGTCACTTCAATAGAAGCTGATATTGTATGAAGCTACCCAGCCGTAGTAGTCACCGTCGTCTGAATCATAAAGCTCATACCAGTATGTCGAACCGTCGAAATACTGATTTACAGCAGTTACGTGCCAGCCATGTGTCAGATCATGACGTTCATATGTAGCCGCACCGCCATCTATAAGATATGATCTTGTCAGACCATCTACCTTGTTTCCGCTTGGTGAATAGATAGTGCCGTATTTGGTACATGAAGAAACTGAAGCACTTTGTTGAGGTACATATATCATATGTTCACCGTTATATTTCATAGAAACTCTACTGCCTGCCACTCCATCACTATTATACGGAGTAACATAGAAAACGAAATTAGAAACAGTTGAACCATCCTCATAAAGATAAGATCTGTCATATGATGTACCTGATTTACGCAAAACGTTTTTCTGTCCTTCAAAATCAGCATATACTTCATATGTAAAATAAGAGTAATTTCCACTTACTGACATAAGTAATAAAGTACCATTTCCGGAACACGGCTGAGGATCAACGGAAATTGAAGCTGTTGCAGGTGGAGCAGTAGCCTTAACCGTTGTAGGAGCCGGAGTAGTTGTTTCTTTGGTGGTGGTAACCCTTTTCGTTGTTGTCTTTTTGGTAGTTGTTTCAGTTGTCGTCGTTGAGGCTTCTGTCGTTGTCTGTGTAGTTTCTGCTATTGTGGTTGTTATTGATGATTCTGCTGTCTGTGGCGATTTATCTCCTTTCAGCAGCTTGAAAAATACCAGACCAAGTATAGCTATTATCATGATCAGTATTATGGTAACAAGCACAAATAATACAGTTTTCTTAGGATTTTTCTCATTGTAGTTCCAGTTATCATTCATATGCTCACGTCCTTGCTTTTGATTTAGAATAAGTAAAAACAGTGCCACATAATCAACCATTTGCGGCACGACTTTTATATTCATATTTTACCATAATCCATTCTTATGTTCAATATTATTTGTGTAAATCGTTGTGTAAAAAGTCAAAGTTTTACGTTGCGTACAATTTGAAAGCCCTGTAATTGGTTGTTTTGACGAGGCAAGAAGACTATAAGCTGTCATATCCACCGGCGATTATACAAGCAGTAAACTCTCGATAAGAGTAACGTTTTTTACAAGCATCATAACAGACTATGGAAGTAGGATATCACCAGATTTATCAGGATTTAATTATAATACATCAGCCGTTTTCTTTACATTGGAAAGCAACTGAATCACTTCAATAACACTTCATATTCCTCTTATTTATTATTCTTGATATATAAATTCATGATAATATTCACAAAGATATTCCAGATCTTCTTTTTTATATCTTTTATGTTCATCTTGCTTCTTATTCTTTTCAATCACAAGTCTGCAACATCTGCCTGTAACATCCAAGACCTTACGAGATATTTCATTTAGTTCAGCAAATCCAGTAGGATCACCCCTGCGTGTGCAGGGAAAAGTAGAATTTTTGCCCATTATAGGGCGCACCTGAAAAAATGATAAATTCAAACTTATCTGGTGTGCGCCCTATAATGGGCAAAAATTAATACTGAAAGTTTTAGGAAGGGAGTTTGAGGGCAGCGCTCCCCACAGTGTGGGGAGATGTCAGCGCAGCTGACAGAGGGGACCGCCTCCGTCAGAGGACCCCTTTTTCAAAAGGGGTTCCCTCAATAGACACGTGTAAAAACTTCTGTAAGAGTACCGAGGTTAACGGAGAGCCTTCTTTTTTGATCATAACGGAAATCTTAACGGAAATCTGCTGTTTTTTAATTTCCCGAAGCATAACAGAAAAAAATAAAGCCTATGTTTTCAGCTAAACATAGGCTTTTATTCTGGTGGAGCATAGGGGATTCGAACCCCTGACCCCCACACTGCCAGTGTGATGCGCTCCCAACTGCGCTAATGCCCCATTAGTGTTATTATAGCATAGCAATTACGAAAAGTCAATAGTTTTGCGTGAAAGTATTTCGGCAACAAAATACAACGGCCGGTCATTATCCACGTGCGGAGTGAATATAATACAGCAGTAACAATTCTCGAAAGGATACCGCTATGAAAAAAATACTTGCTGTAATGGCACTTTCCGCTTTTCTGCTGGGCAGATGCACTCCCGCAGCAATGCCCGAAAACCTGAAGCAGCCCGATCCTGCGGCTGTTTCAGAAGCTGCTGCAAACAAAGAATATGCACCGCTGAACTACGAATACCAGAAAGGAATGTGGATACCCTATCTTGACTACGCTGAGTATATGCAGGGCAAAACTGCCGATGATTTCCGCTCAGCCATAAGAAAGCGGCTTTCCGATGCCGCTGACAGCGGAACGAACACCGTCTACGTCCACATCCGCCCCACAGGCGATGCATACTATAAATCCACGTTTTTTCCGAAGGGACGCTATCTTGACGGAGACTATGACCCGTTGGAGATAATGCTTGACGAGGCCCACAAGCTCGGACTTTCCGTTCACGGCTGGATAAATCCTCTGCGCCTGCAAACCGCCGAAGAAATGGAAACAGTCCCTGACAGTGCCATAACGAAGCAGTGGTACTCATCAGGCGACAGCATGAATATCGGCGAGACAGGCGGGCGCTTGTATCTCCGCCCCGATTCTCCCGAGGTCAGAGAACTTCTCGCCAATGAGATACGTGAGATAATCGGCAGTTACGATGTGGACGGCATTCACATTGATGACTACTTCTACCCCGACACCGATCCCTCATTCGACTCCGAAAGCTTTGCTCTCAGCGGAGAGTCCGACCTGACAAAGTGGCGGACCGATGCCGTATCCGAAATGGTAAAGGCTATGTATTCCGCTGTCAAGGATACAGATGAACGGGTGCTGTTCGGCATAAGTCCTCAGGGCAATGTCAGGGCCGATTATGAAACGCAGTACGCTGATGTTCGCCGCTGGATATCGGAAAAAGGATTCTGCGACTATATAGTTCCGCAGATATACTACGGATTCAAAAACGAAACGCTCCCTTTCACTTCTGTGCTGGAGGAATGGGAGCGCATGGCTGAAAACAGCAATGTCCGCCTTATCATCGGTCTGGGAGCATACAAGCTGGGCAAAGAGGACCGCTGGGCAGGCGAATCGGGCGAAAGTGAATGGCTGGACGATCCCGGTATCATTGATAAACAGACACAGGCAGTGCTTGACTCATCCGCCGACGGGTATGCTGTTTATTATTAAGGTAACACCGCACAAAGCTTGTGCTGAAGATGCGCCGACAGATTTTTTCGTCAGATTGTATAGAAATTCCGCAGGCATACTATCGTATGTCAAGGGATTTCTGTGCAAGATGGCGGAAAATATGAACCTGTCCACATAGGGTGAATGTGCGAATTTTCAGGCATAATTTTGTCGGTGACAAGGCAAAAATCCGCCGACGGGCTGTCGCCCTTCAAGGATTTTTAACGCAGTCACCGGCAAAATTTGACGAAAAGACGTGCATGAATCCCTATGTGGACAGGTTCTATGTCCGCAGATTCAGTGCAAAGCCGTCAGGTGGGCTTTGTGCGGTGTTGCCTTAAGGCAAGGGATTACAATCGTGGACGCTCGGAAAGCATCCCTACAATACGGCTATTCTGCGTGAACGAATTTGGTAGGGGAGCCCGCCCTCGGGCTCCCGAAATTTTTTCGATAGATTGAAGGACCGCCAAAGGCGGCCCCTACAAATGCTACATAAATATATTATTCAAGAAGTGCCAGCGGGCGAGCGGAACTCGCCCCTACACTTTTATTCAGCGTTATTCTGCTCTGTACGGAGTCTTGCAGGCAGGAACTTGGAGATATTCTCCAGCATCTTCTCATCGGGGCAGAATATCAGCCTTGTCTTTCCGTGTTCTTCGTGGGTGAAGTCTGCGTAATACTCATGAGCGGCAATATTATCAGTAGCCATTACCAGTGTCATTTCCTCGGTCTCTTTCATATTATCATCGTACTTTCCGAAAGCCGTGAACTGTCTCACCTCTGTGGAGACCATTGATGTACGCTTTGACTTTGCGGTTATCTTGTCGATATCAAGCTCACCGTTGGTGAATGCGTATTCATACTCCACATAGGAATTGCGGTACATGAAAAAAGTACCGTATCCGCTGGCGGCTGCAAGAAGCAGACCGAAAAATGCTCTCAGCGGATTGCCGAGCTGAAGAAGTGCAAATGCCGCAAGGCACACTGTAATGAGTATACCTATCACAAGCAGGGCATTCTTTCTTGTTTTATCGGATGAAGTCTCGTTTCTTTTAACGAGCTGTTCAGCAAAATTATCCATTATCTTTTCTCACTTTCCATAGACTTACCGTACTTTAAAGGCACAGTAATTATATAATATCATAAATTTTCAGTAATTTCAAGAAAACCTCTTGATTTTTTCAGAAAACGTTATTATAATATTATTATAACCCTATGACTGAGAGAGTAGGTATGTCAGAGTTTCCGCAGAGAGGGGCAGTATGGTGCGAATGCCCTGCTACGATGCATATTGAAGTTCACTCACGAGGGGCGGAACGGAAGTGTCACTGATTCGTGATATTGTAGGCTCTGACGTAGGTCTGCGTTAAAGACAAGAGAGTGTCGGCTCTCCTGACAATGGGTGGTATAAAAGCAAGTTGAAGTCTTGTCCTGTTGGGCAGGACTTTTTTAATTCGTAATGCGTAATTCGTAATTAAGCTGACTCGCTGCTCTCGCTAAATTTAAAATTCATAATTCGTTACGAATGTACAATTATTCAATTCATGTCAGAAAAATAATTACGCATTACGCATTACGAATTACGCATTATTATTTCTGAGGTGATAAAATGAAAGAACAGCTGGAAAAAATCGAAGCGCTGGCTAAGCAGGAGCTTACTTCCTGTACCGAGATCAAGGCGCTGGACGACCTGAGGATAAAATTCCTCGGAAAGAAAGGTGAGCTCACCGCTATTCTCAAGCAGATGGGTAAGCTCTCCGCTGAAGAAAGACCTGTTATCGGTCAGCTTGCCAATAAGGTAAGAGCTGATATCGAGGATGCTCTCAACACCAAGCTGAACGCTCTGAAGTCAGAGGCTCAGTCCGCTAAGCTTAAAGAAGAAACTATCGACATCACTCTCCCCGGAACTCACGCTCCTTTCGGTAAGTTCCACCCTCTCACTAAGGTTGAGAACGAGATCCGTGAGATCTTCATAGGCATGGGCTTCAACATCGCTGACGGTCCCGAGATCGACGACGATTACCACGTATTCGAGGCTCTCAATCTTCCTCCCGATCATCCTGCAAGAGATACTCAGGATACTTTCTACATCGAGGGCACAAACGAGACTATCCTTCTCCGTACACAGACTTCATCCGTTCAGGTACACGTTATGGAGACACAGAAGCCCCCTATCCGTATAATCTCACCGGGTCGAGTTTTCCGTTCTGACGCTGTTGACGCTACACATTCTCCTCTCTTCCACCAGATAGAGGGTCTTGTTATCGACAAGGGCATCACTATGAGTGACCTGAAAGGTACTCTCGAAATGCTGATGAAGAAGCTCTACGGCAACGACTGCAAGCTCCGTTTCCGTCCTCACCACTTCCCTTTCACCGAGCCAAGCTGTGAAGTTGATATTAGTTGCTTCAACTGCGGAGGCAAGGGCTGCTCAATGTGCAAGGACGAGGGCTACATCGAACTCCTCGGCGCAGGTATGGTACACCCGAAGGTACTGGAGAACTGCGGTATCGATCCCGAAGAATATTCAGGCTTTGCATTCGGTCTCGGTCTTGAGCGTATGGTTATGGGCCGCTACGATATCAACGATCTCCGTCTTCTCTATGAGAACGATGTGAGATTCCTGGAGCAGTTCTGATATTCAGAAGACAGCTGCTGGACCGAAGATAAGCTTATCCGCTGATACCATGAGGTTTTTATTATGAATAAGCACGAGAGAGAACTTGTTGTATTGGAAAGAATAGTAAACGACAAACGCAAAAACGAAAAGACAGGTCTGTACATCGGCATCCCCATGTTTCTGGCAGCAGGCAATATGTTGACCTATATTGCTTACACCATGACCGGTTCTCTGCTTGCCTGTCTTGCTGCGGCAGCGCTTACAATTACTATCATCGCTTTACTGGTCAGGGATTACCTTACCATTGAAAAGAAGATAGACGCTATGTATCCTCCCCTCGGCATAAGCACCGATGAGGAAATGGAGGCTATTCTCGAAAGCAGCAGAAGGATAACTAATACCGTTTTTATGTCTGACCGTTATCTCATCAATTTCGACGAAATGAGAGTCATTCAGCTTTGCGATATAAAGAAAGTCAAGCCTGTGGATGTAAAAAACGATGACTACACATCCTATATGTTAAAGCTTGTAATGAACAACGGCAAAAATATGCAGATAGCCTTCAGCGGCAAGAATATCCGCAACGACGCAGTAAAGCTTCTCTCAACATATTCAGGCCTTGTGGACGGTCAGAAGTATATCAACTGAACAACGTTATACATTACATACTGTATCAGTTGCCGTGAATGCGGTATACAGCTGTTTAAAAGAAAATAACGAAAGGAAAAAATATATGAATTTATCAATGAAATGGCTCGGCGATTACGTAAAAGCCGATATGCCTGTTAAGGATCTCTGCCATGCCCTCACAATGAGCGGTTCAAAGGTAGAGTGCTTTGAAGAAGAAGGAAAAAATATATCCAAGGTAGTAGTCGGAAAGATACTCTCCAAGGGCCCTCACGAAAACGCTGATGCACTTTTCGTATGCCAGGTGGATATCGGTGCTGACGCTCCCATACAGATAGTTACCAACGCCAAGAACGTCAAGGAGGGCGACCTCGTTCCTGTTGCTCTGGACGGTGCTGTTCTCCCTGAGGGCAAGATCAAGAAGTGCAAGATGCGTGGAGTTGAAAGCTTCGGTATGTTCTGCGGACTTGATACTCTCGGTCTCACAGCTCACGATTTTCCATACGCTGACCCCGAGGGCGTTTTCGTTATCGAGGAAGACTGCCAGCTCGGTCAGGACATCCACTCTGCTATCGGTCTGGACGATACTTCCATCGAATTCGAGATCACTTCAAACCGTCCTGACTGTCTCAGCGTTATCGGCCTTGCAAGAGAGACTGCTGCTACCTACGGCACAGAACTGAATGTAAAAGCTCCCGAATTCAAGGGCGTTGACGGCGATATCAACTCTATGCTGAAAGTCGATATCCACAACACAGAGAAGTGCCAGAGATACTGCGCAGGTATCGTCAAGAACGTAAAGATAGGCCCTTCTCCAAGATGGATGAGAGAGAGACTCCGTGCCAGCGGTGTACGTCCTATCAACAACTTCGTTGATATCACAAACTATGTTATGCTGGAATACGGTCAGCCTATGCACGCTTTCGACCTCCGCTACGTTGAGGGCGCACACATCAATGTCCGCAACGCAAAGAACGGCGAAAAGATAATGACTCTCGACGGCGTTGAGCGTGAACTTACTGACGATATGCTGGTAATCGCTGACGAGAAGAAGCCCGTTGCTGTTGCCGGTATCATGGGCGGCGAGTACAGCGGTATCATGGACGATACTACTACTGTTGTATTCGAGTCAGCATACTTCGAGCCTTCACAGGTAAGACAGACTTCCAAGAAGCTGAAGCTGAAGTCAGACGCTTCTTCACGCTACGAAAAGGGCGTTGACAGACTTATCTCCATGACCTGCTTAAAGCGTGCTTTCCAGCTTGTTGAGGAACTGGGTGCAGGTGAAGTTCTCAACACTGTTATCGACTGCGACTACACAGACAAGACTCCTGCTTCTGTAGAGTTCAACGCTGAGTGGATAAACAATTTCCTCGGCACTGATATCCCTGAGGCAGACATGATAAAGTACCTTGAGCGCCTTGAATTCAAGGTTGAAAACGGCAGAGTGATCGCTCCTTCATTCCGTATAGATATCGGCTGCAAGGCTGACATCGCTGAGGAAGTTGCCCGTATCTACGGCTACAACAACATCCCTTCGACTGACTTCCGTGGAGTTGCAAGGGCTGAATTCACAGAGGAGCAGAAGTTTGCACGTACACTGAGAAATGCTGCTGTTTCTCTCGGCGGATATGAGATAGCTACTTACTCTTTCGTATCACCAAAGTACTTCGACAAGATCAGACTTCCCGAGGGAAGCAAGCTGAGAAACGCTGTAAAGATTGTAAATCCTCTCGGCGAGGATACAAGCGTTATGAGAACAACTACTGTTCCGTCAATGCTTGACGTTCTTTCATTCAACTACAACAACAGAAACGAAAAGGCCTGCCTCTTTGAAATTTCAAAGGAGTACCTCCCTGCTTCCGAGGAAAAGCCTTACATCAACGGCGACACACTTGCCAACAACGGCGAAAAGAAGCACAAGTACCAGTATTCACTTCCTGATGAGCCTCAGAGACTCACTATCGGTATGTACGGCGGAAACTGCGATTTCTACACCATGAAGGGCATGATAGAGCAGATACTCGCTGAGCTGAAGATAGATGACGTTGAGTACAAGAGAGCTTCTGACTGCGAAGTATTCGACGAGAAGTCAGCATTCCATCCCGGAAGAAGCGCTGTTATCGTCAAGAACGGCGTACATCTCGGTATCTTCGGCGAGATACACCCTGCTGTACAGGAGACCTACGAACTCGGCGTAAAGACATATGTGGCCAAGCTTTGCATCCCTGAGATGATGGAGCTTGCTGCTGACAAGATAACATATCAGCCGCTTCCCAAGTTCCCTGCAACTACCCGTGACCTCAGCCTCCTTGTAGACGAGGATATGCCTGTTGCAGAGCTTGAAAAGGCTATCAAGGGCGCAGTCGGAAAGATACTCGAAAAGGTAACTCTCTTCGACGTTTACCGCAGCGACGACATGAAGAAAAGCGGCAAGAAGAGTATCGCATACTCTATCTCAATGCGTTCACACGACGGCACACTCACTGATGAACAGGCTGACAGCGCAATGAAAAAAGCACTGAAAGCCCTCTCAGCTATCGGCGCAGAACTCCGTTCATAAAAATAAAGGGCACTCATAACCGTGGTGCTCGTATAGCAGTTTTATGCGTGTCTATTGAGGGAAACCCTTTTGAAAAAGGGTTCTCCCTCAAACTCCCTTCCTAAAACTTTCAGTATTAATTTTTCCCCAGATGGGGCGCTCCCAGTAAAACTACTGGTTTTCACATTTTTGTGGAGCGCCAAGGAAGG
>ACOK01000087.1 GCA_000174895.1 Ruminococcus flavefaciens FD-1
GAATAGACAAGTAATAGTATATAAATAATTTATTATTTTTAGTAAGTGTCTGTATTATTTAACGATAAGCATTTTAGAGCGCTACCATCATATTTGCGAAGACAAGTTCAAAATTTTATGAAGGTAATTATATATGAAAGCAACAGGAGTTGTAAGAAGAACAGACGACTTCGGACGTGTGGCCATTCCAATGGAAATAAGGCAGTGTATGAAAAAGTCTGCCTTGTAACTGTGATACTCGTACAGTAGTTTTATATGCATTATTGAGGTAGACGTTTTGAAGAAGGATTTTCTCTAACTCTTCCCAAGACTATTAATTTTGCCCCATAGAGGGCGCTCCCAGTGAAATTACTGTTTTTCACTTCTTACATGGAGCGCCCTCTATGGGGCAAAATTCTATTAAAAGTCTTTGGAAAGGGGGTACGGGGGAAGAACCTTTCCTCAGAAAGGTTTTCCCCCCGATAAATGCGTATAAAGCTTCTATGAGAGTATTGCATATATTCTCGTTCTCTTATTCAGAGCAAAGAGATATACAAGACAGACAACCGGTCGCATGAAGACCGTCAGTTATTTCTTTCCTTTTTTCTTGCAGCTTTATCTGCATACATCTGTTTATCTGCAAGTTGGAGCATTTTTTCCATATCAAAATCCGCTGTCAGCTTTTCTGCGAAAAATCCTATGCTTGAACCTATCTGATATGCCTTTCCCGATGAAGAATTATACTCGGCCAACTTTTTGAGGAATCCGTTTTTGAACTTAATAAAATACTGCTTTTCAGTGCCTTCAGGGACAAGTGCTGCGACGACGAATTCATCTCCGCCGAACCTTGCACATATATCCATATTAGACGTATTGGCAAGAAGTGCACGGGCTGCTTCGCTGATAGCATTATCTCCCTCGAAATGTCCGAATGTATCGTTGATATACTTCAATCCGTCCAGGTCAGCCGAGATGATAACAATACTTGTGCTGTCATTTCCGCTGCTGTTGATCAGCTTCTGCAATAACCGATAAAAACCACGCCTGTTCAGAAGTCCCGTCATGTGGTCGTGGATATACAGATTTTTCAGTTCTTTATTGGCATACTCGATCTGAGCCTTGCTGTGCATGGTTCCGAAAGAAGAATTTACCGTTTCCATATACATATTGATCTTCTCATAGTCGTCAAATGTGATATCAGGCTGAAATACGCAGTAACCAAGCACCAGTTCAAGCCAATGGATGGAACAGAAGATGATAGGTCTCTCAGATTCAAGCATCATATCCATTTCCGGTATCAGCTGCTCAAGGGATATCGTGCAGGGCTCACAGAGATTCCAGTTGTATTGATGATAAAGTACGCTGATATCGCTGCTGAATGAAGCTTCTTCATGATGATGTTTTCCGAAACCAGGCGCCGTGAACAGATCGTTGTTCACCGCAAAGACCAGGGTATTGAATACGAATTTTTCGATCAGGATCGACGGAAGTTCAGGCAATGAAGAAATATTGGCAATGGCGGACTGGATATCACACATCATCTCATGATTCTGCATAGTGTGCCATAATCTGTCCATTATCATCTGAACCGATTCATTCTGATTTTCGGGGGCAATGGGCATACATCCGCAGGACTGCGAGCGAACGATACAGAAATCGACCACATTGTCCGTTTCATACGGCTTTCCGCTGAGCATTTTTTCGATAGTCTCAATTGACAGCTGCGCAAGTTTTTTGTGGTTCTGCTTACAAGTAGTAATATGCGGAACATAGAATTCAGTGTGGAGAATACCATCAAAGCCTGTGATAATACAGTCTTCGGGAACGTGATATCCCTTTTTCTGAAGGTATGTGCTGACCACAATTGCCATCGTATCATTAGCGCAGATAATAGCATCGGGAATGTCACGCTTTTCCTTTTCAAACCACTGCACAAGAGTATCAATAGTCGGACCTTCCCAGAATTCACCATAGCCTACAAGGCTGTTATCATAAGGGATACCGTTGTTTTCCAAAGCTTTGCGGAAAACCGCTACACGTTCATCCGAGAAAGAATTATTCCTCATGCCTGCCATCATAAACAGTTTTTTTGCGCCATGATCCTGTATTATATGATCGCAGAGCTTTTCAAAAACATTGGAGTGATCAAACGAAAAACAGACACATCCATCCAGCTTTTTCTCCATGGAAATAACAGGTATCCTGCGGTTGATGCATTCATCTGCTATCTTTCTGATAAGCGCTTCGTCTTTGATGAACTCAGGAAAAAGTATCATTGCGCTCAGCTTATCATAAGGGATCAGCCTGAATACAGCCGATTCACCGGAATCGCTTTTGTTGCCCTGTTCGGCTAACGTTGAAGAAGAATTGAATATGAGAAGCCTGAAGTTGCTTTTGCAGGCATATTCGTTCAGTGCTTTAATCATCCAGAATCTTCCTTCATCCTGGATCTTAGAAATGCAAACGCCTATCAGACGGCATTTTTCTGACATAATAAACACTTCCCTGTTACATTTTGAATTTGTAAAGGCGTAAATTTAGAATAATTATACCATGACCTGCAATAACTTTCAATAAGAATATATGAACAATTTTTCGCTTGTTTGGTATCGTTTCAGCCGCCGTGAAGATGATTATTGTATCAAATGCTCATATGACGGCGTGAATTTCTCGCAGATGCTTCGTTTTTATGGAGCGTCTGTTTTTTTATTACGGCTTTTCAAAAGTTAAAGACTTGTTAAGAATTTCTGTGCTATAATCAAAGCATAGAAAATACCGGTACAAGATACGGAGGAATGAACTATGTTCTGGAGAATACTGAAAAAAGATCTGAAACGCAAGAAAACCATGAATATCATTTTACTGCTGTTCGTTATACTGTGTTCTATGCTTGCGGCGGCAAGTCTGAACAATATCATCGCAGTCACAGGCGGTATCGAACACTTCATCGAAATATCCGATGCGCCTGATGTTATGATCGATATGCCCGTCGATCAGGATCTGGATAAGAAACTCATCGCTCACCCCGAAGTGAAAAGTGTGAAGGTCGAAGAGGAATTCTACCTGTCGCCGGATCACTTCAAACTGAACGGAGAAAAACATAAAGATCTTATCAACGGCACAGGCTTTTTCTCTGACAAGGAATTTGGCTGTAAATATTTTGATGCTGAAGACCGGGAGATCACAAGCGTTCCTGCCGGCAGCTTTTACTGCACCAAAAACTTCCTGCAGGGTGTTTCATTAGAAAAAGGCGATATTCTGACTGTCACCATCGATGAGGAAACCTTTTCGCTCCGCTTTGAGGGGGTCTTTAAAACAGTAGTTCATGACACGAATAATTCTTCATCTCCCCGTGTTATAGTGAACAGCGCTGTCTGGGATAAAATGAACAAGGCATCGGAAAACAATGCTTTTACGAGAGAAAAGACCTTATATGTAAAAACAGACGATGCAGACGCCGTTATAGAAGCAGCCGGAGATACAGAGGGCATTTCTGTTTATACAAAGGACCACTTTTCAAGCTGTTTTATGTATGATATGATAACTGCGTATATACTGCTGGCGGTTTGTATCCTGCTTGTGATCGCAGCATTTGTAACACTTCGTTTTGCCATCGGCTTTACGATATCGGAGGAATTCCGTGAGATAGGTGTTATGAAAGCGGTCGGCATTCAGAACGTCAGTATCCGCAGTATTTATATCACAAAATATGCGGCTATCGCTTTGATCGGTTCTTTGATCGGATATGCGGGATCAATACCTCTCAGCAGTTATCTTATGAGATCGATCTCAAAAAATATCGTGTTCAGCGGAAGTAACACTATGATCGGCATTGTGGGTTCTCTTGCTGTCATAGCGCTGATACTGTTATTCAGCTACGGCTGCACACGAGGGATCAACAAAATGTCGCCCATCGATGCAGTGCGCAGCGGTCAGACGGGTGAACGTTTCGGGAAACGAAGCGTGATGCATCTTGGACGTTCAAAGCTTCCTTCAACGGGATTTATGGCAGTGAATGACGTCATCAGCGCACCTAAGCAGTTTTCGATCATTACAGTCGTATTTACTCTGTGCGTTCTTATGATGACAGTCATGTCCAATATGGCAAATACATTGTCAAGCGACAAACCGATCTTCCTGTTCGGCATTCCCGTTGAAACAGATACATCTATCATTGACTTTGAAATCCCGAACAATGACTCTTTAAAACAGGCTGTCGATGAAGCTATGAAAAACGACGACGGCTGGAAAAATCTTGTAAAAGAAATGGAAAAGCTGCTTGATGAGAATGGTATGCCGGGAAAATGCACGGTAACTATGAGCAGTATCTATACGACTGTGCATGGTGACAAAAACGCAGGTATTTCTTACATTGTCACAAGAAATACACCTGCTGACAAATTTGTTTACGATGCCGGCAGCGCTCCAATGAAAACCGATGAAGTTGCGCTCACCTCAGCGGCAATGGAAAAACTTGATGCGGAGATAGGCGATACGCTAAAGGTTAATGTTGGCGGTGTGGAAAAGGAGTTCATCATTACGGGAACATTCTCAACCTTTATCAATAATGGTATGGCTGCCCGTCTTTGTGAAGATGCAGAGATGTATCTGGAAAAGGTCAATAATTTCATGGGTATTCAGATAGAGTTCGATAAATCCCCCGACAAGAAGCAAATCAGAAGTAATATCGAAAAGCTGAAAGAAATAACAGGCGTCGAAAAGATCTACACAAATGCAGAAGTAGTTGAGACATTTACCGAAATGTCCGGCACACTGAACAGCATCAAGCAGATGATGATGCTCATGACAGTTATCGTTACGGCGCTGATCGTGATACTCATGGAGCGCAGCTTTATCTCAAAGGAAAAAAGCGAGATCGCACTGATGAAGGCGGTTGGTTTTCAGAATGGCTCTGTCATCGGACAGCATACTCTGCGTTTCGCTATTACGGCGGTCATTGCGGTCATTCTCGCATCTGTGATCGTACTTCCCATGAGCAAATGGCTCATCACATTCATCTTCGCTCAGATCGGCAGCGTTTCTTCAACAGGAATAGCTTTTGATGCAGTGGAGATATTTGCAGTCTGCCCTGCTATACTGATAGGTGTGGCGGTAATCGGCACGCTTCTGACCGCACTTTATACGAAAACCATCAAGGCAAGCGATACTGCTTCCATTGAATAAGGAGGATATTATTATGAATACCGTTTTACAGACAAAGAGGCTTTGCAAGACTTATATAGTTAACAAGCGTCAGAATAACGTTCTGAAAAATATCGACCTGACAATTTCCGAGGGCGAAATGGTTGCGATCATGGGACCGTCAGGTTCCGGAAAATCCACACTTCTCTACTGCGTTTCGGGAATGGACAGAGTGACCGCAGGTGAGGTCGTTTTTAACGGCAAGGACACTTCAAAGCTGGATGATAAAAGGCTTTCTCAGCTCAGACTGGATGAAATGGGCTTTATCTTCCAGCAGATGTATATGATGAAAAATCTTTCCGTACTGGATAACATCATTCTTCCTGCGGTGAAATCGAAGAAAAACACCGAAAGCCGCAAGGCTACCGAGGAGCGTGGAAGGCAGCTTATGCGCAGGCTCGGCATTGACGATGTGGGAGATAATGACATCAACGAAGTGTCGGGCGGTCAGCTTCAGCGTGCCTGCATTGCACGAAGCATGATAAACTCACCCAGGATGATATTTGCTGATGAACCTACAGGCGCACTGAACCGTTCCAGTTCCGATGAAGTCATGAACGAGCTTCTCTCCCTCAACCGTGACGGCACGACGATCATGTGCGTGACGCATGATCCGAAGGTCGCCGCCAAGTGCAGCCGTATCCTGTATATCGTGGACGGCGGTATCATGGGAGAAAAGGAAATGGGACACTTTGACGGCGGAGAAAAGGAACTGCGTGACCGTGAAAGAGAACTGAATAACTGGCTGATGGAACAGGGCTGGTGATACTTGTAATATTGCCGCCGATATGGTACAATAATGGTAGGTGGTGATTATTTATGACCGATATTCTGATCGTTGAGGACGATAAGGAACTTAGCTCACTGCTGACGGATTTTCTCCGTGCAGAGGGCTATACCGTGTCGGCGGTGGAAAGCGGAGAACGTGCTGTGCAGTTTTTTGAACGATACGGCGCAAGGCTTGTGGTGCTGGATATCAATCTGCCCGATATGAACGGTTTTGCAGTATGTTCCAAGCTGCGTGAGAATGCCGATACGCCGATCCTGATCGTCAGTGCAAGGACGGACAAGGAAGATAAGCTGAACGGACTGGACTTAGGGGCTGATGATTACATCGAGAAGCCCTATGATATAGATATTCTGCTTGCAAAGATCAAGGGCATCTTCAAGCGGCGATACCAGCGGAGTATGCTCTCTGCAAGCGGTGTTGTGCTGAATCTTGCAAATAAGACCGCAGAGATCGACGGTAAGCTCGTACAGCTTTCCGCAAAGGAATTTGACTTATTGGCACTCCTGATTGAGAATCAGGGCAAAGCGCTGAAAAAAGAGTATCTGTTTTCGACAGTATGGGGCAGTGACAGCGATTCGGAGCTGCAAACTCTCCATGTGCATATCAACCGTCTGCGGCAGAAGCTGGGCGACGATCCGAAAAATGCCAGGCGGCTGCTGACCGTATGGGGTGTGGGGTATAAGTTTGTATGAGTGCGTTCAAAAGGCTGTGTATTGCAGTTATTGCATTATTTCTGATACTTGCGGCGGTGCTGAATATCGTCATGTTACAGAATCAGAAATATGCTGACGGACAATACCGTGTAGAAGCAAAACGTCTTGCGGACGAGATAGCTGAAACAGGCAGCTATGACCTCGCAGACTATCCCCATCTCACAGGGGTGTATACGGGCGATGCACTCTATCGAAGCGATGAACACTATGTTATCATAGAAGCAAACGGGAAGTTGTACCGTGTGGAATACTCGCTGGGAAACAGGAGCGGTACGATGATCGCAATGAACTGTATTTTAGGTATTCTGCTTATAGCATTATGCAGTGTATTTGCCTATATATGGCGGAATTTGATAAAGCCTTTCGGCAGCCTCAATGATGTTCCGCAGGAACTTGCAAGGGGCAATCTTGCAGTACCCTTACCTGAACAGAAAAGCCGTTTTTTCGGAAAATTTACATGGGGTGTCAACCTCCTGCGAGAGAAGATCGAGGACGACCGGAAGAAGGAGCTTTCCATGCAGAGGGACAAGAAACTGCTTCTGCTCTCACTTTCCCATGACATCAAAACGCCGCTCTCTGCGATCAAGCTGAATGCAAAGGCGCTTGCAAGGGGAATATACAGCGATGAGGAAAAACGCCGCAGTGCCGCAGAGAGCATAAATGCCCGTGCGGACGAGATCGAACAGTTTGTCAGTGAGATCACAAAAGCGGCAAGTGAGGACTTCATGAGCTTTGAGGTCACGCAGGGTGAAGCGTTTCTGAGTCAGATCATCACAAAGATAAGTGCAAGATATGCCCCTCAGCTCAGTATTTCGGGAACAGAATTTGTCATACACAAATATGATGACTGTATCCTTTCCTGCGATGCAGACCGCTTGACGGAATGTCTGCAAAACCTGATCGAAAATGCGATCAAATACGGTGACGGAAGGCGGATAGAGATAAGCTTTGACAAAATGGACGGCTGTGAACTTATCACAGTGACGAACACAGGCTGTACCCTTGAAGAAAAGGAACTTCCGCAGATATTCCGGAGTTTTCATCGTGGCAGCAATGCCGATAAGATACAAGGCAACGGTCTGGGGCTGTTCATCTGCAAACGGCTGATGTCGCTCATGGGCGGAGAAGTCTATGCTGAAATACATGATGACTGTTTTAGTGTAACGTTAGTGGTAAAGTTAGCGTAAACACGATTCCGGTCAATTTTTTTCATAAGCAATTTAATCTATAAGATTTAATTTTTTTATGATTTCAGTATTTTCCTTTTTTCTCTTTTCAATTTCATTTAATACCCATTCATGAAAATCATGATCATTGAAATAATTGTCAAGAAATTCCGGACGTTCAGTCAACACTTTTTCTGACAAGAAATTAAGAAATGCTTCGTCCTCTTCTGGATAGTAATCACATATTTTGATACATTTTTTTCGATTACGTGGCTGTTTGAATTCATTTACAAAATCAAGAGCTGAATCAATATCTTTAACCTCATCAAATACAGGTAATACATATTTTATTATATTTTCAGCACCTGTTTTTAATGTTGCTATCATTGATTCCTGATCATTAGAATTATAACATGATATAAACGGTAATCTCTCTTTTTCCATGCCGTTTTTCTTCATAAATGAAATTCCAAGCTTACTATAGTAATTTAGCCATATCCTATTCTGTTTAAGTGTCAGATCAAGCGAGATTCTTTTACGGTATACCGTAGCTATACCACATACAATGATAATGGCCTTATCATATGGATAATCCGGATCACATGGATAAAATGATATTACGTGAAGTATTTCATTGTTTATGACTCTTACAATATATGGCTGTCTGCCTTTTATGACCTTAAATCCATAAGGCTCAAGTGCTTCTCCCATGATTTTCTTGAAGGCAGAATTGATAGTCAGCTGCTTTTTCCCCCCTGCTCTCTTGAATTCAAGAAATATCATTAATTCATCAGCATATTCGGCATCTTCTGCCGAAAACAGTAAATTACCGCTGTCCATACCGATAACAGGCGCAAGCTGTGCCAAACCGTCCTCAACAAAAACATATTCTCCGCCCAGTATTTCCTTGAACTGCTCCCATGTGCTGCCACCGCTCAGGAACTGTGACCATATCTTTTCATTCGGCTCCGGATTATCATCACCAAAATAATCGTCATATCGCCCCATAAGAAGCATATCCGCTGATTTTCCGTCCTTGCCATACAATGACATAGCCGCACAGTCACTGTCAATGACTTCTGTGTTCATACAGTAAGTACCAAGCATTTTTGCTATTCTGCCTGTATCACTTTTAGCAGCATTACTGTTCTGTGCGTATTCCTCAGAAGCTATAGCCACCCATTTACTGTCAGCATCAAACCTAAGAATATACGATTTTTCGCCCTCATCGCTGTCACAAACAACATAACCACTGTCAGCCATAGCTTTGCAGAACTTATCTATAAACTGCTGTTTGTCCAAGCCGTCACCATTGAATATCTGCGAAGATGTAAAAAAGTTTCCCATAATTCATCCCCTTTTTAAAATAATAACTACTGCAAGTATAACATAAATCGGCAAAAAGGTCAATGAATTGTCAGAATGAGAATAAATCGGAAATCTCAGCAGATAATATTACCGCACCAAAGAACTTGTCTTCAACAAAAATTATGCTCAAAAATCCAATCACCATACTTGCGAAGACAAGTTCAACATTTTACGGAGGTAATTATTTATGAAAGCAACAGGAATCGTTAGACGTATCGACGACCTCGGCCGTGTGGTCATTCCAAAGGAGATAAGAAGGACTATGCGTATCCGTGAGGGTGACCCCTCACTGATAGTATTGACACAAGAGTACAGCTTCGTCACAGCTATGCAGAGTATAGCGGAAAGGGTACATAGTAATAATAATAAATAGGGATTTCCCGAGAGCAAAAAAAGAAGAGCCGTTTTGCAACAGCATTTACTTTTTGTGGTAAGGCATATTTCTTGAGAAGCGTCCGTAAAGCATCGCTTTGCTTGCTTTACTGCTTTGTCAGGGGGACGCTGTCCCCCTCATTCACCCCCTGCAAGGGAGATAACATCCCCCTTGACCCCGGAATGCCGCCTTCGGCGGTTTTTTATTATTTATTTAAAAGTAAACGCTGTTGCCGTGGCGACGATCTTATCATTATTGACATAAGTCGTAAACTGTGATATAATTGACATAAGTCAGAAAGGATATGTAACTATGCCAAGACCACAGAAATCACGCCGTATCTGCTGTTACCCTGATTACTGGAGCTTTGCGCCAGATCAGGACAAGGCAAACGATATGGTCACAATGTCCCTTGATGAGTTTGAAACTATACGCTCTATCGACTATCAGGGGAAAACGCAGGAGGAGTGCGCTCGTGATATGAACGTAGCAAGAACCACCGTTACGGCAATATATGACAGCGCAAGAAAGAAACTGGCTGCTGCTCTGGTCGAGGGCAGACGCATCGTCATTTCGGGCGGAAACTATACTCTTGATAACACGGTCTCCGAGGAGATCGCACGGAAAGGAAACGGTATTATGAGAATTGCAGTTACTTATGAAAACGGACAGATCTTTCAGCATTTCGGCAGAACAGAGCAGTTCAAGCTCTATGATGTTGCCGACGGCAAGATCATCAATGAACAGGTAGTCGGAACAAACGGTGCAGGACACGGCGCACTTGCTGGATTCCTGAAGAATGCACAGGCTGACGTTCTTATCTGCGGAGGTATCGGCGGCGGTGCGAAGATGGCTATGCAGGAGGCTGGCATAACCCTCTACGGCGGAAATATGGGAAGTGCCGATGAGGCGGTACAGGCTTTCCTTGCACAGACACTTGTTCAGAACGAGAACCCTACCTGCGACCACCACCACGAACACGGCGAAGGTCATTCCTGCGGAAGCCATAACTGCGGTAACCACTGATGAAGTACGATCATACTGAAAAGGCAGTCGCTCTTTTCACACAGGGATATAACTGCGCTCAGTCGGTCTTCGTGGCGTTTTCAGATGTGACGGGCATGGACGAGGAACTCGCCAAAAGGCTTTCTTCGTCATTCGGCGGAGGCATGGGACGGCTGCGTGAGGTCTGTGGCACTTGTTCTGCTATGTTCATGGTGGCAGGCATCCTCTACGGCGAGGGAACGGAAACAGATCACGCCATAAAAACAGAACATTACAAGCGCATCCAGCATCTTGCTGAGGAATTCCGCAAGAAGCATGAAACCATCGTCTGCCGTGATCTTTTGAAAGGACTTGCTGTTACAAGCGAACCAATTCCCGAAAAGAGAACAGAGCAATACTATAAGGTCAGACCGTGTGTGAAGTTTGTAAGGACTGCTGCGGAGATACTTGACCGATATCTTGAAGAAAATCCGCCAAGAGGTGCTGAACTATGAAGATAGTCACACTTGTAGAAAATTCCTGCGGCAACGAATACTGCATTGCAGAGCATGGTCTCAGCATCTATATTGAGACTGAAAAACATAAGCTCCTGCTGGACACAGGGCAGACGGACGCAGTAGTGAAGAACGCTGAAGCATTGGGAATTGATCTGTCTGATGTCGATACTGTGATACTGAGTCACGGTCACTACGACCATTCGGGCGGTATCTTGCCGTTTTCAAACCTCAACCATTCTGCACAGATAATCATGCAGAGATCAGCCGCCGAGCCCCATTACAACGGTGAGCGCTATATCGGCATTGATACCGATATACTCAAGTTGCCGAATGTCCGGCTTATTGACGGTGATTTGAAGATAGATGATGAGCTGTTCCTGTTCAGCGGTATCACAGGCAGGCGGTGTTATCCGCAGGGGAATAAAAAGCTGTCCTGCGTGAAAAACGGCGAAAAGGTCTTTGATGATTTCTGCCACGAGCAATGCCTTGTTATCACGGAGAACGGCAAACGCTGGCTGCTGTCCGGCTGCGCTCATAACGGCATACTCAATATCCTTGACAGATTCAGGGAACTGTTTGACAGCTATCCCGACTTTGTTATTACGGGATTTCACATGATGAAGCGTGAGGGCGAGCATACCGAAGAAGAAAAAGCGGTCATCATTCAGACAGCACAGGAGCTTTCACAGCTTGATACCGTGTTTTACAGCGGTCACTGCACTGGTATTCCTGCATTTGAAATGATGAAACAGATCATGGGGGACAAGCTCATTGCTCTCCACAGCGGTGAAACAGTCATATAACAAAAATTCCGTGAGTAAAAAACTCACGGATTTTTTATCATTATAAACCAAGTGCATATCCTGCGATAATGCCGATAACAGCAGAAATGCCTATGATCGCTATTGGGTGGAGTTTTTTGAAAGCAAGCACAGCTCCGAGAGCGAATATGCCAAGAGAGAGCCAAAAGCCTGCTCCTGAAAATACAGAGTTCTTTAAGCCGTTCGGAAAGAAAACCGTCATACCGACAGACAGAAATGCTGCACCGATCAAGAAAAAGGTACGACGAAAAGATAGATCATTTATTAGATTCTTTATTCAATCCTTATAAATCCTTCTGTCTCAGCGGCGAGCGCTCCGTTATCCCTTTTGCCGTTGGAATGGACGGGGAATGAATCACGGAACTTATATTTTGTCGGGATCTCCTCAGCCGACAGATTCTTTTTACAGTTTTCATATATTCTGTAAGCAATCGCCTTCCTTTATTCCAATTTATTTCAGGGATTTTGCACATTTCTCAATTTCTGAAAACAGATTTTTGTAGGTGATTCTTCTGCCGAAGTAAAGAAGAGCAATATCGTTCGGATAGTCCTTGTTATTATCATAGATATTTCGATAAACTGTACATTCAGGAGCTTTCATTGCTAAAGCTTCTTCAGTGTAATAGTTCAGCCAAGGCTTGTCAATTGAAGGATAACCGGTCAACTGCTTATTTGGCATTGTGATACCACCTATTCTTATGTTGTTGGATGTAAGCTTTGATTTCGTTTGTTATATCATCCGCCGAACGGTTGTCCGGAAGGATAGGTGAGCCGAAGTGAATCTCCAGAGGCTTCTTTCCTATAATATTTGGAAGTTTTTTATCGGGAGGAAATATCTCACGAGCACCGTTGATGCATACAGGAATTATCACAGTATCTGTGTCGATAGCGAGTGCAGCTGCTCCTTTTTTGAATTCTCCAAGTTTTCCGTCTCTTGTACGGGTACCCTCAGGATGTATCATGAATACGCATTCATTATTCTCATTGATCCATGATTCAGCTCTTTTCAGTGCAGGTGTAGGGTTCCCTGTCCGGTCAACAGGAATGCCTCCCAGCGCACGGAAGCCTTTTCCAAGCACCTTGTCAAACATTACATACTCAGCGCCCATACAACCGCATTTATTGATGATGTTTATTCCGTTGAGATATAAAGCAGAAACTATCCACATCGTATCAAGATGACTTTCATGGTTTGGACAGAGTATGTATTTACCATTTTTGGGGATGTTCTCTAAGCCGAAGCATTTGATATTCCATGTATGATCGCTGAACTTCGCAAATTTTATAAGATGATCGATGTCCTTGGGGCTTTTGTTTGCAGGATAATCATTTATGTCATAGTTGGTGGAATAAGATTCTGCACCGCCTGAGTGAATGAGCCCCTCCAATTCTTCGACAGTAAGCTGATTAGTCATTGCCGCAGATATATCAACTCCGAAATTTGACTGGATATCGCTGCTCAGTTCAAACATAGAGAGCGAATCAATATTCAGGTCCTCACGCAGCGACATTCCTCTTGTGATTGTTTCTGATTCCGGAACATATTTCCTCAGCAGCTTTATTATTTCCGTAGCAGGAGCAGATTCAGGCTGTGTCTTTATCGGAACTGCCGATGTATTTCTCATTCCCTTAAGCAGGTAACGCTTTACCTTTCCGATGGAAGTTGTGGGGAGTTTTTCAACGATATGAACTGCATTAAGGCGACGATAAATATTCTGTTTATCAGATGCTTTTTTAATTGATTTGACAGCCTCTGCTATCTCCTTTTCCTGATGTCCCGCACTTTCAACAAAAAGCTCTATTGAATCAAATCCGTCTTGATCGGGGATGCCGCATGAAGCAATATTGATATCAGGACAGAGAGTCTTGTAGAAGTCATCTACATCTGTGGGCGAGACTTTTTTGCCGTTTCTGAGGACTATACTCTCCTTGATACGTCCGATTATATGCAGATTCTTTTCCTTATCAACATATCCAAGATCACCTGTGCAGAACCAGCCGTTCTTATCAAAGGCAGCCTTTGTGAGTGCTTCGTCCTTGAAGTATCCCTTCATTATCATTTTTGTTTTTATGCGTATCTCACCGACTCCTTCACTATCAGGATTTGCAATTCTGATTTTAACATAAGGAAGCTCAGATACTTTTCCGGTACCGCTGACAGGGTATTTTTCAAATACATTTGTTGATGAGATCGGGACGCCACACTCAGTTGATCCATAGACGTCCATGAAGTTCATTCCAAGATCAAGGTAGAACTCAGCTATCTCCTTCTTGCACGGAGCAGTACCGCTTCCGACAATAAGCATTGATGTGCCGAAAGCCTGTTTCCATATCGGCTTTGTGAGGAAACGCAGCTTGATGCCTGTTTTCCGGCGTACAACTGAACAAGTACCAATAGCAAATTTGGCATACGCCCTTACCGGCAGAGGCTTCTTTGCAATTTCTCCCTTAATCTTGTCCATCATGACCTCATACACCTTTGGCACCATGATAAAGTTGCGTGGATTAAATCTTTGCATGGCGCTAAGAAGCGCAGCCGAACTGACCTCCTCTATAAATCCCATTTCTGAGCCAAGCAGAATACAGGCAGTTCCGGTCGAGAAGCCTGCTATGTGGTTTGCAGGGATAACATTGAGATGACGAGTGCCATTGAGGACTATATCGTAGTCGTGGCACCATTTTGTTGTGAGAAGAATAGAGCGGTAAGTGACCTCTACTCCTTTGTTTACTCCGGTAGTGCCGGAAGAATAGATAATGGCTATAACATCATCATCGGAATGGGGATATTTTCTTACACATTTTTCAGGAGAGGATGAAATATGACTGTACGAAAAATCAGGCTCCATAACAAATGCGGGAGTTTCAAATGTTTCGCTGCTGAAAAAAGTATTGAGCTTGTCATGAGACAAGATCAGGCCAGATACATCAGCATCAGCTATCATTTTTTTTACGTCATCGACTGGCAGCCCAGCATCGATAAGCACTGATTTTATGCCGATATATGCAAGGAGAAGATCCGTCAGAAGCGCATAAGGTGAGTGCTCTGAGATCACAGCAACTCGACAGCCTGCACTGATTCCCGAATTACTAAGCTTTTGCTTTAGATTGTTTAACGCAGAAGGAATCTGATCATATCTGAATGTAACATCCTTACCATTATTTTTTAACAGCCTGAATAGTACACGACCGCTTCTTTTCTTTACAATACTGTTTGTCATACTTACAAATTTATAATGTGACTTATCCATATTACCCTCCTGGATTATCCACAGATCTTGCGGACCATTTTATATACTTCTTTCCATCCTGATACACGAATAAAGCGCTTGTCAATAATTCCTCTGTTCCATGCAGCCGGATAACAGATCACCTGTAACCGGTCTGCTATCGCAGAAAGATTCTCAGGTTTATCATCTATCATAATGCCTATGTTTTTTTCGATACACGCTTTGAACTTTGCACTTCCGTCACTGTCATCGGCGCAGTATACGATCTCATCATAGCATATTTTGTTCCTTCTCAGCCAGTACAGCAGCATTGTGCGGAAAAGCATCCCCATAGCGCTCTTTTCGGCTGTATAAACACGGCTGGTGATTATGATGATACGGTGTCCTTCGCTGTGAAGCCGGCGGAGCACAGCAGCTGCGCCAGGAATAACCGGTTCAGACAGGCAGTATTTCCAGATGTACCTGTGCCAGAATCCAGAGCTTTCTTTATGTGAACAAGCAAATATAGTTTCGATATCAAATCCCTCAGGATCCACGATCCTAAGACCGTGCTTTTTGAAATACCGTGAGCCGTATTTCAGCTGATATCCGCCTATATCGGCAAGCACTCCGTCAACATCTATACCTATGTTCATTTTCTATTCTCCATTTCTTCAAGTGCTCTGAAATCTATTTTCCCGACAGCAGTCAGCGGCATGGCGTCCCGGAACACATACTTGTCCGGCACACTGTATTCAGGCAGTTCGGCGGCGCAAAGCTCACGCAGTTCCTGCTCTCCTGCAAGCACACTGATGCGGTTGATGATAGCGCCGATCTTACTGCAAGCGTAGGCAACGTAGAACGTTTCGGGAGCAGAAAGCCCCTTGATCGTGACGATGTCGTTGGGCTTGACGCCTATCCTTGTCAGCGAGCGTGATACAGTGTCTATCTTATGGAAAAACTCACGATATGTTATCCGTTTTCCGAAATAATTGAAGGCATAGTCGCTCTGATGATCTTTGTTTGCCTCGTAGACTGCCTGAAACAGGGTTTTCTGCGGAAGTGGGCGGTTTTCTGCCCCCTCCGGGTAGTATTTCAGCCAAGGTTTGTCGATCGAGGCATAGCCTGTCAGATCTGCATTTTCCATAATAACCTCCCAAAACAAAAACGCCCGAAAAAGCCTGAGAGCAATAATCTCTCGGCTTCTTCGAGTGTTAATTTAGTTTAAATTTATATTTAGTTAATATATAAGTTTCGACTATTTCCGTTTTACTCATATGCCTATTCCCCCTGATAATACGTATTGTAACACATCCTTCCAGTTTTTTCAATAGAAATTGATATATTTTTCATACATTTGCTCAAATACTTCTTTCTTTTCAGGGTGATATAAACAAATTATCAGAATCGGATACACGGATATCTAGAGTATTAGTAACGAGCGATTAGCAGTTGTATTTTGAGTGCGGCAGTTTCCATATTTATGTTCTATTCTTTTTTTTCTGTTATAATAATCATATTGAAAATATAGCACACCTTTGTCTTTAAATCCCAAGTTAGCATTCCGCCAGTAAAAGAGCTTGCTGCCTTTGTAGTAAAGCTCTTTCAGCTTATTCAGTGAGGCATTTACGGATTTATTTACGGCATTGGGCGTCATGAGCATTAGCTCGGATATGTCCTTTGCGGACATCTCCTCATAGCCGAAAACTCCGAAATACCTGCCGATGATCTCCTGTTCCTTTCTGGAAAGTTGATCAAACAGCGGCTTTAAGTATTCACAGCAGAGCTTGAGGTATACATCATTGTCAGGGTGAAGCTCGTTCTCTCCGAGCCTGTCCTCGGTGATATAATCGAAGCCGAAGTTGTCTTCCTCGCTGCCATGTATGATAACGGAGTACACGAATGAATACTGCAAGCACCTGCTGACTACCGATAAGCTTATACCAAGCTCATTTTTTATCACTATAAACCAAGTGCATATCCTGCGATAATGCCGATAACAGCAGAAATGCCTATGATCGCTATTGGGTGGAGTTTTTTGAAAGCAAGCACAGCTCCGAGAGCGAATATGCTAAGTGAGAGCCAAAAGCCTGCTCCTGAGAATACCGCAGTCTGTAACCCATTCGGAAAGAAAACCGTCATACCGACAGACAGAAATGCTGCACCGATCAGACCGATCACCGCTGGACGCAATCCGTACATCACGCCGTCAACGGCTCGGCTCTTGCGGAACTTCTCGTAGAACTTTGCAACGATAAGAATAATCACAAATGACGGCAGGACAACTCCAAGTGTAGCACACACAGCGCCGAAAATGCCGCCTGTTCTGATACCGACAAATGTAGCCATATTTATCGCAAGCGGCCCCGGTGTGCTTTCACTAACGGCAATGAAGTCCACCACTTCAGCTTGTGTGAGCCAGCCGTGACGCTCGACCTCGCTCTGTATCAGAGGGAGCATCGCATACCCTCCGCCGAACGTAAAGGCCCCTATCTTCAGAAAGGTCAGGAGCAGCTCAATCCATATCATCGCTCTGCTCCTTTCTGAACAGCAGCGACCACACAAGCCCGAACACTGCACAGCCGATGATAACAAAGACCGCATCTATTTTCAGAAAAGCTGTCAGCACCAGTGCCGCTGCCATGATAACATAGGAGACAGCGTGCTTTTTCGCTGCCATGAACATGGTATAGACTGCTTTGAGGATCAATGCGAGGACGCCTGCCCGGATTCCCATAAAGGCATACTGCACAGCTCTCGACTCCTGAAAGGCTTTCAGGACAAAAGAAATAAGCGAGATAATAAGGAACGACGGCAGAACCACACCCAGCGTTGCACAGACAGCGCCGGGCGTTCCTGCTCTGCGGCTGCCCACAAAGGTTGCTGCATTGATTGCCACCGGACCCGGTGTGGATTCTGCGATCGCAACGACTTCCAGTATATCGTCCTCATTCAGCCATTGTTTATTATCACAGACCTCACGCTGTATCAGCGGTATCATCGCATAACCGCCGCCAAAGGTAAACGCTCCGATCTTCATGAAGGTCAGAAACAAGTCAAGGTTTTTGTTCATAGGATCACCCCATAGCATTATACCACAGTGCTATGGGGTGTGTCAATTTGTAAGAGCTTTATCGACTTTGAATCCGGTTCAAAGTTAAGAACCTGTCCGCACATTCACCCTATGTGGACAGGTTCTAAAGTATTATGATCCGTGGTTTTCAGTTCGTTTCTTTTTCAGAATGATCTGCACATTTGCATAAAAACCTAACAGAGCTACACGAGAATAAAAAGTGGGACTAATATGTCCCATTTTTATTGACTATTTCTGTTAAGTGTGATATGCTGTTAACAGAAACAACGTTACACTTTCAGAGGAGTTGATCTTATGGGTATCACGTCACAGATGATAATAAGCGTCAGAGAAGAGATCTTTGATGACAGCACTGTGAAAAAGGACGATCTTTCAAAATACTTCAATATGAAAATAAAAGAACTGAACAGCAAGTTCGGTATCGTTCTGACGAAAAAGGATATTGCATCAAAACTGAATATAAGCTATGAACTTTTCAGAAAGATCATTAACAGGGAAAAACCTACAAAAAAGCGTGACTGCATTATTGCGGTATGTGCGCTTCTTGGTCTGGATACGGAGGATTCAAATAAGGCTCTCAGGTTCAACAATATGCTGAAACTGGATGACCGCAGCGGCAGAGATGAGATCATCATGACTATCCTTGACAATCACCGCAGACATTATACGGATAATGATGAACTGGACTATGATCCCGATATTATCAGTGAGATCAATCAGGTGCTTGCGGATAACGCTTATCCGCAGCTGGATATTATCAATCACAGGAAAAAGCCCACCGATAATGATGAAAAAGAAAAGAAGTATCCGTATAAGCTTGTTAAGAAGATGTGTGAAGATTACTCGATTCAAGAATGGCGTCCCTTTATAAGAACTGAGACATTAAATAGCAGCGATATTGGTCATTATATTAACGACGCTTCAGTTTTCAGTGATAATCATATATCTGCTTATATGATATTCGATAACAATGGAGAACAGATAACCATACATCTTGATGTATCAGTAGATTATCGTTTTGATAATGAATATTATTTTGTGGAAAAAGGGAACGGTTTGATTAAAGAATACAAGGTATATAAACGAATAGAAGATACAGGAGAATTCCGCAGCAGTTTTGAAGAACTGAGAGAATATGCTTATAATGAACTGAGAAACAGTGATGCTGTTTTTAATGACACCAAAAACTTTATCTATCGTGCGTGTACTGTAGTCAGAGACGGAGATCTGCACCTTTATATCGAAATATTCAACTTTGATATCCCGCAGTTCAACGAATACTACCTGTTGGATTATTGCAACGGAAAGTATGATATGACTGTTTCAAACAGCAGCAGATTGATGAGAGTGTTGCTTCCGCCTGAAGTATATAAGAAAAAATACGGAAATGCTGCCGATAAGATAATTGCAGAATACGATCATGAAAATGACGAGTTCAGAGTATTGAGCAATAGTGGTATTGATTCAGATTCACAAGATTCTTTCCTCAGGTTCAGGAGAAAAGATTATTACAGAATGCTGAAAAAGCAGGCCGAATCACACATTAGTGAAATCAGAAAGTCACCGATTCAGACAATTCAGAGATATTTGGATAAACAAGATTTAGAAGATATATTCAGAGCCAAAGCGAAAGAAAGATCACATGGTTTCTTTCATCCTGAGTATGATCCCTTGAAACTGATTCCGTTTTTTCATGCAGAGGATGCCTTTAATTGCATATGGGGACCGAATGAAAAAATAATAGGATACTACAAAAAATACCTTGAATTGATAAACAATTCACCTGATGTGGATGACGATTTTGATTTTGAAACTGCACGTTCTGCATTAAAACATACATACAATGTTTTTTATAAATGCAGGTTGAAATTAAAAGATAAATATGGATACACCTATAATATGCAAAATCATGATTTAAATGAAGAATATAATAATATGAAAGAATTCATTATCAATAATAGTATAAACGATTTAGAAGAAGATATTGATTCCGAATATAATAAGATCAGAAAATATGTTGATATGGGATTTAAAAACTCTGTAGACGTATGGTATGCAGCAAAAAAGTCCGGATTGAAACAAGGTAAATCTATTGAAGAGATTGATCTTGAAATGGCTAAGTACGGGAAAAAAGCATTTGAAAAGATCATCGGAGTAAAAAATCCCGAACCTGTTTTCACTCTTTCTGACGGACGACAGTTTAAACTGACAGTAAATGACCTGCTTGATGGTGCAAATCTCGGAATAACTTCAATAGATGAGATCGGAAAAGTAATTCTTAAACACGGAACTCTCGAAGTGAGCAAGCTCCTGTAAAAATATGAATCTGAAGAGGAGGTAATACTATGAATATACTTATCACCTGTATCGGAGCAATGAGTGAAAATGCTCCGTCTGTACTTTACAACAAAGGTACTATCCAGGCTGAAATGACAAGTGAAGCCTGCTGTAAATATCTGCTGAAAAAACGTGGACGTACTCCTGATCTTGTAATTGCACTATGTATGCCTGACGGAAATAAGACTAAGAATAATTACATCAGCTTTGAAAGATCAGTCTGTGATTTCTGTACAAGCGAAGGGCGGCGTGCTCCTTCATTTGCAGCTGTAAAGATCACAAAAAACGAGGAAAAAGCAAACTTTTTCGGCAGATCGATATTCATGGTCCGCCATCTGATACAGCAGTACAGTAAGCCCGAAGGAACACGTATAATGATAGATACTTCGCCGGAACTTCATTCTCTCGATAGAATGTTTCAGATGGTGATCTGTCTGCTTAAACATGACGGATATAATATGATCGAATCATACTATACTTCTCCGGAAAAAAAGCAGATAGCCGGAGATCATACCGATCATCTTATGGCGATGACAGAGGCTATAACCGAGTTTTCCGAGTACGGCACATCCGAAAAAATGAGAGCCTGCTTCAGGTCGTTTGCACGAAAAAAGACTGATCCTGTCGTAAATCATCTGATGAAAGCAATGCAGTCGTTTTCAGATTCCATACAGCTTTGCCAGACAGAAAGATTACAGGATATCCTCAATAATGAGGTGTTCCCGACTCTTGATGAAATAGAAAAGATGTCAGAAAGTGCTGTCATACGTGAAGATGTTTTTACTCTGAAGCTGATGGCTGAAAATATACGAAAAAAATTCGGATTCAGTATGACAGGGGACAAATACGCAGTATCACCGATGATGCTGATAGAGTGGTGTCTGAAAAATCGCTGTATTCAACAGGCAGTCACACTTTTTGTTGAGAGTATCCCGAAATATCTGTTCAGTTCAGGAATAATGAAATATGACGATATGCTTGAGAATACCCTTAACTCACCCGAAGTGAATTTTATATATACCCAGATGATACAGGCCTGCTGCACTGAAGACGGTGTCACATATGTCAGCAGTAATAATGGCGGACCGAGACTTATGCGCTTAGAACTGATGAAGAAGTACATTGAAAAGGGAAGAGTAAATGCGGCAGATGAGGATAAGATACGATTATTCATAGATACCCTTGACGAATTCAGGAGACTCATAGGCGATAGAAGACCGAGGGCAGTCATGGGCAATTATGCACCGAAAAATGAAGCAGAGAAAAAGCTTGTTGAGCTGATACTAAAATTCAATCCCACTTCATTCAGCAAATTTGTGAATACTCTGAAAGTGCATACCAGCATCTTCACTCTTTTCCTGAATGAGATGGATAAGACTGAAATAAAACCGTCTGAGACAGAAACAGTTACAACCGAAGCCAATATAATATCCAAAAAGCTTTTCGGTATAAGGAATTTTACAATGCAGGCACTGAGGAGAAATCTTCCCGGTATCAGACTTAACATTCATCGTGACAAGATCGGCGATTTCAAAAAATTCCTTGCATATTATGTGTACATCAAACAATGTGTACGCAATTATCTCAACCATGCAAGGGATTTCGAGGATGATCTTTCCGCAGATCAGATCGAAGAATTTCAGAGCTATTCCATCAATACAGAAGCACATTCCATCAGCACTATAACAGATAATATCATCGATGCAATGAAGTGCCTTGATTCATGCATCATCAAGGAACATAAATCTATCCGTCCCGTTAAGAAGTACTATCTGAATATCCCGAAAAGCTCTGTTACCGATACGGAAAATGTCAGAAGTGCAGGAAATAAAATTGTTTTCCATAATTCTGATCCTCAGATCAGCGGATTCGGGCAGACTCATTTTTCAATTATTCCTGTTATTGCAAATTCCGTCCGGGCAGGAGAGGCGGTGAAAATATACGGCATAAAGCCTGCGTCCGAATACTCGGATATCTGGGAAGCAAAGCTGTTTGCGGAGCTGGATGAACTGGTTATCGAAAAGGATTTTGATTATGAGTATGAGCAGATAGATAACTCAGAAGCAAACGAGATAAGCACTCCGCTTGGATTATTCAGCAGACTTGTGTCAACAGTTGTGAACGGAGACAGCATATATGCCGATCTTACGTCTGTTGAAGCTCCCATACCGATGATAATGATGATGTTCATGAATTATCTTATCAACTATCAGAAAGACACGAAGATCGAATCAGCAGTGTATGGAAGGACTGATAATTCTTCGCTTATCTGCGAGCTGTATGATATTACAAATCTCATCTATGCAGGAAATATAATCAGCAATGCAAATAATATCGCTGATCCCAAAAATCCACTCGAAGCGATCATGTCATACGGTAATCAGCCGAAAGAGCAGAAGACAAGCTGCGTTGAAGGCGGTATCGCCGAAGATAATGATAGTGCAGATACAGGAAAAAATCAGAAACTGTCGGCGAAAAAAAGATTCACTTCATCTCCACGCCTAAGACGTGAGAATATCAGGTATCATCTTTCAAGACAGATCTGTCATTATTTCAGTAAAAGGGCAGTGAGTATGTGAATTATAAACCCAAACTTCGCAGTTAAATACTGCGAAGTTTGAGTTCTTATATTTATTGTTAACCCGACTCTATTCAGCATCACGATCCCTTATCGTAACTTTTCAGTTTTCAGATTCGTAGTTATCAACTGATGATCTTGAATAATATGTCAGTACAGCAGAAGCGTCTTTGCCGTCCACGATCCCGTCAAAATTGAAGTCGGCAAGTATGCTGTCAACTTCTTCTTTTTCGCCCACAGATGTTCTTGCGTAACTTGTAAGTATTGCAGAAGCATCTCTTCCGTCTATGATCTCGTTCCCGTCAACGTCGCCCATTATATCCTTACACTGCGGCAGTTCATTCCACTGAAAACTATGCAAAGAAGACGGGCAACGCATCTCCCATTTGGTATGATAATCTTTGTCCACTATCTGTGAATCGCTTCTCATAAACCAGTCGTAACTGACAGTATCGCCATCGTCCCATGTGGTATCAACGTGGAAATAGTGATCGCCTATTTTTGCTATTACCCATGCATGACCATCGTCATACTCAGAGTTATATTCCACATAGCAGGACTCTATACCTGCTTCGTGAAGCATAAGATTCATAGCTCTTGCATAGCCCTCACAAACAGTTGAATCACTGAGGAAAACCGATTGATCAACATGATTCTTTTGAGCAGGCATATTATCAAGATCGTAGTATACCATACTGCAGACCTTATCATGGATGGCCTTTAATTTAACTATATCGGGCATATCATCGGTTATAGTTTCGTTTACTGTCTGCTTTACAAGAAAAGCTGTATATTTGTTCAGGAATCCGATATCGTCTGCGTCGTAAAAGTTCTTCTCTATAAACTCTTTGTATCCGGGTTTTGGTGAACCGTCATCATTAAAAGGAGATTCATTGTTTATTTTCATAAGGTTGGGACAGTCACTAAATGCCTGACCGCAGATATCTTTTGTTATATCAACGTTCAGATCAGCAAGTTCTTCACACCATGCAAACGCCCCTTCCCCCAACTCAACGTTTTCACCAATGGTAAGTTCTTTGAATTCCTTGACAATACTTGCGCCGATCTGATGCACTATAACTTTTCCACTGTTTTCGCTGTTGATAGTGATATTGTTTACCCGACAAAACGGGTTGAACAAATCCTGAAACATCTCATCTGCTGAAATATTTATGTTCAGATCCCGGATATTCTTATCTTCAAAAATTCCACGAGAAGGATCTTCATCCAATTGCTCACCGGTAATGGTAATATCATAATTATCTGCATATTCCTTGTTAACTTCGATGTCATATTTTACCCCGGAACTATACTGACTGTCAATATTCTCAAGAGGGTAACAGGTGTTCTTATGATCGGGATGTTCCGTAAGATGCGATCTCATATACATCGGATATACCTTTTCGATGATATCGCTTGAATAATTGTTTTTCATCATTTCGTTTTTTGTATAACCGACCAATTCATCATAATCATCAGATCTGAGAACTTCTGTTTCGCCGGAAGGATATTTCAGCGTGATCTCAGCAATACCCGTAACAGCACCTTTCCAGTGCTTATTGGCTATACTGATACCATCGGGTATATTCAGCGAAATATCGGCATTTTCATAAGCTTCAGAATAGTATACGTGTTCCAGATCGATCTTGCTTACCTTTTTGCCGTTATATTCAGTGGGCAGAACATCTCCCGACATACAGCTGATATTAACACTTAAATAGTAATCATCGTCTTCGGGATCGTATAAATATGAGAACGGAGTATTATGTATATCAGATGCAAGCAATGCTTCCTTTTCTCCTGATGGATATGAAAGATACATTGCTCTGATAGATGTATCATTATTATTCCAGTTCTTATCAACTACTTTCATCCCCTCGGGAATGATTATAACAGGAGCTTTATTTAGTATAGTATTATTGCTGAAATCCAGATCTTTTAAGCAGAGTTTCTCTATCTTCTTCCCGTTTGCCTCTGTGGGCAGAATAACTTCATAGCTTTCCTTGTCTATTTTCAGATCGATGTATTCATTGTCGCTGTTATAAAACCATCTGATAATTCCGTCTTCATCTTTTTGTGGAATTTCTTCATTATTAACGGGGGCTTCAATATCCTCGGAAATATAGTCTTTACATCTGTGATCAGGGTGGCTCATCAGCAAAAAGGACATTTCGTTTTGTAAATTTTCTTCTATATAGTTTTCATCAAACTCATTATTTCTTAATATATTCTTTGTATACTCAACTAATTCATCATAATCATCAGACCTGAGAACTTCGGTTTCACCGGAAGGATATTTCAGCGTGATCTCAGGGATACCTGTAACAGCACCTTTCCAGTGCTTGTTAACTATCCGGATTCCCTCGGGTATCTCCAGTTCGTATCCGGTGTAAGGATCGAAATTATCAGTATAGTGTATATGCTCCAGATCGAGTTTATCAACTTTCTTTCCTTTGTATTCGGTTGGAAGTGCATCAAACTCCCCGGCGAGATTAATACCTAAATAGTAATCATCGTCTTCCTCATCATATAAATAAGAAAACGTACTGTTATTAAGATCGGCAGCCATTAAAGTTTCTGATTCTCCTGAAGAATATTCAAGAGTCATTTTCTTGATATGGGTCTTTTCATATGTCCAGTTCGTCCAGATATCTTCTACACACTCAGGGACAATCAATTTTATTGTATTATTCATACAATAACTGTCAGGGCATTGAAAACAGTCCAGAGACAGTCCTGTTATTTCTTCACCGTTGACTTCCGACGGGATCACGACTTCATTACTATTCGGATCTATTTTTAAATTTATATATTCAAAACCATAGTCATAATTCCACTTTAGTACTCCATGATCCTCATTATTCCATGATTCCTCAGTATATTGATCCTCCGCATAGCTTATCACAAATGGTACTGACTGAACAGTCAGGGCAAGTGCTATTGCTGAGGATATTATTCTTCTTTTTAACTTCATCAGTGATTCTCCTCCTTAGTATAACTTTTCATAGCATAAAGCGATATCAATGCTGCTGAAATGTTACGGCTAATGCTTGATATTTTGCTAACCTTATAAAACACACGATCCATCATCATGTTATTTAAGATAACATATTAATTATATATTAAAGTTAGTTTAATGTCAACAATCTGAATAAAACCGACTGCTGTCACATGCAGAAAATACACTGAATTCAGAGAAATCAAAGAATACCTGACAGAGGGATTCTTTGCGAAAGGAAATAATGAAGCCGCAATAAAGATCATTGAAGAAACTCTTGGATCAGAAGTAAACAGCATTTATGAATCCCAACGACTGCATCTGGAACTGAAAGAGCTGTATAAACAAACGAACGACCGAGAGATTTGTAAAGGAATAGGTTTATTCCAATATTTGAAAAATAAACGGCTGAGAAAATATTGTACTTTCTCAGCCGTTTTCTGTATCGATCGTCCTGATAGCGTTAATGTAATCATAAGAATGATTGATAGAAAAATCTCCGTGATACATTTCAGGAAGACCCGTTATCGAACTTGAAGGAAGTGTTTCATGGATAATTCGGGCAGATTTTTTGATCCCCTGGTTTTCTTTCTCACCAAAATAAATATGGACATTTGCCGAACACCGTCTGAGCGATTCTTTTAGCCTATATGAAGTATTTGCTTTAAGAAATGCGATCATGTCATTCTTTTGTATCATACAGGTATCACGGTAGTAATCGTCAAACAATTCAGACTTCATACGCAGTTGCCGAAATTGCAGTTTGGAAAACCATTTCTGCCTGATAAGCGGATAACTGCAACCAAAGGCAGGACGTATCAAAGCATTGGTAAGCTTCGACGGAACAGCCATTGCACTTTCTATAACGGCGTGCTTACATATATCACCTTGCTGTGACAGTATTTCGAGCAAGATCTGACCGCCGAGTGATAATCCGCCGATCAGAAAAACATGACCGTTCAAGTGCTCCTGTATGAAAGAAATAATGTCGCAGGCATTATTCTCGATCGTTGTAAAATGCTTATCACTTCCTGCGTGACCATCTAATATCGGGATAATGACATGGTATTCACTTTTCAGAGCTTCTGCTTCCTCACGGTAATTCCACCAAGACAGACCGCCGCCGTGGAGAAGCATTATCGTTTTGGGATTATCCTTGCCAAATTCTTTATAGTTCATATTGCACCACATTTTTAGGATTTTAAGCAAGCTGACCGCTCGCTTTTACCTCTGAATTATAACATACCGCCACTGAAAAATCAATCCCATTTCCGAGAAATCCACCCTCTAAATCCGCCGCCATCATGTGGCAGAGATCCCATGCAATAACTACGCTGGATGGAGAACTGCCGATGTGAATTTAATGGGTAGCCCATTATAAATGTGACGTTGGGATGCTTGATTTTTTCTGCTCAATATGCTATACTTGATATAAAATCAAAATGAAGAGAGGCGATAAAATGGCTGAACGCAAAAAAGTCCCAATAGGAATTGAAGATTTTAAAGAGATAATTGATAGAGAATGTTATTTTGTTGATAAGTCCTTAATGATTCGAGATATCCTTGACAGCGGTGCAAAGGTGACACTTTTTACCCGTCCAAGAAGATTCGGTAAGACTCTCAATATGAGTATGCTCAGATACTTCTTTGAGAAGTCGGAGTATGACAATTCTTATCTTTTCAATGATCTTGCTATCTCGAAAGCAGGGGAGAAGTATCTTTCACATATGGGGCAGTATCCCGTTATCAGTATATCGCTAAAAGGAATGAAACAGGCTGATTACAAAACTGCTTTTATCGAATTTAAGAAGATAATATCAAAAGCGTATCAGAGAAGACAAGAGAGCTACGGGTGTGGTCGTTACCAATTCACGCTCCAAAATGATAGATAATATCCTCGACCTGTTACATGAGGGTGCGATCACGCTTGATGACCTCAGTGATTTCAGCGAGGAGTTGCAGGAACGGATAGAGTTCATATACAGCGGTGGATATAATAACCCCGATAATTGCAACAGACTTTGATTCCACTGAATTCCAAGTTCCCCATAAAGAAAGGACGGTTCGCCTGTGAACCGTCCTTTCTTTAGTTATAGTATTATTGAAAACACTTTTTTTAGAATTTCTGCTTTTCCATTGGCTTTTATTTCTTCATCTTTTACTATCCCGCCACCTGAAAACTCCTGATAATGCCCATCCCATATCCGTATATTACTTTGATCAGTAAATATTGAAACCTTTTCAAACTTGTTTATCCCCGACAGTGGGTAAATATCGCAAAAGATACACGGCATTATGTAGTCAATATCGAGCTGAGGTTCTTCGGTGAACCCATACAGCCTGCGCCAATCATTGTTTTTGAGCTTCTGCCACAATACCCAACCGAAGAAATCGTCTTTTTCAAGGCGGTATTCCGAAATACCGTCATTTTGAATAAGTCCCTCTGCAAGCAACAGCGGCTTTCTTGAACATTCGGAATTTACGCCTACATCGGTCAGGTATCTTTCTCCACATATCGTGACGGTCATTACTCTGTGAGTTCGTTTATGTATCTCGCCTTCGGGAATTATGTATCTACTTAGATGGCTTTTTACATCGAATCCGATGCTTTTCAAAAGCCACGCATACAGCCCGTTCAGCTCAAAACAGATGCCGCCTCTGTGTTCGATTATCAGTTTGCGATACAATTCTTTATGATTGAGTGAAGTAATCCTGCGTTCAAGGCAGTAATAGTTTTCGTATGGAATATGTGTAAGATGAGCTTTTTGCAGTAATGCAAGACTATTCAGGTCTGTATTTATATCACACTCTATTCCGATACGTTTCAAATATCCCATGATCTCATCAGCGGTCATTGGAGTGTCATCAATACTGTATTCTATTTCAATGTCAGACATAGTAATCGCCTCTGTATTGCGTGTTCTTAGTATTTTTATTATATCACAAGGCATATATAAAGTCAATCTGCAAAGGTTTATCCGGATTCAGCCTGATTGACTTTTTGAAGCAATTGAAGTATAATAATCATTAAGCAAGCACTCGGCTTACTATGTTTGTTACAATATAGGAGGATACAATGAGAAGAAACGACAGAGAAATAACAGATAACAGCGTAATCGAAGCATTCATTGCCAAAGAACAGATCATAAGAATAGCTTTCTATGATAACGGTGATATTTACATCGTACCTGTAAACTACGGATACATAAATGAAAACGGAAACTACAGCTTCTATTTTCATGGAGCTAAGGCAGGCAGAAAATATGAGCTTTCAAAGACTTCTCCGAAGGTGGGATTTGAGATAGATGGCAACTACGAGCTTCTTGAAGCAGATGTAGCCTGCGATTTCTCTGCTAAGTTCCAGAGCGTTATCGGAACAGGTACACTCAGCTTAGTGGAGGATAGGAGTGAAAAAATCAAAGGTTTGAATATGCTAATGAAACAGACCACTGCAAGACCTGAATGGAGCTATGGAGATGCAATGCTAAATGGTGTGGCGGTTTTCAGGCTCGATGTTGAGAAAATGTCCTGCAAGGCAAAATAAAATCAACTTTGACCCCACTGGAGTCAAAGTTACCCATAACGAAAGGACGGCTCACCTGAGCCGTCCTTTTTCTGTTATTTCTATATCTCAATCTCAAATTTTCCCTCGGAATTCACCTTGAGCCGTAAGGTCTTGACATACCGATTGCAGAAATTCTCCATTTCCTTCATGGTAGCGGTCACTCTTGTGGCTTCGTATATCTTGTGGGTAAGGTCCAGAAGGTTCTCACCGACAAGCGAGGGCAAATGCTTTTCAAGCTCCGCAAAGAGGACGGCTCGCTTCATATCCTCCGTTCCTGCGGTGCAGAAATCATCTATGGCACAGTAATAAATGCCGTGCTGAGCGAGGATTTGCGGAAACTCCGCACGAGCTTGCAATAGAGCTGACAAAGTTCACCTGACGATGTTTGATAATTAAGCGACAGTGAGCTTTTACAAAACATGAATGCCATAAAAGAGAAAGCCCTGAGATCTGCATACAAAGCATTTCTCAGGGCTTTCCTCATCATGCGGTTTGAACAGCAGTTTTGATGCAAAACAGAGGCGATATTAACGGTATACCATCACCATCTGAATGTTGCCCACCGGTCATTCATTTTTGGAAGCAGTAATGCAAACAGCTTGCCGCGGATGCTGTGTTTTTTCATTTCTTCATTGAAGCTGTGTTCCTCCACGAGCTGAAAACCGTCTGTCAGATCAGCGATCTCCTGTCCCGAATCCGTACCGGACATAAAATGTGCTTTGGTGTTTTTGACAGTATCATGGTGCTTTTCATTTTTCTGCATCGCCTTGCAGTTTTGTTCTGCAATCAGAATACCGCCGTCCGGGAAATTGGCTTTCAGCACTTCCAGAAACGTGCGGATCTGATCAAGCGTGAGGTACATAAATAATCCCTCAGCGATCAACACTGGCTTTGCTTTTCTGCCAACAAGTGCTTCCTGCACCGGTCTGCACCAATCATTTTCAAGCGCATTCCCTGCGAGCGTCGTGACACGCTCACGTTCCGGGAATGCCTTTCTTCTTGCAGCAATCGAGTCTGGCAGATCGAGGTCGAACCATGCAATTCTGCCGTTATCCACTCTCGAAAACCGATCATCAAACCCTGCACCGACATTCACGATCACCGTATCGGGCGCTTTTCTGATGATTCCTTTCAGCTGACGGTCCAGCATGATCGTTCTTGCGATCACACCCTCATGTGACATGAATTTATCATACTGCGCCGTATCAATTTTCAGAGCCTGAATGATCTCAACCGCCTTGCGGTCTTTGATCCTGGCGTTTGGACGCAGCGTTTCATTTGCCTTGACAGCAAGCGGGATCAAAGCTGTCGTCTGTACATCTCCGAGTTTCAGTTTCATTATCATTTCCTCCTATTATTTTACTGTTAATCTGTCAGCTTATACAACACAAACCCAGCGATCAGCAGCAATACACCGCCTCAGGCAAAATTATGCTCAAAAATCTGCACATTCACCCTATGTGGACAGGTTCTGACATATTGATCAATTTTTCGGATTCAGCACTGCTTATTAAGTTACCTTTCTCAATGTACTGGTTACATGAAAAGATCTGCAATATGATATACAATGCAGGAAAGCACCAGTGCATTGCAGATATAGAACAGTGCGACCTTGAATGTCCATTTCAGCGAGTGAGATTCCTTGTAAGTCGTGGAAAGTGCCATCAGACAGGGGATATTGAACGTCGTTGCAAACATGAATGCAAGCGCCTCTGCCGGTGCGATCGCCGATGACATGGCAGAACCGAGCAGTGCGGTATCCGCAGGTACTGTTTTCGCAAAGAAGGTCGCCTCCATAAGCGAATTGTTCCCCATAAATACTGCATTCAGCGTACCGAGGACAGCCTCCTTTGCAAATGCACCGCTGACAAATGCCATGAATGTCTGCCAGCCCATTCCAAAGAACCGTGTGACCGGTTCGATGAATGTGCCCACACGATAGAGCAGGCTGTTATCCACATTACCGTCCTTGCTGAACGAGAGCACATAGAACAAAACAGAAACCAGTGTGACAGTTCCGAGCGCACGCTTGAAAATATCCCACGCCTTGAAAAACGCCTCCTTGATGATGTGCTTCCAGTGCGCCTTGTGATAGGGCGGCAGCTCCATGATCATACCGCTGCGCTCCTCTACTGGTGCGAGCTTTCTGCTGAACACTTTGGATACAACGATCATGGTAATGACCACATAGAGGAGAATGCCGACACACACAAGCATCGTCTGCCACCATGTAAAGAACATTCCCGAAATAACAGGAATGATCGACCAGATCGATGCGCAGGGGATCGCCCAGACGATCGACATAGCAAGCATCCTCTGCCCCCATTTGTCCATCACTCTGGTACCGCACGCACCTCCGATCGTGCAGCCAAAGCCCATTAACATCGGGCAGATCGCCTTTCCCTGCAAGCCGAGTTTTGAGAGCAGCCCGTCAAACTGATATGCTGCACGGGCAAGAAAACCTGTTTCCTCCAGAAAGCCAAATACGATATTGACACCGAAAACAAAGCTCGCCATAGAGATCGTGAAATACAGTACATTCGGTATCATCATGCTGAAAATGGAAACGATCCACGGATGAACATTCCAGCCTGTCAGCAGCTTGTCAACAGGGTCGTGCAGTAAGGTCGGTATCATCTGTCCGATTCCCATAAACGGCATCATAATGAGCATTGCCACCAGAAATGCAGCCAGTACCACGCCGACACAAATGACTTTTCCGAGGATCGGTCTTGTCATCACCCGGTCAAATTTCGACATCTTGTAGACGGTCATCTCTGATTTTGTGACATCCGAGAGCAATTCGCTGACCCAGTCAAATTTTGCCTGACTGTCTGCCTTGACAGTATCATGCTCCGCAGGCGCAGGGACTATAAGCCTGTGAGGATCCTTCAATTCATCGGCGATCAGCTTTTTCAGCTTTTCATAGTCCTTCGTATCGGTCGCATTGAACGGCAGAACAGGAATGCCGAGCTTTTTCGATAGCTTTCGGGCATCCACATTTTTGCCCATATCCCTTGCAACATCCATCATGTTAAGGATAAGGATCGCCGGCTTATCGAGCTTTGCAAATTCTGCAAGCATGAACATACTTCTTGCAAGCTGCGAAGCATCGACCAGAACCACCGTCAGATCACTGGCTCCCGACTTGATGAAGTCCGTTGTGATGATCTCCTCATCGGAATTGCCCGACAAACCGTAGCTTCCCGGCAGGTCAGTAACCGTAAATTTTGTGTCTCTATAAGTATAGCTGCCTTCATTCTTTTCAACAGTTTTACCTGCCCAGTTGCCGACGTGCTGTCGTGCGCCGGTCAGGTTATTGTAGATGGTGGATTTGCCGGAATTCGGCTGCCCCAATAATGCGATACTGTTCATTTCTGCGTCACCTCGATCCTTTCTGCATCTGCTCTGTTCAGGGAGATCAGTGTCTCACGCAGATAGATCAGAACAGGCATTTTCCGGTCGTTCCGGACAGTCTGAAAAGCCGTTCCCTCTGTGATCCCAATGGATGTGATGCGGTTCATGAAATGATCGTCCCCGTTCACAGAACAGATCATTCCCTGCATATCCGCCTTTGTTTCAGTCAGCTTCATTTTCTACCTCCTGTAAATGATTCCGCAGACGCACAGTCTGACGTTTCCTGTTTCTTCTGTTGTTTGGATGCACAGCCGATGCATCCGGCACACCCGCAGCCACAGCCCTTACCGGACTTCCTCGTTTTCACTTTGCTTCGGATGATCAGAAAAACGATGAGTGCAATGATCATCAGCAACACGATCGACATGATGTTTTCAGCAAGCCAAGCCACATGAATCCCTCCCTGATTTTATTAGCATCAACTAACTTATATACAAATGAATATCGGCACAAAGCCGACATCCATCTTATTCAATTCCGCAGAGCCATTTCCAGCCCTTTGAGAAAAATGTGTTGATCGTCTGCGCATAGTGTATGGCTTCTTCACGACTAAAATCATGTCTGATCGGCTGTAAGACCGCCTCCACATTGGACGATACCAGCAAATGAAACTCCCTGCCGTCAAACTCCGGAACATAATCGCCGCGATCGCGCAGCGCATTGATAAATTTCAGGGAGCTTTCCTCCTCCATTTTCGCCAGATCATGCGAATAATCCTCATATCTTGTTCCCTGCGAGCAGCATACCAGCAGTTTGAATTCATCAAAATGATCGTAAATAAACTGCATGACATACACCGCATCATCATTCAAAAATGCAGCCGCCGAGCCTATTTTTACAATGGCATCGTTCTCCTCCTGCTCCTTCTGACGATAGAGCGTCATGAATTCATCCAGCATCGGCTGCACAAGTGATGCGAACATTTCCTCTTTGTTCGGGAAATGCTTGTAGAGTCCGGAAACAGTGATACCGGCATTGCCGGCAATGCGCCGCAGAGACGCATTCTCATAGCCACAGGTCAGAAATTCCTCTTTTGCCGCTTCAATGATCCTCTCATGGCTCTCTGTTTTATCCCTTGGCATTTTTTACCTCCGTAGTTGAATGGTGTTCTCTTATATTAGAGTACACCGTTCTCCATCATTTGTCAAGCATTATTTTCAGATTTGTTATAATGCATAATTTGTATGGCTTATGTCTTAAATCGTTCGTAGTAATCAATATACGCTTTCCATCCATAAATGGGCTTGTCGGCTAATACGTTTTATCGCCGTGTGAGAGAGTATGAAGCGAAACAAGGGAGCGCAGAGCCGTTCATTGCTCACGCATTCTATGAAAACATTGTCGAGATCGTCGATGTATAAGACCGTGGCGATGCTGCCGACAAAAAACACGCTGACAAAATGTACTACTTGCAAGCGTGTTTTCTTATGATATATTCATCTGTCTTATTCTGATTTGGACAACGAATGGTCAACTGGATTACAATAAATTGCAACGGATTACGCTGGACATATTTACTGTGGTGTAGTGTATTGTGCGATTCTGCGTGCTTTTATCTGGGATACGCAGCGCAGCGAAACAGCGACTTTTTAATATCATATATTATTTCATCTGTAAGCCCGGATTGAGATGGCGTTTCTATTGACAGCGCAGTTATGCTGTGATATAATGATTTCTAACTTGAATCGGTATTTGCGGAGGTAAAAGTATGAACGTGGCAGATAATGAGGAATGCGCTATAATACTTTTATAAAAACATACAGACGTGTGTTTCTAACGACAACATAATATTCATGGAGTATGATTTGCATGAAGCAAAGGAGAATAAATATGCAATCAAATGAGCAGGCAAAAAAGATAGCTATTGATTATATTGATGAATTATGCTATTACGAAAAGAAAATTCCAGATTCACTTTATAGGTCCCTGAATTATTTTGTTGATGGAATTGGAGTTCAAAGAACTGATTGTATGGCTTTTTTTCCAAATGAAGAAGATGAAAGCTGGGAAAAAGGAAAAGCATATGAAGTTGTTGGATTTGGTAGTGAATACTTTGATGAGATATACTATATTTCATATCAAGAATTCTATGATCTTCTTCATGTGAATGTTGAAAAGGCAATCGTTGATCGTGATGATGAATACAAAACGGCAGTAAGAGAACTTATGGAAAAATTCAGAAAAAAGCATAATCTTAAATAATCTTTCCCCTCCCATAATACTTCTTAGAGCGTGAGTTTGCCTGAATAATGGTAAATCCCCATTTTTCAAGCTGCTTGATGTTATCGTGGTCATACCACTCGATGTTATGCAGGTTTTTAAGCTCAAACCGTATCAGATCATCAGTCTTTTTGAACTTCTGCATCAGTACGGTTCATTGATTTGATCTGCTTGTATTATGCACGGTTTACTAATTCTTCGGTTTCGTTATCCATTGCATTTCACCTCCGATCTGCTCTATATCCTGATTATAGCACAAATGGCGGTATATTGCAATGTATAAGGTGTGAAAAAGTGTGTGGAGATTGACTTTTTCGGGGCGGTTTGGTATAATAAGAGTAATCGAGGGGCAATATGACTTCCTCGCTTAAATCAGAATTATCATTCTCAACGGGAGGTCAATTATGAAAGTAGATTACAGTAAATTTGAACGTGATGAAAGTTTGTACGGAGAAGTAACTGTTAAAGATCTTGACGGTTCTGAGAAAACTATTAAGGTAGAACTCGTAGAAAATGAAGATGAAGAAATACCCGAAGCAGAAAAAGAAACTCTGGAGTTCTTTATAGACAACTACTTGGAATATAAGCAGTTCTTATTAAAACCTATTTTTGAATACTATCAGAAATGTAGAAAGATGTGGGGTGCAATAGCATCCGATGACCAGAAATTCCCTGAGATCAGCGATATAAATAAAATGTATGAAATGGTTTCGTTATACGCAATTGCAGTCCTTGACGAAAATCATTACGGAAAACGATCCATTAGTTTATATTATAATTGCACTTGGAGTGAAGAAGGAATGGGGATCATGGTTTCTGAATTCAATGTTGTTAAGATCGGAGACTCAGGCGAAGTATGGTAAATACTCCTCAAACACGGATAGACCGTCCTCATCAGACGGCTATCCGTTTCTTATTCCGCATAGCCCCATAGATTGACTTTTTCGGGGCGGTTTGGTATAATAAAGGCAAATATAGGATGAATATATCAAAAGGAGTATTTAATTATGAATATAGAAGATTTTTCAGATGTGTCTGTCAGGGGTAAAACAGCTTATGGCGATCCTGTGCTTTGAAGAGTATATCAAAGCAAAATATCCCGATATAGATATGATGCCTGTGCTTGAATTGGCGTGGAAGCAGACCTGTACTCCTTTGTTTGAGAATGCCTACAAGTTTGTTGAGATAATTCCCGAGTGCTTGTTTGAATTCGATGTATATAATGCTGAGTTTGAGGAGATTTCGGAAGAAGAATTTCATATATTCAGAAAGCTCTTGAATAATACCGATGAGGATCTGAATGAACTTATGCTGCAAATCAGCTATACTCTCAGAGCTTATGAAGGTACAAGAATAAATGATAATGGAATAGGATCTTCCTATCACCTCGAAAAGGTCATATCCATTCTGGAAAAGAATAATATCCCTTTGCCGGATATAAAGAAAGTACTGCCATATACATCTGACAAGCGTGACGGGTGGGGCGAAATAATCTATCCTAAAGGAATATCGACTATGCTATTTCTTGATAATTGAATACACTCAAACACGGATAACCGTCTTTAACAGAAAGCTGTATTATGAATAAAGGTGAGAATAATGGCATTGAATGAAAAGGATTATGAACTAATAAATGAGTTCATGGAACAGGTATGCAGGCTGGCAAGCCTCAATTCACCTCGTTTATTTATGGATGCTCTTAAAGGATTTACCCTTGACAAAGGAATCGGCGGAGATGGTTGGTGGGTAACTACTGAGTTTTTTGAAGCGGCAACGATGACCGAATCTGATATTGAATACTTAGGTGGCAGGAAGTTTGACGGAGTGGTTTTCGACGAGGATCTTAATATGAGTGAACCGCCAACTACACTTCTCTCTTATCAAGAATTTTATGATGTTTTATGCGAATATGTTGAGAAAGTCATTAAAGATAAAGACACAGATTTTCAGACCGAAGCAAGGAAGTATCTGCTTCTGTTCAAAGAAAAGCATAACTTGAAATAACCTTAAAACTTTAATAGTTCATGCAAACACGGATAACCGTCCTTATCAGACGACTATCCGTTTTTTATTCCGCATAACCCCATAGATTGACTTTTTCGGGGTGGTTTGGTATAATATGGGTAAGTGAGAGAACAATACGGCTCTCTCTGCTAAATCGGAATTTATAGGTGATAGTATGGAGAATAATATAATTGGAACTTGTGTAGAATGCGGCAGTGAGTTTCTAAAATCAAAGTCTAAAATGGAAGAATTATGTCCAGAATGCGCTTATTGGTTATATGGATATGAAAATTGTAAGCATATTTTCAAAGACGGGAAATGCACAATATGTCTTTGGAACGGAAACAAAAGTGATTATATAAAATCTTTATCAGATAAATTCCAGTTTACCGGGAAGTCGCCAAATCGCAGTTTGCGGGGAGGATTACGTGAAAATAGAAAAAGATGAAATAACAATCCGAGATTTTACGGAAACAGATCTTCCACTCATGTTTAAATGGTTGACAGATAAGAGAGTGCTGGAGTATTACGAAGGTCGTGACGTCAGGTTTACGATGGATACTTTGTCTGCACATTTTTTGGAAGAAATTCCAGATGGATTCAGAATGATCATCGAGTATAAGAAATCCCCCATCGGATATGCACAGGCCTATCAATTGAGTGGTGAATTGTTCGATGAATATGACTATCCTGACGATGGACATATAGTGTTTGCTATGGATCAGTTTATAGGTGAGCCGAAATACTGGAGTAAGGGAATAGGCTCATCTTTTTTGAAAATGATGGCTTCTCATCTGAAAGAAAATATGGCTGCGGAACGAGTTCTTCTTGACCCTCACCAAGATAATAAAAGGGCTATAAGGGCATACGAGAAAGCCGGGTTTAAAATCATTAAATCACTTCCAAAACATGAGATGTTTGAGGGAGAAAAAGTAGATTGCTGGCTGATGGAATTAGCACTGTAGATTCCAGTTTGCAGATATGCCGTTGGTAAGAGAGGTATGCCATGATACTTGAAACGAAAAGATTGATCCTCCGACCGTGGGAAGAAAGCGATGCGGAGAATTTATTTAAATATGCAAGTCATCCTGATGTGGGACCAATCGCAGGATGGGCGGTTCATACAAGTGTAGAGAATAGCCGTGAAATAATCCGGAGGGTTCTTTCAGCGCCGGAGACCTATGCTGTAGTATTAAAAGAATCAGGCCAGCCTGTTGGCAGCATTGGACTTATGCTTGGGAAAGCCAGCAATATTGGCCTTCCTGATTCAGAAGGTGAAATCGGCTACTGGATCGGCGTTCCGTATTGGGGACGAGGGCTGATACCGGAAGCAGTCAGGGAATTGATGCGCTACGGTTTTGAAAACCTGAAACTTAATAAAATATGGTGTGGTTACTTTGATGGGAATGAAAAGTCAAAGCGTGTTCAGGAGAAGTGCGGTTTTCATTATCATCATACGGCCTATAATGTGCCCTGTGCCATAGAGGGCGTTCTCCGAACGGAACACATAACATGCCTTTCCAAAGAGGAATGGCAGTCTGTCAGATAACTTCTGATTTAGCTTAGTAACTTAATATACTCAAACACGGATAACCGTCCTCATCAGACGGCTATCCGTTTCTTATTATTCCGCATACCCACAATCAAGCACCCTGAGCGTTGTATGTTCTCCGTCATGCGGTGAGGCAATATCATAGGTGATCGAGCTGTACCTGAGCTGACCGCAAAGCTCTGTTGCCCGTTTCAGAAAGTCCGGCGGTATGGACTGTGAGATAATACTGATACTCTTTCTTGAGATACTTCTCGCATAATTCCTTGCCGACTTCCAAAGCTCTTTCGGGAGTGATCTCCCCAGGCTTGAACGACATTGTAAAGTGCTGTGCAAGGACGGTATTCTTGCCTGTGTGCCTTATCTTGACAGTATCGAGGTCAGCGGAAACGGCACATCGGTGGGCGGTATCAAGGCAGGCGTGAACGAAGCGTATTTCAAGAATTTTGCTCTTGCCCTTGCCGAAAAGGTGGATATTCCCGTGATACTTGTGGGCGGTCACAGGAGCATCGACAATATGAACAATGTGCTTAACGAGGGGAAGATCGAATATCTGTCGCTGTCCCGTCCTCTTATTCGTGAGCCTTGCACTCAAAACAGAGAGCAAGGCTCGAATAAATATTAAGCCAATTTTTTCAGCACCTCATGAATATCCCCATTGATGCAAATGCTCTGCCCGGCTATCTCATCGGGTGCATACGCCTCCCCGTAATTCAGGCAGGCATAGACCGCCTTCTGGTTTGCATAGGTCATCTTCAAGAACGGATACTTGATGATGACAGGCGTGTTCATGCCCACACCCAATTCAAGGAACAGGATATGCAGTCCATCATGGCGGCGCAGGAATTCATCATAACGCTCCGATGCTCTGTGCCAGCCATCGTCCTCTACGAATGTATCATCGGCTCTGAGGTTCATGCTCATAGGCTTTCCGCAGACGGGACAGTGTGGCACAAGCTCTGACGGAACACGCATATTTTTCTGCTGCTCAAACATCGCCCTGACGGTCTCCTCGTTGTCATAGGTCTTTTGGTGGCACGGCTCACTGCACTGCCAAAGCCCATAATCGCCCTGGGTGTAGAACAGGCGGTGCTTGTCAAACCCTGCCTTTTGAAACTGGTGGTCAACATTGGTGGTGAGAACAAAATAGTCCTTGTCCTTCACAAGCTCGAACAAGCGCTTGTATGTGCCGTTGTCAACGTCCATGTAGCGGTTGATGTAAATGTAGCGTGACCAGTACGCCCACTGTTCTTCCGGTGTCTGGAACGGATAAAAACCGCCCGAATACATATCCTGAAAGCCGTATTTCTCCACGAAATCGGCAAAATACTTCTGCAAACGCTCTCCCGAATAGGTAAAGCCTGCGGCGGTGGAAAGACCTGCACCTGCACCGATGACGATCGCATCAGCGGTCTGTATTTCTTTTTTCAGACGGTCAATTTCCGCCGAGTAATCTCTTGTATATTTCATGATCGTCCTCCTTGAATACATTGAATATCACCTGTATATCGTGTGTTTTGCGGAACTCCCTGACAGTACGGACAGCAATTTCTGCCGCCTTTTCCTGCGGAAAGCCGAATACGCCCGTTGAGATACAGCAGAAAGCGATACTCCCGATACCGTTTTGCATAGAAATTTCAAGACAGCTTTTGTAGGAGCTTTCAAGCAGTCGGCAATGCTCCTCGGTGAGCCGTCCCTGCACGATCGGTCCGACCGTATGTATCACATAGTCGCAGGGCAGGTTGTAGGCAGGCGTTATCTTTGCCTTGCCCGTGGGTTCTTCATGCCCCTGTGCCTGCATGATCTGACCGCACTTATACCGCAGACGAACGCCTGCAAAGGTGTGGATACAGTTGTCGATACAAGAGTGGCAGGGCTGCCAGCACCCCGTCATTCCCGAATTGGCGGCGTTGACGATAGCACCGCATCTGAGCGTAGAGATGTCGCCTTTCCATAGGTAAACACCATTTTCAACAGGGGAGAGGTCGGCAATATCCGTGATGCCCTTACTTTCTGTCAATTCGGTGAGATATTCGTCCTCGGCTTGCAAATAATCCTCGTCTGCCTTGACAGCAGGGCGGATATTCACAAGGCTTCTGTAAAGGCGGTATTTATCCGCTTGCGTTTCGGGTAGCTCTATTCCGTCAACATCGTTTCTTTCTGACAGCAGATAGTTTATCAGAAAGTCAAGCTTCTCCATACGATCATCTCCTTATGACTGCTCCCACAGGACAGACCGCCGCACAGTTCCCGCAGTGCAGACAGTTTTCCTGACGGATAAGAGCTTTTTCTTTCAGTTCGATACAGCTCTGCGGACAGTCGCTCAGACATGAACCGCACCTGATGCAATCATCGGTCACGAAATATCCGCTTGCCCTGATCTCTGCACCGCCGAATGTGAAGCTGTCACGCTCAATAGGCTTCTTCGACAGGTCAAACCATTCTCCGCTGCCCTCATAGATCTGAAACACTGTGAGTGCCTTGCGGCTTTCCTCGGTGGGATAGATCTCAAACATATAGGGATTCTTCTCAAACAACAGAGGGAGCATTTCTGCACCGATCTCCCTGACCTTGCCACGGACAGAAACAGCTGTACAGCTCATGGTATCCTCGCCCTTTTTTCCCGAAAGTGCAAGATAGCCCTTGTCCTTTAACCGTTGATAGAAATTCTTTCCCTTTGCGGTGAGAAAGTACAATCCGTTCTCGTCTGCGTACATCATATCGATCACGCAGGTCACAGGCAGACCGTCGCTGTCCACTGTTGCAACAACTGTGGAGTGTATCTCGTCTACGATAAATCTCAGATAATCATTTGCTGTCATATGTCCTCCTATGGAAAGAGTGTGCCGATATTTTTCAGCACACTCTCTTTTTATTCTCCGTCTATTATCTTGCGTGTATCAGCAACGACTTGGGCAAGCGTGGTACTTTTCAGCTCGTTTTCAAGAGCCGCCTGCGCCGCTTCAAGCCTGTCGTCCATAGCCTTATGGATATTGCGCCCCACAGGACATTCCGCATTTGGATTTTCATGGAAGTGGAACAGCCCCTCATCATCTACGCAGTCAACCGCCTTGTAAATATCGTACAGCGTTATTTCGTCAAGTGCTTTTGCAAGGTGTGCACCGCCGCTGCCCTGACGAGTTTCAACTATCCCTGTATTGCGAAGCTGTCCGAGGACATTGCGTACTATCACCGCATTTACACCCGTACTGCCCGACAGGAAGTCGCTGGTCACTCTCATCTGACTGCCAAAAATGTCGATGCAGGTGAGGATATGCACTGCCACTGTGAATTTACTTGTTATCTGCATAGATGTTCATCTCTTTCTTACTCTCTTACTACGCTGATACGCTGCCCGATGTGATCGCCTTTTTCGATCTCGTCAACCATAGCAATAGCGTAATCTGCATAGCTGATAATGCTCTCGCCCTTAGCGTTGAGCGTCAGCTCCTCGCCTGCGAGAATGTACTTGCCGCTGCGCTCACCGTCAGCCTGAAAATCTCCGGCAGGGCTGATATAAGTCCACTTTACGTCATTTCTCTGACGTAGTTCTCCCAGAGCCTTTGCCATAGCAGAAGCCAGCGGCTTGAAAACTTCGGGGAAATCTGCACCGTCAGAAACGCAGGCGGTATGCTCAGCGTTCACATACAGGCTTCCTGCGCCGCCGACAACGAGAAGTCTTGTGTCAGTTCCCGAAAGAATGTCGCACAGGTGAGCAAGTGAAGTGGAGTGCTGAGGAAGTGTTTCGGGTGTCCATGCGCCGAAAGCGTCTACGACTGCGTCAAATCCTGTAAAGTCTTCTGCGGTCAGGTCGAACAGATCTTTCACGATCACGTTCTGAGCAGCGGACTTATTCTCTCCCTTGACAACTGCTGTAACGTCAAATCCTCTGTTTACTGCCTCTTTCACGATAAGCTGACCTGCCTTGCCATTTGCACAAACTACTGCGATCTTCATAATAAATACCTCCTAAAGTATAGCATAAAAATAGGTTTCTGTAAAGTTGTAATCTATTTTGTTTCAACTTTCTGATATCAGTATATCATGCGAATGTCGAGTTGTCAATATAATCGTTACAACTTTAGAGGACTACACAAAAGTCCGTAAAAAATATGTGCATACTCAACAAACTATATTGCTATATATCAAGCAGAGGTCGGCTCTGCGATCCCGTGTTCCGCTTCATACTCTCTGACACGGCGGTAAAATGTGTTAGCCGACAATCCCATTCTCCGCATAAAGTCACGCCCTGTGATGCTCTTGGACTTCCATTCCCCATAGAGCTGACCGAACATCGTCCATTCGATTTCGATAGGGTTAAGTCACGTGTACTTGCCCAGTGCTTTGGCTATCTCGATGCCCTCACACTGACGCTGTTTGAGCTGCTCACGCTCCAACTGTGAGAGTGCAGCAAACACGGATATAACCTATTTTGCTCATAGCTGTTGATTCCTTTCTGATGTAAAAATATTTTTCTTTCTGTTGATATGTTATTGACTAATTGGCGGTGATGATGTATAATTACTGAAAAGAGAAGTCACTTGGCTTGCTCTTGAAAATCGGAATTTATTTAGGAGTTCAGATAATGAAGGCAAAAAAGGTTTTTAAGAAGATTGTCAGAGTGTTTCTGATTATTTTAGCTATTCTTCTTTTACTCTGGCTGCTCGTTTTTATCAACAGCAAGATCAGGTTCAAGCGTGACAAAACGTTTCTGGAAGAAAAGGGATACTGTGATCTTGTAACCGCAGGAGAATATTCAGTGAATGTACTTTCATTCGGCAACGAAAACGGAAAACACCGTATCATAGCTATGGCAGGTTACGGTTTACCTGATAGCTGTATCACAATGCGAAGAATGACTGCCGCTCTGGAATCTGATAATCAGGTGATCTTCATTGACCGTGCAGGATACGGCATCAGCGATGACACGGCGCAGGATATGACAGTTGAAAATATCGTGGAGGGATATAGAACGGCACTAAAAAACGCAGGGATAAAAGCGCCTTATGTGCTTATGCCACATTCCATAGGCGGTGTATATGCGACTTATTGGGAGAGCAAATACCCAGATGAGATCGAAGCTGTTGCGATCATTGACGGCACGGAGCTGGAAGCAATATCTTCCGATGAGCAGGATAATGACGAAGCTGCATTATATTACAGGCTTGTTAAATGCGGTATCGGCAGCACAGGCGATATGCTTCTGAAACACTTTCTTCCGCCGAAGGAATGGCTGAACGATGATGAACAAAAAGCGGAATATGCAATGACGCTGATGACTTATGATTCCCGTGCGGTGCTTTCCGAGAGTGAACAGGAATCACGTAATATAAATACGGCGTGGGAAGCGATCTTGACCAACGATATTCCGAAGATATACATCTCTACGGCTTACTTCACAGCGGAGGATATTGAAGCAGACGACATTCTGACAGATGAAATGATCGACGAGCTGATGTCTGACCGCAAAGAGTTGAAAGCGGAGCTGCCAAAAACGGAGGAGGAACGCCGTCAAATGGCACTGGAGGATTACCTTGAGATCGGACGTGATTATAAGGAGAGAGTTTTGCTTCCGTATTTAGAAAAGCTCGGCAACTGTGAACTGGTCAGTCTGCCGGGTGATCATCTGATCTATGAGCAAAAGCCCGATGAATGCGGACAGATTATCAGGAATTTTATTGATGGTTTAGATCAGTAAATCCTGATTGTGCGCCCAGCCAAGGGCGGATAGTCTAACAGGTGAGAATCCTGTACGGTAAGGTCTAACCAACCACCGTTAGCGAGTCTTGTGCTGTATGCAGTAATGCATGGAGTAAAGCGTAGACAGCGAGGTTACATGGTGATTGAGCCTCGAAATTTTATTATTCGGAGGGCTGACAAAGAGGTCTATGCTTACTTTTCATCTAATGTCAGATAGCCATTCAGTAACCCCAATAATCAACAGAGCCAAATTCGATAAAATAAGAGCATATGCAAGAGTGATATCACCCTCGTATATGCTCTTTATGCTATTGATGTTATGCATTTCAGGAATATGGAAGAAGCACTTCGCTATAAGTCAACCGTCATTATGCGAATGATAAATACGCGGCCGGACACTCCCCGATGTTACTCCGCATTTTTCAGCGCAATCACCTTCGGAATATGCTTGATGCGGATGAAATCGAAAACAGTGATGACGAGATATGCGGCAGTGACAAGTACAAATTCCTTTATAAAGCCCTCCGGCTTCATGATGAATGCGAAATATCCGCCGAGTTTGCGGAGCATGATCCCCCAGAAGATCTTCATCAGCAGATAGCCGAGTGCCATTGCTGCAAACTCTGAAATGATGACAACGACCGCTGTTGTGATAAGATACAGCCGTGAGATCTCGCCGTCTTCATAGCCGAGGATCTTGACCATTGCGATCGGACGCTCATTTTTCTCAATAATGATCTTCGTCAGCAGATAGAGGATGATCGCGGCAACGATCATGCAGACATACTGGAAATACAGCATATAGCTGCCCATCGAGTGATCGAGCTGTTTTGCAATCTTCACCATATCATCTGCGGTGATGCGCTTGACAATGCTCTTTTCATCAATATCGGTAATCGTTTCATCTGAAAGATAGCCGCTGAATGCCTCAGCATCCCGTTCAAAGATCTCATTGAAGCGGTCGTTTGGCATGAACACCGCGAGCGCTGCATCATAGGTATAAACACCCGCGACTTTCCATGTATACTGCTTGTTTTCGTATTTCTCGGAGAGCGTGAAGCTGTCGCCGGTATTCAGATGATACTTGGCGGAAAATGCTGTTGAGATCCACATTTCATCGTCATGCTCCGGCACTGTGATATCAATGTATCTGCTGTTTTCCGCAATGCCGTAGACCGAAATCTCCTCATTGTATTTTTCGGTGCGGTATTCGAGTGAGCTGATTGAGAACGGCTCTGCGCTGTCCGCTTTGGTCTTGATGATCCCGCCGTCCTCATCCAGATAGTCCGTCAGGATGACCTGTTCCTTGGTGAACATCATATCCGGCATCCGCTCCTGATAGTAGGAGAGCGTCGAGGGCATTCCGACCGCCATCGAAAGCAGCAGCATGACAAAGGTGATACCGATAAACAGCATCAGATAATTCGGGAGATTCTGCAAAAATACACGCAGCCGGAACCGCCGGAAGAAGCTCCAGCGCGGCAGGCGGATCGCTTTCTTGCGGTGCGTCTTTTTGAGATCATGCCGCAGGAAGCGCAGCGGGGAGAGCCGCAGCATCCGGACGATCACAATGAAATTGATAAGCAGCATCAGCACAAACGGGACGACCGTCGTGCGGATGAATGCCTCTGGTGTCCAGAGCGTTTCGTAGGACGGCAAGCTGTAGCTGTTGTAGTACATCCCGACGATGACTTCCTTGAAAACGGTGTAGCCCAGCACATTGCCGGCGATCGCTGCAAGAATCACGACCAGCAGCGGCGCACTCATATAATAGCGCAGCAGCTCGCCTTTTGTATAGCCGGAGGCACGGAGCGTTCCGATGACGGAGGCTTCCTTTTCGAGCATACTGCTGATGCTGACCGCAAAGATGAACGCCAGAACCGCCGTCAGAATATAGAGCAGCACGCCGCCCATTGCCATATCCGAGCCGAGGTCATCCGCTGCGAAGTTGATCGCATTGTTTGCATACGCCGGAACATAATCCTTGATCTCCAGGGTCTTTTCGGATACAGCAGTCTGTGTGATTAGTGCTTTCAGGAAGTGATCGGAAAGCGTTTTTTCTGCGGATACATCTGCGGGCTTCTCCTTATATGTGAATGCGTAATTTGCGTGCAGAGAAGCGCTGATCCGTTCAAAGCCCTCGTCCGTCACCATACCGACATCGAAGGTCAGCGCATCAAACATGGTGTCAGTATTGTTCTCATAAAGCGTGATGTAATCGGTAAAGGATGCAAGCCCGACAACCTCAAATTCCGTACTGCCTGCCTTTACGGTATCGCCGATTCTGATGCCGGCATTGTCTGCGTGCATTCGGTCAATGATGATCTCGCGCTCATTCTCCGGCGCTCTGCCGGAAAGCAGATCGTAGAGATCGACCTCACTGCGTTCGCTGTATACGCGGATTTTGCCTTTATACGAATCCTTTTCGGTGATATGCTCATCGGCATTTTTATAGAACAGTTCATATACATTGACCGGCACGGGATCAAAGGTCTGATTCAGCTCATAGCGTTCAGCAATCTCTGTATATTCCTCGTCGATCTTTTCGTCGATCTCCTTATGCGCTTCGTCGGTCGCTTCACTGAGCGCATCCTTATATTCTTCGGAGTCCCATGCCTGCTCCAGCGCCTCCTGCACCGCATCTTCACAGTTCTCGTCCATTGCGGTTCGCAGCGCTTCATCAAGCATCGTCTGCCGCATTTCGTCCGGCAGCTTTTCGCCGGAGGTCCTGATCTGCTGATCGACGGTCTCCGTGACCGTTTCCGTGATCCCGGCTTTGACCTGTTCACGGATTTTTGCTTCGATCGCATCCCGCACTGCCTTTTCGATCTCGTCCTCTGCTTCGTCATAGGCACGGCTGCGTAAAATGCTGACCATATCAGCCTTCTTGCCGGATTCGATCGCCGAAATGATCTCCGGCTCCGCAATGCGCGAAAGCTCAAAATGTCCGTCCTCGCGATGAAATTTCGTCGCATTTCCGTTCAGCGAGGACATCATGCTGTGGTTTGCGACAAACATACCTGAGACAAAACCGATCGTCACGACCAGCATCAGAAAGATCATCAGATAGCGTTTCCAGTCGCGGAGCAGATCGCGCCAGACGCGCTTGTGCAGCGGATTCTTCGGCCGTTTTCCCGTATTCATAATCCGCCCCCCTTACCATTCCAGTTCAGCGGCGGAGATCTTTTCAGTGATGCGGTCATCGTGGCGGATCTTTCCGTCACGCAGCTTGATGACATGATCTGCCATGAGCCGGATCGCTTCATTATGCGTCACCATGATGATTGTATTGCTGTACTTTCGGTTGACCTCCTCGATCAGCTGAAGGATCTCTTTGGATGTGGTGTAATCCAGTGCGCCGGTCGGCTCATCGCAAAGCAGAATATCCGGATTTTTGACGATCGCGCGGCCAATCGAGACTCGCTGCTGCTGTCCGCCGGAAAGCTGATTCGGCAGCTTATAGCGATGCTCAAACAGACCCAGCGTTTTCAGAAGCTCGTCGATATCGAGCGGCTGATCGGAAAGATACGCACCGGTCTCGATATTCTCCTTGACATTGAGATTCGGGATGAGGTTATACGACTGGAACACATAGCCGAGATGCTTGCGGCGGTAGCGGGTGAGGCTTTTCTCGTTCATGTCCTCCAGCTTGTCGCCGTTGATGCGGATCTCGCCCGCATCGGCGCTGTCAATGCCGCCGAGGATATTCAGCAGTGTGGATTTGCCGGAGCCGGACGGTCCCAGAAGGACGCAGAATTCACCCTTGCTGACGGAGAAATCCAGTCCGCGCAGAACATCCTGCCGTGTATCGCCGCTGCCGAAGCTCTTTTTGAGTCCCCGCACCTCTAAAAACAATCTTTCTGCTTCGCTCATATTATCCTCCTTGTTGTTTAACAGTTGAGCAGGTACTCAACTGATGATTGCATTACGGCATATCCAAAAGGCTTTGCCAAGCCCCTCTCCGGGGCATAGTCGGTGCTGCTGACCTCGGATGGAATGCTTCCTGCTATGTAGTAAGTATTTACTAACTAATGCTATTGTATCATTTTCGTGTGGCTTTGTCAAGCTGCTTCAGCGGAAATACGATGATTTTTGGCATAACAGATATATGTACTGCGGCGGGATATAAAAATGATTGTGCGTTATGAAGAAAGTTTGCTGCCATAGCAGCGTATTATCCTTGTCGATAGGCAAGGCCATGAAATACTGATATTTGCCTTTTAGAAACTGCTCGCATATCTCCTTACCGAGCTGCAATGCCCGTTCGGGAGTGATCTCACCGGGCTTGAAACTCACGATAAAGTGCTGGGCATGAACATAGCTTTTGCCCGTATCATGTTTCCGAATCTCGGCAAAAATAGAAGTCCTCGAAATCAGATTTCGAGGACTTACTTCCGGAAAAAATATGTTCTGAATAAATTGCGGTTACTTAATCGATTCTCTGTCTATTTTATAGCGCCGTCTGTGATCCTGTTCAGAAGATCACTGTCAATAGGATCGGAGCCATTCAGTATCTTATCTCCTGTAAAACCATCCAAGAAATAGCTTCTAATGCACGAAAATGTTTCAATTGCGCCGTATTCTTTAACCTCATAAATCGTAAGCTTCAGACTATGTATATTCTGAAAATCCTCCTTATTAAAGTCCAGATCAAAAGTAATATCCTTTTCGTAATCACCATCAAGTTCAGTCTTCCATGCTGTATCAGGATAATACTGCTTTTTCAACAACTCTTCAATGAGCTCATCTGGTGTATTGCATTTATCAAGTAATTCTGAAGCTTCACTGTATGTGAGTTTGGGAGAGGATGAGGGGATTTTTCCGCTGAGCATCATTTCTAATTTCGGACACAATGTTCCGTTGAATCTATTCAGTAAATCAATATCACTCTGATCTTTTATCATAGCACAGTTATAATCAAACCCCATATCACTTATATCAGATAAAGTATAGCTGTCATTATATTCCTCAGGTTTCTCCTCATCAACGTATAATATACCACGATTGATCAGATTTGACTTCAGAGCAGCTTTTTCATATCCTTCAATATTAGGATCGCCAAGGATATAGTAACTTACGGCTCCGTTATCACGGGTAACGGTCTTTTCGGAATCATCAACTATAATTTTATCTGTTCCCTCATCGTTGAACCAGTATTCTGATATTGCACCAGATACAGAGTCAGCTTTTCCGAACTCACTGCGGATACGGTCTGCCAGTTCATTGTACGACCTGCATTCAACAGCTGCATCAGCTATCCTATCGATATCAGGCCTGTGCCTTTCAGCAGTCTGTTCGTTTGCTATCCTGTTATCTTCACTTGCAAAGCCGGTATTATTCTGATTTGATGTACCGGAGTTATCGCTTTTCTTTGAAGAAGTTGTTTTTTCAGTAATAACTGCATCATTTGCCGTAACGGTTACATTTGCAACAGAAACAGTGGTAGTTCCTTTTTTATTTCCTTTGCCTGTAGTAGAAACATTATTTTTACTAACAGTTGCAGTATCGGTTGTGATATTAGACGTAACTGTTGTAGTTATAGCTGTTTCCGTAAAGAATATTGGCGGCTCCTTATCGGGTTCCGGTCCTTCCGGCCTCAAACCTGACAGGCCATACAGCGTAATACAGAAAATTGCTGCACATAAGGCAGTGAGCGCACAAATTTTCAGTTTACGGTAATTCCGGACTGAGTTCATACCTATAGTTTCGGAGTACATAGTATCAGTATAATTTAATTCCATTCTTTCAACGCACCTTTCGTATATCCAACGGCTTGATTTTTCGTCGAGTGATTTATTATCAAAGGCGATCTGTTCAATTGTCTGGTCATCGGCGCTGTGAAGAATATCATTTAAATCGGGTTTTCTGCTCATAATAATCCTCCTTTTTATAACTTGATATTCATTTCTGTCAAGGTCGCTTTCAAGCGCTTCAACGCTCTTCTGCACCGACTTCTGACTGTGATAGGATTAAGTTTCAGTACTTTAGCTATCTCTGATGAATTTCTATCGAAGAAATATTTCTGGATCATTATCTCATAATCCGGACTTCCCATACCTTTCATCACTTTTATTATGGTACGGGCCAACTCCGAATTTTCGATCTGTTCTTCTACGTTGACATCGGAAGCTAACTCTGTAACATCAACATCGTCAATGGCTATATTTCTTACAGAGGACTTCTTTAACATACTGCACATATCAAGAGCATGGTTTTTGGCAACAGTGCCGATATAAGCTTTAAGGGATCCTCCGTTATTCCTGTCATAATTCATCATTACGTCGCTCATAACATCCACGACACATTCTTTTATGTCATGACTGTTGAATGATTTGCGCAGAATGTTGTAAGCTATTGTATAGACATATTGATGATATTCATCGAACAAAAGTCTGAAGCCTTCATCAGGCTCAGAAAACATTTTTCCAATGATTTCGGAATCAGTCATTGAACCTTCTCCTTTCTGAAAGATAATGCGCATTTCTTTTTCAGGCATCAACGCCTTCATTATACACATACCTGAAAAATATGTCAAGTGGTGCACTTTTTTGAAAAAAATCTGAAATTTTTTTTCAGGCAGGCAAATGAAGCAATATATTGAAAGATAATTTCTCAGCCTTAATTCTTATTGCCAAAAGATGTTTCGTGTGCTATAATGAGAAAAAAGCAGACAGGAATTGATGATGTGAAAGTATCTGATTGAAAATCGTGGCTGATTATGGTATAAATTGGTAATGTAAGCAATGTGTGAGATAGCTCGAATAAACCAAATCGAAATTCACATTTATAACGGGAGGTTCATTATGAAAGTAGATTACAGTAAATTTGAACGTGGATTAAATTTACATGGAAAGGTAGCTGTACCGGAGGGTGATTTTGAAAAAATGATCACAGTACAGCTCCAGCCCGATGATGACGGTGAAATACCTGATGCAGAGAAAGAAACACTCGAATTGTTTCTGGACAATTACACACAATACAGACAACTGTTATTGAAGCCTATCTTTGACTACTATCAGGAACGCAGAGATGAGTGGGGAGCTACAGAACCTGATGACGAATTATACCCCGAAGTCAAGGATATGAATAAAATGTATGAAATGGTATCGCTGCACGGAGTCATTGTTTATGATGAAGCATATTACGGCAAACGAATAATGAGTCTTTTTTATGATTGCACCTGGGACATAGAAGAAGGAATGGGTATAGGGATCGCATTGGGCGACTCTCTTTCGGAATTCAAAGTTACAGAGATAGGCAACATCGGTGATGTGTATTGAATTATCGCCATTTGCTGCTGATCTGTGCTTTGATGTCGCTATAACTTTTGATTTTTCACAGCAAATAAGAAAAGAGTGCACCCCATGTGTACTTGGTTCTATGCAGAACAATCCACGCTGTAACCGATCATCATAGGACTATATATTGCCAAAAGCTGTTTCGTGTGCTATAATGAGAAAAAGCTGACAGGAATTGATGATATGAAAGTATCTGATTGAAAATCGTGGCTGATTATGGTATAATTGGTAATGAAAGCAATGTGCGAGGTAGCTCGCATAAACCAAATCGGAATTCACATTTATAACGGGAGGTTCATTATGAAAGTAGATTACAGTAAATTTGAACTCGGAATAAACTTTTGTGCAGATGTGATCATTGAGGATGGAGGTTCTGAGAAAACGATAGAAGCTCAGATACAACCTGACCCAAAACATGAGATCCCGGAATCAGGAAAGGAAAAACTGGAATTCTTTTTAGACAACTACTCAAAATATAAACAGTTCTTATTAGTGCCTATCTTTGAATACTATCAGGCTTGCAGAAATGAATGGGGAGCTACAGAACCTGATGATGAATTATACCCCGAAGTCAAGGATATGAATAAAATGTATGAGATGGTATCATTAAATACAGTCACTGTTTATGATGAAACATATTCTGATAAAAGAACAATAGGTCTTTTTTATGATTGTACATGGGATGAAGAAGAAGGAATGGGTATAGCTATAGCGTTCGGAAATACTGTTTCAGAGACTAAAGTTGTTAAGATCGGCAACGTCGGTGATGTGTATTGAATCATCGTCATTTGATGCTGATCTGTGCTTTGATGTCGCTATCTGATGTGAGCAGAATTTCAGAAACAGTGCTGATGATGCTTATACGGGGTAATTAATTTTGAACCCATTCAAAGTTCCCCATATGATAATGAGGAGTACAATGATAATTCATGATGAAGCCGTAAAGATGGTGCGAAGAACGAAATGTTGATATAACAGAATACACTGTGGCGTATAAGAAAAACGAATATTATAATGATCGTTTTTGTGTATCAGGGAGGACTTGTAGTGTTAGATACGATAAGAAAACTTATTGACGATATGTCTAAGGAATACGGTGAGGACTTTATCTGGTGGGATGTCAGCGCATTTGGCTTTAGCACTGAAAGTATAGCCAGGTTCGTAAACGAGCTAAAAACCGAACTTAGTACCGATGACCCATTTGCCGCAGATGAGGTCATCATGGCTGCAAAGTGCGATGCAAATGATGATGTGCTGTTTTATTCGCCAAAACTCGGCGAACTGCGCATCTATCACCTGACCTGGTCGCACTGTCGTGAAAAAGAAGGTTTTCCGACTTGTGTGAGATTTGAGAGTGCCGGGTCTGCGGCAGCATATATAAAACAGAGTTTTGAAGAAGATTATCTCTGACAAGTTAATATCAACAAAACGAGAGTTCCGTATATGCCTGATAAGGTCACAGAATGTGCCTGGAAGGCACATGACGGTCAGCAGCCGGACATAGAGTAATGGAGAAATTATGTGAACCAATTCGGATACCCTGAAAGCGACCGGAAGTTCTGTCGGCTTTTGGAGGTACGACTCTGAAAATCCCGGAATATCCCATCATAGCAATATGCATTATCTTGAATTATACAGTATCATATGCTATAATTGTAAAAAAGAAGGAAGTGCTGAGATGAAATTTTTATCAAAGATATTCGGAAACAAAGAACAGCCGGTGTCTAATCATGATGTAAATGCAGCGACAATAGCTGAACTTATAGGCTGTGAATGGCGATATATAGATGTTCCTCCGGACAGTGAAGAATTATTTGCCTTTTACAGGAGTGAAGCTGAAAAAGGGAAAACCGAAGGCTATACTCCGATAATACTTGTTGTGAACGATACACTGCTTGAATCTTTGCAGCTGAACTATGAAGAATCAGGCGGAGTTGACGACTTCAGAAAAAGAGCATTGAGTGCTGATATTTCGCAAGGAGAAGCAATTCTTAAACATCGATTCAATGTTAATATGGAGCAGTTTGAGGAAGATTTCAGTGCCGAGGACAAATACGGTGAATTCAATGATAAAACAGTACCTGCAACACGATTTATATGTACCGATAAAAAGAAAACGCTTATACTTGTAAATATTCCTGTAATTGAGCCATGGAAGATCTTTGCGTGGATCCCGTTTGGCGGCTGGAATGAATGTCCCGATGCTGAGGATATGATGGCGGTCTGCAAATACTGGTACGATAAATACAACGCTGTACCTGCCGTTATTTCAAGTGATGAACTGCAAATGTACGTTCCTTTGCCTGTGAATGACATTAACACAGCCTTGAAAATAGCAGAGGAACAGTATGCATTCTGCAATGATACTGTAGATCAGGGGTACGATTCG
>ACOK01000086.1 GCA_000174895.1 Ruminococcus flavefaciens FD-1
GGGATATTCCGGGATTTTCAGAGTCGTACCTCCAAAAGCCGACAGAACTTCCGGTCGCTTTCAGAGGATCCGAATTGGTTCACATAATTCCTCCATTACTCTATGTCCGGCTGCTGACCGTCATGTTCCTTCCAGGCACATTCTGTGACCTTCATATCGGTAAATACCGCCTTAAAGCTCGATTCTTCCGGACTGCAAGCGTATATTCCGAAGCGTATCCTGCCGTTGCCCTCCCACATATGACACACACGCATCTGCGAGAAGTTCTCACCATCATATGAGCATTCGATACAATAATCATCCTCACGACGGCTGAAACGATACCACATAGTCTTGACATTTGCAGGGATAGCCGTTGTTGCCCAATCGGAATAGCCGTGATTTGTGACCACCGAGCCTAAGTGCTGAAACTCCTCATTCTCGTATTCCACTGATGCTTTCAGCCAGTTCTCCGAGTCAAGATACATCACGATACCGCACTGATCGAAGCGGTGGTGACTGTCGGTGAAATCCGTTTTCACGATAAAGGAAAAGTATTTTTCATCAGTCTCCATTTGCAGAACGGGAGCATTGTCATTCCTGAAATGATAATACGTCCGCTGCCAAAGGTCAGTATGCGGATCGGTAACTATTTCTATGCGCTCGTCGCTGATATAAGAGCTTTTAGGCACTCTGGTCCACTTCATATTCTCTGTCATAAAAACACTCCATTTCAAATCCTCCCCCGTATAAGCATCATCAGCACTGTTTCTGAAATTCTGCTTTGCAAGCCATTCTTCCTCCTCAGCGGTTTCAGGTATATCGATACGCTCTATTTTGAATATAACAGGTCTTGTGCCATCATTGCAGCAGGCGATCATCATACGGTCATCATTCGTCCAGTTTCGCATGATCGAACCGCCCTGCAAAGCCGAGTATAGGCAACACCGCACAAAACTTGTGCTGAATATGCGCCGACAGATTTTTCGTCAGATTGTATAGAAATTTCGCAGGCATACTGACGTATGTCAAGGGATTTCTGTGCAAGATGGCGGAAAATATGTAAGCAGATTCAGTGCAAAGCCGTCAGGCGGGCTTTGTGCGGTGTTGCCTATACATATCTGCTGATAGCGTCCCAAGCTTCACCGCAGAACTTTCCGTTCATCAGGTGGTAGAAATCGTCCTGCTGTGCTGTGCGTTTCAGCACAAAGGTGTCGCCCACATTGAAGAACGGGCATTTGCCGGACTTCGGGTCTGCGAGATTATTCTCCTGCAATTCCGGGAATACTTTGGTGTCTAATACTGTTATTCTACATTCGTACTGTATAACGATTCTCCTTTAACGTCAAAATTACAATTCTGCTCACATCAGATAGCGACATCAAAGCACAGATCAGCAGCAAAGCCTTTTTGTCATTTATATAACAAAAAGGCTTGTATAATCTAAGAATCCATGTACCAGTACAGGAATCCATATTGTTCTTGTTTTTTCCTTCATAAACTGATAAATGCAACCACTAACAACCAATCCAAGCAACTGAGATGTCATAAAATATGTTAAGTAATCAACAGTGATCTTTTCCCACCCCGAATAGCTGAATACATGGCTGAGTCCGAACAACAGATTCGGAACGCAATATCTGATAATCGCTTTTTCGTTTTTTAAGAGATAAGTTAATACATCTCTGCACAAAAACTCTTCCGGAAAGGCGATAAATACAAGATAATACAGCAGGCATAAAGCTACCCTTATTTTGTTCTCCTGCCTGAACAAACAATAAATGGTAAAGGTAAGCAGCACCAAAGACAATATAAAAACCACTGTTTTCTGATATTTTCCGTTTACTTTCAAATACATTTCATCAGCAAAATGCCCTTTTAATAAATAAAGGGAAATGAGAAACAGCACGATGAACGGAAGCGATATTACGATATTCTGAAGCAGGAAACGCACGATATTATTATTGCAATTGCTCGGTGACACCAGATTCCCATTACTTTTCCATGTATAAACGCAGTATACTGTAACAAGCAGATTTGATAACGTAATTACAACAATTATAATCGTTCTGAATAATAATGATTTCTTTTGTATTTGTAGCATTTTTCTTATCTCCTTAAAGACATCATGATCAAATTAAGGCAACACCGCACAAAGCTTGTGCTGAAGATGCGCCGACAGATTTTTTCGTCAGATTGTATAGAAATTCCGCAGGCATACTATCGTATGCCAAGGGATTTCTGTGCAAGATGACGAAAAATATGTCCGCAGATTCAGTGCAAAGCCGTCAGGCGGGCTTTGTGCGGCGTTGCCTTAACAAAAGCAGACAGTATCAGGGCAAAAGCAGCCAGACAGCAGCAAATTTGCCTTTTCTTTTATCTTGGGGAATTATTTTTATCGCCCACATACCAGTAATCGCATATCTTTCCGCCGCCTGCAAGCGTATTCTCACGATGCAGTTTTGCATGCATCAGACCGGCGGTCAGAAAATCCATATCGCACATCACAGGCAGCACTTCAAGAAGTCCCTCACGCCTTGCAAAATTGTTAAGCGGACATTGTGTAAAATGATAGTAGTAGCCGTCACGGTGCTTGCTTTCGTCAAAATTGAAGTCCCATGACACCTTCTTATACTTCGGGTGCTTTTCAAGCCATTCTGCATTTTTCAGCATCATTTTTCTTATCGCATTTATACCGCCCGGCTTATTGGCATTTATGAACAGGCCCATATACTGAAGAGGCTTCCATTCTATCGCTTCATGTGCTATCTTTCTCAGGATATCAACTGTAATCTTTCCGTTTGCTGCTCTGTATACAGCAAAGAATACAAAACTCATATAGATATTAGAAGCCATCGGATTATCAGCACCTATGTCATCAACTCTGTTAAGCATTGCCCTGTATTCCATCTTTGCTTTCTTCATTGTACCTGCTGCAAACGACTTGCCCAAATGCTTCTTCAGCGACTTTTTAACAAGTGGGGCAAGTATCATCCAGTATTTGCCGGTATATTTCTGCATATTAATCACCACCTGAATTATATTTTTATCCTAACGATTATCACATGAAAGGATTTCAATATTAAACATTAATGTTAGTGTTAACAAACATATATTCATATTATAGCATATAGTGCTGATTTAGTCAAGGAGATTATATGAACAAATCCACATTTTCTTCCGTCAAACAGCGTATTGACGGGATTTGTCAGCTGCCGTGGTAGATGAATACAATGGTGAAACTCACTTTTTTTCTACCAACTTTTCTACCAAAATCGCTCTTTTTCGGTCTCTTTTTCCAGATATTCATTTTTCGATATTATATTTTATAATGTTGACACTTGTGATTCACCCATAACTTTCCGGAATAAATTTTTACATTATCACTGCATACTTAAATCCTGTACAGCTTCCGTCAGTTTTTCATATTTCATGTTAATATAATCATCTTCTATATTTTCCATGAATCCCTACCATTAAGGAAATCAGCGAATGAATGGAAAAGGAAATGGCAGCTTATAATGCTGAATAAATATGTTTTGAAATAAAAAACACCATCGAAAAAATTTTTAAAAAATATGCCCGAAAGTATTTTGTCGCTGCGTAAGTGTAGGTGAAAGGTTCAATAAGGCAGTGAAAACTGCAACGCCACAAGCTGCTCGGATACAAACATGATACATAGTCATTTTTTGCGCAAAGTTTGTCCTTGTCAAGATCCTTTTTCTCGTCAATGACAGTTTTCTCACGCTTGGCGATCTTCTTTTTGAGCTTTGCCAGATAACGGTTGACTATCAAATAAACTTTTCTTTATTAAGGAAAACAAAAAGGAGCAGGCTGCTAAACCTGCTCCCGACATCTCATTATTTAGTTAAGGGGTCAAATTGGGGTCAAAATCCATATGCTTTTTCTGCTGTTATTGATCAATTCAATAAAGCAGATTCCAAAATAATTTCAAGTTACTACATATATATTATACTCACATCAATCAGCTTTGCCAAGATATTATATATTTTTTATTTTAATTATTGCGGAGGTGTTTTCTTTCGCTTATTTAATGTTAAATGTTATAGCTAAGAGATGACTATTATAGAATTCCTACCGACATCACCTTTCAATCAGTTTGTGGTTATAATCAGCAATATAGTAAGCACAGGTACATAATACCCATACCTTTTGCTCGGTATTAAGACTATCTACTTGCTTTAGGAGAATCTTATTCAAATCAGGTAACTGCATCGTTCTATCCTCTTTTGTAAGCCAAAAGCCTTTATCTATATTTTGCTTGATAACGGTATTACACTCTTCACGGTCAACAGCAAACTTGTTATAGTCATGATTTCTGTTTTCTCTATTGACTCTTGTCTTATACTCCCCTTTTTTCAGTTCTTCAAGAGTTGCAGTTCTATCAGGATAATTACTGTCAGGTATTTCTTCCATATGATAAAAAGCTTCTACCATAGGATAATTAAGATACAGTTTTCCCATATCAGATGATTCGGTAAAGTATTGCTGCATCTCATTTATTTTTTCTGCTGAATAATCCGGAGCCTGTGGATCAAGATCAAATATAAGAAGAATATCCGAGTAAACTTCATCGAAAATCTTCTTTTTATCCCGATCACTTTCTCTGGATTTCAATATTTGCAGGATATCCATACTGTCAGGATCGCCGTCTGCAAACATTTCACGATAAAGAGTATAGATATTGGTATTATAGGACACTATCTCGTGATTCCTACTAATACCGTACATATCAAGTAAATGCGTCATGCGTTTGACATAGGCACTTTCTCACTCATCGAACTCACCACTCATGTACAGTTTTTCAAGATTATGCCCCTCTCTCAGTTCACGATCGGTCGCATTGACAAGAGATGTCAGGTTATCCTTATTAACTCAAACTTCGCAGTTAAATACTGCGAGTGCATCTTGAAAAATCAATAAATAGAGACAAAAAAACATAGTATGCAGTCTCCTAAATAACCAATAATTATACTACATTGTTTTGTAGGAGAGAAATATCATCCATTAATCAGCTTCCGTCGCATTAAAACCAAATCAAATACATCGAGCCTGTCATCTTCTCACAAATCTCCTGCTTTCCAGTCAGCAAGTTCAGCGTCAGGTCTTACAAGAAGCCAGTTCTGCAATACGACTAAATCAGCAACATTGAATTCACCGTCTGCATTGACATCGCCGATAACAGTCTTATCAGCAGCCTTTTCTGATACCGCTGCAATATAATTCATGCAGCTTGTGGACTGTCCGTTTGCACCGAGTATAAGCTTTTCATCAGCACTGACAGACTTCGTGTACAACACAAATGTTACGCCGTTGGATGTATTGACAGTATCATCTATCTTTGCGAAGCCCGAAAGCCATGAGGGGACTTTTTCCACACGGCTGTCCAGTCCTACATAGAGCGTACAGTCCTTTGCAAAAGTAAGCTCTGCCTGCTCTTTATCAGAATTCTTCGCATCGCAGGGAGTAAGTATCAGCTCTGCTCCTTCCAGATAAGACGGCAGTTCAAAAAACGCACATCGTTCAGCCTCTCTGTCTCCGAAAACTGTATCACCAACTGCAAGGGAGCTGTCAATGCCCCAGCTTTTGTAATATGTTGTATCCTTGATATTGAGTTCACTGACGAGAGCACCTTTTATCGGCTCTACCTCGATAATATCGTCAGGACGGCTTCCACCGCCGAGTACTGTGCAGGCAGGACGAGCAGGCATATCGTAGCCCGTACCGAGGAAGAAGCTGGTATGCGGCGGCTGGTTGTAGGCAGTGTTCTGCGAGGAGACCTGTACACGGTACTGCGGGTCGTGCATCAGGCACTGTACACGGTAGTCCGTGTCGTAGGTAGTCGTATAGATGCGGATGCCGCTGCCGTCAGCCTTGCGGACAATGAGTTCCTCGCGCCAGTCGCCGAAAATATCAGCGCTCAGACAAGGAGTGCCCTTTGTCGTGTTGCAGGTGTAACAGCCGTCTGTAGAAAGCAGATTTGTTATAGTGGTCTTGCCTGCATCGCCGGTCAGCTTGGATATGGTAGCCGGAGAATCAGTGTAGCCGTCAAGTATCTCGCGCTCAAAGTCACCGTCCCAGTAGCTCAGAAAGTTTATAGCCGGGCGACGGCAGTTGAGTGTTGATCCGTTCACATCTTTGACTTCGTTGCCGTTGCCCCAAAGCTCGGCACCTGGATTGCCTGCCCAGACATTATCCGCACAGCAGCGTCACGTATCACCGGAGCCGTTGTTCCTGAAAATCGTCTTTCCGGTGTCCGCATCAATGAGAGACACACCATAGGGCTTGTCCTCATGGCAAGTCCAGACTTCAATCACCGGATTGGTCGGATCAAGATCGCCCACATGAAGTGCGTCGCCGTGACCGGTATTTGTATTCCATTTGAGTGTGCCGTCATGGTCGATACACGTCGATCCGGTAATAATTTCGTGCTTTCCGTCGTTGTCCACATCTGCCACCATAGAATTGTGATTACCGTCGCCGTATCCTGCGGTGGAGGAGCTTGATGTCAAAATAGGCGTTAGATGATTTAATTGTGCAATTATCACTTGCTATGAGCTGTGTTCCGTTGTATGTCTCAACTTTGTAAGCAGAGTTTGCATTGCCGGACTTGTCGAGGAAACAAGTTGCACCATTCGCCTTTTCTGTCGAGGTGTAGATGAGCGTATTGTCCCGATACAGCTTGAATATGGCATTGTCAGGGTCAGTCGCAAGGAAACGCCAATTAACAAGCATTCCGCTGCCGGTGTTGACTGCACAGATACCACGGTCAAGGTACTCCACGGTCATACCAGCCGTATTGTTGAAGGCAGTGTTGTTTGCGGTTGCGGCATTGACGGACAAACAGGCTGTCGGCACATTCAAGGCAGATACGCCAATGCAGACAGCACAAAATGCAGAAAGTAATCTTTTTTTCTTCATGACAAGTGATCCTCCTTATTTTGATAAAGGCTGGCTAACAAGCCAGCCTTACCCGAATTGTCCCCCTTACAGAACAATTTATATAATGATCTCCGTTCAGCGGAGCATTATCCATAGGCACCAATTTACTTGCGAATTTTAAAATATGTTTCGTTATTCACGGCTAAATCATATTTTCATTATAAAGCGGTGCCGGATACTTGTCAATCCACAAATCAGATAGAAAATTACACTTTTTGGATAATATACAACATTCAGTCAGTGTTCTCAGAGCGTTTATGCTTTCTGAAATGATTCGGCGTGTCACCAGTCTCATGACTGAACTGACGGATAAAGTAGGGGAGATTCTTGTAGCCGCACGCCTCAGCCACCTCAGCGACCGGAAGATTGGTCTCGGAAAGCAGTTCCTTTGCCATAGCGATACGCGCTTCTATCAGATCACGGGTAAATGGAATGCCGAACATCTGCTTATACAGCTTCTGGAAATACATTGTGCTGACATACATGGATTCGGCAAAGCTCTCCTTGCTGTATTCAGCCTGCGGGTGCTCATATATCTCCTTGCGTATAAATTTGAGCATTTTGACATAGCGGCTGTGAACGGGAGCAAGCTCTTCATTGGTCGTCTTTGGTTCAAACATCTGCCTCAGGCGGTTCATATTGCTGAGGAACTCCTCGCGGCTGATGCCGCTTTTGAAGTATTCGTGATAGAAGCCGAGCGAACAGTTTTCATTTTGCTGCTCCTGAGAAATGCTGTCCTCGATCATGGTCAGTATCTTATCATTTTCGGTCATACCGAAGATACAGTATGTGGAATCATTTATCCGGATATAGCTAAGTTCCTTGGAGATTGAATTCTGTATGCTCTTTTTGACTTTTAGCTGGATATTGCTATTGCTGTCTCGGGATTTGACAAATACAAGCATAATTGCAAAGCGCTCTGTACTGAGCTGTGAGTTCTCGGATAGCCACATCATGAAGTTCAGCAGAGCTCCCCAGTCGATAGAACCGGAAAGCGGATCACGTATCGAAGCAAGGTGCATTTTATACACAGATGTTTTCAGTCGATTACGCATTCGTATTTCTTCAAGAGCCACATTGACCTCATGGCAGAATCTTCGATATACCGATTCAAACGTGATCTTTCCCTCACCGCTCTGAGCCACGGAATAACCATAGAAATCCATACCGAAATGAAGCGAGGTGAAGAATATCAGGCGGTTCTCGTTAAGTATCGGATAATCCGGCGGCAGCAGCGATGAAGCAGGGAATTCTATGTACGAGCCGTCGGGCTGCATTTCCATAAGTATCTCATTATCTTGAAGCGGTAAGGATATGGTTTCATTCAGCCAGTTCTTCCGCAGGCAGAGTTTATGTATCATTACAGACGGTATCATATTCTGATACAGCTTTCGCATGAATTCGCTCAGAGACTGCGCCGTTGCAACACGCATGAGCAAATTACGGTTATCATAGAACTCATCAAATAGCGAATCATAATAAAGTTCATGATTCCGCTCTGCATTTTCTCCTGAGTTACAGTGCAGACAGCCGCAGCTTTCGCCAATAATGAGCTTTCCGGCATTTATTCTTTTGGGTTCGGTTTTGATACCGTTGATCTTGGCTATCAGCGTTTGGACTGCTTCATGTCCGGCTTCTGCATAGGCTGGCAGACAGCTTGTGATACGGGGGTGACTGTTGAAGGCATAGTCAGTTCCGTCATAGCCTGCGATTGCCAGGTCTTGTGGTACTTCCCAGCTTTTTTCGGCTAACGCCCTTGCGAGCGTTATCGCCATAATGTCATTGGCACAGAGAACTGCCTGTGGCTTACGAATCTCACCTGAAACCAGCTTTTCAGCATACGAAGTGGGCGCATTAAGCCAGTAATCACCATAGATGACAGTATCCTCTGCACAGCTCAGACCGTGTTCTGCAAGACTGTTCCTGAAACCGGAAATGCGCTGCTCCGAGAGGACTTCACCCTCCGGACCTGCAATGAGTACAATGTCAGTGCAGTTGTGTGCTTCAATCATATGAGATGTCAAAGCAGCAAACGCCTTCTCATGATCGGCGATAACATCAGGCTGATAGGTAAGCACGTCGTCCATAATGACTATGGGAGCTGTACAGAGTTTCTGCAAGATTTCATACACCTTGTCGCCGAATGAACGAAGCGTAAAGCTGTTTGGAATAAAGATAATACCGTCTAATACACCGTAGTTTACACTTTCCAGGAGAGCGAGTTCGCCTTTTTCATAATCCTCCTCTATCTCAAAGGATTCAAGCGATGCAAAGACTAAGACTTTCAGATTTTTCTCCTTTGCAGCCTGAGAAATGCCGCGCAGATATTCCTTAGCCATTGTGCCGAAAATGCTTCCTGCCACGACACCGATCGTTCCAAACTTCATCTTGATACGCTCCTTTTAGGGTGTGTTGACACTAAAATAATGTGCAGATTTTTGAGCAGAATTTCTGCGCAGACAAGGAGAGGGAAACGCAGGTGGGCTGTCGCCCAGCAAGTTTTCTCGACGCAGTATGCGTAAAATTCTGCCAAAAAGATGCGTTTTAGGCTTAGTGTCAACATACCATAGTATGCTTTCTTTCATTATACAACAAGGCAGTTTACTTCGTCAAGAAATATTACCCATTTCAGATACAATATCCAAAAAGTGCAATTTTATATCCGATTTGTGAATTGACATTTTTAGTTGTTATGTTACAATAAAAATATAAGTAAATTGTGTATAAAACATATCAGATATATTTGCATTTTTACAAGGAGGGTATCTCATGTGGGTTACAAGAAGAAAAGCAGCAGCTTTTGCAGCGGCACTTGCGGTACTGGCTGGAGGTGTTCAAATCCCTTCATCACAGCAGACACCGTATGCTATAGCCGTGCAGGCAGCCGACACCGACTCACGCATCCGTGTGGACATCAACAAGAATGACGGCAGAAAGGCATCGTATTCCAAGAACGCCAACAACTGGATACTTGAGGAAGGTACTGCACCAACATACAAGGTTGGAAATGTGACATTTAAGCTCTCTAACGGTGGTTCTGCCGGCGGTAATGTAACGGGCGCTAACAATAAAAAGTTACAGCTTCAGAGCGGCATTTATCCGCAACTTACAATGGACGGGGCAAAGATAAAGGACGGCGATAATGGCGGCGTTCTCAAACTGGAAATATCAGGATTGTCAGAGAGCGAGCATTCCTTACAGATGTGGCATTGCAACACTGACGGATACACAAACAGTAAGCTCAGCATTTACGTCAATGGAAAAAAAGTTCTCACAGGCGTGAATTGTCCTACCAATGTCACCAATGAAAATGATGCCGGCATATCTTACGTAACATGGACGGGCAGCAGTGTTACTATCCTTATCTCACCGGAGGGCGGCGGCAAAATGGATGTTGCGTGGCTCAACGGCTTCGAGCTGGACGGCAGTGACCCTTTCAACGGTGTATCGAAAATGACTCCTGCCGATAAGGAAGACCACCTTGACCGCTCACAGGGACTTTCGTGGACGGCAGGAAAGAACGCTCTGTCCCATGATGTTTACATCGGTACAAGTTATGATGCCGTTTTCAATGCGAATCACAATTCCGCCGAATTCAAGGGCAATCAGACCGCAACAAAATATACCATCGATGACAGCTATTCTTCGATCCCGACATACTACTGGCGAGTGGACGAGGTAAGCGCAAACGGTACAGTCAAAGGCGCGGTATACTCGTTCATGCTCAGCCGCCTTGCTTTCCCGACTGCCGAGGGCTACGGACGTTTTGCAAGAGGCGGCAGGGGCGGCTATGTCTATCATGTCACCAATCTCAACGACAGCGGCGAGGGCTCTCTGCGCTACGGACTTGAAACGCTCAAAGGCGCAAGGACAGTCGTTTTCGATGTGGGCGGTGTTATTTCTCTGAAATCCGTCCTCTGCATTCCGGATGACGGCGGAGATGTGTATGTTGCAGGTCAGACTGCTCCCGGAGACGGCATAACGCTTATCAACTATACATTCGGAGCAATGGGCTCGAGCGATGTCATTATCCGCGATATTCGTACCCGCGTCGGCGATGTTTCGGGAAAATCTATGGGCGGTATGGGCATAAGCTCCTGCGACCATACGATCATTGACCACTGCTCGATCTCATGGGCTACGGACGAGGGACTTTCCACCAGAAGTGCGTCTAATATCACTTTCCAGTGGAATATCATCGGCGAATCCTTGCACGATTCCGTACATTATGATGCAGGCGACCGTGGCAGCGGTACCGAAACTCACGCATTTGCGGCATCTATTGGCGGCTATGTCGGCTCTTTCCACCATAATCTCCTCATTAACAATACAGGACGCAACTGGTCGCTTGCAGGCGCTATGGAACAGGACGGCGTGACATACGGCGGTGCGCTCGATATACGAAACAATGTCGTATATAACTGGCGTGACCGCACCACAGACGGCGGTGCAAGATTCGTGCAGTTCGTCAATAACTACTACAAGGCAGGAGCAGAATCAAATACCAGTCTGCATCTTGTGTCCGTGGACGGCAACGAACTGAACACCGGCGATATGCAGAAGCTCTATGCTTCGGGCAATATGAAGGTCGCACAGAACGGTCAGACGCTCATCGATGCAAACGAGGACGAGTGGAAATCCGGCAAGGCTAAGTCCGGCGGAAAGAATTCAACGAACGATACAGTCCGCAGCAATTCGCCGTGGTTTGAGCCGTATGTGAACACTCAGTCCGCAGAGGACGCGTACAGGAGCGTTATCGCAAGTGTCGGTGCAAATTATCCGAAATGGGACTATATCGACTCGCGCTATATCAGTGAGGTCACAAACGGCAAGTACACTTACACCGGCTCCAAACAGAAACTAAAAGGCATCATCGACAGTCAGAACGATGCCGGTGGCTATCCGAACAGCAGCAATTTCAAGGGTGGTACAGCTCCGACTGATACTGACGGTGACGGTATGCCTGACGCATGGGAATCTGCACATGGTCTGAATCCGAATGATGCAAAGGACGGCGCAATAGTCTCCCTCTCCGGCGATGATTATACCAACCTCGAAATGTACCTGAACGAGCTTGCAGACGATCCTGTTGAGTACAATGGCACTCCCGTCAAATATGACGCTATAACAGGCAGACTTGTCAGTGTTGATGTGCTCGATACGGCATATTACAGCAGCTGGGGCATTGACAATACACTTGCTGTCGGAGATTCGCTGTTCGGCGACAGGACTGCTGAGAAATGTGCTGTTTCCGAGCTCCCCGATAAGCTCAGCGGTGCGGAGCTTGTGCTGACGCCTTGCGACGCAAAAGCTTCGAGCAAAGATCAGGCTGAATTGACAATTGCACAGGACTGCACAGTCAATGTCGGACTGGACAGCCGTGTGGAGAACGTCCCTGCGTGGATGTCAGACTTTACGAAAACGAACAGTGTGATTAAAACCACCAACGATGTGACTTTTGAGCTGTATGCAAAGCCTGTCAAGGCTGGTGAAGTAGTGAAGCTCGGTTCAAACGAGCAGTCAGCAAGCTGCATGAATTACATCGTTATTGCATCGGAAAAAGATATTTTCTCTGTGCGCGGAGATATCAATGCAGACGGCAGACTGGATGTTGCTGACCTTGTACTTCTTAACAAATGGCTGCTTGCAGCTCCCAATACACAGCTTCCCGACTGGAAGGCCGGCGATCTTTGCGGGGATGACAGACTTGATGTGTTTGATCTTGTGCTGCTTAGACAAGAACTATTAAAAACATAACTCAAACTTCGCAGTATTTAACTGCGAAGTTTGAGTTATTAAGATTAACTTTTATCTAAATCAAATGTAAATTTACCACTTCTGCCAGTAATGACATAAGTGGTATTTTTTCGTTTCTCGTTTTCATAAAAGAATCAGCGATCTAATAGGATTTATACTGTTAAGATATTTCTCACCATCATCAATGCATATCCAAGCAGATTCTGACCGTTCCATTTAGTTCTGTCAAATCTATCGGGATCAGTCATGGACAGTCCTATACCCCATATTCTGTCTTTTACAGCACATTCGGCAATAAGAGCATCCCCTGTATCTTTAAGCATTTTCAGCAAATCAGGATTCTGCGAGAACTTTGCTTTAAGTCCCTCGTATATAACAATCTGACGTACACCGTTCCAATGATGATCATCATAATTCCTGACAAGTCTTCCAAGAGCTTTTATTTGTTCAACATCGCTTGTCTCTAAGATCTGAGCAGCAATATCACTGTCATGGAAACACATTGCTTTACGGTACATCATATACTGCTCCATTGATGTAAACTTAACACCATCAACAGTAAAATCCGAAAGATACCAGTTGCTCAGGTATCCGTTTTCTTCATCAGGATTATGGAAACATATTACATTCATTTTTCTCTCACTTTTCTTGTTCATCAGATCAAGTATCATTCATCTTAACCATGCATGATTTTCCGCAGAACGCAATACCGTACTTGATTATATTTTTGTAGCTTTCCTGTTTAAGTTCAGCCTCATATCTGTTTTCTTCGATCTGAGCAAGTGCTGTGTCACAAAGGCTTTCGAGTTCGCTGAACTTCTTGGTATCCTTTACTTCGATTATAATTGCTATCTCACGCTTACGCTTTTCCATGAGCAGCAAATCAGGTCTTCCGTCACCGCTCTTACGGTTTGATTTAAGGGTGTAGCCTTTAAATCCCGATAATAAGCCTGTCATGAAGCCGTGATAATACTGCTCTTTTTCATCATGATAGCTGATAGTTTCATCAAGCCAGTCACAGATAATATCTTCGATCCTTGTACAATCCTTATTGAGCAGAGCTTCAAACAGGTCTTCTCTTGGATCTGCGTTGACTTTCTCCTTGAACCACTGCATTATTGTCCGCTGATATATTGTTCTGACCTCAGTATTGGGTATCACCAGTTCTGCGTGAAGTATATCGCCGATATTTTTCTGACTAACCATTTTAAGATATCCTGTGAAAAGCAGAAAACTCCAAATCTGGTCTGAATTCACATCAATATCAGCATACACTGTATCTTCGTATATTGGTTCACAAAGCGTTTCACCATCCATCAGCTGTTCTATTTTCTCTCGCACTGTAATATCGGATTCAGTTATCAGCTTATGAACGATAGCATTTGAACTTGTATTGCTCCAATATGGCAGAAAGCTCTGTTCTTCTTCGTTTAATGTGGATTGTATAAACTTGACGATACTCCATGGATTATATATCTCCGTTGTTCCAAAGCGATAACCGTCATACCATTTCTTTAATTCCGATAACTCCTCTGCTTTTCCGTAATAATCAAGCATCTTAATAACTTCATCTTCCGTGAAGCCGAAATACTTTGAATATCCGTTATTCATTATAGAGCATACCGAAAGATTGTTCAGACCTGTAAATATGCTTTCCTTAGATATACGAAGACAGCCCGTCAGCACTGCAAATTCAAGCGATGAATTTGTTTTGAGCACGCTTTCAAAAACTGAACGGATCAGATTCACCATAGGTTCATAGAATCCGTTGAAATACGCATTCTCCAGCGGTACATCATATTCGTCAATCAGTATTATAACATTTTTTCCATAAGCCGATGCAAGGCAATCCGACAGCAGCTTCAACGCACTGAAATATGCAGAGTCATCTGCTTTATTATCGTAAATAGCTGTAAACATACCTATCCGGGCAGAAGTCAGTTTATCTGATTTCAGAAGTTCACGATGTCTGCCAAATTCTTCAATTATAATATTCTTGAATTGCAGAAAAGCCAATTCATAGCTTCCCTGTTTCATTCCTTTTAGCGATATACTGATAACTGAATACTGCCCCATATGTGAAAGATACTTCTCCCCTGCTTTCGAGATAGCAAGATCATTGAAAAGATATGAGTTGTCCTGCTCCGACTTCTCAAAGAAGTATCTGAGCATACTCATATTGAGAGTTTTACCGAATCTTCTCGGACGGGTGAAAAGTGTCACCTTTGCACCGCTGTCAAGAATATCTCGAATCATTAAAGACTTATCAACAAAATAACATTCTCTATCAATTATCTCTTTAAAATCTTCAATTCCTATTGGGATTTTTTTGCGTTCGCTCATGTTTTCGCCTCACTTTCAGCGTTTCTTATGATTAGTATACCACATGATTGCCTATTAATCAAGTATTAGTTATATAAGTTTCACTCCTTCCGTGTGGAGGAGACTGTTTTTCTGTGAAAAACATGATAGTTGCAAGCATAATTTCAATCCACTCCCTCCGTGTGGAGGGAGACAGTATCGGAGAGCCTACGCTAATACCTGACGGAATTTCAATCCACTCCCTCCGTGTGGAGGGAGACAATGGAAGGTCAGCTCGTCAGAAGCGAGCGAAAATTTCAATCCACTCCCTCCGTGTGGAGGGAGACTGTTGATCTCTCAGGCTTCGACGCTACGGCAACCGAATTTCAATCCACTCCCTCCGTGTGGAGGGAGACCTTTTATAGTGCAATGCAGTATAATATAATTGAGGATTTCAATCCACTCCCTCCGTGTGGAGGGAGACTACTGGGACGCTCTCGCAGAGTGGCTCAGAGGAAGATTTCAATCCACTCCCTCCGTGTGGAGGGAGACCATATCAGATAGACATTTATGCGGAATATCCGCAATTTCAATCCACTCCCTCCGTGTGGAGGGAGACTAAACGGTGTCAGAACTAAATTCATCATTCATGAGAATTTCAATCCACTCCCTCCGTGTGGAGGGAGACCTTTACTCGGTGAGGATTTCGATGATACGCTTAAAATTTCAATCCACTCCCTCCGTGTGGAGGGAGACGTTCAAATATCCCGTATGCAGGGTTCGTTGAGTTAGATTTCAATCCACTCCCTCCGTGTGGAGGGAGACGGCTTAGAGGTATAATTATATACCCGAGAGATAATTTCAATCCACTCCCTCCGTGTGGAGGGAGACGATGAAGCAGCTAAAAAGTGGGAAGATGAAGCTGAGATTTCAATCCACTCCCTCCGTGTGGAGGGAGACGTTTACGCTCCCGGCTATTTCCTTGCAAAAGATGATATTTCAATCCACTCCCTCCGTGTGGAGGGAGACATCTGTAAACACCTTAAAGGCTGCGAACAGATATTATTTCAATCCACTCCCTCCGTGTGGAGGGAGACGCTGTCAGGCGTAGAAACTGCCACACTGACAGGAATTTCAATCCACTCCCTCCGTGTGGAGGGAGACCTTCGGTGGCTTCGGCATGGGCGGTGCTATGATGGATTTCAATCCACTCCCTCCGTGTGGAGGGAGACAAAATACGGACACCACTTTGAGAGCGGATTGGCAAATTTCAATCCACTCCCTCCGTGTGGAGGGAGACTTTTCTTTTTTGGCATGGGATCTCACCTCATAGGGATTTCAATCCACTCCCTCCGTGTGGAGGGAGACCGTTTGGTTTATTTAGCACAAACGGATCCAGGCGAATTTCAATCCACTCCCTCCGTGTGGAGGGAGACTTCATTCAGCAGCACCGGATTGAGCTTGACCTTATTTCAATCCACTCCCTCCGTGTGGAGGGAGACCGGCTCGCTCTTAGTTGGTACAGCTACTACCTTTACAATTTCAATCCACTCCCTCCGTGTGGAGGGAGACCATAGCATCACAAGCACGATCTGGATCAAAAGAAAATTTCAATCCACTCCCTCCGTGTGGAGGGAGACTGGGATATCTGTTAGAGGCATCAGGGGGCGAATTATTTCAATCCACTCCCTCCGTGTGGAGGGAGACTAAAAGAAAAAGCTTTACCACATTGTCATATGTACATTTCAATCCACTCCCTCCGTGTGGAGGGAGACAAAGGCTAAGATCAACGCCGAGAGGACGAGAAAGAATTTCAATCCACTCCCTCCGTGTGGAGGGAGACCAGCTGAGCCGACCCACAGAACAGGATATGCGTTATTTCAATCCACTCCCTCCGTGTGGAGGGAGACGCAAATCTGATGGCGCCGGGATCGCTCCAAAATGCAATTTCAATCCACTCCCTCCGTGTGGAGGGAGACAATCCGGCTTGCCAGCTCGACAAGATCTCCAGGATTATTTCAATCCACTCCCTCCGTGTGGAGGGAGACACGACCACACAACTTCACAGCGTAACGGCAGAGCGATTTCAATCCACTCCCTCCGTGTGGAGGGAGACCAAAATCCCTATCATGTAGCCTTTGAACTTCTTATTTCAATCCACTCCCTCCGTGTGGAGGGAGACCAAAACAATCCAGAACGCTATAACTACAGATCAAATTTCAATCCACTCCCTCCGTGTGGAGGGAGACAGCAAAATGGTACAATGGCGAGATAATTATAAATCTTCCAAAGTACAATTCTGACAAAAACCGGTTTGTTTATATATCCTCACAAGCCGAAAAAAGAGCCGTTTGAACATAATTTCGTATTATAACAGGTGCGAATGAACCGATAATTTCATGTTCACTCAGGGTTCGCACTAAAAGATCAGTTCGCCCTCAACATCTATGGACGTTTTCGCTCCGAAATGCTCAACATTCGATTTTGCACGATTGCCGAGATTATATATTCTAAGGCTGTCCTTTTTTTCATCTATCTCATCAAGCAAAGCCTTCTTCAACAACTTCAGCTGTGCGGTATCAACTACACATTCAAACACGGAATTCTGCACTCTGACACCGTAATTCATGCACTGTTTCGCAACTCTCCTGAGCCGCTTTCGTCCCTCTCTGTCCTGTGTATTCACATCATATGTCACAAGTATCAGCATTGCATCACTTCCACATAAACGGCGGATAACAGTCAAGGTCGCCTCGGATATATCGTGCCAGAAGCATCGCCTGCACATAAGGGAGCATTCCCCATTCCACCTTTTCTTCAAGGAAGGGGTGCTTCAGTTCTTCGGATTTACGCTTCTGCCATGCACTGAAAAAGTTTTTGCGTCCATCCTCTGTAAGCAGCACTGCGCCGTCTTCACGCTTTACAAAATCGTCATTGCTGACAAGCCGCTTATTAATAAGCGTCAGAACAAATCTGTCGCACAGCACCGAACGGAACTCCTCCACCATATCGAGTGCAAGCGAACGTCTTCCGGGGCGGTCTGTGTGCATGAATCCAACATATGGGTCAAGTCCGACACTTTCAAGTGCACTTGTACACATTCCTGTCGCCATTGAATACGCAAACGAAAGCAGCGCATTTACATTATCAAGCGGAGGGCGCTTGTTTCTTGTATCGAATCGGAAATCTTCCTTCTGCTGTAATATCATGTCATTGAACACCGAAAAGTAGACTGATGCCGCTTCTCCCTCAATTCCACGCAGACTGTCCATATCACTGCAATTTCTCGCCTGTTTTATGGAATTATTCAGAAACTCAGACTTTTTCCCGAACAAATCAGTATCTATTCTTGCACCATGGTCACGTATCATTCTTTCAAGCACCCATCGGCTGTTGAAGAGTTTTGCTGAGATCATGTTCTTTGCTACTTCAAGTGAACATTTTTCATTATCAGCAATTCTGTACTGCTGTCGGCGAAGCAGAACATTTCCTTTCAATTCACCCTCAACACGGGCAATAAAGTGTCCGCTCCTGCTCATAAATACCAGTTCAATGCCATTTTTGACACATTTTCCCATAAGCGCAGGACTTGCACCTGCATGGCCGAAAGTCATGATACGCTCAATATTATGCAGCGGAACTCTGCCTATCTCAGTTCCCTCCTGACTTATAACAAGGTTTTCGCCGTCAAGAGAAAGATATCTGTCGGGACTATTCACATAAACAGTATTCAGCAGTTTCTTCATTGATCTCCCTCCGTATCCAGCATTTTTTCAACATAGTCTGATGCTTTTTTATTACCGCATATGACCGGAAGGCAGATATTTTTCAGTGAACAGGCATTACAGCATTTTCTCCGCTTCACTTTCGGGGTGTACTGCTTTTTGTAAAGATCATGCATCTCATTGATAATATCCTCTGTACGTTTACGCAGTTCAGCATCAAATACAACTTTTACCCTGCGGCGTATCTCACCGTAATAGAGATAACCGAACGGGATATCACAGCAAAGCATATCTTCAAGACACATCGCCTGTGCCGTAAGCTGAACTGTATCGCAGTCATCCTCTTTAGGCTCTCCCCTTTTGTATTCAACAGGAGTGACAGTATATTTTCCATCAAGCCCGAATAACTCAATGCCATTATCGGACTTACGCAGTTCCACCGCATCGCATTCCCCTGAAATACCGAGCCTTGCAGAGGATACAGCCATTGCACGGGTTATGACCAGTTCGCCTCGCTTTTCATGGAAATCCGCATCATGAACACGTTCATGCATGATATTTCCGTCAACTGTCCGTGAGTTTTCCTCCCATTGCTGTTCAATATGTATCAGCGCCCACTGTCTGCGGCAGAAAGCAAAATGCTGAACACCTGAAAGCATCAGATACTCGTCTTCGCTTTACATCATATCAGATCTTCATATTTCTCGCAGGCAAGTCCGTCAAGTTCGTTGAGCTTCACATCGTAATCATCAAATGATGTCGGACGGCTGATTCCTTCTTTCAGTTTTAATTCCAGCTGTCTGTGCACTTTAGCCGAAGAATATTTAGGAGTTTTCCCCTCATGTTTCCACCAGTAAAGACGGCATACCTCCATGCTTCCGTCAGGACGGGCAGAAGAAGTGTCGTTCTCAAACAGTGTAAGAAGCGCCTGCTTTATCTTTTCGGCATCCTCATCGGTAAAACCTGTTTTTTCCGCAAGCTGACAGTTTATACTTCCGTTTATAACGTAGAGTCCGAACTCGACACGATGCTTCATGCCCATTGTATCAGAAGCCTTGCCTTCTTTTCCGCCTTCACTATTGACGCTTTTGGTTATCTGCATACTCACAATATCAACAGGAGACACGCTGACAGCCTGTTGAATTGAAACAGGACCTCTTACACCTACGGATACAGCGTCGCCCTTGAAAGCGAATACCTGACCGAAACTGCGTACATCTATCCATTCAGCGCAGGCAGTTTTAGCATACTCATCCCTGTCGGTATTTTTTCCCTTGCTTATAGCCTTGATAGCTTCATTTCCGTCCGCCCTTGCACGAAGGCTGTCGAATCCGTCATCGCATCTGTCATCAGACTGTACAAATATCTTCTCTCCCATATCCTGCAAGCGGTTGCGGATCTTTCTCTTGATGCAAACATCGGATATCTCGCCAAGGCCGTCATAATTTTCTCGGGGACGGTTTCCATTGAGCGGATCGCCGTTAGGATTTGCATTCTTAGCTGTGATAAGCATTGAAAAATCTATTTTGTTCTGTAAAACTCCCATTTATTTTTCCTCCTTATTATTGCCGTTATACATATATTCTGTAAAATGATGATAACCAAGTAAATACATTGGTTCAAGGCGATTATTATTCATAAAGGTTTTTTCATCCATCTTTGAAGTGATCTCATTTATCCATTTACTGTATTTGACCTGTGCTTTCCCGAGTTTATCCATATACGGACGAAGCCTTTCCTCGATTATGCCCCATGTCATATACGGGCGCTGAGAGAAAGCATTCCAGTATCTTCTTGCATTGGTAACCCTGACATTTCTTTCCTGTTCGTCATAGGCTTCACTTTCAGCCTTGTCAGCTATCGCAAGAAGACAGCCGTAAAGATAGCTTCTGTCGGTAATATTCGGATCGTAAGCCATTGAAACATCTCCTTTTCCGTCAATTATATTTTTTCGTATCATACCGCAAGCCGTTTCAAGTACACTGCGGTGATTGTAATTATTCTCATATGCCAGCGGATTCGACGCTTTCTGATACAGCGCATTAACGATATCCGACGGCAATTTTACACCATTTGTGATGCAGTTCAAAAGTCTCAGGATATTATCACGCATCAGCTTTTTGTCACAGTCAATAAATGCTCCCTGCTCCGTACCGAAAGCATATCTGACAATATCATAGACACTGAAAGAATTTATCATCTTCATTTTCGATTTCCCATAAAATCTCAGCCAGGCAGTTTCAGAGTGCCATTTCTCGATATTTCTGAGATACTGCGAGCTTTCAAGTTCGGAGTACATTGAGATGTTGATGCGGCCTGTAGTTGCTGCATCAAGTCCCATTATCATTACTTTCGTATTGGGTTTAAGTCTCTCTCTTACGCCGAAAATACGCTTGTTAAGCATTTCCATATACAAAGGCATCGTAGACGGTATATCTGCCGCTTTTTCATCAGTCAGATCATCAAAAAATGAATCATCGAAGAAACTTTCAGAGGTATCTGGAATAACCTGCATTGCACTCGCCCAGACAATGACAGTTAAAGAGTCAATGTTTTTGCCCTGTTTTTCTCTTAACCAGCGCAGTGCATTATGTATCTTCTGAGAATACTCATATCCTACCGAAACAGCTTGTTCTTTATCCGCAAATCTTCCTCTGTAGGTGAATCCGCTTTCATCATTTGCAGATATTATCTTTGCTTTATCGCCGCTATTGCGTATTTTGGACGGATGCTTGTATGTTGAGGGAACATATTCACCGGATGCGTAGCAAAGCTGCTTTTCTCCCATAAGACTGCTGTTGAACGATATAAAACTATCCTGCAATGATCTATCTTTCCATGTCTTAACAACAGAATCATTCGTAAAAACGATTATACGTACAAAACTATCCTCTTGTGCAATACCTGATATTTTTTCTTTTTCCTTAAATTTTCCTGACACTTCATCAATTTTTATAACATCAGCACTGACTAAGTCAGAGATCAGACATTTTTTATCAAGATACTTATAAAGAGCCCTGACAAACGGATGACTGTATTCTCCTGCCATCCATTTTCTGAGTTGATTCATGTAATTGGTAAAATGTCCGGAATTATCAGCTTTTTTTCCATCTGCATAAGTGCTGTAATCCCCTGCGATATATATCAGTTTATCGGCAAAAGGCATTGCACAGATACCGCTGCTTCTTGTTGCAGAATCCTCAGTGGCAGGTATAACTGTAACGGCATCCGGCTTTTCAACTGTTTTTGCACCTTTAAAGTTGCCTTCAAGATCTATCATGATCTCTATCTGTGCATTTGCAGTTGAATGCGCAACAGGAAGCATAACAGGCTCATTTTCACCGAATTCACGGTCACTGTTAAATTCGTATATCTTGTATAATTCGTCAGTCCAGCTCACCAATACCACCTCCGACAAATTCATCAAGTCCGATAAAGTTATCATGCTCCTTACCGAAAGGCTTTATGGGCATTTTTCTGATATGACGCTTCAGTGTGCATTCTTCGGGACGAATGAAATCTATAACTCCGTTATTCATTTCAGGCTGCCATAAACGAACAGTAAGCATATCCTTATCGTCGTCATTTACCGCTTCATCCGCATAAGTTATGCCGTGATACATAAGTCCGTATGGAATTTTACCGCAGTTGTCATATGCACCTGTGCTTTCACCGAATTTACAGGGCTCAACATATCCCTGACACTCCCTTGTTCCGAGGAAAATATCACGCCGTCCGCCACGTTCGATCATGCGCTTGGCGATGTTATGATGCTTATTTTCGTTCCTGTCCTGTTCAAGTTCGGGGCGGTTCATATTCCACTCGAAATGCGCTCTGACCTGATAGTACACATCTTCAAGATAGGTGTAATATGCAAGGTCGTTTCCGCCTCCGTATTTTATCGGACGTATGCCTTTTCTGGCTGTACGTATGGGATTCATTATCCTCACGCTGTCTATATACCAGACTATTGTTGGCTTCCAGTATATACTGTGAAGAATGCCTTTCAGTGCCTCGTATGTGGGTATCGGATAGCTTGACTTCTCACCTCCCGCTCTTGTGAGGATATCCGAGAACAGCGCATACCGTCCACGGACTGCAAATTCCACTGTGTTTCTGAATATTTCTTTTGGCATTTTCCTCCTCCTTTCAGAATATCAATAATTCCTTTTCTGCTCCTTCAATATCAATTCCGACTTCATCATTATAATGGATTCTGTCCAGGATCACCGCACCGCAGGAAATATCACGGAGCGCATTATTTTCATACAGCTTTCGTTCAGTTCCGATATAAATGCTTACAGTATATTTCTGGGCTTTTCTAAGAAGAAGCGATATATTTTCATGGCCGTTTTCGAGCCTGCTGACGATCTCCTCAGCCTCATTATTATATGGAACTATCACATCCCGTGTATTCTCATCGATCACCTTAAACAGCTTCCCTGCTGTTTTAAATGCCTGTGATTCAAATTGACTGCACGTTTTGGGATCAGGCAGCATCTCATATCTATTGGTATTCAAAGAAAGATAATTCACAAGAGTTTCATTTTCAGGCACAGAATATGAAAGGTCATTCTTCTCAATGTCATACAATTCCCTGAAATAATCCGAAACAACATCAGGTAACGAAATATCTTCATTTTTCTTGTTATCTATAATGCGCTGAGTAATGTCCTGCGCTGTGGATATTTCTTTAAGATTCCCCAGTTTTTCTTCTTTCAGCTTTATAAGATAAACAGGACATTTATCTTTATTTTCGCCGTGTCTGTTGCATCTTCCTGCCGCCTGTACAGCGCTGTCAAGTCCTGCAAGTGACCGAACCACACATCTGAACGATATATCCACACCTGCTTCGATAAGCTGAGTAGTAACACATATCACAGGCTTTTTTTCATTCAATAATCCACGTATCGCCTCGATTTTGTCACGGCGGTGCTGAGGACACATATTCGTGCTGAGATGCACCACTTCAACATCATCTCCGCACTTTTCCTTTATAAGCTCATACATTTTCAGAGCCGAAGATTTGGTATTGACTATAACAAGCAGATCGCCTGATGATGTGAATTTCTCAATGCAGAAATCAGCCGCTTCTTCATAGGAATAACCATATTCATCTATTTCCGGAATAATTTCGGTACGTCTGAATAATTCAAAATCAGCAGTAAAATCTCCTGTCATGCTTTCTTTTTCATCCATAAGCATAGGAAATCTGACATCATCCGTCACAGGCTGAGTTGCGGTACACAGTACAATTGCAGCACCGCATATATTTGAAAGAAAATTTACAGCAAGGTCAAACATATTCACACATTTCAGCGGTATCGACTGCACTTCATCAATAATTATTACCGACTTTGCAAGTCTGTGGAATCTGCGTACAGATGATGTTTTCCCTAAAAATAGAGCATTAAGTAACTGCACCATCGTTGTTGCGATAACAGGCTTGTCCCATCGCTCGGTATGAAGTTCATATGCAGACAATTCTTCTGAATTATCAGACTTTTCCGCAAGGGCATCTGAATGATGTTCAATGAAATTATCATCACCTGCAATACCTTTTATTTCTTCACTGTTCTGCTCAAGTATGGACATAAAAGGTGCAGTGTAAAATATCTTCTCCATACCATGTTCAAGGCAGTATTCAATGGCAAATCTTAGTGACGAAAGAGTTTTTCCTCCGCCTGTGGGAACGATCAGTCTGCATATTTTCACATTATTCTTTGCAAAATCTGCACATCTGTCCGATATGCTTTTTCTCTGCTTTGATATGACATCCGTTCTGTCTGAAAAGCTATCCAGTTTCTTTTCCATATTGCTTTTCATGGAATGCCATAATTCAGTATTTCCTGGAAATTCTGGATATTCCTCATTATCCATAAATGAAGCCGTATCGGTTCTGTCAGCATCTACAAGTGCAGATTCTATGAGACGTTCAAGCGATCCGAGATAAAAAGCGCAGTCGGTCTTATTTTTGGATATATTCTTTATTTTCTGACATATTGCTCTGTATTCATCATCCGCTTTTTTTAGAAATTCATCAAACTCATCATCGCTGATTATCTGTGAGAGGTTTTCTTTTATCTGATCATAGTTCTTATCATTCGCAATCCTGATATGAAAATAATCCCTGCAATTCTCATCTACCCAGTCATGGATCCCATGATGGGAAATGATAACTCTTGCTATAAGCCGTGCAACACCTGAACGAGCCTTATCAGTATTCCCGGTTATATATTTTGCACCTGCATAACTGTGGTCGACCTCTCCACGGCTGAATCCTGATGTGCCCCTGATGTAGTTATCGAAATCAGTACACAGCTTACCGATATCATGAAGCAAACCTGAAAGTCTGCCGATATTTTCAGCACCAAATAATTTGCAGTACCCTGCACAAAGTTCAGCCGTATTCCGACAATGCTCAATTACAGACTGTTCTCGTTTCATATCTGTCGAAATGTGTGCCGCAAACATTTATTCACCTCCATTGTAACTTATTAATTCTCACTCAATATCTCCCCCAGATATTTTTTAGCCAGACCTCTGTTAAGCCTGTCATGTACTCTCTGGTTCTCGTAATTGCACAGACAGCTGTAACAAGCACCGTTACCGTCTTCACCGCCGCAGGTGCAATCAGCAACGACCTTATAGGCTTCTTTCAGAACACCCTTCATTCCATCAGCACTGCCACTTGCTATCCTTGAAACATGGCCTGCTCCGCCGGGAACAGTATCATACAGCACAAAAACTGTATGAAGATTTCCACCACTTCTTGAATAATAGAGACAGCCGGAAATATCTTTTCTTTCAATTGAGTAGTATGCGCTGACTCCTTCCAGAAGTGCATACAGCACCGATAATGCCTGATCTTTCTCGAATTTCTTAGATATACTGATTATTGCTACATCTGTTTTAAGTTCATGACCAAGATATACCTTATCGAAAGTTTTATTGGCACAAGGTCTTCCCTCAGTCGTCCTGTGCTGTTCTTTACTGAAGCGTGAAATCTCGTTTATACCGCCTTTCTTTCTGACAGCATAGCCGCAGCTTCGGCACATATAAAACGGTGTCCTGTTCATTATCAGCAGTTCGTCATCCTTTGTCTTAGTAACGAAAATATCGACATCGTTTATAGTGAATTCATCTGTCATTCCGACGCTGTTTCCGATGTAATGAACATCGCCCCGATAAGTTCTGTCGGGCTTTTTAGTGGTTGCATTCTTTGAACGTATCTCCGAGACAAATCCGTACTGTGGGATTATGTAGCTTCCCATTTCTTCGACTTCACTGTTGCATATTCTGCATCGTCCCTGTATTTCTGATCTGTTCAGTGCTGTGTTGATACATCCGCATTCAGGATTTGTACAAACCGCAAATGTATGCTCAATAAGTGCATGATTCTTTCGTGGAGGCAGTTTGATATATCTGCTCTTGTATAATTTTCCGTCAGCAACTATTTCGGAATCGGGAGCATATTCAGCAATGGCTATGGCAAGATCACGGGAAAGTCTCAGTTTTGATGTACTCTGAAATCCATAGCTTGCAGGACTTGTGAACAATTCAACACTGTCCACAGGAAAACCATATTTCGGCAGTATGCTTTTTCGTGATAAATAGCTGAGGATATCCGTATCTTTGATGGTATTAACAGCATATCCGACATTTGAAGCTGTTTTGAGATTCTGAGGAGAACCGCTTTCTACCAACTCCTTTGCATAGTTTTCAAGCTGTTCGATGTCGCTTACGGTCTGCAAATAGGCTTCATACAGCTTTCCATCGTCTGAAACAAGCTCGTCGAGCCATTTTTCTATCTTTGAATGCAGTTCATAAGGAATCGAATCATACAGTATCTTCATCAGACCATCGGGACGAGATTCAATAAAATCACGGAATTTACCATAGTATTCCGAAAGAACAAATCCGTCCACAGTTGAAAAACTCTCCGGGACAAGTCTGAAAAATTCAGAAAGCCAACAGGCATTAAGATGGCGCTGTACTATTTTTTCATTCGTGACCTTAAAACTCGGAGGAAGTATATGCCCCTTTATCATTTTCTCGGGATAACGATAAAAATTCAGATCATGAGATGACAAACGGCAGAATGTAAGCGCATATGCCGCACTGTCTGTTCTTCGGCCTGCTCGTCCTGCTCGCTGAATATAATTCGCAGGAGACGGCGGCATATTCTTCATGAATACTGTTTCAAGATCGCCCACATCTACGCCCATTTCAAATGTAGTCGAACAACTCAGTACGTTTATCGCCTTATTCACGAATTTATCCTGATACTCTTTGGCTTTCTCAATATCAAGCTGTGCGGTATGTTCCTTAACAATAAGATCGGAAATATCAAGCTCATTGTACACTCTGAAATAATGGTTCTTCTCAAGTGCAGAACGATCAAACGGCATAAGAGTTCCTTTGCATCTGAATTCGGGGCATACTCCATCCGCATTCTTTGCTGTAATTCTTCCGCATTTTGAGCATACAAAAGTTTCAAGATCATCGGAATATACACTATACACCATAAATTCATCAATAAGCATACGATAGCCGACATTGTCATATGTTTCAATGCTCTCATTGCGGACGAAAACATTTTCCCACAGCTGGAGGAGGAAATCATTTATCACTCCTCTGTCCCACGGAGTGCCGTTCATTTTTTCGGTCAGCTTGGTCATATAATTGATACATATGTTTTCTCTGTCCGATGTCCATGTTGACCTTGATGAGAATTTTTCTGACTGATTCTCCTTACTTGGCGCAATAGTCTGAACTGCTGATGAAAACTGAAAAAACTCCTTGTCATCATCGCTGAGATCGGTTATCGTCTCATATTTGATCGCCCTCTTACGTCTGAATCCATCAGCAAGCACTTCAATAACGGTGTTCGTCTCACCATTTGGAAATACGGGAAGATCGCCTAATTTATGCTTGTATCTGAAAGAAATGATACCCAGCTTTTCAAGGCTGTTTCTCTCATCAGTGACCATTTCGTTCATTATTGTCATTAGCGCTTCTTCTTTTCTTCTGTCGGGAACGTATATATTATACTTTGAAAAAGCAGCTTCAAGATGACGGCAAAGAACAGACGGCAATACACCGCCTCTGTATTCGGCAGAATGTTCTTTTAAAACTTCAAGAAGTATTCTTCGCCTGAGAAGTGCATGATATGTGATATCGAAATACACAGCAAAATGTGCCGCTTCCTGTCGGCTGTCCGAAAAAATGAGATACTGCTTCGCAAGTTTATGAGTCTCATTCTTTACGATAGTCTGCGGCTGCATTGCCGAAAATCCGAACAGGTCTTTCTCGGGTGAAGCCTTTTTCACTGTATGGATCACATTCTTAGATGACGGTATTTCGCCGTAAAGTGCAGTACCAATAACACTTGCGGCGGCAGATTGACCCATATAAAAATCACGCAGAACATTTCCTGCATTAGCAGATGAATCACAGCTAAGGCATTTTTTTACAGTTACAGAATTGCTGAATTCATTCAGTTTCAGGTACTTTTTATCCGCAGCTTTTATTATTGATGTACAGTACTCACTGCCGCAGCTGCACTTTTTGACTGACGGTCCTGCTGAAAATCTTCTCCATATAGCTCTGCATTTTCCGCAAAGAGTAAAGGTATTACTGATGATATTCTCATCTATCGTTTCTGATGGCATATCCTTATCGATGCCGAATTTACCTGCATCAAGCAGATAATACTCCATATATGTTTTTTTCGGGCTGAGCGGATCAACACTGCATTCACTGCTGAAATAATTCAGTCCATCCTCGCCCTTTGCTGTATAGCCCGTAAGATATATCTCACCACAGCTTCGGCATACAGAGAATTTGAACACTTTGCTGTCAAGATATGTTTTTCTCGGTTCTATAAACAACTTCTTCTCAGGCGCAATTGTAAGATATGCGCCTTCAAGAGTACGCAGAAAATAATGATATCTTGCATCAAAAAGCATTACTCCGTTTTTCATGCCCTTTGAAGCAAGGGATATGAAATCGCACATTTCATCAGCTTTCATATTCATCTTCTGCATGATATCAAAAACCGATACAGCGTTATCTGTAAGTATCTCTTTTATTCGGTAATATCTGCTGTCATGTGATACAAGATCAAAAACTGTTTCTCCTATATCATCACCTATCTTCAGCTGTGGATAGAATTCACAGGCTTTTTCATACAGTATCTCATTGCTGTTATATGACTCTATAAAGCTATAAAGCTCAGAATACATATTCTTAGGGAAATCACAGACATTTTCGGGCGAATACAGCTTCACTCTCTCAGAACGGATAATATTCTCATTTTTGAAGTTGTCCACCGAACAAATAGTATCAGCAAAATCAATAACTTCCCCATTATCTCTTTCGCTTGTTCCCAGTGTAGCACTGGTGAGAATATACTGTATGGTATTGTCTGTTTCAAGTCTTGCTTTTAGACGCTTCAACAGCATTGCAACTTCGATACCCGTAGCACCTGTATATGTATGCGCTTCATCAAGAACAATGAATTTCCATGTCATGCCGTATTCACCGCTGAAAAGAGAATTATCCCACGGCCTTATCATCAGATATTCCAGCATCGCATAGTTAGTTATCAGCAGATTGGGCGGAGTTTCATTTATTACTTCACGGGAAATAAGCTCATTCGGCAAAGGTTCAGCATTATCATTGAGTTTCCTGTACTTGGCAAGCGCTTTATCCTGAGTCTTTTCAGTTTCACCTGTATACGCACCGAATGTTATAGCCGTTCCTTTCAGCAATTTTCTGAGACGCTTCACCTGATCGTTTGCAAGAGCGTTCATGGGATAAATGAGCAATGCACGAACTCCCGGACCAAGTGTACCTTTTTCCTGCTGACGGAAAAGATAATTCAGTATAGGAAGAAGAAATGATTCTGTTTTACCTGAACCTGTACCTGTGGTTATAACTGCATTTTCGCCTTTTCCGATGCATTTTATTGAAGTTTCCTGATGAGCGTAAAGAGGTCTTGTGACAGGCATAGCCTTCTGGTCAAGTTCTCGGAATAAAGGCGATACTGTCCCCTCTTTGATAAGTTCATCAAGACTTTTTCCTGCTTTGAACGAGTCAGTAGCTTCAAGATACGGGCCTTTGGAAAACGCACTGTCATCTGCAAGCTTTTCACTGAACTGGTCGAAGTATGTTTTATCACTTATAAAGAATGCGGTTTCAATATATCTAAGATAATAGTTCTTGATCTTCTCTGATGCAGTTATAGGATTAAAGCTCATTTTACTCTCCTTTTAATTTTATACCGTAATGATCGGGCAGCGAATACGAATTATAGTCTCTCAGACCTGCATTATCATTCACAAGATAGCCTCTTGCTTTTTCATATAGTAATCCGTCGTTATCACGGTCTGTAATTGTAAATGTCAATAACCTGTTATTCTTTTCAAGCAGTTCGATTCGCATGGGATTAGCGTCTTTAAGATATACTTTATCGCCTTTCTTGTTGTAGTAAAAAGCGTTTCCCGTGTAAACTTCGGATTCCTCATCCGGCTTACATATATCCTCACAATAGAAATTCTGAACACGTTTTCTGTCATTCCCATCAAAATAGCAAAACTCGGGTTTCAGAATGTTTCTGTTGGCTTTCAGGAACAATGCAAACGGACTTCCCTTGACAAGATCATAAGTACCTATCAGCTTTTTTGTACTCGAAAAGCCGAATTTATCCGCCTTTAATATATACACCTCTGCTTTATAGAAGCCTTCTGCAAGATCGTTTATATCCTCGGTCACGGTATTATTTCCGTCTTCACAGGCCGGATAATTCTTTACTAATCGTGGCCTGTCAGCGCTGTCCTTGACTATAATATGCAAAGGACATTGTCCGATACTGATATAAGAAATGATAAGCGAATTCATATTGCATACGACTGAAACTTCACGCAAAGCCGAAGTATATATCACCTCAAACAATTTCAGCTGTCCGATAGTATGGTGTGATATACCGAAAGTTGTATACTCCGATACGGAATTATGAAAATCTGAAATATCTACTTTATGATTCAGATAGCTGAGCGGTCGTACCATAACTTCATTTGTTGCAATAATACTCACATTATTAACAGGAAGATCAAGAGTAAATGACCGTATATCCTTTATTTCCGATGACGGAACATACTCAGAGCCCGTAATGCTGTTATACTTTTCGTTTATTTCCCAATATATAACAGGCAGCTTTATCTCAAAGGTCATCTGATTTCCGTTATCATCTGCATTGACTGTAAGCTCTCTTGAACGTGTAACAGGAAATGTATACGGATAATCCTGAATGTCAAAACTGATATCATCTGCATAAATATCAAGAAGCTGAGCGGTCTGCTCTTTATAATAATAATCCTTGTCAAGCGTATACTCAAATCCGCTGATAACGGCAATACTGTACTCATAAAGATGCCTGAGACTTCCTTTTTTCCTCAGAACCACTGTTATAAACCTGCTGTTTGTATATTCATCAGGTTTTATCGTATTACTATTCAATTCATCAAGACCGATATGCACTTCATTAATATCTATTATATGATCCGATGCATTTTCTTCGGCACATTCAATGCTTATCTCAGGCATAGCAGTGTATACACTATACTTTCCGCCGTTGAAAAATACCTTTGCATTTCTGTCACGATACTTTCTGTCAACCGTTACAGAAACATCTCCGCTTTCATCGTAATTTCTGAACACCATCTGAGAATCAACGGTTATATCGCAGTCTTTTCCGACATCAAGGGAATGAACGATATAGTTTGATTTTGGATAAGAGTTATAATTATCATCCGCAAAAAAGTCTGTTCCTTTTTCTGTAAGGACATAGAAACGGTCATCAGGCACATTTTTTGTGCTTATCTCAGTTAATTCCGAATCAAACACAAGATATTTTCGCATAAGCTGTGCCCTTGAATCGAAAATAACCTCTCCGTTTTCAGCTTCTATCCTGATATTCAGCTCCTTATAAAATCTGCCAAGTCTGACTGTCTGTTCGCTTGTATGGAATCTGAAAATTCCGAACACTTCATTATCTGTATCAAACTTGCTTATCGGCTCAAATTCGTTGTAAAAATGCGTAGTTATCCTGCTGTATGCAGATTCTGACGGAACTTCAAACTGCGGAATAAACAAAAAAAGATCCTTATCCTCATCTATGAAAAATGAGCATTTCTTATTCTCAGACAGCTTTTCGACCTGTTTTTCCGTATTTTTATTTCTTGTAACATTATGAGTTTTTGACGCACTGCTATATCCTGTTCTTTTCTGATGAATATCACTTATGCACCAACGCTTGAAATACTTGTAAAATGCCGCAGGAGAATAGCTTGTATCCGACAATCTGTGATAATACGCATGAATATTGAATAAGAGACAATTGAGGATATCCCCCATTGCCTGCGGAAAAACAAGACAAGCATTTTTCAGATTGAAAGATACTTTGTATATACCGCTCATGCCGTGTTCTTCGCTTTCATCCCCTTGTACATCAGCAGAAAGAATCTCAATAAAACGTGATATATATTCATCGGCAGTATCCTTTGAATATGTCTCCTTCATTTCTTCAATGTAGTAATCAAGAATAAAATTCAGAGAGGTATCAAGTTCATCAAAGCCTATGACTGAATGGATAAGCACAGTTCCCGTATATGAACGAATACCTTTATAATAATGGAAATACAGCCTTTCGGATGAACAGAATGCAAGAAGTGCCTTTTTCAGAAAATCTGTAATTTCACTCTCAGGCAAATCAAGCAGTACGGCGACTGATTCCCAGAAATTGCCTTTGATGCCATAGTTTTCAACAGATTTAACAAGAAAAAGCGACGCAATATATCCCGAAAGAATAGTAACAGCCGATTTTTCTACAATATATTTTCTGACACGCAGTTGAAGGGTTTTAAATTCATCTCTGGAAATATCTACTAATCCCAACGGGAAATCATCTGCATACTTATCCTGTAAAATACTGTAACGCTCTATAAGCCGGGCAACAAAGACATCCGACGTTCTTATATCAGTCAGCGAACGTGGACTTGCAAACTTTCTCAGGTCTTTATTTCTCAGTTCTTCCTTTGTTTCATTTCCAAGCACTCTTGTTCGTTTCTCAGCTGATTTTCGCCTTTCACGAGTTATCTTCTCTTTAAGGACAAGTTCCCCGTATTCTTCCACAACAGGAGGCTGAACTGTTTCAACATTGTTTATGATGTTTTTCTCAGCAACCGTTTTTACTTCATCATCCTGCTTTTTTTCACCTGCAATCAGAGCGGCTTTTTCCTTTTTCTTCCGAATATTCTTTTCTGAATTCGGATAAACGCAATATTTCTTGACACCGCAATTCTTGCAGTCGGGTTTGATTCCACAGAATCCGAAATTTTTATCGCAGTACAGCTCCAATATATTATTTATCTCATTGACCGATCTTTTTGCTCTTTTTGCGATCTGAGCAATTATGTCGTATGTTTCCGAGAGCGAAGCCGTTTCTCTTGAAGAAAAACCGAGGCATTCACTTCCTATTATTCTTCTTATGATCCTATCGGTTTTAGCAATGTCATATCCCACATTACGCAGATATTCCGCTGCAAGTGAATCTCCGAGTTTCTGCATTTTATTTGCACTTTTTGAGCCTGACAGAGTTCTCAGCAATGCCCTCATTGACGGGTCTTTATCAGCAAATACCTTATAGTGATCGTCAATACTTCCGTATTTTTCTTCAAAATCCAATAGCTTTGGGATATTGTATTTTATGAGAGCATCTACAAGAACACGCACACTTTTCCCCTTACAGCCTATTTCTTTAAGAGCATCAGCCAGTTCATCCGTATCACATTTCAGCAAAAACTCTGTATTGTAATTATGGAAAATATCATCAACCGGATGCATAATACCTGTTTTGGTATCAATATCATGCTTTATGCTTTTCCATGGTATTTTTGAACCAAACATCGCATAAACCATGCCTCGGATATGCATCTCCACAGAAAAGTGTCCGCCTTCTTTTCTTCGATCTGCCTGATGTCTGATATATGTATTCTCCCAGAGTTTTTCTTCGTGAATATAACCTTTGTCCGTTTGCAGGTTCTTACGAAGATTGGAGTCCATGTTTCTTATAATAAAGAATGCCTTCTTGATTTTATTCTCCATAGATACATCCCCTTGTATGATAGAATTATTATCCGAGATTTTTATGATATTTGTTAATTCAAAGTAATGAAATATATCATCAAAGCTACTTATAAATATTATATACATTATATCATTTACACAGATATATGTCAATATTTTATGTACTAATCAACAATATGCAGTAATAATCAGTACATTTATTACAAATAGTTTATTAGCAACTTTTTAGCGCTCCTTTTCTTAAAATCTTCATCGAATATATAACTGCAACAAGGACTAAATTGAAAAACATCTCTCATTATTTGTGCAGTAATTAGAATTTTGTTTTTTATAAGATTCTCAATAACTCTGCCAACAGCGCTGCACAGATCATCCGTTCAAATCAAAAGTGTATCTTCACGCATTTTAGTTTTCACAATTGTAACTTTCCCACATGTATTGACATGAACGCCGCTCATGTTCTATAATAGAAATATCAAGATCGTGATAAGGTATACTACATGGGATAATTGACATAGAAGACGTTCTGTGTTCACGATCTTTCAGAATAGTTCAGCTATAAAGTCGAAACTCCCGAAATTAAAGGAAATGCTATGAAATGGATAACACTTATCGGCGATGATAAACTCACGCTGCAACGTATAAAAAATATGAAGCATACAGGTGCAATAAGAGCATACGATGTTGAAACTGACCGATGCTGTGTGGAGTACAATGACGGCCATATATTCTATGATTTTGACACTGATCTTTCCGACTGGCATGATGATCTCAAAAATCTACCGTTCAAAGCCAACTGCTGTATTATGATGGTATATACCAATGCTCAGAATGTCAGGACAGAACTTCTTCAGCCTGATTTTCCGCAGGATATCTACGTTGACAATGACCATGGGACTATTCTGCCGCTCAAAGAATATATAGCTGTCGGAATGCCTATGGATGAATGAAAATCAAGAAATAGGAGAAAATACTATGCGAACTTACATAATAGACGGCAATAACTTTTCCGACCTTGAAGGATTCTACTGCGAAATCGACCGGATCATGACAAAAGGGATAAATTTCAAAACAGGTCATAATCTCAACGCATTCAGAGACATTCTTTCCGGAGGATTGGGCTGTCACGAGCTCGATGAACCATTTGTGATAAAATGGCTTCATTACGAAAAAAGCAGAGCCGATTTAGGCGACTCCGCTATGCTTGCTATTCTTGATAATATCGTCGACCACGATAACTGCGACTGCAAACTTGAGATTTATCGGTAAAACCGGCTTCTGAGGCTGCACACTGCCTGCTCCGCTAAACGGGTATAAAAAAAACACTTGCCGCTGACATTCATGTCGGCTGCAAGTGCTTTTTGTTATTTATTTTTGGGTATAATAAAACCGCGCAGATACTTACTCCCCATCAAAGCTGACTGATATTTTTTTGGTGAGCGTGATATCCTGCCCTGATTCATTTCAGGTCAGTTTGCGTCCGTTCATCTCTACATTGGTAAGCAGATTGCTCCTTTCACTATTCTTATACTGAATAGATATTGTACCTGATTCTCTGTCGTAAGTATATGTTCCGATACTATCAAGTTCAAGATAAGTATGTCCTTTAGGCAAGAATATTATAGATGCCTCATCACGATCCTTTAAACCGAATCCGGCTTCTTCGGGAATACTGTAAGTACCATATCTGATAGGCGACTTCCTCTTCTTCTCAAAACTCATTCCAAGCATACCACCGACTTCGATATCCAGCGACTTCCCATCATATCCCATAACATTGAGTTCTTGCCCCGCAAAATACATTTTATCATCATGAAGATAAATGATCTTTGAAAAGTCAAATGACATATGTAAGTTCATAGTGCCGTCAGTATTAAAAATCATAACAGCGTCATTGTACTTAATGATGCTTGTATCCGAAAGGTCAATACTGTTTTTAATGATGTCGATCAGTCCCTCTGAACTGACATTCCACTTTCCGATCAGGGAGTTGTTCTCATTTTTATAGTCTATATCTATCCCGCATGAAACGCATGAACACATCAGCACTATACAGGATATCAGAATTGATATTATCTTTTTCATTTTTCCTCCATAAACACGAACAAGCCCATATATTTTACGGGCTTGCTGTGGCTGTTTTATCCCAGTCTTGATCTTAACTTACTTATAGAAAGGTCATTTGAAGTGCTGTATACCGATGTCTGGCTGACTACTTCTGCATTCATCACAGAGTTGTATTGATCTTGAGTCGTACTAACATAATCAATGGCAAATTTACCATTATTACATGTGAATGCTTTTTTCTTTAACATATCACCATTATCTGAAAGCGACCATATCGCATATTCATAATAAAGATCACTCAAAGTTGACAGCGTTACAAAAGTATGATTTGTTTCACTGTAATTCGTTATTGAACCCGTTCTTGCGTTATCCCATTTTTTTAGCTGCATTATTTTATCGTTTACAACTGTCCATAATGCGCCGCCCTGATTTAAATTTCGAGCATAAAGCTCAGGTATACCATCACCATTCAGATCAATCAGCTTGTACACACTGCCCGAATTAGAAGATTCGTAGGATGTTGCTGCATTCAGATATAACTGCTTCCATGCTGTGTTAGCTGTTGTAGTAGTTGTTGTTTCGGTAGTTGTCGATGTTATGGTGGTTGTTACTGTCGTCGTCGTGGCAGATGTTGTCGGATTATTCATTTCAGAAATATATTCATCAAGAGTCATGGAATGACCTGTTGATGTATAAGCATAGTATGTGAGCAGAAGCGTAGCATCACGCCCATCAATTACATTATCATCATTAACCTCTGCTGCCTGCTTTTGATATTCATTAAAGCTGCCTGACTGTCCTGTAGAAGTTTGAGCATAATATGTAAGTACAGCAGTTGCATCTCTGCCATCAATAACATTATCATTAGTTACATCGCCTTTTTTGAGTGGTACTGTAGGCTGCTGGGATGTAGTGGTTGGAGCGGCTGTTGTAGTGGTGGTAGTTGTTGTGGTTGGAATAGTATTAATTGTAAATGTAGCAGTTGCGCTGTAATTGTTATAGTAAGATGGCGGTGTATCACCGGAAACGCCTAAAATTACAGTATTTCCCCATACATTATGGTATATTTCAGAGCTATCCATAGGAACAGTTTTGGGATAATGTGATGCCCCCTCATGTGTACGTTCATACTCAACATATCCGCCGGTATAATCAATTTCTTCTCCTTCCATGTATTCTAATCTATTAGGAAGTGATAGTATTTTTATCGATGCCATAATCCATGTTGTTGTTATTACCGAAGTAGACGTTGTAGAGGTTGTAGTAGCTGCCGAAGAAGTCCTTGTACTTGTTGTAGTAGTTTCGCTCGTAGTGGCAGTAGTCGTCGTTGTGGTCGTACTTGTTGTTACCGAAGCTGAAGTTGTTGTTTCGGATCCCTGTATCTCGTTGAAAGCGAAGCCATAAGTATTGGCATATTCTTCTGCCGTAGAATCCTTATAGCCGTTTATGACCGCTGAGCTGTTAATAGTGTCCTTTGACATATAGATCTCACAATCTTTGTTATAGAAATACACCTCGTCCAGATGAGTGCAGTTATAAAATGCCTTTGGCTCAATAGCTTTGGTATTTTCGCTGATATATACTGTTTTAAGTACGGTATTGTTTGCAAATGCATTTTCACTTATCTGCTCAACAGTATCGGGAACAGTAAATTCTGTATCAGCCTTTGCTGACGGATACTTTATAAGCTGAGATTTGTCCTTGTTGTAAAGCACTCCGTCCTCGGATGAGAAGAAACCGTTTTGGGTATCAACATTTATTTCTTGCAATGTTTCTGAATTAACAGGTAGGTTTTTCAAAGATTTTAATTTAGCACCAATATTGATTTTTTCAATATCAATAGAATAGTAATAACCGCTTTTGTTTTTATAAATAAATGCACTTCCACCAATACTTTCTACATAATATGGTATCGTTATTTCTTTTAGAGAAACGCAATTAAAAAACGCATTAACAGGAATTGTATTTATATTATTGGAAAGTTTCACTTTAGCTAAAGACGTACAACCATAAAAAATACTTGCACCTATTTCTTCTACACTATCAGGAATAGTAATACTTTCTAATGAGGTACAATTATTAAAAGCTTTTTCGTCTATTTTTGTAACGGTATCAGGAATACTTACATCTGTAAGCACTGTACATCCATCAAACACATCCTTTCCGATTTCCTTTACACCGGATTTAAACTCAATACTTTTTAATGATGTACATCCGTAAAATGATTGCTCAGTAATAGTATTGACAGAACCCGGAATTACTATTTCTTTGAGTTTGGAACAATTATAAAAGCAAAGTGAACCTATGTTTTTAACGGTATCAGGAATCGAAACTGATTCAAGATTCCAACAGCCAAGAAATGCCCAACCTCCAATAGAGGTTACTCCTTCAGGAATCTTAATGCTGCTTATTCTGGTATTCTTAAATGAAGAACCACCTATATCTTTTACAGGTAACCCTTTTATCTTGCTTGGAATAACAACTGTTGTGTCGTTTCCGCTGTAACCCGTTATAGTTACATACTCTCCCTCACTATCCTCATTAATAGTATAAGAATAATCACCATAAGTTTCCTCCGCACTTGCTGTCATAACGCTAACATTCGTCCCAACAAAAGGAATCGGAGCGTTAACAGGAATCATCGATATCGCCAATGCCGTCAGCCCTGATGTTACTCTGCGTATAATCTTGTTCATATAATACACTCCTTAATATAACGATTCACTTGAAATCATCAATTTATAAGTATATTATAATACCTCTTGTATATATTGTCAATATCATTCAGTATCGCAAAAGGGTATTTTTAAACCGCTTGACATCCGCCAAGCGGTTACTTCATTCAGTAAGTTCAGTAAGCTTTAACATGATATCCGCAGGACAACTTAACGAGTATATAAATAATCGTAAAGGACTGCATTTGCAGTCCTTTTCTTTGTGAGCAAAATAACTGCTTTTTAAGTATAATATAGCAAGCCCTATAACAAGTCAACCATACAAATATAATAGTTTTTTATTTTTCAGTCTTGTTAGTATATAAATCTTTCAAACATTCTCTGCCAGGGGATTCACCTATATATCGTCAGTTACCCTCCATAAGTTCAGCTATCTTAGCTGAATATTCATCTCGTTGCGGTTACGATTGACGAATAATATATGGTCAGATAGGCAATTTGTCGTGGTATATTAGCATAAAATGATAATGTCAGCAAAATTTGCGCAATTTTTCTTTTGACAGATCGTATGAAATAAGATATAATTAAATAGTATTGTTTTAAATATTACAGTATAATTCTTAAAACAGGAGTGAAACTAATGTACAAACGCATCATTGCCGGTGTACTCAGCACATTAATTTGTGCATCGGCAATACCTTCAAGAAATGTTCTTACGACATCATGGGCTGCTCAGGAAGATACAGAGCAGAGCGTGACAACCGAAAATGAAGCAGCTTCTGATGTTGCTGAGGAAAAATCTGACGACACTCTCGGAACCACAAATGCTCAGATAATACTTTCCGTTCCCGATGATTCAGAGATCTACGAATCTGTTGAACTGGGAGAAAATATCAAAGCTGATATTTTCAGCAATGGCTTGCTGCGTATTCACGGACACGGTGACATGAATAATTTTACCAAAAACCCGTTTGTAAATGCAGCTTCAGTAACTCAGGTTCTGTTTGAGGACACAGACGCTGAAAACGGACTTGTGATAACAAACATAGGTGATTATCTGTTCAGCGGAATGAGTCAGCTGAGTTCAGCCGCATATGGTGATATAACAAATACAGCTGCCGGTATATTTGTTCTTCCCGACGGTGTAAAGCATATCGGTTCATCAGCCTTTTCAGGCTGTTCTGCAATAGGCGAATTCAGGATAGGGGAAAATGTAGAATCATTCGGTGATTGTGTATTCAAAAATTGTACGGGATTGAAAAAAATGGAGTTCCCTTCATTAGCTGAAGATCTCGGATCAAATACATTGATTGGATGCACATCAATAAAAGAACTTACACTCCCTTATGCAAGCACACGGCGTGATTTAGCACTTGCCGTAAGCAGTAACGACTGGAACAGTTCAATTTCAGATATGTTTATATATTCATGGAACAATCATGAAAACATAAATCTGGATTTTTCTGACTATGCACTTGAAAAGGTCACAGTCACAGGCGGTGAGATCATCCCTGCTTGTGCATTTTCAAATATGCCTACGCTTAAAGAAGTAGATTTCAGCGGAACAGAAATAACAGATATTCGTGAAAAGGCTTTCCAGAACTGTACATCATTAGCAACGGTAAAGCTTCCTGATACAGTAACCTCTTATGGTAATTATTCATTCTATAATACACCTATTACTTCATTAAATCCCAAAAGTGTTATAACAAGTATCGGCGAGCATGCTTTTGCAGAGTGTTCAAATCTGGAGAGTTTTACAATACCTGACACTTGTGAAACAATAGGCTTCCGTGCATTCCGTAACTGCAAAGCATTAACAAAAATGACAGTTCCCGAATCGGTAAGTACTATAGAGGCATCAGCATTTGAAGGATGCACATCTATAAAAGAACTTACACTCCCCTATGCAGGCACACGGCGTGATTTAGCACTTGCCGTAAGCAGTAACGACTGGAACAGTTCAATTTCAGACCTGTTTATATATTCATGGAACAATCATGAAAACATAAATCTGGATTTTTCTGACTATGCACTTGAAAAGGTCACAGTCACAGGCGGTGAGATCATCCCTGCTTGTGCATTTTCAAATATGCCTACGCTTAAAGAAGTAGATTTCAGCGGAACAGAAATAACAGATATTCGTGAAAAGGCTTTCCAGAACTGTACATCATTAGCAACGGTAAAGCTTCCTGATACAGTAACCTCTTATGGTAATTATTCATTCTATAATACACCTATTACTTCATTAAATCCCAAAAGTGTTATAACAAGTATCGGCGAGCATGCTTTTGCAGAGTGTTCAAATCTGGAGAGTTTTACAATACCTGACACTTGTGAAACAATAGGCTTCCGTGCATTCCGTAACTGCAAAGCATTAACAAAAATGACAGTTCCCGAATCGGTAAGTACTATAGAGGCATCAGCATTTGAAGGATGCACATCTATAAAAGAACTTACACTCCCCTATGCAGGCACACGGCGTGATTTAGCACTTGCCGTAAGCAGTAACGACTGGAACAGTTCAATTTCAGACCTGTTTATATATTCATGGAACAATCTTGAAAACATAAATCTGGATTTTTCTGACTATGCACTTGAAAAGGTCACAGTCACAGGCGGTGAAATCATCCCTGCTTGTGCATTTTCAAATATGCCTACGCTTAAAGAAGTGGATTTCAGCGGAACAGAAATAAAAGATATTCGTGAAAAGGCTTTCCAGAACTGTACATCATTAGCAACGGTAAAGCTTCCTGATACAGTAACCTCTTATGGTAATTATTCATTCTATAATACACCTATTACTTCATTAAATCCCAAAAGTGTTATAACAAGTATCGGCGAGTATGCTTTTGCAGAGTGTTCAAAACTGAAGAGTATCACAATACCTGACACTTGTGAAACAATAGGCTTCCGTGCATTCCGTAACTGCAAAGCATTAACAAAAATGACAGTTCCCGAATCGGTAAGTACTATAGAAGCATCAGCATTTGAAGGATGCACATCAATAAAAGAACTTACACTCCCTTATGCAAGCACACACCGTGAGTTAACACTTGTCGGAAGCAGTACCGACTGGAACAGTTCAATTTCAGATATGTTTATATATTCATGGAACAATCATGGAAACATAAATCTTGATTATTCTGACTATGCACTTGAAAAGGTCACAGTCACAGGCGGTGAGATCATCCCTGCATATGCGTTTTCCGGTATGCCTTCCCTCAGGGAGATCGATATTTACAACTCGGAAACATCAGCCCTCAATGAATACGCTTTCAATGGCTGTAAGGGTCTGACCGCTGTTTCTCTGCCGACAAGCGTGGATGAGATCAATGATAACACATTCGCAAACTTCGATGCTGATGTTTATATTTATAACCCTGACTGCCTTATCAGCAGCAATGCATTCAACAAGAATTATTCAGGAACAATATACTGCTATAAGGACTCTACAGCTGAGACATTCGCAATTGATAAAGGATTCGATTATGAAATTATCGAGAACGAAATAGTTATCGGTCCTAAGAATATCTCCCTCAATGTCGGGGATAAGTACACTATCAGGTCAGATTACAGAAGTCTTGAATTCAGTTCATCCGATCCGACTGTTGCATCAGTTGACAAGAACGGTGTGATAAGCGGCAAAAAAGAAGGAAAGGCTTCTATAAAGGTAAATGCAGGCAAAAACGGCACCTGCACCATGAATGTAAATGTCAGAACAACAACAACAACTACTACTACTACTACAGCTGCTGCAACGACAACTACTACAGCTGCAAATACCACAACTTCTTCCACATCATCCGTACAGACTTCGACCAGATCTGACACAACTGCTTCAACTACTTCAACCAGAACAGAAACAACTACCCAAAAACCAACAACTACCACTACCACTTCAGGTACAACAACAACCACTGCTACTGCAACTTCAACATCATCTGCAACAACTTCCAAAACAACTTCTTCATCAACTTCTGAGACAACTACCACAACTACAGGTACAACAACTACTCAGAAGATCACCATGACAAAGATCACTTCATCAACAACAGCAAAAACAACAACTTCTTCATCCGTAACAACGACCTCAGCAACGACCACAGAACCCGTTCGTCTGAATATCGATGGTGAACTGAAAATAACTCCTATGACTCCCGAAGATATAAAAGCTGCCGGGATCGACATAAGCGGTGAAGAGAACTTCAACAGTTTCAAGTATACTATCGAGGCTGATTTCAAGGCATCAGGCGTTGTCATAGAAAAAACAGTTGTAAACAATAACAAGCAACCTGTATATGAAAAAACTACTCTTCAGTTCAGAGGCAGCGGAGAAGGAATGGATATCAAAGGAGCTGATTTTGATATTCCGAAGGGTAAGCCGGTTTATATTCCGGAAATGAATGCTTACGTCATTCATACCGAAACTGTCGAAGAAGAAATGTATATGCTGATCTACGGCAAGTGCAAATGGCTCAAGGAATTCTATGATGTACAGCTTATCGTTATAAACAAGGACAGCAATACACTCAAGGACTGCACATCAACTCTTGCAGTTCCTGAAGGACTTACACTTGTCAAGGGCGATCTTACACAGGATATGGGGGATCTTGAACCTAACCAGATCAAGACTGCTGACTGGTATCTCAGAGGCGACTCTGAAGGCGACTATAATCTTTCAGCCTTGCTGACAGGAACAAACAACGGAAAAGAGTTTGAATATGAATTCAAGTCAAAGGAAACTCTCCATGTTTATGCAAATTCTGCTCTGAAAATGTCGATAAAGCTTCCGAGATATTCGTTCTATAATGAGTATTATCCGATAACGATCGGTCTTACAAACAAGTCTGATAAAACTATCTACGATCTTGAAAATGAGATTAGCAAGGTTATGCAGGTTTCAAAGGCAACTCTCAAACACTATGAGAATCACAATCTTGTTTTCGCAGATACCAAGACTGAAACACTTATCAATGACAATAATGTTTCAAAGATACACGTTGACGAAATTGCTCCCGGGGAAACAGTAGAGATCGAACTCCAGATCAAGGATCTCTGGAAGTCAGTATGGGAAAAGTACCTCGATGCAGAAAGATTTGATGCTAATACTCAGCGCCTCATGGAATTACTTTCCAGAAAGCCTGAAATGAACGATATGTACTGGTTCCATACTATCTATGAGTCGATATTCAGTGAACTTCCTGTAGCACATATTCTTGAGGATGTAAAGGTAGCTTTTCCGGGTTCAGACCCGATAGAATATGAAGTCATCGTTGACGAGACCAAGCCTGAGGGCTTCGGAGCAGTCGGTATAGTTTACAATTATGCATCCAATAATAAGATACGTGAAATATTCTATGGTCCTAAGGAGCCTAAGAATGCTTTTGAGGCGTTCAGAAACGATTACATCTATAACATGGATACAAGACGTACAAGGGACAATGTCGATGATTTCACAGCATATCTTGATCAGAAATTATCAATGAACAGAACAGAAGCTGTAATCGATATATTAAAGGATATGTTCTTTGTTGTAACTCCCAATGGCAAAAGCGTAAAGGTAAAGTACAGAGAGATCCCTGTAAGCGGCTCATCTGCTTCCAATTTAAGCAGAAACGGATTTAAAATGCTGAAAAAAGCTTCAGCTGACGCTTTTGAACTTACCGAACTTTACGGCACACAGCCTGATGCTGACGGATATATCACAGTTACAGAAGAAACTGCATTTATGCTTAAAGCAAATGCTGAAGGCAGGGATGCAGAGATAATAATTGAGTATTCTGACGGAACATCAGAAACTATTAAGGTCCACAGCGTAAAGGAACATGAGTGCAGCTCATCAGGCGGATATATCCTCGTAGATGCTCCTGCAAACGGTCAGCCCGGCCTTGCAGTTCAGACGTGCGATAGCTGCGGTACAGTTCTGGATACTGTCAGCATAAACAAGAACGCAATAGCAATGCTCAGTGACAAGAGCACATATGCAGATATCAGAGTTGCTGTTGAGGAGGCTGTAAAAGCAGGAGAACATACAGAACTTTCACTTTTCGGCAATATCAATGTAATATCTGATATCATTATACCTGATTATGTCGATGTTCTTATCGCTCCTGATACAAATATAAATGTAAACGACAACTGCAAGTTAATTGCAAAGGGCAAAGTAACTGATTTCAGCGGCCATAACTATGATCTCAGCGGAAACGCTCCTGCTGCAACAACTACTGCTGTAACTGAAACTACTGCGGTTATCACTGAGACAACAGCTGAAGTTACTGTATCATCTTCAGACAGCACAACATCTGCTGAAGAAACAACAACTACCACAACTACTGTCTCCGAGTCATCAGATACGACTTCAACGACCACCACAACAAGCGAAAAGACAGAGGAAGAAAAGAGCAATGCATCTATTTCACAGTGGGTAGAGTGCGTTTCAAATGACTATGAATCAAAGAACGGAACCGCTCCCGATGATGCCGAAACCAAGAAAAACTCTGACGGTACATACAGCATCATACTTAAAGATGAAAACGGTCAGGTACTTGATACATATGTTATTGATCCTGAAACAGGAAAAGGTACCAACTCCGGCGGTGAAACAGTTGAACTGCCTCAGACAGGCAACAACTCACTGACAAATGCACTGACCGCCTTCCTGGCTTTAATGATGACGGGATTCGGCTTAGTTGCAATTAAAATGTCAGGCATATTCAGCCGACGTAAAAAAGAAGATGAGTGATAACTTCTGAAGCAATATCACTGATCAGTTCTGATCAGAAATATCGCCGGGATCTTAATTGGTCCCGGCGATATTTTTGTATCCCGAACCCCCCGGTTTAACTGGGGGTTCAAAAAAAGCTTTAGCTATGAGTAGAAAATAAAAACCTCCAATGTTATAATAGAAAAGGTCTGCCAACCAAACTAAAAATAACAGAGGAGGTATCGTTATGACAAGAGACGATATAAGTAGTTTATCACATTCCAAGGGGTAGCTGAGAATGAAATGCAGTTGGCAGACCTTTCTCAGCCTTCTTAAGGGGCAGTGTCAGTATCAAGCCCTTATAGTGCTTATTCAAGCCACACGTTCAACGGGTGGTTTTGATTTCTGAATTTCTATTTCATATTTTCCCTCGGAGTTCACCTTGAGCCGCAAGGTCTTACATAGTCTCCGTAAACGAATTAATCGAAGCTGTATCCGTTATTCATGAATTCTTCCAGTGTTCCGCCATATCCTGAAGAGGTACGTGCATAATAGGTGAGAACCGATGTTGCATCCTTTCCGTCAACAATATTGTCTCTGTTTACGTCGGCTGCTTTTTTCTGATTATCGTCAAATCCGAGTTCACCGTCAATAACAGAGCTTTTTGAATATGCTGTAAGTATAGCCGTAGCGTCTTTAGCATCAATAATGCTGTCGTCATTCACGTCACCGTAAATGATCTTTCCGGCGCTTTTACTTTCGATTTCCTCAAAATCAAGCTTGAATATACCTGCATATTTCTCGGCTGTTGAGTTTTTCTGTCCCTTGATCACACCGTTGAATACCGTGTTTCCGTCTTTGTCAACAGTATTGCAGAATGTCAGAGGCTGTCCGCCCTCCCAGAAATCCCAGATACTGCATTCGGGGTTGAGTATAGTTACATCTTCAAGCGAACCACAATCAAGAAATGCCTGTTCGCCTATATCTTTGACATTTTCGGGAATGATAACCGATTTCAGAGCAGAACAGCCTTCAAATGAATTTCTGCCTATAAATTCTATATTTTTGCCAAAAGTTACTGATTCAAGTTTTCTGTGCTTTTCAGCAGCATATTCGTGTATCCCGGTGACTTTAATGCCTCTGACTTCATCAGCAATTTTCATATTTTTGATATCATTGTCAGCACCTGCAACTTCAAAATGATCGAAGTAATAATAGTATACAACATCATCAATAATAGGATATCTTTCGTCAAAATAATCTTTTCTGCCTACATAGCTTATTTCAAGGTCTTTGTATTTTGAGAATTCTTTGTCAAATTCTTCTTTTGTCACTTCTTTGTCATTGAATGTGTACTTTGCAGGATTTTTTTCATCTGCATACATATCCTCCGATGTGAACACAGCAAGAGGTGATACAGTTTTGTTATTATATATGTCTACCTTATAGGTAGTGATACCCTGATTCATAAATGAGGTTATCAGGTAGATTCCTTCATGGGATTTGTCAGTATTGTATCCAATAATACCGTTTCCGCCGCCTGACATAAGATATTCGGCAGTGCCATTATGATACGTATATACGTATACCTTTGAAAGGGGATAAGCCGATTCTGAGATGAACAGTTCGGGGATACCGTCACCTGTTATATCCCGGGTTTCGTACATAGGTCCCAGATTTCTGTCTTCATCAGGTTCTTTTCCTTCGTTAGAAATATTAAGGAAATACCAGTATGCATCCTGCCACGAGGAGAATTTCATTCCGGTAATTTCTTCTGCATTTACCGGAAAGGTACATAATGCAGAGGCACCTAAGCAGGCTGAGAGGAAAGCCGCAATAGTTTTTCGGATTTTCAAAATAACCACTCCAATCTATAAAAATATATAATAATTATATATCAGCGGATGTGTAAAGTCAAGTTATTTCACTTATTTTAGTTATAACTTTTACCAGTTGCGCGAAGCGGATAAGATGTCTGATAAAAAGCAAAAACGGCGTAATTCCTGAGATCCCGCATAAACAGCGATATGTTTTTTCAGAGATCCTCTGCTATTAGTTTACAGCAAAAATAAAGAATAGTCAGTATGTGGTGTGATGTAGTCCGACACGTATGCAAAGAAAAATGGCTATATCAGAATATAGCCA